>JBBSLP010000004.1:0-143802 GCA_038255145.1 Acidimicrobiales bacterium
AGCCGGTGTCTGCGCCCGCGTCCTACAACGAATCCTCGCACTCACTGCCGCCATCTGGCACAACGAAACAACCCACCAACCCACACCCGCACGCTCGCTCATCGCCTACGACCACTGACGGGCTTGGAGCCAATCATCTAGCGGCTGCTGGGTAGGGGTGTCGGCGAATCGCTGTTCAGCCCGCTGCATCTTCGCCACCGGTTCCCACTACGGTGAAATCCGTCACATCTACCTACGGTGTGGCCCACAGCCTGGAGGGGGCAGCATGAGGTTCAAACGAGGCGCGCTCGTCGCATCGGTCGTGAGCATGGCCATGATCGCCGCCGCGTGCGGCGGGGGCAGCGACAACGACGCCGCGGACTCCAAGCTCGTCGACAACGCCGCCGGCAAGGACATCGCGGGCAAAGACGTGGGGGGTACGGCCACCACGGAGGCGGGTACGACGGTGAAGGCCGATCCCACCTCAATGGAGGGGTGGGAGGCGCTGTGGGCGGAGCAGCGGGCGGCCACGGTGGCCCGCATCAAGGACAACGGCTGGGGCCTGCAGGCCGACGGCAAGACGGTCCTCGGGCCCGAGGGGTTCACCACCGACCTCAGCAAGTGCTCAGCGGGGTGGAGCAACACCGAAGGCCTCACCGACACCGAGATCAAGTTGGGTGCGGCCGGCCCGGCGTCGGGTGTCGCCGCTGACGCCGTGAACATCAACAAGGCCATGTCGGTGATGCTCGACTACTACGCCGCCGATGGCGCGTTCACCGACTCGCTGGGCAAGAACCGCAAGGTCAACCAGATCCTCAAGGACGATGGCTACGACCCCGCCCGCACCATCCCGCTGGTGGACGAGCTCATCGACTCGGAGAAGGTCTTCGCGGTCATGACCCAGGGGTCGCCGAGCACGCTGCGCACCTACGACAAGCTCAACCAGCGCTGCATCCCGCAGTTCTTCAGCAGCACCGGGCACCCGGCCTGGGGTGATCCGGTGAACCACCCGTGGACCACGGGCATGCTCCTGTCGTACAACATCGAAGCCCTGCTGTGGGGCAACTTCATCGACCAGCACTTCGACGAGTTCCCCCCGGGCAAGGTCACCATCGCCGCGCTGGCCATGAACAACGACTTCGGCAAGGTCTACGACCAGTCGCTCCGGGCCTACTTCGCCCAGTCCCCCAACAAGGACCGCATCGATTACCAGGTCGAGTTCATCGAACCGGCGGCGGCCACGGTCACCGACCCCATGACCACGCTGGCGTCCAAGAACCCCCAGGTGTTCATCGAGATGATGACGGGCACGCCCTGTGCCCAGGCCATCACCGCTGCAGCCGAGAACGGCATGAAGGAGAACACGCCCTACAAGTTCGTGTCCTCGGTGTGCAAGAACTCGACCTACGTCGGTTCCAAGGCCGTGGGTGACGCCTCGAACGGGTGGTGGATCGTCGGTGGCGGCATCCGGGACATCGGCTCGCCCGGTGAGGACAACAACCCCTACATCGTGTTCGGTCGCGACCTGCTGGCCAAGGCGGGCATGGACTACAAGACCTCGGGCTACATGGGTGCCGGTCTGGCCTTCGGGTGGAGCTACGCCCAGGTCTTCCAGATCGCCGGCGCCCTGCCCGGTGGGCTGACCCGGGCCAACATGCTCATCGCCATGCGCACCATCGACATGACGCCGGCCGCCTACCTGTCCGGCATCAGGACGAACATGGACGGCAACAAGGACGCCTACTGGGTCGAGGGCTCCGAGCTGGGGGTCTACAACTCGGCCATCCAGGGCTGGGAGACCCAGGGCGACATCATCGAGCTGTCGGGCAAATCGGTCCCCTGCGCCTGGAACCAGTCCACGGCGTCATGCGGATGACGATGGCCTAGCTGGCCTTCCAGAGATCCCGGTTCGGTGCCGTTCGCCACGGTGCCGGGCTGCTGGTCATCCGCCGGGACCGCAGCGGTCCCGGCGGGTGCGCGTCCGGAGCCCGGCGATCTCGCCGCCGACTCGGACCTGTCGGCCGCTCAGCCCCCGGTCAGCAGGTCGGCGAGCAGGCCCGGCCGGGTAAGGAAGGGGGAGTGGTCGGCATCCCACTCGACGACCTCGGTGGCGTGGCGGGCCATGTGGCGCTGGGCGTCGGGGTGCAGGGCCTGGTCCCGCGTGCACACCACGTAGGTGGACGGCACGTGGCGCCACGCCGGGTCGGTCCCGTCGATGGGCGGGGCGCCCCGGCCGGGGATGGTGCGCAGGCGGGGCAGGATGGCGGCCACCACGTCGTCGTCGGCATCGGCGTAGAAGGCGGCCCGGGCGTGGTCTGGGTCGATGCCTGAGCGGCCGTCCACGTCGATCATGGCGTCGCGCAGCGCGGTGCGGTGGCTGGTCATGGCGGCGAAGGGCTTCTCGTCCTCGTCGCTCATGAGGGCGCACAGGTAGACGAGCCGGCTCACCGGCAGCCCCCGGGCCGCGGCCGAGATGACCAACCCGCCGTAGGAGTGCCCGCAGACCACGGCGTCGGGCCCGGCCCGATCGATGGCGGCGGCCGCGGCGGCGGCGTCGTCACCGAAGCCGGTGAAGGGGAGCTCGACGGCCTCGACCCCCACCCCCCGGGCTTCGAGCTCGGCCACCACGCCGTCCCACGCCCACGCGCCGTGCCACGCCCCGTGCACCAGCACCACGTTCATGCCGTCCCCCCGTTCCCCCGCCCGGCGGCGGGGCAGACGCCGATCCTAGGCCCGGTCCAGCGTCGCCACCAGGGACGACGCACTAGCGTCCCCGCCCATGGGGGACAACCGGTTCGCAGGCAGGGTCGTGGTGGTTACAGGGGCATCCGGCGGCATCGGCCGGGCCGCCGCGGTGCGCTTCGCCGCCGAGGGGGCAGCGGTGGTGGCCGTGGACCTGACCGCCACCGACCTCGACGGCACCGTGCGCCTGGTCACCGAGGCCGGAGGCCGGGCTGTGGCCGTGGCCGCCGACGTCACCCTCGACGCCGAGGTGGCCGCCTACGTGGCCGCCGCCGTCGAGGCCTTCGGGGCCGTCGACGTGCTGTTCAACAACGCCGGGATCGAAGGCGTGGTCGCCCCGCTCACCGTGTACCCCGAGGAGCAGTTCGACCGGGTCCTGGCCGTCAACGTCAAAGGGGTGTGGCTGGGCATGAAGCACGCGGCCCCGGTCATGGCCGGCCGACCCGGCGCCGCCATCGTCAACACCGCGTCGGTGGCCGGGCTCAGCGGTACCCCCGGCATCATCGCCTACGGCGCCTCCAAGCACGCCGTGGTGGGCATGACCAAGTCGGCGGCCATCGAGCTGGCACCCCAGGGCATCCGGGTCAACGCCGTGTGCCCCGCCCCCATCGAGACCCAGATGATGCGCTCGTTGGAGAAGGGGATCAGCGGTGACGACCCCCAGGCCGTGCACGACCGCCTGGCCGCCGCCCTGCCCCTGGGCCGCTACGGCGAGGCCGACGAGGTGGCCGCGCTGGTCGCCTTCCTGTGCTCCGACGACGCCTCGTTCGTCACCGGCGGCATCTATCCCGTGGACGGCGGGCGCATGGCCCGCTGAACCCTGTTCGGCCGGCGTCGCCGGGACGGCCCGCACGGTCAGACGTTGACGGTCCTGTGTCGCTACCGTCGAAACCGATCTGCGGGACGATCGGGAACGAATGCAGCATCACCCACCTTCGCCACAGATCGCGAGGGCCGCGTGCGAGCACGGAACGGTGACATGCCTGACAACGTGCCCGTCGACGGGCCCGAGGACGACAGCTTCGACGACCTGCGTTCGGTCGCGGCCGACCTGGTGCCCGAGGACCACGACCTGGTGGCCCCCCCGCCCGGGGTGTGGGCCGGCATCCTCTCCCAGCTCGACGACGTGGCCCAGGACGAACCCTGGGAACCCCTGCCCGAGCAGGCCGGCAGCTTCCGGCCGCCCGCCGTCCATGAGCGGACCGCGCCAGCTGGAACCCGCCAGCCCCGCCAGCCCCGCTCCCGCCGGCCCCCATCCCGGTGGCGCCGGCCTCCCGTGCACGTCGCCGCGGCCGTCGTCGTCGTCCTCGGCCTGGCCGCGGCCGTGCTGGTGGGGCGCGACGACGGGCCGGGCGGTCGACCTCTGGAGGTCGCCACGCTGAGCAACGAGGGCCTGGCCCCGGTGGGGCGGGGCACGTCGGGCCGGGCCACCCTGGTCGAGCACGACGGCGCCTACTACCTCGACATCGACCTCCACGATGCCCCCACCGCAGTGGGCGGGTACCTCGAGGTGTGGCTCATCGACCGCGATGTGCAGGGCATGGTCTCCCTCGGCCCCTACCAGGGTCCGGGCCGCTTCCTGGTGCCGGCTGGGGTGGACCCCGCCGCCTTCCCCGTGGTCGACGTGTCCGACGAGCCCGTCGACGGCCTCCCCACCCACAGCGGGGTCAGCGTCGTGCGGGGCGTGCTGGCCTGAGGGCGGTTTGCCGCCAGCCCTCGACCTGACAGTATCGTCAGGTCAGCAGACGGCTCCGCAGGGGTCGTCGGTCACACACCGAGTAGGGCCCGGGCGGGCCGGGTAGCCCATGGCGCCCGCAGTGGCACGGCACGGAAGGTGCAGAGCATGAGCGCACGAGTGATCTACGTGGACATGGAAGCCGGCATGGAGGAGATCGCCGTCGGCGGGCACAGCATCGAGCTGTCCCCCTTCGGCGACACCTGGTGCCACACCCACGGCTCGGGGGACTGCATCGACGAGCTCACCGAGGTCGAGTTCGCCGACTTCTCCGCCTGCCAGCTCTGCGCCGCCTGACACCCAGCTGACGGGTGCTGTCCCCGGTACCGTCGAGGCTATGACCGTCGTCGGCACCCCTCCCGTCGGACAGAACCGCAATGGCGCACCTGCTGCCAGGGACATGCTGGTCAGCGACCTCGACCAGCTGCCCTTCGACAACCGCTTCACCGCGGAGCTGCCGGCTGATCCCGACAGCTCCGACCGGCGCCGCCAGGTGGTGGGCGCCGCCTTCAGCCGGGTGGCTCCCACCCCTGTGGCCGCCCCCGTGACCCTGGCGTGGTCACCCGAGGTGGCCGACCTGCTGGGCCTCGACCCTGCGGTGTGCCAGACGGCTGACTTCGCCGCCGTCTTCAGCGGCAACCGGGTCCCCCGGGGGGCCGACCCCTTCGCCGCCTGCTACGGCGGCCACCAGTTCGGCAACTGGGCCGGTCAGCTCGGTGACGGCCGGGCCATCGCCCTGGGCGAGGTGCTCGACCGGGATGGTGGCCACCAGACCCTGCAGCTCAAGGGGGCCGGGCCCACCCCCTACTCCCGCACCGCCGACGGTCGGGCCGTGCTGCGCTCCTCCGTCCGCGAGTTCCTGTGCAGCGAGGCCATGGCCCACCTGGGCATCCCCACCACCCGGGCCCTGTCCCTGGTGGTCACGGGTGACGCCGTCGTACGCGACGTGCTCTACGACGGCCACCCCGCCCCCGAGCCCGGTGCCGTGGTGTGCCGGGTGGCCCCCTCGTTCACCCGCTTCGGCACCTTCCAGCTGCCCGCGGCCCGGGGCGACCTCGACCTGCTCCGCCAGCTCGTCGACGTCACCATCCGCGACGACTTCTCCCACCTGGTGCCCGCCGGGGACGATCCCACCCAGCCCGTGGACAAGGCCGTGGTCGAGGCGTGGTTCGCCGAGGTGTGCTCGCGCAGCGCGGAGCTGGTCGTGCACTGGATGCGGGTGGGGTTCGTCCACGGCGTGCTCAACACCGACAACCTGTCCATCCTCGGCCTGACCATCGACTACGGGCCCTACGGGTGGTTGGAGAGCTTCGACCCGGGGTGGACGCCCAACACCACCGACGCCGGCATGCGCCGCTACCGCTACGGGGCCCAGCCCCAGATCGTGCAGTGGAACCTGCTGCAGCTGGCCCAGGCCGTGGTCGCCCTGACCGACGAGGTCGAGCCCCTGCAGAACGCCCTCGATGGCTACGCGGCCCGCTACAGCGCCACGTTCAGCGCCATGATGTCGGCCCGCCTGGGCTGGGGTGACGTGCACGAGGGCGACAGCGCCCTGATCGACGAGCTGTTCGGCGTGCTCACCCGCACCGAGGTCGACCAGGTGCTGTTCTTCCGCGACCTGGCCCTGGTGCCCACCGGGGGCGACGGCGAGCGCACCGACGACGAGCTGCTGTCCCCCCTGGCTGACGCCTGGTACCAGCCCGAAGAGGTGGGTGGCGACGTCGGTGACGCCATCGTGGCCTGGCTGCGCTCCTGGGGCCGACGGGTGGTCGAAGGCGGCCTGGACGACGACGAGCGTCGCCGCCGGATGGACGCCCTCAACCCCCGCTTCGTGCTGCGCAACTACCTGGCCCAGGAGGCCATCGACGCGGCCGAGGCCGGTGATCCCTCCCTGGTGGTCGAGCTGCTCGACGTGTTGCGCCACCCCTACGACGAGCAGCCGGGCCGGGAGCGCTTCGCCGCCCGTCGCCCCGAGTGGGCCCGCCACCGGGTGGGCTGTTCGATGTTGTCCTGCAGCTCGTAGCAGGACTGCCCGAGGGGTCAGGCGGGCAGTTGGGGGTCGACGTGGATGTGGCGCTCGGCGAAGCGCCAGGCGCCGTCGACCTTGGCCAGCTTGTACCGGTAGACGCCGGTGGAGCGCAGCTTGGCCGGCCCATCAGCCGATGTCGCCGAGTACGCGCTCAGGTAGCAGCGCATGGTGGCGGCATCGCCGTCGCCCGCGATCTCCAGGTTCCAGTTCCAGTGCCGGGCGTTGCCCTTGCTCAGGCCGTAGTGGGTCTTCGCGTAGGCCACCAGGGCATCGCGTCCCTGGTGGCGACCGGTGAGGGGCCCACCTTCGGGGGTGCAGAGGAACAGCCCATCGGCGGTGAAGCAGTCGGCCCACCCCTCCACATCGCCGAAGTCGACGGCGAAGTTGTAGCGGGCGACGAGCTGGCGGATCTCCTCGTAGTCGAGCGCGGTCAGTGCCATGGCGTCGTCTCCTCTGCTTCGGTGGCTGTGCCGGGGGGGATGGTAGGCCCGGGGTATGACGCAAGCCCAGATCCCCGACTCCCACCTCGACCTGCTCGACGCCAAGGTGGCCGTGCTGGCCACCGTCGGCCCTGACGGTCGGCCCCAGCAGTCGGTCGTCTGGTTCCAGGCCACCGACGGCGTCCTGAGGGTCTCGCTCAACACCACCCGACAGAAGACGCGCAACCTGCTGCGCCACCCGGTGATCGACCTGCTCATCGTGGACCCCACCGACACCGGTCGCTACCTCGAGGTGCGGGGCGACGCCGAGGTCGCCCCCGACGGGGACTACGCCTTCGCCGATCAGGTGGGGGCGAAGTACGGCGGCGTCGACCTGCGCCAGATGGACCGACCGGGGGAGTCGCGGGTCGTGGTCACCGTGCGCCCTGTCCGGGTCAACGCCATCGACCTCAGCGCTCGCTGAGCGCGACAGCCGGCGGGGTGACGACCCGGACAGGGCGGCGGGTGGGTCAGCGGCCCCGGTTGCCGGCCCGACGTCCGGGGGGCCGGGGTGCGGCCTGGCTCCCCCGGGGACCCGGGGTGGGGGCGTCGAACGTCCGCCGGGGTGTGGGTCGCGGCGTCGGCTCGTCGTCGAGGCCGGGCCCGCTTCGTACCGGGGGCGCGGCCTTGGGTGTCACCCGGCCGCTCGAGGTGGTGGCGCGACCGTTGCGGTCGCGGGGTGTGCGCTTGCGTGCGGTCATGGGGTCCTCGCTGGTGGGATGGGGACACACCCCGTCGGGAGCGGGGCCGGCGTCCCGGCTGCGGGCGGGACAGCTCTCGTCGGCCGCAGCTGACGGTACCGGCGGCGCCACGGTTGCGCCGGTCCAGGCCGGTGGGACCTGCGAGAGCCGGTGGTGCGACGGGGACGGGCCTCTTCGTCGCACCAGGTGCACGCCCCCCGCGAAGGGGCGGCGTGCGGGCTCGTCACAGGAACAAGATCATGGCGATGACGATAGGCCGGCGCCCCGTCGCCCGTCGACCGGTTTGACGGCGGCGGTCACGGGGTTGGCGCTCAGGGGGCCAGGCGGGCGGGGAAGCCGCCGGTGGCCACGGGGCCCCAGCGGGTGGGGGTGACGCGGATCAGGCACTTGCCCTGGCGGACCATGGCCCGGCGGTACTCGTCCCAGTCGGGGTGCTCGCCGGAGATGGACCGGTAGTAGTCGACCAGGGCCTCGACGGCGTCGGGCAGATCGATCACCTCGGCGTCTCCGTCGCACTGGACCCAGGGACCGTTGAAGTCCTCGGACAGCACCAGGCCGCTGGCCGTGGCCGTCCGGCGGACGTTGGCCACCTTGGCCCGCTCGGGGTAGGTGGCCACCACCAGGCGGCCCTCGGCGTCGACCCCCGCCGTCACCGGGGAGAGCTGGGGGCTGCCGTCACCCCTGGTGGTCACGAGGATGACCCGGTGACGGGGGCGGACGAAGGCCAGCAGGCCCTCGAGGTCGACGGCCGTGTTGGTGGCGATCTGGGGCATGGCCTCAGTCCTACCCCGGTACCCGACCCAACCCATCGTCAGCGTCGATGGACGGCGGCGGGCGGGGCCTGGGAGGATCCGCAGCGGTCGGCACCCGCCGGGGGTGGGTGGGCCGGGGTTGGGCGCACCGGGGGGTGGCGATGCGGGTCGTGGTCGTGGGTGGGGGCATCGGCGGGGTGGTGGCCGCCCTCGAGATGGGGGCCGTGGGCGTCGACGTCGTCGTCCTCGAACAGGCCAGCGCCATCCGCCCCATCGGGGCCGGCATCCAGATCGCCCCCAACGCGTCGCGCCAGCTCATCCGTCTGGGCCTGGGTGACGGCCTGACCGCGGTGGCCGTGGAGCCCGACGCCATCCTCGTGCGCTCGGCCCGCCGGGGCCGGGTGCTGCAGCGCACCCCCCTGGGCCCCGTGGCCCGGGAGCGCTACGGCTTCCCCTACTACCACGTGCACCGGGCCGATCTCATGGACCTGCTGGTGGGGGCGGTGCCCGAGGGGGTGCTGCGCCTGGGCTCCAAGGTCACCGCCCTCGAGGACACCGGGGCCGCCGTGCGGGTGGAACTGGCCGGCGGCGAGGTGCTCGAGGCCGACGCCGTCATCGGGGCCGACGGCATCCACTCCCCGGTGCGGGGCTGGCTGCAGGGGCCCGACGCCCCCCGCTTCTCGGGCATGGTGTGCTGACGGGGGGTGGTGCCGGCCGAGCGGCTCGAGGGCGTGGAGCTGCCCCGGGTGTGCGAGGCCTACTACGGGCCCGGCCGCTCGGTCGTGTCCTACTGGGTGTCGGGGGGACGGGCCTACAACTTCGTCGGCATCGTCCCCGCCGGCGACGCGTGGTCCGAGGAGGACTGGACGGCGGAGGGGTCGGCCGAGGACCTGCGGGCCGACGTGGCCGGCTTCCACGAACCGGTGCGGGCCGTGGCCGCGTGCATCGAGCGGCCCCTGCGCTGGGCCATCTTCGACCGCGACCCCCTGCCGTGGTGGTCCAAGGGCCGGGTCACCCTGTTGGGCGACGCCGCCCACCCCATGCTGCCCTACCTGGCCCAGGGGGCGTGCCACGCCATCGAGGACGGCGGCGTCCTCGCCCGCTGCCTGCAGCGTTGGCCCGATGATCCCGTGGCTGCGCTGGCCGCCTACGACGAGGTGCGCCGGCCCCGGGCGTCACGCACCCAGCTGTTGGCCCGGTCCCAGGAGCGGGTCTTCCACCTACAGGACTGGCGCGAGGTGTGGCGCCGTGACCACGCCCTACGGGCCGCCTCCCGCCATGACGCGGCTGTTGGTGGAGAGAGACCCACCGCCAGCACCATGTACGACTACGACGCCGCCACCGTGCCCCTGGGCTGAGTCTGCGCTGACCCCCCGCAGGGAAGCGGTGGCACCTAGGTTGACCAGCCATGGACGCTCCCCTGGATGGTCGTGAACGGGACGAGCTCTGCGACCTGTTCCTCGAGCTCGGCCCCGCCGCGCCCACGCTGTGCGAGGGCTGGTCGACCACCGACCTGGCCGCCCACCTGGTGGTGCGGGAGCGTGACCTGCGCTCGGCTCCCGGCATCCTGCTGGGCGATCGCTTCCCCGCTCTCGAGCGCTACACCACCGAGCTCATGGACCGGGCCGAGGAGCAGGGCTACGAGCACCTGGTGGCCCGCATCCGCTCGGGCCCGCCCCCGGGTCCGTTCCGCCTGCGTCGCCTGCGCACGGTGGTGAACCTCAACGAGTTCTACGTCCACCACGAGGACGTGCGCCGGGCCAACGGTCGCGGGCCCCGCACCGACCGCCCCGATCTCCAGGACGCCCTGTGGACGGTCCTGGGCAAGAGCGCCCGCATGCAGCTCCACCGGGTGAAGGGCATCGGCGTCGACTACATCCGGTCGGACTCCGGTGAGCGCATCAACGCCCGCAAGGGCGAGCCCCTGGTCCGCCTGGTCGGCCTACCCGGTGAGCTGGCCCTGCTGCTCAGCGGGCGCCGGGAGGTGGCCCAGGTGGAGGTGCAGGGCGACGCCGAAGCTGTGGCCGTCTTCGCGACGGCCAAGCTCGGCATCTGAACCTCCAGGGCCCCGGCGCTGGCGGGCTCAGCTCAGGCCTTGGCCTGGGCGTCGGACCGGGCCGGGTTGGCCTGCTGGGCCGCCTTGGGGTCGGTCTGGCCCTGCTTGGCCCGCACACCCCGCTCGACCTCGTCGCCCAGGGCCTTGTCGACGTGGCGCCAGTAGTCGAAGGCCCGCACGAGGATGGTCTCGGTCACCCCGTTGAGCAGGTGGCCGACGATGTTGTCGGTCAGCCGCTGGCGGGCGGCGGCGTCGAGCACGTCGCGGACCATGGTCCCGGCCTGGCCCCAGTCGTCGTCCTCGGCGTGCAGGTCGGTGGCCGTGCGCACCATGTCGCCCTCGACCTGCCAGCCCGCCAGGTGGGCCGGGGGCTGGGCCCGGGGGCCGCCGTACGAGTTGGGCGCGTACACGGGGTCACCCGGGTTCTGGTAGCGCATGGGCCCGTCCTTGGCGTACGAGTGGCGGTCAGTGCCCTTGGGCGAGTTGACGGGCAGGTCCATGTAGTTGGGACCGATGCGGTACCGGTGGGTGTCGGGGTAGGAGAACAGGCGGCCCAGCAGCATCTTGTCGGGGCTGGGACCGATGCCGGGCACCAGGTTGGAGGGCTCGAACGCAGCCAGCTCGATGTCGGTGTGATAGTTCGCCGGGTTCCGGTCGAGCGTCATGCGCCCCAACGTGTGCAGGGGGTAGTCGCCGTGGGGCCACACCTTGGTCAGGTCGAAGGGGTTGAACCGGTAGGCCGTGGCGTCCTCGTAGGGCATGATCTGGACCTTCACCGTCCAGCTGGGGAGCTCACCGTCGTCGATGTGCTCGTAGAGGTCCCGGATGTGGTAGTCGGTGTCGACCGATGCCATCTGGTCGGCTTCGTCCTGGGTGAAGAACTCGATGCCCTGGTCCGTCTTGAAGTGGTACTTCACCCAATGCTTCTCACCGGCCTCGTTGATCCACATGTACGTGTGCGACGAGTAGCCGTTCATGTGGCGCCACGTGCGGGGGATGCCCCGATCGCCCATCAACCAGGTGACCTGGTGGGCCGACTCGGGTGACAGCGTCCAGAAGTCCCACTGCATGTCGTGGTCGCGCAGGTGGTTGTCGGCCCGGCGCTTCTGCGAGCGGATGAAGTCCTGGAACTTCATCGGGTCCTTGACGAAGAAGACCGGCGTGTTGTTGCCGACCATGTCGTAGTTGCCCTCTGACGTGTAGAACTTCACCGCGAAGCCCCGAGGGTCGCGCCACGTGTCGGGACTGCCCAGCTCGCCGGCCACGGTCGAGCAACGCAGCAGCACCTCGGTCGACGTGCCCGGCTGGAACACGGCCGCCTTGGTGTACCGGCTCAGGTCGTCGGTCACCTCGAAGCGACCGAAGGCGCCACCGCCCTTGGCGTGGACCACCCGCTCGGGGACCCGCTCCCGGTTGAACTGGGCCATCTTCTCGATGAGGTAGTGGTCCTGCAGCAGGATGGGCCCTGCTGGACCCGCGGTGAGCGAGTGCTCGTCGCTCTCCGCAGCGATCCCCGCGTTGGTGGTGGTGGGCGGCCTGACATCGGTCATGGCGACGGCTCCGGTCCTCGATGGAAGGTCCTCCACACGGGGTACCCGCACCGGGCCGGTCCCTCACCACCACCTGTCGCCGAGCCCGCCCACGCTCGACTCAGACGGCGACCTGCAGGCGGGCCACGTAGCCCGCGGCCACACTGCCGGTGACGGTGGGGGTCTCGAGCTCGGCCCCGTCGCTGAAGACGTTGTCGCTGTCCAGCGAGGTCTGCGCCATGTTGCGGACGCTCTGGCTGTAGCCGTCGGTGGCGAAGACCACGTTGCACACGTCCTCGGGCAGGGCCAGCTGCGAGGTGGCCACGGGGGTACCTGCGGCGGTGGCCTCGGCCAGGCTGGGGTAGACCTCGAAGTGGATGTGGGGCCAGCGGCCCGAGTAGCAGGCGGGGAAGATGCTGGTGAAGGACACGGTGCCGTCGGCCTTGGTCTCCTGCACCCCACGCAGGTAGTTCTCGCCCGTCACCCCCGGCGAGTACATCGAGTACCTGCCGTCGATGTCGCCGTGCCACAGGTACACCGCCGCGCCGGCCAGGGGGGCACAGCCGGTGGCGCTGTCGACGATGGTGAGGTCGATGGTCAGGGGCACACCCGCGGCCGTGGTGGTCGACGAGCCGAAGCTCGAGCGGATGTCGCGGCGCACGATGCCGCTCTCGCCCAGCACGTTGGGGCCGTTGGAGCCGTCGCCGGGGTACGGTCCGGCCGTCTCCTCGGGGATGGGATCGGTGCACGCCGCCGCGGTCGTCGTGGTGGTGGCCGCGGCCGTCGTGGTGGTGGCGGCCATGGTGGTCGAGGTCGGCGCCGCCGTGGTGGTGGGGGCGGCACTGCTGCTGGTGGTCCCGGCCGTGGTCGAGCTGGTGGTGCCCGACGCGACGTTCTTGGCCCCGGCGCAACCGGTCAGGGCGGCCAGGCCGACCCCGCCGAACAGGGTGAGGGCGCGGCGGCGGCTCATGAGGGTCGACACGTCGAAAGCCAGGCCCCGATCGTGGTCGTCGTCATGATCGTGGTCGTGCCTGCGGCCCATGTCGTGTCCCCTGTCGTGGTGGTGGTGTCACCGTGGTGGTGGTGTCACCGTGGTGGTGGTGTCACCGTGGTGGTGACGTGGGACCCATGGTGCCGAACATCCCATGTGGGGGACTGGGAACCGGCTGGCAGTTACCTGTGAACGCGAGGCGTGACCTCGACAGGTGACACTTGGTGACCAAGGTCACGTCCCATCGACGTGCCGGGGGGCTCGTCGTCGAACGGGGGATCGATGAGAGCCAAGACCGCACGGATGCGCTGGGCGTCCGCGCTCGGCCTGGTGGCGCTGCTGGTCGCCGCCTGCGGGTCCAGCGACGACGCCGACAGCGGAGCCCCCGAATCCACCGGTGGTGCCGCAGCCTCCACCACCGAGGCCGCTGGCGAACCGGTTCGGGGTGGTGACCTGCGGGTCGTGCACACGGCCAACCCGTCGTCCCTCGACCCCATCGGCGGTGGATCGGGTGGCGACCACGTGTCCCTCTACCCCCTGTTCGACCGGCTGGTGAACTTCGAGCCCGAGACGCTCGAGCCGCTGCCCGGCCTGGCCACCTCGTGGGACTTCCCCGACCCCCAGACCCTGGTGCTGCAGATCCAGCCCGGGGTCACCTTCCACGACGGCACCCCGCTCGACGTCGAGGCCGTGCGCTTCAACCTCGAGCGGGCCCGGTCCGGCGAGGGGTCGCGGGTCAAGGCCGAGCAGACCTCGGTCGACTCCATCGAGGCCACCGGACCCCTGGAGGTGACGCTGCACCTCAACCGGCCCGACAGCGCCCTCATCCTCATCTTCGCCGACCGCACGGGGATGATGGTCTCACCCACGGCGGTGGCGGCGTCGGGCAAGGACTTCTCCCTCAACCCGGTGGGATCGGGTCCCTTCAAGTTCCTGCGTTGGTTGCCGGGGGACCGTCTCGAGCTGACCCGCTACGACGGCTACTGGCAAGAGGGCAAGCCCTATGTGGACCCCCTCACCATGCGCTACCTGACCGATGCCCAGACCGGCAACAACGCCCTGCTGGCCGACGAGGCCGACTTCAAGACCGGGGTGCAGGCTTCCGACGTGGACTCGCTGAAGGCCAACGCCAACCTCGAGGTGTCCCTGGCCCCCTCGCTGTACACGTGGATGTGCTACTTCAACACGGCCAAGGCGCCGTTCAACGACGTGGCCGCCCGCCAGGCCTTCAACCGGGCCCTCGACCGTGAGTCGCTCGACATGGGCATGCTCTTCGGCGAAGGCGAGCCGGCGTGGGAGATCTTCCCCCCCGGCTACTGGGCCTACCAGCCCGACTCGGCCGACGCCTGGCCCCACGACCCGACCGAGGCCAAGGACCTGTTGGCCGGGGCGGGCATGGCCGGCGCCAAGGTGCGGGGCCTGATCCTCGATGCCCCCGGCTACGCCCGCATGGGTGAGATCGTCCAGGCCCAGGTCAAGGAGGCCGGCTTCGACATGACGCTCGAGACCATGGAGGTGGGCGCCGGCTCCAAGGCCTTCTTCGAGGAGGGGGCGCACGACACCCTGTGCGCGGCGTGGACCGGTCGCCCCGATCCCATCCTGGCCATGTCCCAGGTGTTCTCGTCCAAGGGCTACTACACCGCCGGCAAGACCGAGCCCGCCGGGTTCGAGCAGCTCATCGCGGCGGCGTCCGTCAGCCCCGACACCGCCGAGCGGGCCGAGGCCTTCGCCCCGATGATCGCCATCATCGACGAAGAGGCCCGCTTCGCCCCCCTCGTCCACGCTCCGTCCATCAACGCCATGCAGGCCAACGTGAAGGGCTTCGCCCCCAACCTGTACGGCAAGCCCGACGTGTCGTTCCTGTGGTTGGAGGAGTGACCGTGGTTGGAGGACTGACGAGCTACCGCTGACGCGAGGGAGGGGCCGGATCGCACGTGCGACCTGGCCCCTCTCGCGGTTCAGATCAGAGGGCTCAGACCGAGGCGGTGATCTCGTTGCGGGGTTCGACGATGAACTCGTTGGCCAGCTCGGCCGAGCGGGTCTTGTCGAACAGGTCCACGTTGCGGTGGGGGTAGTTCACCACGATGCGGCCCCGGTCGTTGCGGTAGTAGGTCTGCATGCCGGGATGGGTCCACACCATGTTCTCGTGGGCCGCGTCCATGCCCGCGTTGTACTCGTCGTGCACGTCCTGGCGGCACTCGACGGCACCGAGGCCCTGATCGGCCATCTTGCGCAGGATGTCCATGATGTAGTGCACCTGCATCTCCACCACGAAGATGAGGCTGCCCCCGTGGCCGGGCTGCAGGTTGGGGCCGTACAGGGTGAAGAAGTTGGGGAAGTCCGGCACCACCGTGCCCAGGTAGGCCTTGGCGTTGTCGTCGTCCCACACCTCACGCAGGCTGCGACCCGAACGGCCCTTGGCCTGGAAGGTGGTGAGGAAGCGCAGCACGTCGAAGCCGGTAGCGATGATGAGGACGTCGACCTCGAACTCGCGACCGTCGGCGGCCACCACCGAGCGGGGCTTGATCTCGGTGACGCTCTCGGTGACGAGCTCGACGTTGTCCCTGGTCAGCATCCGGAACCACCCGTTGTCCATCAGCATGCGCTTGCCGAAGGGCGGGTAGGTGGGCACGACCTTGTCGATGAGGTCGGTGCGGTCACCCAGCTCGCTGTGGATGTGCTGGGTGAAGTACTCGCGGTGGGCGTCGTTGGTGGCGTTCAGCGAGCGCTCGGGGTGCTCCCAGTTGGGGTCCTTCTGCAGGGCGGGGTGGATGCGGTCGTTGAAGACCCAACCCCGGCCCATCCGGTACCAGGACTGGTACACGGGGACCTCGTTGAACAGGAAGCGCATGGGCTCGGGCACGACCTTGCGGAACTGCTCGAAAGGGGCGCCCCACTGGGCCGAGCGCTGGAACACGGTGAGCGAGGCCACCTTCGGCTGGATCTCGGGGCCCGTCTGCATGGCGCTGGCGCCGTTGCCGATGATGGCCACCCGCTTGCCGGTGAGGTCGACGTCGGCCGGCCACGCCGCGGTGTGGAAGCACTCGCCCTCGAAGTCCTCGAGGCCCTTGATGTCCGGGTACTTCAGCGGGTTGAAGATGCCCGTGGCGCTGACCAACACGTTGCTGTGCAGCGTCTCGAGCTCGCCCTCGGCGTTGCGCACGGTGACGGCCCAGCCCTGCTCGGCCTCCTCGTACTCGGCCGACAGCACCTCGGTGTCGAAGCGGATGTTGCTACGCAGGTCGAACTTGTCGGCCACGTGCTCGAGGTAGCTGTGCAGCTCGTCCCGCAGGGCGAAGTACTTCGTCCAGTCGTAGGTGGCGAAGGAGAACGAGTACAAGTGGTTGGGCGTGTCGACGCCAGCGCCCGGATAGCGGTTCTCCCACCACACGCCGCCCACGTTGCCGTGCTTCTCGAGGACGGTGAAGGGGATGCCGGCCTTCTGCAGGTTGATGGCCGTGCACAGGCCCGACACCCCGGCCCCGATGATGAGGACCCGGAAGCCCTCGGGCACGTCGATGCGGGACTCGGGCAGCAGCGAGGTGGTGCCGAGCTGGGCGGCGATCATGGAGCCGTACTCGTCGGGCACGGGCTCGGCCATCATCACGGCCAGCATCTCGACCAGCAGCTCGGGCGCGGGGGCGGGGATGGCCACGGGCCGGCCGTCCTTCCAGGCCACGATGGCCTCGAGGGCGGCGTTGCGGATCTCCTGCTGGATGGCCTCGGGCAGGCCGCCGCTGTCGTTGTCGCCCATGCCCCGGCCCCGTCGGGGCTGGTAGGGCGCTTCCAGCCACTTGCGCTCACCGGTGAGCTGCACCACCGTCATGAGCAGGGTCGGGATGTTGGCGATGGCGACCGCCTCGGCGTACTGCTGCTCGACCTGTGGGTCCACGTCTGCTCCCCCTTGCCGGAGGTCCCCTTCCCCGAGGCGACCGTATCGATCGATCGTAGGGCACCGGTGCGGGCTGCTCCCAGCCTGCGGCCCGGTTTTTGAACGGTGCGTCAAGTCTTGCGCCGGTCGTGCCCACCCGGTGGTCGCCCCCTGATGGTGCCGTCCTGTAGACAACCGGCCGTGCCCGGCCCCTACTTCGTGACCTCCGCTGACGGCCTGGTGCCCCAGCCCGACGCCCAGGGCCCGTGGTCGGCCGAGATGTTGCACGGTCGCCTGCTCGGGGGACTCGCCGCCCGGGCCGTCGAAGCCGTGGCTGGCCATCCCGACCTGGTGCCCTGCCGCTTGACCGTCGACCTGTTCCGCCCCGCGGGCTTCGCGCCGGCGGTGGTGACCACCGATGTGGTGCGCGACGGGCGGCGCATCCGGGTGGTGGACGCCAGCGTGGTCGTGGGCGGCCACGTGGGGGGCCGGGCCTCGGCCGTCCTGCTGCGCCGGGGCGAGGTGCCGCCCGGTCGGGTGTGGCAGCCCGAGCGCTGGACGGTGCCCCACCCCGAAGACGTGGCCGAGGACCTGGCCGGCAACCCCCGGGACACGCCGTGGCAGTGGCGCACCATCGAGGGAGGGTTCGGCACCGGGGAGCGCACCCGGCAGTGGTCGCGCGAGACCGCCTCCCTGGTCGACGACGAGGTCGTGTCCCCCTTCGTGCGGGCCGCCCTGTCGGCCGACGCCGCCAGCCCGTTGGCCAACGCCAGCGACGACGGCCTGCACTTCATCAACGCCGACTACACCCTGGTCATGGCCCGCGAACCCGTGGGCGAGTGGGTGGGCCTGGAAGCGGCCGAGCACCTGGCGGCCGGCGGGGTGGCCGTGGGCACGTGCACGCTCTACGACCTCGAGGGCCCCTTCGGCACCTCGGTCACCACGGCGCTGGCCAACCCCCCGTTGCAGATGGAGAGCTGATCACCGTCGGTGCGCGGTGTTGGTGAGAACGACTTCGACATTGGATCGCAATGCGTGACCGCGCAACGGGAGGCCGGAGTTCGTTGACGTTCAGCTACGTTCACCGACCATGTTGCTCCTTGCTGCAGAAGCGGCAGAGATGGCGGGTCAAACGGGTTGACGACAGCGGTCGTCTTCATCTACCTGGCCTTCTTGATCCTCGCCTTGGTCGGTTACTGGAAGGTCTTCACCAAGCTCGGCCTTCCCAGGCTGGATGGGGATCGTGCCGTTCGTGAACGTGTACATGATCTTCAAGGCCCGCGGGAAGCGTCCCCCGCTGCTGTGGTTGATCCTCAGCATCATCCCCATCATCAACATCATCGCTGCCGTCTTCCTGGCCAGTGACACGGCCGAACTGTTCGGCAAGGGCCTGGGTTGGAAGATCTTCCTCTTCTTCATCCCCGGCCTCTCGCACCTCGTGCTCGGCTTCGGTTCGGCCCAGGCCGATCCGGCCAACATGGCGCCCGGCGTGGGGCTCCGCTCGGCCTACTGATCACGGCGCCCCCGGGGCGGCCGATGCCGTCCGGCGGGTGACGTAGGGTCGCGGCCATGGCTGTGACCGAGGGCAACGCCGTGCTCGATCCCCCCGAGATCGGGGCCGTCAACCCCATCCACGCCGAGGGGGCCAAGGCCTACGGGTTCGACGGCGCCGTGGTCGGAGGGATCAGCACCTACGCCCTGGCCTGCGCCGCCGTGGTGGCCGAGTTGGGTGACGGCTGGCTGGACCGGGGCTGGGCCGAGGTGGCCTTCCGGGCCCCCGTGTACGTCGGCGAGCACCTGCGCACGGCCGTGGACGGCGACGGTCGCCTGGTCCAGTCCAAGGACGACGGCACGGTGACCATCGACGGGCGGGTCGGCCTGGGCGACGGTCCCTGGCTGACCGAGCTGGCCATCCCGGATCGCCTGGTGGCAGAGCCCTCGCCCGACGACCTCCCCTGGCTCGACCCCGCTGAGCTACCCGTAGGCACCGACTACCTGCCCATGGCCATCAGGCTCGACGAGGCCAAGGCCCGGCGCTACGAGGTCGAGCGGGTGGGCAGTGCCCCCGAGGGGCGCCTGACCCGCATGCACCCGTCGTGGGTGCCCGGGCGCATGACCCCGCTGATCCGCCATTCGGCCCAGTTCGGTGCCGGCATCCACACCAGCGGGCTGATCCAGCACCTGGCCCCCCTGGTGGTGCCCGAGACGTACACGGTGGCCGCCCGTTGGGTGGACAGCACCGAGCGCAAGGGCCGCTGGTGGTCCACCACGGATGCGGTGATCCTGGCTTCGGACGGCCACGAGGTGGCCCGCTGCCGCCAGGTGGCCATCATCCTGCCCAAGCTCTAGCGGACCGGGCTACGACGCGTCAGCGCGGTCGGCGACGTAGCGCTCGACGAGGCGGCGGCCGATGGCGGCCAGCTCGGCCCGGACCTCGGGAGGGTCGATGACCTCGAGGCCACTGACGTAGCCCGACAGCTCCATGGCCGGGTGGTGGGTCTCGCCGAAGCCGATCTCGACGCTCAGCCGGCCGTCGGGGCCGGCCTCGCCCACCGTCAACGACCGGCCGAAGTGGCCCCGTAGCCAGCCCACGATCTCGGGGTCGACCAGGGCCCGGACCGGCACCGACGTCCGCCGCTCGTCCATCTCGGCCACGACCCCCTGCCAGGTCTGGGCCAGGTCGAAGCCCGGGGGGGTCACCGCGGCCTCCCCGGTGAGCTCGACGGACTGCACCCGCCACACCCGGAACGTGCGCAGCCCGTTGTCGGTGTCGCCCACCAGGTACCAGACCGACCCCTTGGCCACCAGGCCCAGGGGGTGCACGATGCGCTCGGTGACGGCCCGGGTGCGGTCCTCGTAGCCCAGCCGCACCTGGTGGCCCTGGACCACGGCCTGCTGGAGGATCTCGAGGTGGGGCGGGGTGGGCGGCGCCGTGCCCCCCCAGTGGGCGGGGTCCAACACGATGGCCGCGGCCGCCTTCTCGGCCTCGGCCCGGAACGTCTCGGGCAGGGCCTGGACCAGCTTGCGCAGGGCGGCCTTGGCCTCGGGCGTCACCGCCGAGGACGGCCCCGCCACCAGGAACAACGTGCGGGCCTCGGCCGCGGTCAGCCCGCTCAGGTCGGTGCGGGAGCCGCCGACGAGCGACCAGCCCCCGCCCCGGCCGGCCTGGGAGTACACGGGGATGCCGGCGATGGACAGGGCCTCGAGGTCGCGGCGGGCCGTGCGGATGGACACCTCGAGCTCGTCCGCCACCTCGGTGGCGGTGACCCGGCCCCGGGACTGGAGGAAGAGGAGGGTGGCGACGAGCCGATCCGCACGCATGTCCCCAGTTTCGCGCCCAACGTGGACAACAGGTGGCCACTTCTCGGGCGCAACGTGTGATCCATGGAAGCGACAGCGGGATCCAAGGGGACGAACACCATCGAAGCCGTGGGCCTGGCCAAGCGGTTCGGCAAGGGCAAGGGCGCCGTGCAGGCCCTCGACGGCCTCGACCTCGAGGCCCGATCGGGGCAGGTGACCGCTGTGCTCGGCCCCAACGGGGCCGGCAAGTCGACGCTGGTGCGGGCGGTGGCCACGTTGCTGGCACCCGACGGGGGGACGCTGACGGTGGCCGGGGTCGACGCCGTGCGCCACCCCGACCGGGTGCGGGCCATGATCGGTCTGGCCGGCCAGCACGCCGCCGTGGAACCGGCCATGACCGGTCGGGAGAACCTGGTCCTGGTGGGGCGCCTGTTCGGCCACAGCCGGCGGGGAGCGGCGGCGGCAGCCGACGTGGTGCTGGACCGCCTCAGCCTGTCCGACGCCGCCGATCGCCTGGTCCGCACCTATTCGGGGGGCATGCGCCGTCGCCTCGACCTGGGGGCGAGCCTGGTGGGGGCACCCAAGCTGCTCCTGCTGGACGAGCCCACGACGGGGCTCGACCCCCGCAGCCGCATCGAGCTGTGGGAGGCCATCCGGGCTCTGGTGGCCACGGGCACCGACGTGCTGCTCACCACCCAGTACCTGGAGGAGGCCGACCAGCTGGCCGACCGCATCACCATCGTCGACCACGGCAAGGCCATCGCCACCGGCACCCCCGAGGAGCTCAAGGGCCTGGCCGGCAACGACGTGGTCGAGGTGCGGGTGCGGCGCCCGGCCGACGTGGGCCAGGTGCGCGACGTGCTCGCCGGCCTCGGCGTGGAGGAGCCCCGGGTCGACGTCCCTGGCCGGCGGGTGGCCGTGGCCGTGGTCGACGGCTCGGACCGCCTGGCCGAGGCCGTGAGGGTGTTGGCTGAGCACCACCTCGACCTCGACGACATCGGCCTGCGCCGCCCCACCCTCGACGAGGTCTTCCTCACCCTCACCGGTCGCCCCTCCGACGGCGCCGACGCCGACGCCGACACCGCCGAGGCGGCATGAGCCGCCAGCCCGACGCCAGCGACGCCCACCAGCCCGACGTGCGAGACGGAGCCAACGCCATGACCACGACCATCGCCCCCACGACCGACGTCGACGCCGGCCGGCCCGCCGACGCCGGTCGCCCGACCGAGACCGCGCCCGCCTTCGCCATCGTCGCTCCCACCGGCCGGGCCGGCTTGCTGGCGGCATCGACGGCCATCGCCGGGCGCACCCTGCGACAGTTCTGGCGGACGCCGCAGCTCATCGTGGTCGGGGCCCTGACCTCGGCCATGTTCCTGCTCATCTTCCGCTACGTCTTCGGTGGGGCCATCCAGACCGGTCCCGTGGCCTACGTCGACTTCCTCATCCCCGCCCTCGGGGCCACAGCCGGGTTGTTCGCCGGCGGGGCCGTGGGCGTGGCCGACGACATCGACAGCGGGGTGTTCGACCGGTTGCGGTCGTTGCCCATCCCCCGGGCCTCGACCCTGCTGGGCCGATCCATGGCCGACACCGTGCTCGTCACCTGGGGCATCTTCATCACCGTGGTCATCGGCTTCGCCACCGGCTTCCGCCCCCACGGCGGTGTGCTCCAGGCCTTCGGGGCCCTGGGCCTGTGCGTGCTCTTCGGCGCCGCCTTCACGTGGCCGCTGATCTACGTGGGTCTGGTGGCGGGGTCGTCACAGGCGGCCCAGGGGCTGTCGTTCATGGCCTTCCCCTTCGTGTTCGTGTCCAGCACCTACGTGCCCGTCGAGTCCATGCCCGGGTGGATGCAGCCCATCGCCGAGCACCAGCCGGTGACGTCCATGGTCGGCGCCGTGCGCTCCCTCACCCTGGGTGATGGGGCCGAGGCCGTCCTCGGGCACAGTGCGGCGTGGCTCACCGTGCGGGCCGTGGTGTGGTCCGTGGCCATCGCCGCCGTGTTCGCCACCCTGGCCGCCCGCCGCTTCGCCCGCTCCTGATCATGGCCGCATCCGTCCCCGTGCCGTCGATGACCTGGTCCCAGGTGTGCGCCCGGCGCCTGGCCCGGCATGGGCTGACCGAGCCCGTGCCCGGTGATGGCCTGGTCGACCAGGTGGGGATCCTGTGCGGGGCCCACGCCCAGGTGATGACGGCGGCCGAGCTGTCGGTCGGGCTGCGGGTGGCCGGCGCCACCCGCAGCACCGTGCAGCAGGCCCTGTGGACCGACCGCACCCTGGTCAAGACGTACGGACCCCGGGGCACGGTGCACCTGCTGCCCGCCGCCGACCTGGGCCGGTGGACCGCGGCGCTCTCGGCGTCGCCCACCGCGCCGGGTGGCCAGGCACCGGCCATCCGTCTGTCCGCAGGTCAGACCGACGAGGTCGTCGCCGCCCTGGGGACGGCGTTGGCCGAGGCCGAGCTCGCCCTCTACACCAGCTCGGCGCGGTGGCTCGGCGCGGTGGCCACCGCGGACGGCGACGAGGCCCTGGCCAGGCTGGTCCGCAGCTACCTGCACGCCTACGGGCCGGCTCGAGCCGGTCGACGTCGACGGCACCACCATGTGGGTGGTGGCCGGGGATGTCGCCGTGGGCGACGAGCCCCCGGGCGGGGCCCGGCTGCTGCCCTACTTCGACAACGACGTGGTGGGCAGCCACCCCCGTCCCCTGCTCTTCCCCGGGGTGGCGGCCGAGCGGGCGCTGGCCGGGGGCCAGGCTGGTCCCGTGGCCGTGCTCGTGGTCGACGGGGTGGTGGCCGGGGTGTGGCACCAGCGCCGGGCCGCCAAGCGGGTGGTGATCACCGTCGAGCCCTTCGGCAAGCTCAAGGTGCGCCAGCAACGCCAGCTCGAGTCCCAGGCGGCCCGGGTGGGCCAGGTGCTGGGGGTCCACGCCGAGCTGGTCGTGGGGGAGGTCACCGTCGGCCGCCACCTGTGACGCGAGCGCCGGGCGCGACCTATCGTGCCCGCTGGGGGCACGTGGTCGACGGCGACGAGGGGGCAGCATGGCCGAGGTCGAAGGCGGGTTGGGGGACTGGACGCGTCGGTTGCGCAAGGAGGGCGACCCGGCCACCGTGCGGGATCGGGTCGACGCCATCGACGCCGAAGCCCTCGACAACGAGGTCGGCTTCGCCGCCGCCCACGCTCGCCGCTACGTGGCCAGCAACGGTGAGGACGACGGCTGGGAGGGGCCCCGGCCCATCCTCATCCTCTACACGAAGGGCCGCCGATCCGGTTCGGTGCGGCGCAACCCGCTGCTCTACTTCGAGCACGACGGCCACCGCCACGTCATCGGCTCCAAGGGCGGGGTCGACGGCCACCCGTCGTGGTACCTGAACCTGCGCGACGAGCCCCGGGTGCACGTGCGGGTCATGGCCGAGGTCTACGAGGCCGACGCCCGCACCCTCGACGACGACGAACGGGCCGCCCTGTGGCCCCACCTGGTGGCCGGTTACCCGATGTTCGCCGACTACCAGGGCCGCACCGAGCGCCAGATCCCCGTCGTCCGCCTCGAGCCCGTGGTCGGTGGCGAGCCCGGCGGTGGCCGCGAGCCGTGAACCCGGGGGGACGACCACGCCGGCCTGACGAGCTGGCCGCCGACCTACGGGCCCTGGGTGTGGGGCCCGGCGGGTCGCTCATGGTCCACGCCTCGTTGCGGGCCGTGGGTCCGGTCGTCGGCGGGGCCGACGGCGTGCTCGACGCCCTGGCCACGGTGTTGGGCCCCGAGGGGACCCTGCTGATGATGCCGGGGGCCAGGGACGACTGGGCCTGGGTCAACGAGCACCCCGAGGCCGATCGGGCCGAGCTGCTACGTGGCGCGGAGCCGTTCGACCGTTGGACCACCCCGGCCGACCCCGACGTGGGGGTGCTGGCCGAGGTGTTCCGGACCCGGCCCGCCACCGTGGTCAGCGACAACCCCGAGGGTCGCTTCGCCGCCTCGGGCCCGATGGCCGCGGCCCTGGTCGACGACGCGCCGTGGGACGACTACTACGGACCGGGCTCACCCCTCGAGCGGCTGGTGGAGGGGGGTGGGCAGGTGCTGCGCCTGGGGGCCGACCTCGACACGCTGACCCTGTTGCACCTGGCCGAGGCGCGTGCCCCGGTGCCCGGCAAGCGCCGGGTGCGGCGCCACCGGCTGGTGGCCGGGCCCGGTGGGCGGCGCCGCCAGCGAGCTGCTCGACGCCGCTGACGTGGTCCGCTTCGCGGTGGCGTGGATGGCCGAACACCTAACCTGAGACCGGGGTCCATCGGGATCCACGGTCCCGGCGGGGGCGGTGAGCGGCAGGTGGGGCGGCTGGTGGTGGACGTTCGGGAGACGCGGTTCGGCGGCATCCGCCGCCGTCTGGAGACGTTCCGACCCGACCCCGGCCCCCGGGCATGGCTCTACGAGTTCCTGCTCTTCGGCTTCAAGCAGGCGTGGGCGTGCCTGTTCGGCGGGCTGATGCTGGCCCTGCTGCTGGCCACCCACCTCGCCTACCCCGACGGCGCCGCCCTGCACCGCTACGACTTCCTGACCCTGTGCGCCCTCGGCATCCAGGTCGCCATGATCGCCCTGCGGCTGGAGACACCCCGCGAGGTGGCGGTGATCGCCATCTTCCACGTGGTGGGCACGGTGATGGAGCTGTTCAAGACGTCGGCGGGCTCGTGGGTCTACCCCGAGGAGAGCTTCCTGCACCTGGGCGCCGTCCCCTTCTTCTCCGGCTTCATGTACGCCACGGTGGGCAGCTACCTCGCCCGCATCTGGCGCATCTTCGACTTCCGCTTCGACCGCTACCCGCCCCGGGCGGTGACCTTGGTGCTGGCCGGGGCCATCTACCTCAACTTCTTCGCCCACCACTGGTTGCCCGACGCCCGGTGGCTGCTGTTCGCCGCCACCGCCGTGCTGTTCGGCCGCTGCCGCATCTGGTTCACGCCGCTGACCGCTTCCCGGCACATGCCCATGCTCGTCGGCTTCCTGCTCGTGTCCCTGTTCATCTGGTTCGCCGAGAACATCGGCACCTTCGCCAACGCCTGGACCTACCCCGACCAGGCCGGCGGCTGGCGGCCGGTGTCGATCGACAAGCTCGGCTCCTGGTACCTGCTCATCATCATCTCGTTCGTGCTCGTGTCCCTGGTCTCGCCCATCGGCCCCCGGGACGCGCCGCCGGCAGATCCGGACAGCTCGATCCTCAGCCGACGAGGCCGGTCTCCCGCACGGTGATGCTGAGGCGGCCCGGGGGCAGGCCCAGGCCCTCGGGGGCGGTGTCGGCCACGACCTTGGGCACACCGTGGAAGATGCGCCGGTGGGGTCCTCCGAAGACCAGCAGGTCGCCGCTGCGCAGCTCCACATCGGTGAACGGACCGGTGCGCTGGTCCACCCCGGCCAGGCGGAACGTGCACGTGTCGCCCAGGCTGATGGTGACCACCGGAGCGTCCGACGGCTCCTCACCGTCCTGGTGCAGGCCCAGGTGGGCCCCCTCCGCGTACAGGTTCACGATGGCGGCGTCGGGGGCGTAGGTGGCGCCGGCCTCGGGCCCGAACGTCGCCGTCACCGCAGCCCTCGACAGCTGGGCCAGGTCCTCGGGCAGGGGCTTGACCGGCGCGCCGTCGGTGTCCTCGGCCGTGCGCGAGTAAACGTAGGGGTACCAGTGCCAGCCCAGGCACACGGACTGCACCGTCATCAGGTGCCCGGTCGGCACCCGGGGGTGGCGCAGCCCGGCGGGGGGCAGGGCCCAACGACGGAAGTCGGCCACGATGGCCTGCTGGGCCGCGAGGTCGAGCCAGTCGGGCACGTGGACAACGCCAGGCAGCGGCTGGGCCCGTTGTCGGATCGGCTCGTCGTCCATGACCAGGCTGAGCTGGCGCTGGGGGCCGGCCGACGGCGCGCCCAGGGTGGTGGGCACACCGCCCTGGCGGCTGCGGGGGCCCTGACGGCCGCTGGCGAGCGAGTTCGATCCCATGTCCGGCCAACGCCTACCACGCCCTCGACGTGAGGTGCGCCGATTGGCTCAGCTCTCGTCCCGGATCGTCCCATCGGTGGGACGATCCGGGACGAGAACCCGAGGGTCGCAGCCGGTCAGGCGGCGGCGGTGGTGCGGAACCGGCGCAGGGCCAGGGGCACGCAGATGGCGATGATGAGGACGCACCAGCCGACCATGGTGACGACGGGGTGTTCGAGCTGCCACGAGCCGTGGGACTGGGTGCCCTGGGTGACCTGACGGATGACGGCGACCAGCTCGGGGACCCGGGGATGGTGCGCAGGCTGCGCCCGATGAGCAGGCTGGTCTCCCGCACGTAACGGGCCACGGGGCCGGGACGGCGGGGGAGGGGTTCGATGGACCCGGCCGGGAGGGCCAGGGTCGGGGGCGTCAGGGTCGTGGTCATGAGGCGAGCTCCGAGGGGGTGAGGTCGGCGGCGTTGTCGGGGGCGCGGGTGGGGGAGGAAGGGGAGGTGCCGGCGGTCGCCGACTGGCCGGTGAGGGCCAGGAAGGCGTCGTCGAGGGTGGGGCGGCGCAGGGCGAGCTCGTCGACGGGCACCCCGGTGGCCCGCACCGCAGCGGTCACGTCGCTCAGGTCGAGCGTGTCATTGGGGGCGGGGATGGAGATGGTGCGTCGGTCGCGGGCCACGGCCAGGTCGAAGACCGGATCGAGGGCGGCGACGAGGTGGTCGAGCCCGGCGTGGTCCACGGCCACCACATCGACGCGCTGGTCACCGATGCGGGCCTTCAGGGCGCGGGGCGAACCGGTGGCCACGGCGGCGCCGTGGTCGATGAGCACGATGTCGTCGGCCAGCGCGTCGGGCCCCGACCTGACCGCCGTCGTCGCGACGCCGCCAGCCGGGATCGCCATGGACGGGCCTCCACCCGATGTGTACCATTTGGTACATGATCACCAACGACAGCATCGACATCGACGCCCCGGCCGACCTCGTGTGGGCGGTGTACACCGACGTGGAGCGATGGCCTACGTGGACGGCTTCGGTCCGCAAGGCCTCGGTGGTGGGCGGTGGCGACCTCGCCCCCGGCACCGAGGTCGACATCTCCCAGCCCCGGTTCCCCAAGCTGCGCTGGAAGGTGACCGACCTCGACCCGGGCCGGGGCTGGTCGTGGACGTCGACCTCGCCGGGAGCCCGGACCGTGGCCCGCCACCGGGTCGTGGCCCTGAGCCCGACATCGACCCGGGTCGAGCAGAGCATCGACCAGGGCGGCCCCCTGGGCACGCTCGTGGGCAAGCTGTCGAGGGGCATCACCCGCCGCTACCTGGCCATGGAGGCCGCCGGCCTCAAGGCCGCGTCCGAGGCCCGCGCCCGCCAGCGGGTGGCCCACTGACCGGGACCTGCCGGTCCGCTCAGCCCGGTCAGCTGGCCATCAGGGTGCGGGGGTGGCGGCCAGCCACAGCTCGATGAAGCGCTCGAGCGACTCGGTGGCCGCCGCCTCGTCCCCCGTGGCCAGCAGCTCGATGAGCAGGCCCCGGGTGACGGCCACGCCCAGGCGCAGCTCGGCCACCGAGGCGTCCAGGCCCAGGCCCGCAGCCGTCTCCCCGGCCTGGGTCAGCCACGGTTCGGTGAGCTGGCGCAGGAAGTCCTCGGTGCCCGGTCGGCCCTGCAGGGCGTAGGACAGCACCTCGAAGAACAGCCGCACGAAGGGTCGCAGGGCGGGGTCGGCCACCTGCTGCCAGGCCGCCCGGATCAGCTCCGCCGGGGAACCGACCTGGGTGGCCAGTTGCGCCATGGCCGCCCGCTGCTGCTGCTCGACGGCGGTGGCGACGGCCGCCACCAGCCCTTCCCGCGAGCCGAAGTGGTAGATGAGCATGCGGTGGCTGGTGCCTACGCCGGCCGCCAGTTCCCGCAGGCTGCTGTCGCTGAGGCCGTGGGCGGCCACGTGGGCGAGCACCTTGTCGAGCAGGGCCTCACGCGCGTCGGACATCGCCTCGGGGATGGTACGGGACCGCCACCCCGCGGGCGCCCACCGCTCACACCACGGTGCGCAGGTACTCGACGAAGCGGTCGAAGCTGCTCTGCATGCCGGCCTGGGCCTCGGGGCTGCGGTACATCTCGGGCAGGTTGGTCTGGTGGGTGATGGCCTCGGTGCGGCCGTCGCCCAGGTCGGTGAAGGTGATGGTGGTGGTCATGCCCCCCTCGACACCGGGCTCGCTCCACACGATGCGCTCGGGCTCGACGAGCTCGACGAACACCGCCTTCATGGGGTACACGTCACCGCTCTCGTCGTTGACCATGTCCGTCTCGAAGACGCCGCCGGGCCGGGGGTCGATGGTGATGTTCTCCACCGGGGTGTGCACGCCCACCGGACCCCAGAAGTGGGTCAGGTGCTCGGGCGTGGTCATGCAGGCGAAGACCAGCTCCCGGGGGGCGTCGTAGATGCGGGAGTAGGTGACCTCGCCGAGGTTGGACGTGGTGTTGCTCATGACGGTGGCTCCTCTGTGCTCTTGGGTGCGTTGTCGTCCGCGTTGGTCGCGGCCTGCTGGATGTTGCGGAGGTGGACCTCGAGCCGATCGAAGCGATCGACCCAGACCTGGCGATGCCGGCCGATCCAGTCGGCGGCCGGCTCCAACGAGGTCGGTTCCAGGCGGCAAGGGCGGTACTGGGCGTCCCTGCCCCGGCTGATGAGCCCGGCCCGCTCCAGCACCTTGAGGTGTTTGGACACGGCCTGGAGGCTCATGTCGAAGGGTTCGGCCAGCTCGTTGACCGTCGCCTCGCCGTCGGCCAGGCGGGCCAGGATGGCTCGTCGGGTCGGGTCGGCCAGGGCGGCGAAGGTGAGGCTGAGCGGGTCGTCGGCCATCGGCGTGTTCAACCGGTCTGTTGATCAACTGATGAGTTGAATATGCGGGATGGGTCCCACCGTTGTCAAGAGGTTCGCCGCGACCTGACCCGCACCCCCGATCGCCGTAGCGTCGCCGCCATGGCCCAGGCACAGGTGAGCGCGCCGGCGGTGCGGGTACGCGGCCTGCGTCGGCGCTACGGCGACCGCGAGGTCGTCCGGGGCATCGACCTCGACGTGGCCCGGGGCGAGATCTTCGCCTTCCTCGGCCCCAACGGCGCGGGCAAGACCACCACGGTGGAGATCCTCGAAGGCTTCCGCCGACGCTCGGGCGGCGAGGTCGAGGTCCTGGGCGCCGATCCCGACCACTTCAGCCGGGCCGACCGGGGCCGGTTCGGTTGCGTGTTGCAGAGTGGCGAGCTCGAACCCCACCTCACCCCCCGGGAGCTGCTCACGCTGTGGGCCAGCTACTACGACGAGCCCCGGGCCGTGGACGAGATGCTCGACCTGGTCGGCCTCACCGCCCAGGGCGGGGTGCGCATCGAGCGCCTGTCGGGTGGTCAACGCCGCCGGGTGGAGATGGGCCTGGCCCTCATCGGCCGCCCCGAGCTCGTCTTCCTCGACGAGCCCACCACCGGGTTCGACCCCGAGGCCCGCCGGGCGGCGTGGGACGTGATCGCCGGGCTGCGCGACCTGGGGGCCACCATCTTCCTCACCACCCACTACCTGGAGGAGGCCCAGCGCCTGGCCGACCGGGTGGCCGTCATCCGCGACGGCACCATCATCGCCACCGGCCGCCCCGACGAGCTCGGGGCGCAGGATCGGGTCCACGTCAGCTTCCGCCTGCCGGTGGGCTCCTGGGCCGAGCTGCCCCCGGTGCCGGGTGCGGTCGTGGATGGACGCAACGTCACCCTGAGCACCGAGCGCCCCACCGAGGCCCTGGCCCTGTGGTGTGCGTGGGCCGCGGCCCAGGGCATCGAGCTCGACGAGCTTTCCGTGAGGCGGCCCTCGCTGGAAGACGTCTACCTCGAGCTCCTGGAGCAGCCGTGAGGGCGGCCCGGGCCCAGTTGCGGGCCGAGCTCCTCGCCTTCCTGCGCGAGCCGGCCGACCTGTTCTTCAGCGTGGCCCTGCCCGTGCTCTTCCTGGTCCTGTTCACGTCGATCTTCGGCAACGAGCCCGTCGAGGGCCACCCCGACATCCGCACCGCCCAGGTCCCGGCCCTGGTGGTGACCTTGCTGGTGGGCGCAGTGGCCATCACCTGCCTGGGGGTGGCCGCCACCGCGCTGGTGGGTAGCGAGGGCGCAGCCAGCGCCATCACCAACGCCATCACCCTGCCCCTCTTCTTCATCTCCGGCGTGTTCATCCCCGCCGAGTCCCTGCCCAAGGCGTTGCTGACCCTCGGGTCGCTGTTCCCCGTGCGCCACCTGTACGACGCCCTCGTCCACGTGTTCGACCCCGGGTCCGGTCGGGCCGGGTTCGCCCCCGCCGCCCTGGCCGTCATCGCGGCCTGGGGGGTGGCGGGCTTCCTCATCGCCAGCCGCACCTTCCGCCCCTTCCCGCGTCGCGATCGGGAGTGATCGACGATCGGGAGTGATCGACGATCGGGGTGAGGGCCCGCCCCGTGCGGGCCCCGCGTCTCCGCTCCCGAGGTCAGCAGCTCTCCCAGTAGCGGTTGAGGGCACCCTGGGTCTTGACCACCCACACGATGCCTCCGACGAAGGGAAGCAGCACCCACAGGCCCGTCCAGCCGCTGACGGGGCGCGCCCGACCGGCACCCTGGTACAGGTCACCGATCTCGGACGGCAGCAGGAACACGTTGACGATCCCCAGGAAGATGGCCAGCACGAGGGCCAGGCCCCCGCCGATGCCCTGGCCGGTGTGGTCCTTCAGCTCCTCGAAGGACGCGTACTGCCAGTACAGCGTGTAGATGCCCAGGGTCACGATGCCGAGCAGGATGACGGCCAGGCTGCTACGGGGCTTGCCCGCCGGTCCGCCGTGGCCGACCCGGACCACGCCGGGGGAGCCGGGCGGGGGGGCCGCAGCCAGGTAGTCGTGCAGCGGCCCCTGGGGGCTGAAGCCGCCAGCGGCAGGGGAAGAGGTCGGGTCGTCGAGTGGTGGCGCGTCAGGGTTCACGACGACGGTGTCGACACGTCCCGGTAACCCCTTCAGCGCGACCGGGACGGTCCTGGGTAGCTCGGCCCAGTCGACGACCAGGCTCGATCGACGAACGTGGCGGTCATGGGTGGAGCCCGACCCCGGCGGCGGCGGGCCGATGCGCATCGCCGCGCTTTCAGGCTTCTTCAGCGCCCACCAGGGCTGGGACGCCACGGGCGCAGGCAGGCTCGGCTCACGCAGGCCAGCCCGGGGAGGGAGTCGATGGACAGCGGAGGCGTCGGTGGTGGGTGATGATGACCCCATGGGTGCGGTCCGGCTGCTGGTGGTCGAGGACGACACCTCGCTGCGTCAGGCCGTCGACCTGGCCCTGCGCCGGGTCGGCTACGAGGTGTCCGCTCACGGCGACCTGGCGGGCATCGACGAGGTGCTGGCCACGTTCCACCCCGACCTGGCCCTCCTCGACGTCCGATTGCCCGGCGACGACCACGCCGGCTTCTCACTGGGCGCCCGCCTGCACGAGGCCGGAGGGGTCCCGGTGCTGTTCATGACCGCAGCCGACGAGCTGACCGACCGCCTGCGGGGTTTCGAGCTCGGTGCGGACGACTACCTGGTGAAGCCGTTCGCCATGGCCGAGCTGCTGGCCCGGGTCCGGGCCGTGCTGCGACGCTCGGGGCGCCTGCAGCCCGAGCTGCTGCGCCTGGGTGACGTCGTGATGGACGAGGGCCCGCGCACGGTCCGGCGTGGCGACGCCAGCGTGGTGCTGACCCGCACCGAGTTCGACCTGCTGGCCGCCCTGGTGCGCGGGCACGGCCGGGTGCAGTCCAAGGTGCAGCTGCTGTCACTCGTGTGGGGGTTCGACGGCTACGACCCCAACCTGGTCGAGGTCCACGTCAGCTCGCTGCGCCGCAAGCTCGACCGGCTGGGGGTCCGCCTGGTCCACACCGAGCGTGGCTCGGGCTACCTGGCCCGCCTCGACCCCTGAGCGGCTCGCCCGGGGCCGGCGGCCGTCATTCGGCCGTCATTCGGTGACCAACGGCAGCGTCAGCACGAAGGCCTTCTCCCGGTAGACGAGGTCCCCCCCCTGGCTCTGGGTCAGGTCTCGGGCGATGCCCAGGCCCAGGCCGCTGCCGCCGTGCCCGTCGAGGCTCACGAAGCGCTCGAAGGCCCTGGCCTCCAGGCCTGCGGGCAGGCCGGGCCCGTCGTCGACGACGCGCACCTCGATGTGGCGGCGCGGGACGGACAGGCGCACGTCGATGGCGGCCGTGGCGTGGCGGGCTGCGTTCTCCAACAGGTTGGCCAGGGCCTCGCGCGTGGCGTCGGCATCGAGGCGCACCCGACCCGTCGGCCCGCTCTCGTCGACCTCGACGCGGCAGTCGACGCCCGACAGCGCGGTGCGGCGCTCCGCCTCCCGCACGCACAGGCCGACCAGGTCGACCGGTTCGAGCCGTCGGGCCTCGCCCTGGTCCAGACGGGCCGTGCGCAGCAGGGACGACACCAGCCGGCCGACGCGGTGGGACTCGCCCACCAGGTTGGCCAGCAACTGGTCGTGCTCGGCGCCCTGGGGCTCGAGCACCAGCGCCTCCCCCGAGGCCCGCAGGGCGGCGACCGGGGTGCGCAGCTGGTGGGCGGCGGCGGCGAGGAAGGCCCGGCTGGCCGTCTCCGAACGACGGGCCTCACCCAGGGCGCGCACCAGCGACGTCACCAGGAACACGACCAGGGCCAGCACCACCACCCGCACCGCCGTGTTCCAGGCGTCGATCCACGGGCTGACGTCGTCTTCACGGTCGACGAGCTCGGCCACACCCCAGACCACCGTGCCCAGCACCGCCGCGGTGAGGCCACCGGTGACCCCGCCCACCACCGTGGCCGACACCGCCACCAGCACGTAGAGGACCTCGAGGGAGGCCAGGGACCCGCTGAGGTGGTCCAGTGCCCCCACCGCGGCCACCAGGGCGGTGACCAACGGCACCAGCCAGGTCCGTGGCAGGTGGGGGGGGTCGAGGACGAGCTCGACGAGGCGGCGTTGCAGGGTCGGTGCCCACCCCGCGCCGCCGTCCTGCGCTCGCGTCCTCACCCTGCCCATGGTCGCTCCTCGCCGTCTGTCCCCGGGACGGTCTAGTCCCGGGGACAGCGTCCGACGGTCACCAGGGGCACGGCCTGGCGGCGACCGTGCTGGTCGAGCACGACGGCCGAGGCGAAGCTGGCCAACCCGGCCATCCACAGGACCGGCGACAGCAGGGCGAGCCCGGCGGCCAGCAGCATGGTGGTGAGGGCCAGCAGCGAGGCCATGGTGGCGAACGCCGCCGCCTCCCGCCGCTCGAGGGTGTCGAAGGCGTGGACGAAGGCGGCGTCGGTCGATCGCAGACCCCGTTCCAGGTCGGCGAGGGTGTCGGCCATGCCGTGGTGGCTGTGGTCGGACGGGTGGTCGGGGCGGCTGCCGGGTGGGCCGTTCACGCCCGCGCTCCACGGGCGCGTCCCCCGACCAGGGCGCCGACGAGGGCCAGCGCCAGGGCGATGACCAGCAGCCACACCAGGCCCTCGACGAGGAACCCCACCCCTCCCAGTACGAGGGCGAGGACGATGAGTACGAGCGCGATCCCCATGTTGCTCTGCTCCGTTGTCGTGGTCTGCCGTCTACGTGGAGCACTTCCCGGCTGCGACCGCGGATGAACTGAAGGCGGCTGAAGAAGGCGGGCCCGGGGCCTGCGACCGCTCACGGGCCGGGGCCATGTGCACCGTTCAGGGTCCTTCGGCGGCCTGCGGACCTGCTCTTCGGGACCAGCGGCCGGTGGTGGACCGCCAGGGGGCAACTTCAGCCATCTTCAGCCTGTGCCCGGTGCCCGACGCAGTAGACCTCGTAGGTGACGGCCGCACCGGCCGACACCCTTCCACGGAGACGCATGACGCCTCGAACATCTGCATGCGCTCGGCTGCGATGACGTCCCGCGCCCGATCGCACGCCGCCCGCGCCGGCCGGACGCCGTCGCCGCAGGTCCCCACGGAGGTGCCGTGACCACCGTGGCCGATGACGGGCCGCGCCGTCGGCCGAGGGGGACCAGCCTCCGCATCGTCGTGGTCGTCGTCGTCGCCGTGGTCGTCCTGCTGGTCGTGTCGGCCCGCGGCCTGGCCGGGCTCTACACCGACCACCTGTGGTTCGACTCGCTGGGCCTCGCTTCGGTGTGGCGGGGCCTGCTGGTGACCAAGGTGGGCCTCGTGGTGCTGTTCACGGTGGCCGCCTTCGCCATCGTGTGGGGCAACCTCGTCCTGGCCCAGCGCCTGTTGCCCTGGCGCCCCCTGGTGGTGCGAACCGATTCGGGTCGGGCGCCGACCGTGGTCGCCTTGGACCGACGTCCCGGCCTGGTCGCCGCGGCGGTGGCTGCGGTGTTGGCCGTGCTCACGGGGGCGACGGCTGCCGAGCGCTGGCATGACTGGGTGCTGTTCCGCAACCCCGTGGACTTCGGCGTGACCGACCCGCTGTTCGGCCGCGACGTCGGCTTCTTCGTCTTCCGCCTGCCCTTCCTGACCTTCGTGGCCGGTTGGGTGTTCGGCGTGCTGCTGCTGACGTTGCTCGTGGTGGCCGCGTCGCACTACCTGGGCGGGGGCATGCGTCGGCGCGGCCGCGGGGGACGGGTGTCCCCGCCGACCCGGGCCCACCTCTCGGTGCTGCTGGCCCTGCTGGCCCTGGCCCGGGCCGCCACCTACTTCCTCGACGGCTACGAGCTCACGTTCTCCAACCGGGGGGTGGTGGGAGGTGCCGGCTACGCCGACGTCAACGCCCAGCTGCCCGCCATCCGCCTGCTGACCGTCATCTCGCTGCTGGCGGCGGCCCTCTTCGTCTTCAGCATCTGGCGGCGGGGCTGGGTGGTGCCCGTGGTGGCGGTCGGTCTGTGGGCCATGGTGGCCGTCGTGGCCGGGGTCGCCTACCCCGCCTTCGTGCAGCGCTTCCGGGTCGAACCGGCCGAATCGACCCGGGAGGCGCCCTACATCGCCCGCAACGTGGCTGCGACCCGGGCCGCCATGGGGTTGGACGACGTGGTGGTCGACCCGTTCGCCTACGACGAGGAGCTCGACGCCGAGGCGCTGCTGGACAACGCCGAGACCATCCGCAACGTCCGCCTGTGGGACCCCCAGGTCCTGCAGCAGACCTACCAGCGCCTGCAGGAGGTGCGGACCTTCTACCGCTTCACGGACGTCGACGTGGACCGCTACGAGGTGGGCGACGAGACGACCCAGATCATGCTCTCTGCCCGTGAGCTGAACCCTGACGCCCTGCCCGCCGACACCTGGGAGAACCGCCACCTGGCCTTCACCCACGGCTTCGGCGCCGTGCTGTCCCCGGCCAACGCCGTCACCTCCGACGGGCAGCCCGACTTCCTGGTGCGCAACATCCCGCCCCAGGGCGAGCCGGCCATCGACGAGCCCCGCCTCTACCACGGTGAGGGCATCGGCGGGTACGCCATCGTGGGAACCGAGCGGGACGAGATCGACTACCTGCGTGAGGACGGCACGGCCGTCACCAACCGCTACGACGGCTCGGGTGGGGTCGGCATCGGTTCGCTGCCCCGCCGCCTGGCCTTCGCCCTGCGCTTCGGCGACGTCAACCCGCTGATCTCGGGCTACATGCGCTCCGAGTCGCGCATCCTCTACATCCGCGACGTGCGCGAGCGGGCCAGCACGGTGGCGCCCTTCCTGCACTTCGACGACGACCCCTACCCGGTCGTGCTCGACGGGCGCATCACCTGGATCCTCGACGCGTACACGACCACCACCCGCTACCCCTACGCCCAGCAGGCCGACGTGGATCGCCTCGAGACCGGCAGTGGGTTGCGCCATGCGTTCAACTACGTGCGCAACTCGGTCAAGGTCACGGTCGACGCCCACGACGGGACCACCCGCTTCTACGTGGTCGACCCGACCGATCCGCTGGCCGAGAGCTACCGGCGGGCGTTCCCGAAGCTCTTCCTGGGCGACGACGAGGTCCCCGATCTGTTGCGGGCCCACTTCCGCTATCCCGAGGACCTGTTCCGGACCCAGACCAACATGTGGGGTCGCTACCACATCACCGACCCGAACGAGTTCTACTCGCAGTCGGATCGCTGGAACATCGCCCAGGACCCCGGAGCGGGTGGCGCTCCCGTGGTGGTCACCCCCACCTCGACCGGGGAGCTGCCCCTACCGCCGGCCCAGAGCGGGCGCATGGACCCCTACTACCTGCTGACGCGCCTGCCAGGGGAGGAGGAGGTCGAGTTCCTGATGCTGCAGCCCTTCGTGCCCTTCTCCGAGGACGACAGCCGCCGTGAGCTGGCCGCCTTCATGGTGGCCAAGGCCGATCCGCAGGACTACGGCGAGAAGCGGGTCTTCGTCATGCCCCGGGACCGCCAGGTCGACGGGCCGTCCATCGTCAACGCCCGCATCAACCAGGACCCCCAGATCTCCCAGCTCATCACCCTGCTGAGTCGGGCCGGCTCCGAGGTGCTGCTGGGCAACCTCATCCTGGTGCCCATCGAACAGTCCCTGGTCTACGTGCGGCCGCTGTACGTCCAGGCCACCGGGGCGAACGCCGTGCCCGAGCTGAAGAACGTGATCGTGGTCTTCGGTGACCGCATCGCCATCCGCGACACCTTCGAGCAGGCCCTGGCCGCCGTGTTCGGCGACGCACCGGCCACGCTCGAACAGGGTCCCTCCCAGCCGACCACCCCTGACAGTGGCGCCCCCGGGGGGCTGGCCACCGAGGTGGACCAGCTCCTCGACGAGGCAGCCCAGGCCTTCGCCGACGCCGAGGCCGCCCTGCTGGCCGGGGACCCGGTGGGCTACGTGACCAAGGTGGAGGAGGCTCGGGTCGCCCTGGATCGGGCCCGGGCCGCCGCGGACGGCGACGAGGCCGCCGCCGATGTCCCGGAGCAGGCCGTCCCCGACACCGTTGGATCCATCCCCGTTCCTGGGAGCTGATGAAAGGTCATCTGGTAGGTGGTGATGGCCTTGCCTTGTCGATCGTGGGCTGATCGACGTGAACAGACCCGTCGCATGGCTGGTGCATCAGTAGCGCAAGAGCGCTGCGGTCACATGGCCGTGGCCGAGCGGCTCCACCGCGCTGACCACCCGGCCACCGGTGGCAAGGGTGTCGAGTGCGGCGAGGTCGACGAGATCGACGTCATCGATGGCGGGCTCGGCCGTGGTCGACAGTCGCACCGTGGCGCTCCCCAGGTCGAGGCGAACCCACACCGGAGGTCCCTCGTCCACGAGCAGGGTGTCGACCCGGCCCTCGTGGGCCCGCTGCGCCAGCTCGTCGATGGCGGTGACGGCCCGACCGGTGCCGGCCGCTTCGCGGTAGCGCTCGAGGTCGCGCCGGGCCTGTTCGCCGAACCGGTCGCCGACCAGCGCCCACGCCGCCTCGTGCAACTCGGCCGGGGCCAGCCGCTCGGGGCTGCCCTCGACCGCGCCATCGACGATCGTCGGGTAGCGGCTCACCGACCGGTAGAGGGGTGCGTAGTAGCCGACGCAGGCCAGGACGAGAGGTGCGTCGGCCGCGCCCAGTCGTTCGACCAGTCCCCGGTCGACGGCCCGGAAGAAGCGCTCGAGCGCGGCCTTGTCGACCTCGTCCCCCGCGCCGTGGCCGTGGAACAGCGCTCCTTCACCGCCGCCCGAGCGGAACTGGAGCTCGGTCTCGCGGTCCTCGTGGGCCAGGGCCTCGCCCATGGACCGCGGGATGGGCCCCAGCCCCACGTCGCCGATGGTGTGGCGGGTGCCTCGCAGCAACCGCACCGAGCCCTGGCTCAGGGCCAGCACGAAGAAGGCACCGTCGCCGTCCAGCAGGGGCAGCAGGGGGCGGATCCGGAACGACGGCCCCACGGTGACCTCCTCGTCGAACGAGCGGGGCAGACGGTAGGAGGCGAAGGATCCGGGAGCGCTGAACACGGCCAGGCCGTCGGCCTGGTGCTGCCAGAAGGCAACATCGTCCACCAGCTCCCGCAGTGGGCTCAGCACCTGGTCGACGAGGCGGGGATCCACATCTCCAGCAGCCAGGGAACGGGCGGCCCCGTCGGTCAGGTTCCGGAGGCGCACCGGCGCCTGGCCGGTGTCGGGGCCGTGCCGGTGGGTGGGGAGGAATGCGGACACGCAGGGGCCCTCCACCGAGGTGAGGGAGCGCACGTCGGCCACGGAGATGAGGTCCATGTCGCCCAGCACAAGTCGGTCGTCCATGGGTCCAAAGGTTAGTGGCGCACCCTTGCTTGATCCGCATGTGGTGCCGAACCATTACACGCATGTAGATGTTCATGGATGGAGGGGCATTTGGGTACATTGTCGGCCGTAGGGCATCTAATTTTCTTCGGTCATGACGGTCAGGTGCCGGTCGGGGCGGCGCTGTCGATGCTTCGTCAGCGAAGATGCGGGCATGTCCCGTCGCCTGGCCCACGTCGTCGTCGACTGCGCCGATCCCGAGGTGCTGGCCGCGTTCTGGGCCGCGGCCCTGGGGGTCGGCATCGACCACCGCTTCGAGCAGTACGTGTTCCTCACCCCCACGGCGGAGGGTGGGCCCGCCCTGGCCTTCCAGCGGGTGCCCGAGCCCAAGGTGGGCAAGAACCGCCTCCACCTCGACCTCGTGGTCGACGACCTGGCCGCGGCCGTGGCCGAGCTCATCGCCCTCGGCGCCCGCCCCGTCACCTCGGTCGACGAGGAGGGGGGTGCGCCTCGAGGTCCTGGCCGATCCCGAGGGCAACGAGCTCTGCGTCATCCCCGCCGGCTGACCCCGATCGGCCGCCCGCCGGATCGCCTCACCAGGGGAGGCGCACCAGGCGTTCGCAGAAGCTGTGGTGGTCGTAGGCGGCGGTGGTGTTGGTCATGATGACGACGCCCAGGCCCCGGTCCGGGTACAGGCGCATGACGTTGCGGAAGCCAGCCCCGGTCCCCAGGTGCTCGACGTGGTCGGTGGGACCCTCCCCGTGGGCGGCGTGGCGGAACCAGCCCTGGCCCAGGTCGAAGGGCCGGCCCGGCGAGGTGATCCGGCGCATCCGGCGAGCGGTGTCGCTCTCGAGCACCCGGTGGCCGTCGATGACCCCGTCGGCCAGGTGCAGGGTGGCCAACCGGCCGGCGTCGACCACGTCGCCGACCAGGCCACCGTAGCTGGCCCCATCGACGAGGAAGGGACGGAAGGACAGGTGGCGATGACCCAGAGCCCCGTGGCGTGCACCGACGACGCCGGCGGGGAGGAAGGCCCGCAGCAGGGGGGTGGTGGGTCGGGGGATGCGGATGTAGCCCGTGGCCTGGTCCCGGTCGGCGGCGGGGGCGAAGCCGGTGTGGCCCATCGCCGGGGTGAGCAACTCGTCGGTCACCACCTCGGTCAGGGGGGCGCCGGCGGCGCTGGCGATGGCCTGGCCCAACAGCAGGTAACCCAGGTTGGAGTAGCGGGCCGCCCCACCGACCTCGTACCTGGGGTTGCCGTGCCGGCGCAGCACCCGGGCCAGGAAGGTGGCGGGGTCGGGTGCGGGCTGCGATGCCGGCCGCACCCAGCGCAGGGGCAGGGGGTTGGCCACCCCGGCGGTGTGGTCCAGGAGCTGTCCCACCCGGGCCTCGTCGGGTCCCGGGGTGCGGCGGTAGCCATCGACGTAGCGGCGGATGGGGGCATCGAGGTCGAGACGGCCCTGGTCGGCCAGGCGCAGGGCCACCGTGGCCGTGGCGATCTTGGTCATCGAGAACCACAGGTAGGAGGTGAGCGGGGTGGCCGGCGTCGAGGCCCCGAGGTCGGCGAAGCCGTAGGCGGCGACGTGGCGCAGGCCGCGGTCGTCGACGACGGCCACGGACAGCCCGGGGACGTGGGCCGGGCCCATCAGCGCTTCGACGAGGCGATCGACATCCGGCCGGCACTCGCCCGGCGGGGTGCCACCGGGGGGTGTGGGGACCACGACGGGAAGCTACGGGACCTGGGTCCGATGGTGGGACCGCGGCCCGGCCATCGGCGTCGACGCGTGCTCGGCGGGGGAACGCTGGCCACCCGCCTTGTCGCCCCACCACCGTCGCGCGCGATGATGACGGGCCAGTCAACTCCGCCGCGGGCCAGGCACCGGGACGCCCGGGACGCCGCTCCAACCCACAGGTGGGCCAGTGATGGGGGAGTGCCACAGCGTGACGACCGACCAGGACACGGCCAAGACCAGCGGGCGGCCCGAGCGCCACCCCCAGGAGTACTACGACGAGATCAAGCGCAAGTTCGCCGAGGAGCGCGACCTGCGCCTGGCCTACCGACCCCCGGGCACGGAGCAGTACACCGAGCTGAGCGCCGAGCTGGCCGGTTACAAGGTCGACCCCCTCGGTCGCGAGATCGAGCCCCGCGACGCCATCAACGACACCGTCGAGGTGCTGTTCATCGGCGGAGGCTTCTCGGCTCTGCTCACCTCGGCCCGGCTGCGGGAGAAGGGCGTCGAGTCCATCCGCATCGTCGAGCGGGGCTCCGACGTCGGCGGCACCTGGTACTGGAACCGCTACCCCGGCGTGGCCTGCGACGTCGTCGCCTACGACTACCTGCCGCTGCTCGACGAGATGGACTACGTGCCCACCCGGCACTACGCCTACGGCCCCGAGATCTACGCCCACTGCCAGGCCATCGCCCGCAAGTACGACCTGTACGAGCTGGCCGTCTTCCAGACCACGGTCACCACGACCACCTGGGACGAGACCGACAAGATGTGGACGGTCACCACTGACCGGGGCGACACCATGAGGGCCCGTTTCGTGGTGTGCGCCAACGGCACGCTCTCCAAGCCCAAGCTGGCTCGCATCAAGGGCATGGAGACCTTCGCCGGCCACTCGTTCCACACCTCGCGGTGGGACTACGAGTACACCGGCGCCGACCTCGAGAAGCTGGCCGACAAGCGCGTGGGCATCATCGGCACCGGCGCCACCGCCGTGCAGGCCGTCCCGTCGTTGGGCCAGAACGCCAAGGAGCTGTTCGTCTTCCAGCGCACGCCGTCGTCCATCGACATCAAGGACGACTGGGAGACCGACCCCGAGTGGGCGGCCAAGCTCACGCCGGGCTGGCAGGCCAAGCGCCGGACCAAGGCCCTCACCGATCCGCCGCTCAGCGCGATGCAGATCGAGAAGCGGGCGGGCATGTCGGCCGAGGAGAAGGTCCGCCGCCAGGAGAACGCCAACATCGACCAGATGATGCGCATCCACAAGCGCATCGAGGAAGAGGTCGACGACCCGGCCACGGCCGAGTCGCTGAAGCCCTGGTACATGTTCATGTGCAAGCGGCCCTGCTTCCACAACGAGTACCTGCCCACCTTCAACCGGCCCAACGTGCACCTGGTCGACACCCATGGCGAGGGCATCAACGAGATCGGTCCCAAGGGTCCGATCTTCGAGGGCGCCGAGTACGAGCTCGACCTGCTCATCTACGCGACGGGGTTCGAGGTCCAGAAGACCGGCATCTGGAACACGATCAAGGGCGAGGGCGGCCTCGACCTCGAGGACAAGTACGCCGACGGCATCCGCACCGTGGTCGGCATCCACAGCCACGGCTACCCGAACCTGTTCATCATGGGTGGCTACCAGGCGTCGTTCAACTTCAACCTGACCGACGTGCTCCAGGCGCAGGGCGACCACATCGCCGCCTGCATCGACTACACCCGCAGCCACGGCTACGAGACCATCGATGCCACCTATGACGCCGAGGAGTGGTGGGTGCAGGAGGTCATCGCCCACCGGGGCAAGACCAACCGCAACGCCGAGTGCACCCCCGGCTACTACAACTTCGAGGGTGAATCGAACCGGCGCCAGGACGGCAACTACAACGCCGGCTTCCCCGCCTACGGCCGGGCCCTGACCCAGGTCCGCGAGGCCATGGACCAGAACTTCACCTTCTCCAGGGACTGAGGCCGACCGGTCCGACAGACCGCGGCTGCCGGTGGCCCGTTCCTTCGGGGGCGGGCCACCGGCGCGCCCGTGCCCGGGGCTGGTGGCGACGCGGCGCCTACCGGGCGCGCATGCGGTTGCCCCGGGGCTTGTGCTCGACCTCGGCCAGGCCCAGCACCTCGAGCACCGGGGGCACGTAGTTGCCGAAACGACCCCGCAGGCCCTTCTTCATCCCGTACCAGCCGCCCGCGGGGTTGTCGTCGGCCCGGCCCCACGCTTCCACCGTGCCCTCGGCCGCGGGCTTCTGCTCATCGGCGTTGCCCAGGGGCACCCAGTCGCCGGCCTCCTTCAGCATGGTGTGCAGGTCGTCGATGCAGCGCAGCTGGTAGCGCAGCTCGGTCTTGCCCACCTGCACCACCAGGGCCGGGGGGTCGAGGGCGGGGTCGCGGAACACCACGTACTCGGACTGCCCGCTGGGCGTCTTCAGTGTCCACGGGTGTTCCCGGGTGCCGGTATCGTCGCTGCTCATGGTGGTCCCCCTGCGGTTGGATCGACGGTGGTGGGATGGGCGCTGGCTTCGAAGGTGGCGAGGTAGGGGGCGATGACGTCGGACCAGCCGCCCAGGTTGCCGTCGCGCCGGGCCCGGCCCCGCTCGCCCAGGCGCTCCCAGCCGGTGTGGACCAGTTCGACCACGGTGGTGCCGTCGGGTTGTTGGGTGAAGGTGACCTCGACGTCGGTGCCGTCCTCGGGGCCCCCGCCCAGGTACCACAGGTAGGCCAGGCGGCCGGGCGGGTCCCAGGCCACGACCCGTCCCCACTCGACCTCGTCGCCGGTCCGGGTGTGCTCGACGACCCGTCCGCCCACGCCGGCCTCGAAGCTGATGGCGGCGGGATCCCCCGACCTGGTGTGGTCCCGGGGCCACCACAGGCCGATGTCGGTGGTCCACGTGGTGAAGGCCACCGCAGCCGGGCAGGCCACGGGGAAGGTCAGCCGGATGGGGTCCACGGCGTCAGCGGGGCCGGTCACGGCCGGCTGTCCCCGCGGTTCTCGGCCACGAGGCGGAAGCGGCCCGCGGCCTGGCCCCACACCTGCTCGAGGTAGGCACGCACCGCTTCGGCGCCGAGCCCGTCGAGGCGGTACAGGCGGCGGGTGCCGGCGGCCTCGTCGGCCACCAGGCCGGCGTCCTTCAACAGGCGCAGGTGGCGGGACACGGCGGGGCGGCTGATGGGCAGCTGGTCGGCGATGTCGCCCACCGATCGTGGACCGCCGCCCAACAGTTCGAGGATGGCGCGCCGGTTGGGGTCGCCGAGGGCGTCGAAGGGGTCGCCGGCGGGAGCGACGGCAGGCTCCGTGGGCACCCGGACAACGGTAGCAGAACAGTTACCGTCACTGAAAGGTGACCGATCATCGTGCCTTGCCACCTCGAGCGCCAGTGCCGTTACGCTCGGTGGCCTGCCGGACGACGATCGGCTCGGCGACCGGGCGAGGGCAGATGGGTGGCTCGAGCGCCGCATCGTCGAGACGGCGAACGTGGGCATCTGGGTGCTCGACGCCGAGGCCGACACCCGGTTCGCCAACGCCAAGGTGGGCGAGATCCTGGGCTACCCGGTGGGTGAGATGGCCACGCTGTCCCTCTACGACGTGCTCGACGGACAGGGCCGGCTCCAGGCGGCTGCGAACCTGGAACGACCACGGCAGGGGCACACGGCCCAGCTCGAGTGTGCCTTCCTCCGCAAGGACGGCTCCCCCGTCTGGGTCCTGCTCAACGCCAGCCCGCTGCGGGACGACGACGGCGCCTACGCCGGTTCCTCGACGCCGGGTCCGGGGGGTGGGTTGCTGGCCTGGGACTGGGCCCGGACCCGGCTGGAGGCGTCCCGTAGCTACTGGCTGGCCACGACCGGCGCTGGCGGCGCACCCCACCTGGCCGCGGTGTGGGGGGTGTGGCACGACAGCCGCTTCCTGTTCTCGACCGGTGCCCCGCTCGGCCAACGCCCGCAACCTGCTCGCTCCCGGGGGGAGCCGGTGCTGCGTGGCTCCCGAGCTGGCGGCCGAGTCCGTCGTCGTCCACGGCACGGCCGAGAGGGTGAGCGACCCCGCCGTCCTCGACGGGCTGGCTGTGGTCTACGAGGCCAAGTACGGCTCGGGCTTCCCCGACCCCGGGGTCGACCCGGTGTTCGCCGTGCGCCCGGACCGGGTCATCGCCGTCGTCGAGGCCGACTTCACCGGTCGGGCCACCCGCTGGACCTTCGACCGCTGACCGGCGGGCCCAGGTCGTCGGGGGATCAGTGGTCGGCGGGCGAGCTCGTCAGCTCTCGAACGAGGGCACCGCGCCCCGGCCCTCCACGGCTCGGCCCTTGGGCTCCTCCCACTCCTCCTGGCGGCCCAGGGCGGTCATGTCGAGGAAGGCGTAGGAGCCGCCCAGCTGCTCCGCCCCCCGGGCGAACACCGAGTAGGTGTGGAAGATGCGACCGCCGTCGGCCGGGAAGGCGCTGTGGCCGGGCTGCTCGGTGGGCCCTTCGTTGATCCAGCCCATGCCCGCGGCCTCGAGCTCGGCCGCGTCGCGGTAGTTGAACTCCACGGGGGCCACAGCGGCGTCGAGGGACACGTGGAAGTCGTAGTTGAAGTCGCTGCCGCCGGACGAGTACCAGCGGAAGTCCCAGCCCCGCTCGGCCTTCCAGCGCTCGAGCTTGGCCAGCGGCGCCCGGGACACGACGACGAGCTCGGTGTCGCGGGCGTGGAGGTGGTCCAGCAGGCCGGCGGAGATCTCGTCGGACGCCGCCGTGCAGCTGGGACAGCCGTCCTCCCAGCTGGGATCGAACATGAAGTGCTGGACGATGAGCTGGCGATGGCCGCCGAACAGCTCGGCCGGGCCGACCTCGCCCTCGGGGCCCTCGAAGCGGTAGTCCTTCGCCACCTCGACCATGGGCAGCTTGCGGCGCTTGGTGTTGAGCGCGTCCTTGGCCTTGGTCATGGCCTTCTCGTCGGCCAGCAGGTCGACGCGGGCGGCACGCCACTGGGCGGGGGTCACCACGTTGGGCAGGCTCATGGGAACTCCTTCGGTCAGCATCTGGGTCGTGGCCCGGGCGTCGGCCCGGTCACGGTCTCTGCAGGTTCAGACCCCGCCGCCGGGGTGGACTCATCGGTCGGGTACGGTCGCCCGGATGGTCGTCGCCTTCGGTGGTCCGGGTAGCGCGGTCTACCGGGTGCTGTTCCTGCTGCACATCCTCTCCCTGGTGGTGGCCTTCGCGCCCATGGTCAGCCATACCCTGTTGCTGGCCCAGACCCGGCGTTCCCCCCTGCGTCGTGAGCTCGTGCAACTCCTGGCCGACCACACGACCAGGGTCTACGGCCCGGCGCTGATCGCCGTCGGCCTGTTCGGCATCATGTTGGTGGTGACCTCCGACGGCCTGTGGGCCTTCGCCCAGGGGTGGGTGTCGGCCGCGGTCCTGGTGTGGGTGGCCATGAACGCCGTGCTCCACGGGGTCCTGCGCCCGGCCGAGCGTCGGCTGGCCGAGGGCGACGAGGTTGCCGGGACCCGGGTCGACTTCGGCAGCCAGGTCCTCACCGTGCTGCTCCTGCTCATGCTCTACCTGATGATCTGGAAGCCGGGCCTGAGCTAGGACCGAGCCCCGTCCGACCGCGGGCCGCACGCGGCGTCACGCGTCGAGCCGGCCGTCCTCCATGTGCACGGTGCGGTCGGCGTAGTGGGTGATGCGGTCGTCGTGGGTGACGATGATGGCCGCGGTGCCCCGGGCCTTCATCTCGTCGCGGATCAGCTTGACGACCTGGTCGCCGAGGATGGAGTCGAGGGCGGACGTGGGCTCGTCGAACAGGACCAGGTCGGGCTCGTTCATGAGTGCCCGCCCGATGGCCACCCGCTGCTTCTGGCCTCCCGACAGCTGGGCGGGCAGGTTGGCGGCACGGTCGGCCAGGCCGAGCTCCTCGAGCAACTGGTCGGCCCGGCCCTTGGCCTTGCGGCCGCGACGGGGGCCCAGCTCGTCCACCACCAGCAGGTTCTCCCGGGCGGTGAGGAAGGGCACCAGGTTCACCGTCTGGAAGACGAAGCCCACTGACGTGCGCCGGAACTCGGTCAGCTGCCGCGACGAGTAGCCCGAGATGTCCTGGCCACCGACGACCACGCGACCCTCGGTGGGCGACAGGATGCCCCCGGCGATGGAGCACAGCGTGGTCTTGCCCGACCCTGACGGGCCCACCAGGGCGATGATCTCGTCCCGGCCCAGGGTCAGGTCGGCCCGGTCGAGGGCCACGACCTCGTCCCCTCCCACGGGGTAGGTCTTGCGGACCCCCTCGAGGTGCAGGGCGGCCTCGGCGCGACCGGTGGCGTCACCAGTGCTGCTGGCGGTGTCGGTGGTGGTCATGACGGGCTCCACGACGGTGGTGGGCCGCAGGGCGGCCGGGGCAGGGATCGAGCGGTCACTGGCCGCCGCCGATGGCCGCGGCCGGGTCGATGCGCAGGACGCGTCGGAGGGAGAAGGCACAGCCAGCCACGGCGGCGAGCAGCAGGAAGGCCACGTTGCTGATCAGCCGGCTGGGCCTGGCCACGAAGGGGATGGAGCCGGCGGGGATGACGGCGTCGAGCACCAGCGCGGCGCCCACGCCGATGGCGGAGGCGATGGCCGTGACCACCACGGCCTGGAGCACCACGCCGGTGAACAGGTTGCCCGAGCTGGCGCCCACCGCCTTGAGCACTCCGTAGAGCGAGGTGCGCTCCACGGTGAGCAGGGCGAAGAACAGGGCCACGACGACGATGGCGATGACCACCGTGACCCCGATGATCTGGTTGAACACGCTGCGCTGCTGGGCCACGCCGGGCAGGGCTTCGATGGCTCCCGTCACGCTGAGGGTCCGCGTCTCCCCTCCGGTGGCGGCATCGATGCGACCGTCGAGACCGCTGGCCCCACCGCGGGCGGCTCGCACGACCAGTGCCTGGACGACACCGTCGCCCACCCGTTCGCCGGGCCGGTTGGCCTCGAGCGCGGTCCGCCACGTGTCCAGCGACGCCCACAGGGTGCCCTGGCCCGAGTAGCGGCTGTCGTCGAGGAAGCCGATGACGGTCACCGGGGTGCGGGCCGGGCCCAGCAGCACGGTGGTGCCCTCCTCGACGCCCTCGCTGCGCAGGCTGTCGTCGGCGTAGGCCTGTCCCGTCGGTGGGGGCTCGTCGGGAAGGCCCCGAGGGGGGAGCTCGTAGCCGAAGAGCACCACGGGGACCAGGTCCCGGGGGTCGCGCCCCGGGAGGCGGCCGCCCAGCTGCACGCTGCCCAGCCCGCCCACGGCCTCGACACCGGACACGGCCTCGACCTGCTGGCGGACGGTGGGTTCGAGCCGGCTGCGCACCAGCGACTCCTGGGCGTTGGCCGAGAACACCAGGGCGTCGGCCTGCTGGGCCCGCAGGGCGCCCGTGCTCGAGGCCACCAGCCCGTCGAGCAGGCCGCCCAGGAACATGAGGAGCAGGGAGATGAGGGTGAGGATGGCCGCGGCCACGGCGAAGCGGCCGGGCCGGCGGCGTAGCTCGCGCCAGGCCAGGTTCATCGGGCCCCTCCGCCGGTGGTGGCTTCGATGGGATCGATGGCCAGCACCCGCCGGGCGGCCACCACCGCGCTGGCCAGGCCCAGCACCAGCAGCAGCACGGCCCACAGGAGGACGGCCCCGGGGTCGAAGCGCAGGGAGATGCTGCCCAGTGAGAGCTGGGTGAGGGGGGCGTAGAGCGCCGTGCCCACCACGATGCCCGCGCCGGTGACGACGACCACCTGGACCAGCAGCGAGCGCACCAGCACGCTCGAGCGGGCCCCCATGGCCCGTAGCAGGGTGAGGGCACCGGCCTTCTGGAACGTGATGATGAGGAAGAACAGGCCGGTGACCAGGGGGACGACCAGGCCGTACAGCAGGAAGATGATCTGGAAGGACTGGCGGACCTCGGCCACGCCAGGGGCCTCGTCGGCGGCCCGGGCCCGGGTGAGGGCGTCGGCCTCGGGGCTGGCTGCGTTGATGGCAGCCACCAGGTCGTCGTCGCTGACGCCGGGGGCGGGGCGCGCGCCGATGGCGTTGGGCAGCACGGTGGTGGCGTCGGGGTTGGCGGCCCGGGCCGCGGCCTCGTAGCCGGGCCAGGGCACGAACAGGGTCGGCGTGACCTGGATCTGGGCGTCGTCGGCCAGGCCCACCACGGTGAGCTGGGGCCCGGGGGCCGCCCCGCCGTTGGCCACCACCTGGACCCGGTCGCCCACGGTGAAGTCGGTGGCGCTGCCCACGGCCTCGGTGTCCCCCTCGGGCAGCCGACCGGCGCTGAGGGCATCGGGGCCGCCCAGGTCCTGGCGCTCGTAGCCCAGCACGGCGGCGTCCGACGGCGCCGCTGCGTCGTCGGCGTCCCCGGCGCTGACGGCCACGGTGAAGGTGCCCTGGCCGATGCGGCCGATGGCCTCCACCCCGTCCACGGTCGCCACCTGCTCCTCGAGCCCGGGGGGGATGACGCTGCCCTGCAGGGTCCGCTGGCCGTCCACGCTGTAGACGAGCACCGGAGCAGACTGCCGTTCGATGGCCCCCACGAACGAGGTGATCAGGCCGTCCTGCAGGGCCTGTTGGGCCAGGATGAGGAACACCAGCAGGCCCACTGCCGAGATGAGCAGACCGAAGCGCACCTTCGCCCGGCGCATCTCCTTGAGGGCGAGGAACATGCCCCCATTTATACGACGCCCCGTCGGGAACATCAAGGGACGGCCGCAGTTCGGGCGGCGGGCCCGGACGGCGGGCGCGAACGCCGGGCTGTGGTTCACTGAGGTCGATGCCCCGCATCCGGGCCGACAACCTGGCCGCCCACCGCGAGTTGATGATGACCGCGCTGCTCGACGCCTTCGGCGAACTGTTGACCGAGCGCGGGTACGCCCAGCTCACGCTGGCCGACGTGGCCCAGCGTGCCGGCATGGCCCGCAACACGACCTACGGCTACGTGGCCGATCGCGAGGCGCTGCTGATGGCCTTCGTGGCCCGCTCGGTGGCGCAGTTCGTCGACCAGGTGCGGGTCGAGCTCGATGACCAGGCCGATGCCTCCAGCCGGCTGGCGGTCCTTGTCCGCCGCCAGATGCACCAGTTCGCCGTGGAGCCGGGCGCCGGATCCGAGGGGGGCATGGTCGAGGGGACCATGCTGGCCCCCCGTGTCCACGCCGAGCTGTCGTCCCGATTCCGACCGCTGCACGCCCTGTTGGCCGAGGTGGTGGCCGAAGGGATCGGCAGCGGCGAGTTCCGTGCGGTGGATCCCGAGGTCGTGGTGCCCATGGTGTTCGCCCTCATCGGCTCGGAGCGCCTCCCCGTGGGCCAGGGCCACCGCGACCCCGTCGAGGCCGCCGCCCAGGTGACCGACTTCGTCCTGCACGCCCTCGGGGCCGGCTGACGCCATCCGTGTGCGAGCATGCCCTCGCTCGCAGCGGGCACGTGCCGGTCGGCGACCAGGGAGGGTGTTGTGGCCATCTACCAGGGCGCAGATCGGCGCATGCTGCTGGTCGCCTGCCTGGGCGGCGGGCTCAGCGCCCTGGACTCGTCGGTCAACATCGCCTTCCCCGCCCTCATCGATGCCTTCAGGGTCGACGTGTCGTCCCTGCAGTGGGTCGTGGCCAGCTACGTGCTCACCTACACCGCGCTGTTGCTGCCCTTCGGCCGCCTCGCCGACCGGCTCGGCCATCGGACGGTGCTGGTCAACGGCCTGGTGGTGTCGACCGTCGCCCTGGCCGCGTGCGCGGCGGCGCCCAACTTCACGGTGTTCCTGGTGGCCCGCATGGCCCAGGGCGTGGGCATCGCCCTCGTGCTGGCGGCCGCGCCCGCGCTGGTGACCCTGGCCGTGCCCCCAGGGGACCGCGCCCGCGCGCTGTCGTGGTTCCAGATGAGCATTGCGCTGGGCTTCGCCGTCGGCGCCCCCCTGGGTGGACTGCTGCTCGAGCTCACCAGCTGGCGGTCCGTGTTCGTGTTCCGGGTGCCGGTGGCCCTGGCCATCCTCGGCCTGGCCACCCTGGGCGCGACGGTGAGGTCGGGGGGCGGGCGCGTGGCCGACGGCCCGCCCCGACCGCTCGACCTGCCTGGGGGGATCACCTTCGCCACCGGGCTGGCCTCCCTGCTCTTCGTGGCCAGCCGGGGATCGACCCTGGGGTGGACCGCGCCCGTCACCGTGGGCCTGGCCGGGCTGGCCGTGGCTGCGCTGGTGGGCTTCGTCGTGGCCGAGCGGCGGGCGCCGGCGCCCCTCGTCGACCTGTCCCTGCTGCGCAACCCGGCCTTCGCCGTGGCCAACGCCCTCAACGCCATGGCCAACGGGACCATGTTCGCCATCTGGTTGCTGGCGCCGACGTTGCTGGTGACGGTGCAGGGCCACAGCGCCACCACCGGTGGGGCGCTGCTCGCCGCCCTGGCCCTGGGCACGGCGTTGGCGGCGCCACTGGCGGGCCGCCTGGTGCCCCGGCTGGGCACCGGGGTCCTGTCCACCGCCGGGCTGGCGGTCGAGGCCGTGGGCCTGGCCGCGGTGAGCCGGCTGGGCGTGGACTCGTCGGCCGTCACCGTGGCGGCGACGTTCGCCGTGGTCGGCGCAGGCCTGGGCCTCTTCCAGGTACCCAACCTCAACTACGTCATGGGCTCCATCTCCCGCGAGCAGCAGGGGGTGGCCGGGGGGATGGCGCAGATGGTGCGCACGACGGGTGTCGTGGTGGGTACGGCGGTGGCCAACGCCGTGTTCGTGGCCCGCCTCGAGCACCGCACCGGTACCCGCCGCGTCGCCGACCTGGCCGACGTGGGCGGGTTCGTCGGCCCCTTCCGCGACGTCCTCCTCGGCGCCGCCGCAGTGTGCGCCGTCGCCGCGATGCTGTCCTTCGTGCGCCCCGACACGGCCGATGCCCCCCGGGCTCGGGGTCAGCGCCGGGCGGTGCGGTCCAGGTAGCGGGCGCCCGGGGTCCCGGGGGCGAGGCCGGTGCCCTCCCACCGGCTGCGCTCGGGGTCCCAGTACAGCGAGCCCGATTCGAACGCCCGCACCCAGTGGTCCACGAAGTCGGCCAGTGAGGGGGCGTCGACGTGCGGCCACCCCGCCTCGGCAGGGTCCTGGTAGCGGCTGCAGTGGTGTACGGCATGGGGGCCGCCGGGGTCCCCGCCGACATCGATGACCAGGTAGGCCTCGTCGTCGGTGGCGAAGGGGAGCCACGTCACCGGCCACCACGGCCACGGCGGGTCGTCCATGGGGCTGTTGGGCTCGCTCGCGTAGCGGCGTAGCGCCTCGTCGATGCCCAGCAGCCGCCAGCGGTGCAGCAGTTCGCCCCGAGGTCGGCTGCCGGTGTCGTCGTGCCAGCCGAACCAGGTGACCAGTTCGTGCAGGGGCGCGATGCCGGCCCCGACCAGTCGCGCGGTGACCTGGTCGGCCGCGGGGCCCGGCTGCAGGCGGCGCACGAAGGGGGCGCCCTGGGCCCGCAGCAGGGCCTCGAGGCGCTGGAGTCGTTCGTTCAGCCGTCCCGCCCCATCGGTCACGACCGAGTCCTACCCCGAGCCAGACCGTCGATGCCACTCTCAGTCGTCGAGGGCGGCGTAGGCGCAGGTCCAGAAGTCGTCGCAGGCGGCGGGAGGGCGGACGACGTCCACATCTGGTTGGTGAGCACGATGCCGATCAGGTCCTCGGCGGGGTCGTTGGACCACGTGCTGCCCAGCCCGCCGTCCCACCCGTAGCTGCCCGTCGACCGGTTCGTGCCGGCCCGACGGCGGGCCACGCCCACGCCCAGGCCCCATCCCAGGGCGCCGTGGTCGCCGGGCCCGCCGTGCTCACGCTGGGCGTCGGTGAGCTGGTCGGTGGTCATGGCCTCGACCGTGGCCCGTGACAGCAGGCGCGTCCCTCCCCGGGCGCCTCCGCCCAGCAGCAACTCGGCGAAGGCCAGGTAGTCGTCGATGGTGGACACCAGCCCGCCGGCACCCGACGGGAAGGCGGGCGGCTGGCTCCACTGGCCATCGGCGGGATCGAAGACGTTCGGGTCACCCGTCTCCGGGTCGGCGCCGTGGCAGGCACCGAAGCGGTCGAGGGTGTCGGCCGGCACCCAGAACCCCGTGTCGACCATGCCCAGGGGCTCGAAGATGCGCTCGCGCAGGAACACGTCCAGCGGCTGGTCGGAGGCCCGGGTCACGAGCACACCGAGCACGTCGGCCCCCGTGTTGTAGAGCCAGCGCTGGCCGGGCTGGGCGATCAGCGGCAGGGTGCCGATCCGGCGCATCCACTCGTCGGGGGCAGGCGGGAGGGTGGGCTCGGGCGGGCCCTCGGTCGACGCCAGGCCGAGCTCGGCCATGGCCACGATCAGGGGCTGGGGCCAGGACCCGGCGAAGTCCATGCCCAGGCCGAGGCGGAAGGTGAGCACGTCGTCCACCGTGATGGGCCGCTCGGCGGGCACCGTCTCGGACAACGGTCCGCCGGCTGTCGCCACCACCTGCCGGTCGGCCAGTTCGGGCAGCAGGTCGTCGACGGGGTCGTCCAGGCGCAGCCGGCACTCCTCGACGAGCATGAGGGCGGCCACCGCCACCACCGGCTTGGTCATGGAGGCGATGCGGAAGATGCTGTCGCGGGCCACGGCCCGGCCGACCCCCGTCTCCAGCTCGCCGGCCGTGCCGACGTGGACCTCGCCCCGCCGGGACAGCGCCCACACCAGCCCCGGCGGCTTCTGGCGGTCGGCGTGCCCGGCCAACACCGCATCCATGCGGTCCAGACCCCGTCGTGCAAGCCGTCCTCTGCCCATGCTCATCTCCCCTGCGGGCCGCGCTCGCTGTGCCCGACGGCCGCATGATGGTGGCCCTCCCTCTACTTGACGCAGTCGGGCCCGCCGGCTCATCGCCGGGGGGTTGTCATACGGCCTATCGTGTTCGTATGACGATGTTCAGCTTCCGCGTCGATGAGGATGAGGCCACTGCGGCCCAGCGCTGGGCTGAGCGGCTGGGCATCGACCGTTCCGAGCTGCTCCGCGACGCCCTGCACCGGCACCTCGATCGCCTGGCGAGTGAGGATGATGCCCGCATCTGGGCCGGCCAACCCCTGGATGAGGGTGAGAGCTCGCTGGCCACGGTGGCCGATTGGGGTCCGGCGGAGGACTGGTCGGATTGGGCCGATGCGACGAGGTGAGGTGTGGTTCGCGGCCACGCCCGGGGGTGATCGCCCCGTCCTGGTGCTGACGCGCGATCCCGTGGCCGACCGCATCGGCTCGCTGGTGGTCGCAGGACTGACCCGGACCGTACGCGGGTTGGTGTCCGAACTGGCCCTGAGCGAGGCTTTCGACGGCGTGCCCAGCGACTGCGTGGTGAACTTCGACAACGTCCACACGCTGCCCCGAGAGGTCATGCGGCGACGGATCACCACGTTGTCCCCGGCACGCATGGCGCAGGCCTGCCGGGTGCTGGCCGCCGCGACCGGCTGCTGACGGGCCGAGAACCATCCGCGGTACCGGCTAGGCAGCGGGTCGGGTGGCGGCGATCCGGGTGAGGCCCAGGGTGCGACCCTGGTCGACCCGGAGCATGGCCATCTCACTCTCGGCGGCCTCCTGGCGCCAGCCCTCCAGGGTGGGGGTGCTGAGCTCGGCGAACCGTAGCCAGTCCCGCCAGCCGTCTTCGACGAGGTCGGCGTGGACCACGGTGACCAGGCCCGTCTTCGCCCAGTGCCGACGCCACCAGTCCGGGCTGTGGAAGCAGCAGAACTCCCACTGCCACCACGGACGCAACGGTTCGGGCGGGTCTCCGTCGAGCTCGTGGCGCAGCCCGGGGACCACCATCCCCAACCGACCACCGGGGCAGAGGAAGGGCGCCAGGTAGCCGAGGTAGAGGTCGTCGGTGCTGAAGTACTGGTAGGCGTCGATGCTGATCACGACGTCGAAGGCACCGTGGGCGAAGGGCAGGGTGTGGGCCTCGGCGTGGATGGGGGTGACCAGGTCGGCCACCCCGGCGGCCTCGATGCGAGCCTGGTTGTCCGACGCGTCGATCCACAGGTCGGTGGCCCACACCCGGGCCCCGGTCTCACGGGCCAGGAAGATCGACGTCATGGCCCGCCCGCAACCCAGGTCGAGCACCCTCATGCCCGGCCCGATGGCCACCACCTCGAGCAGGGACTCCAGCAGCCACAGGGCGTTGGGCCCCATCTGGTTCTCGACCACCCAGGCGGCGTCGTAGCCGCCGGACCGGGGGTAGCGGGGGTGGTGCAGCGGGTGGCCCGGTCCCGCGGTGCTCATCGAGCGGACGGTAGCGCTGGGGACTACGACATGGCCGTGGGGTTGTCGGCGTAGGCCTGCAGGTCGATCAGCACGTGGGTCGTGGCCGTGGTGAAGATGCAGATGGTGCCGCCCGTGCCCACCCCGATGGTGGCCTGGTTGGGGATGGTCTGGCCGCCCTCGTAGTTCACGCTCGACACGAAGGGCTGAGGCCCACCACAGGGGAAGACGGACACGTGGCCGACGCCGGCGGGTTCGGTGACCGTGTCGAGGGCGCGGACGGGATCGATGACGTGCACCAGGTCGGTGGCCTCGGGCCCGTACCAGCCCCACAGGCCGACGACGACGTGGACGGTGGTCGGGCTGTGGACGCACACCTTGCCGTCGCTCCCGATGGCCGCCGTGACCTGGTTGGGGATGGTCTGGCCCGCTTCGAAGTCGACGTTGGAGGCGCCGGGCACGGGCTGCCCGCAGGGGAAGGCCAGCAGGTAGCCCTGTCCCTGTCCCTGTCCCTGTCCCTGTCCCTGTCCCTGTCCCGTGTCCGAGGCCGTGGCCGTTCGCGCCCTCGACGGACCCGGCCAGCCCGGCTTCGACACCGGGTTGGCGCTGTTGGCCCCGCGCACCCCGCGGCTGACCGGGTTGACGTGCACCGTGACCGTGCAGGTGACCGCAGTGGCCGGTAGCTACGACCTAGCCAGCACCGTGACCAGCAAGGTCCTGGGCTACGGCGCGGCCACCGAGGTGGTCATCGAGCACGACCTCGACGTCATCGCCCACGCCGACTGGATCATCGAGCTCGGCCCTGGAGCCGGTCGTGACGGTGGGCACCTGGTGTTCGCCGGCCCCCCGACCAGCTGCTCGACCAGCCCGGCTCGGCCGCGGCCGAGCACCTCCGCCGCCACCTGGCCCGCACCTGACCGATGGAGGGCCGGCTACCAGTAACCGGCCATCAGCTCCGTGGCCCAGGTCGGCTCCTGCACCTCGCCCCGGGCCAGGAAGCCGACCATGTGGGGCTTGACGTCGACGACCGGGGTGCCGTCGATGGCGTCGAGGCCGGACACCTCGGTCCAGCCCTCGCCGACAGCGACGACGGGGCACACGGTGCTGCCCAGGCGGTTGGGGCGGTCCTTGGCCCGTTGGGCGAGGATGCCGACCAGGGGCCAGTCGACCCGGCCCCGGGGGTGGCGGGCGCCCGTGCACACGGTGGCCTCGTCGACCCGGTCGAACACGAAGAGGACCTCGACGTGGGAGAAGTCGGCCAGCCCGGTGGTGGCCGTGGGTTCCACGACGCCGGTGTCGAGCTCGATGCGGGCCGTCACCGGGCCCGAGTCGTCGTCGACGGCCTCGGTCCGTCCACCGCGCACGTTGCCGACGGGTCGCAGGGTGATCTCGTCGCCGCTCACGACCGGGCACGCTACGACGGGCCAGCCGACGGGGTCGCAGGCCTGGTCATCCGCCCGTCCGTGGCCCGGCGGCTCAGCCCCGGGGCACGGTGGTGGTCATTCGCAGCACGTTGAGCTCGGTCTCGGCCGAGCGCAGGGCGGTGCGCAGGGTCTCGGCCCACTCGGCCAGCCGCACCACCTGCTCGGGGGTGTAACCGGGGCGCTGCCAGTTGTCGGCCACGGCCTCGGCGAACAGGAAGGGGTCGGTCTCGGGGGCATCGACGTCGGCGTCGATCAGCGTCTGCAGGACAGCCGCACCCCGTGCCCCGCAACGGGCCCGGTGGAGCTGGTCGATGGTCCGGTCTTCTGCCTGCATGCCCGTTCCGCCTCCGTCATCCGCTGAGGTGGCAGGGTGGCCACAGCGAGCGGTCGTCGGCACTGGGTCGCTCGTCCCGAGTCGATGGGGCTCCCTCAGGGGGCCGACGGAGCCCCGACGGCGCGGACGGCGGGGGCGGCCTCGGCGGCGAAGCGGGTGATCGACGCCTCGACGAGCTCGGGAGGTAGGCCACCCCAGTCGACCTGGCCCATGAAGCGGTCGAGGCCGAGCACCTCCTGCGCGTGGAGGATGCGCTCGATCAGCTCGGCGCTGGACCCGACCATGATCGGTTGGCCGGGCTGGGTGCGGGCGGCGAACTCGTGGGGCTCCACGATCACCCCGCGCCCGCCCGGGGCCTTGGGCCGCAGGTATTCCCGGTAGTACGGGTAGGTGGCCCGCGCCGCCGCCGCCGTCTCGCCCACGAACAGGTGGGTGGACAGGCCCACCCGCAGCCGGTCGCCGTGGCCGGCCGACTCGCCTGCGGCCCGGTAGGCGTCGATGGTGCGGCGGGCGTCATCGATGGTGCCGCCGATGAACCCCCGCACCAGGGGTAGGCCCAACCGGCCCGCCCGCTCGGCGCTGTCCGATCCCCCGCCGACCCGGCCCATACCGGTAGGCGGCGCTGGTGGGCCCGGGGGGTGATGGCGGTGGGGTGGCCACGATCACCTCGAGCTGAGCCTCCCCTGGCAAGCTCCCGGGCCATGGGCGCGACGAGCGACGGATCGAGCGCGGCGGCGACGGCCGCGCTCTACCGGCGCTTCGCCAGGTCGAGGCCCGGGGATCGTCGCCCACCGACGAGCGCCTGGCCCTGGCCGTGGCCGGCGACGGGCCCACGTTGGCCGTGCTCGACGGGGTGGAACCGGCCAAGCGCCAGCCCAACCTGCTGTTCGGTGCCCTGCGCTGGCACGACGTCGACGTGACTGACCCTGCGGTCGCGCTGTCGTGGCTGGCCGCCCACCCCGATGCCGCGCTCGACCTGATGCGGGCCCGGCGCACCCAGACCAACGAGGTGGCCCGCTGCGCCACCCTGCTCCCGGTCCTCGCTCTGCTGCCCCCGCCCCTGGCCCTGGTCGAGGTGGGGGCCAGTTCGGGCCTGTGCCTGCTCTACGACGCCTGGCGCTACCACTACACCGGACCGGGCATCGACCACCGGGTGGGGGTGACGGACAGCCCCGTCGAGCTGCCCTGCGTGGTGGATGCCGACGTTCCCCTGCCCGCAACGGTGCCGGCCATCGTGTGGCGGGTGGGGCTGGACCTGGCCCCCGTCGATGCCCGCGACCCCGATGCCCGGCGCTGGCTGGGCTGCCTGGTGTGGCCCGAGCACCACGACCGGGCCCAGCGCCTGGCCGCCGCGCTCGACGTGGCCGCGGCGGTGGCCCCCACCATCACCGCCGGCGACCTGGTCGACGACCTGGCTGCCGTGCTCGACAGGGCCCCGGCCGAGGCCACCGTGGTGGTCCTGCACTCGGCCACCCTGGCCTACGTCGACCCCGACCGTCGGGCCGCCTTCGTCGACCTGCTGGCCCGTCGAGGCGTACACCGGCTGGGCGCCGAGGCCCCCGGTGTCCTGCCCTTCGACCTACCTGGAGGCCTCGAGGCCGGTGGAGCTGTCGGGGACCGCTTCGTCGTCTCCCTCGACGACCGCCCTCTGGCCCTGGCCCAGCCCCACGGCCGCTCCCTCACCTGGCTCCCCGGCTGAGCCAGCGGAGCGTCGCTGTCGCCGCTGACGTCAGGGGCCATGGGGTGGATCGGTGGTGTCGGGCGGATCGGAGCCGTCGTGTGGGCCGCTGCCGTCCGGTGGGCCGGGGTCGGGGCGCGTGGGGGTGGTGTCGGATTGCCAGGGGGTGATGACGTAAGGGGTGCCATCGGGCCAACGGATGCAGGGTCGGCCGTCGTCGATGGTGACGGTCCAGTGGTCTTTGTGGATGAACGTGTGGTGTGTTCTACACAACAGGGCGCCGTTGTTCATCGAGGTGTGTCCGCCGTGTTCCCAGTGTTGGCAGTGGTGGATGTCGGTCCATGATGGTTTACGGTCACAGCCGGGGAACACGCAACCACGATCACGGAAGGTGATGGCCCGGCGGATGGCCAGTGTCCAGCGTTGGGTGGTCCGTCCGACGTCGAGGACTTCGCCGAGCGCGTTGAGCGCGATGCGGTAGGCGGAGGAGTCGCAGGTGCTGACGGGTCGGTCGGCTTCCGCGGCGTCGTAGGCGACGACGACGCCGACGCGGTACCGGTCGGGCGCGGAGTCCTCGGAGGGTTCGCGGCGCATCGATTGGGCGCACAGGTCGACCAGGGCCATGCCCCGGAGGACCGAGCCGGGTTTGGCGGCCAGGGAGGGGTCGTCGCGGGCGGCGCGCAGGAGGGGATCGACGATCGCTTCCAGGGCGGCGGCGACGATGTCGCCGTCGTCGCCGACCAGGGTGCCCTTCAGGTGGCGCACCCCGCCCGACGTCTCGGACAGGTACAGCTCGGTGACCGGTTCCTTGACCGGTTCGGGCTGGTCGGTGGCATCGTCGGCGTGGCTGAGCCACGTGTTCGTCACCGCCCGGTAGTCCCGGGCCGCCAGGGTGACGGCCTGGGCGACGAGCACGGCTTCGTCGCGCACGGCGAACGCCGGGTACTTCGCCGCGCACCCGGACAGGGAACGCAGGCTGTCGGCGGGGATCAGGCCCGCGGCGGCCGTCTCGAGGACGGAGGGCAGTAGGCGCATGGCGACCCCGTCACGGACCCGACCCTTGTGCCCGTGACGCGACGACCCGGTCCGTTCGGCCAACCAGTTCGCCGCCGACGCTGACCCCGTGATCCCCCACAGGCCGCTACGTTCGAACGCGTCCTGGCACACCGCCCCATACGCGGCGGCCGCGTTGATCAGACGTTCAGACGACAACGCGTCATCACCCGAACGGGGAATGGCCGAACCGGCTGCGGTGGCGGCGGCCAACGCAGAGATCACCGCGTCGATGTCGAGTACTTCGGGGCCGCCTGCCATCCACGCATCATAGCGCCGATAGGCGCGACCAGACGAACTCGTGTTCGATACCTGTAGACATTCACGCATTGCGTCATAGCGACTCTCGAGCGTGGGCCCGGGGGTTTGCTGCCCCTTCGCGGTGATGGCGTCGACCGGGCAAGCCCTGGCGCAGGGGCATCACCGTCGGGACGGCCGTAGCCCGCGCGCGTGTGGCTGGGCGTCCGGTGTCTCCGGCGCGCACGGTGGCGGGACCGTTGCGCAAGGTAAGCGCAGGTCACGGCGTCGCCGTGCCGTTGTCGGCCGGTGGTGACGGTGTCGCCGTGCTCGAGACCGACCCCGCTGCCCTGCCCCCCGAACCCGCCAGCGAATCGATGTCGAATCGGCTGAACGCCGCCCGGCCGGCGACCCCCTCGTCGCCGACTGCCTCGACCACCACTGCTTCGACCACCACTGCCTCGACCACCACTGCCTCGACCGCCGTCGTCAGTCGGCGCCGGGTGCTGCTGGGTTCGGGCGCGGTGCTCGGTGGAGCCGCTGCCGTCATGCTGGCCCCGGTCCGGGCCGAGGCCCGCCCCCAGGTGGCCGAGTCGCCGGCCACGCCGCCGCCAGTGCCGCCGTCGGCGCCCCCGTCCGGCGCACCCGTCCCCGCCGTCACCGTCGGGCCCGACCAGGCCCGCTACGCCTCCCTGTCCACCGGCTTCAACCAGCGCTTCACCGGCACCCCGGCCTGCATCGCCGTGGTCACCACGCAGGAGCAGTGCCTCCGAGCCGTGGAAGAGGCCCTCGACCAGGGGAAGCGCATCACCGTTCGGGGCGGGGGCCACTGCTACGAGGGCTTCGTCAGTGACAACCCCGACGGCGTCATCATCGATGTCTCGGGCATGCGGGCCATCACCCAGGGTGACGACGGCGCCGTCGGCCTGCAGAGCGGGTGCACCAACTGGGACGTGTACGAGCTGCTCTACAAGAGCTATGGCGTCACCGTGCCCGCAGGCTCGTGCTACTCGGTGGGACTGGGCGGCCACGTGGTGGGCGGGGGCTACGGCCTGTTGTCCCGCCAGCACGGCCTCAGCGTCGACTTCCTCGAGGCCGTCGACGTCATCGTCGTCGACGCCGACCGCTCGGCCCGGCTGGTGCACGCCCGCCGTGGCGACGCCGAGACCGGGGGGCTGCATGGCGAACAGGTCATGGAGCACGAAGGCCAGGCGTTCGGCCGGGGTCAGGGTGTCGAGCACGACGAGCAGGGCCAGGCCCACCGAGTCGGCCAGCACAGCCTCCCCCTCGGGATCCGCCGTCCCGCTGTCACCCGCCGGCCAGCCCGGCGACTCACCCCCGGCGGCCAGGGGTTCTTCACGGCGGGCGCGGCGGGAGCGCAGCACGTTCAGGCACACCCGAGCCGTCACCGTGGTCAGCCAGCCGCCCAGGTTCTCCACCGCACCGGTGTCCGAACGGCTGAGGCGAACCCACGCCTCCTGCACGGCGTCGTCGGCCTCGGCCCGTGAACCGAGCATGCGGAACGCCACCGCCTCCAGGTGGTCGCGGTGGGCCTCGAACCGCATGGCCAGCCAGTCGCCGTCGTCCACCGACCCGGTCGCCGAACCTGACCCCGGATCGTGCCCTTCACCCATCGCGTCACATCCCTCCGTCGCCCCGTGTCAGGGCCATGACCGACGGGACGCCCCCGATGTGACCGGGAGGCGACCGCTACGAGCAAGAGGAGCACAACCATGGCACGCATCACCCGGGTCCCCGGTCGTGGGGCGGCGCTGTCCACCAAGCTGGCCTACCTGTTCGTCCGACGGGGCATGCGCCAGGTCGCCGGGCGTGACCTCGACGGCATGATCGAGCCCATCGAGGTCATGGCCCACGCTCCCGGACTGCTGGCCGGCTACGGCAAGCTCGAGCAGGCCGCAGCCAAGGCCCACCAGCTCGACCGGCGCCTGCGGGCCCTGGCCGAGCTCAAGTCGGCCACCGTGGTGCAGTGCGGGTACTGCATCGACATCGGCTCGCGCATCTCCCGCCAGTGGGGGCTGAGCGACGACGAGCTGCTGGCCCTGCCCACCTACCTGACCAGCCCCTGCTTCTCCGAGCTCGACCGCCTCGTCCTCGACTACGCCGTGGCCATGACCCGCACCCCGGCCGACGTGTCCGACGAGCTGTTCGCCGCCCTGGCCCGCCACCTCGACGAGGGCCAGTTGGTCGAGCTCACCTTCGTCGTCGCCATGGGCAACTTCCGGGCCCGCTTCAACACCGCTACCGGCATCGGCGCCGCCCGGCTTCAGCGACGGCCTGGTCTGCGCCGTGCCGGCACCGGTCGACGCCCTGGCCTGATCGGCGTCCCCGTCCAGCTCAGTAGCGCTGGGCGTAGCGGGTGGGTGACTCGCCGAACATGGCGGTGAAGTCACGCACGAGGTGGGCCTGGTCGGCGTAGCCCAGCTCGGCGGCCAGGCCGACCCAGCCGATCGGCTCCCGGGCGGCCATGCGCTCGGTGACCTCGTGCAGCCGGTAGCGGCGGATGACCCACTTGGGCCCCACCCCCACGTGCTCGGCGAACAGGCGCTGCAGCTGTCGCACCCCGGTGGACAGCTCCCGGGCCAGCACGTCGACCCGGGTGATGGCGGGTTCGGCGGCGATGCGGGCCACGAAGGCGACGACCTGGGCGGCGACGGGGTCCGGCGGGGGCAGGGCGGCCCGCAGCATCGCCTCCACGGCGGCGACGGCGCCCTCAGCATCGAGAGGGCGCAGGTCGCGGACGTCGGGCAGGTCACGGAACACCTCGGCTGCGGGCACGGCCCGGTCGGTGATGGTCCGCACCGGCCGGCCCAGGAACCCCCGGAAGGCCCCGGCCCGGAAGGCCACGCCCACCACCCGGCCCCGGCCCGCCAGCACCCGGGTGACGTGGCGGCTGGACACCCCGTGGACCTCGGGCCCGGGTGGCGACCCGCCATCACCGTCGCCATCGCTGTGGCTGTCGCGGAACGAGAGGTGGATGTCGGGGTAGGGGACGACGACCTGGCGGTAGGGCCGTTCGTAGTCCCAGTCCACGACCCAGTGGCGGGCCACCCACGGCGCCAGGTCGGGCGCGGGGGCCACGAAGCGGTGCTCCTGGAAGCGGCGCCAGTCCAGCTCCCGTTCGTCCCTGCCCACCGGGCACCTCCTCTCCGTGCCCGACCGGGGCACCGTCCACCGGACGTCGCCTTCCTCCAAGACGGCGACCCGGCCACCTACCTACCGTGCGCCCATGTCCGGAGACCAGTTGATCGGTCGTGCCGTCGTCCCCACCACCGACGTCGTGCGCCACCTCACCCCCGACCAGCTCAGCGCGCCCACCCCGTGCGACGGGTACGACGTCCGCGCCCTGGTCAACCACCTGTTGTTCTGGGGACCGTCGCTCGAGGGCGCGGCGGGCAAGCTGAGCGTGCCACCCCCCGCCGCCGGCGAGGCCGACGTCGACCTGGCTGCGGGCGACTGGGCCACCATGGTCGGCGACATGGTCCTGACCGAGCTGGTGGTCCACGGGTGGGACCTGGCCCGGGCCACCGGCCAGCGGCCGGTGTGGGACGGGGCCGTGCTCGCCCACGTGCACGATGCCGTGGTGGCCACGGCGGAGATGGGTCGTGACCTGGGGATCTACGGCCCCGAGGTACCCGTCGCCGACGATGCCCCCGTGCTCGACCGCATCCTCGGGCTGACCGGGCGCGATCCCGGGGCCGTGCCCGACCAGGCCCGCTGAGCTCGGGTCGGTCGACGTCGGCGGGTCCGCCGCAGGTCACCGCCGGTACCATCCGCTCGTGGCGAGCTGGTTCCAGCGGGACATCATCGACGCCGACCGCCTGGCCCTGCTCCTGTGCTTCGCCTCCCTGGTGGCCACCTTCCTGGTCACGAGGACGATCACCGCCCTCATCCGCGCCGGCAAGGGCCCGTTCAAGGACAACGTGTCCTCCAGCGGGGTGCACGTCCACCACGCCATTCCCGGGCTGGTGCTGCTGGTGGTGGGGGCGTTCACGTCGGTGGGCACGGGCTCGGAGGCGCCGTGGGCCGAGATCGCCGCCGTGCTCATCGGCGTGGGCACCTCCCTGGTGCTCGACGAGTTCGCCCTGATCCTCTACCTGTCCGACGTGTACTGGGCGTCGGCGGGGCGGGTGTCGGTGCACGTGGTCACCGTGGCCATCGCCTGCATGGGCCTGGCCCTCGTTGGGCTCACCCCGGTCTCGGCCGCGGGGTTCGACGACCCGGCCTCGTCCATCGCCGCCATCGCCGTGGGCTGCGCCGTGCAACTCGTCCTCATCGTCGTCTGCGTCCTCAAGGGCAAGTACCAGGTGGCCCTGTTCAGCACGTTCGTGCCCATCCTCGCTGTCTTCGGCGCCATCCGCCTGGCCCGGCCGAACTCGGTGTGGGCCCGCAAGCGCTATCGCAGCGAGCGCAAGAAGGCCCGGGCCCAGGCCCGGTCGGAGCGCTACGACCACCGCTTCGGGCGCTTCACCACCATCGTCGGCCGCTTCGTCGAGGGTTCCACGCCGGCCACCGACCGGGTGGCCGAGGCGGCCCACGAGCACGCGGTGGGCTGATCCCGCGCCGGCGGTCGGTGGCCGTCAGGCGACGGGCGGGCCCGGCTCGATGCCCCAGGACGCCTCGTGCGCCTGGCCGGGATCGAGGACGACCAGCCCGGCGCCCGAGTTGAAGGCGTCGGGCGGGCACGTCATGGGCTCGACGGCCAGCCCGGTGCGCCGGCGGGTCTCGGGCAGGGTGTCGCCGGTGAACAGCTGGAGGTAGGGGTAGGCCTCGTCGACCCACAGGGTCACCGCCGACCCATCGGGCCTGGTCAGCGACACCCGGGCCCGCCCGTCGGCGTCGCGCTCGAGGTCGGTGTAGGTGCTGTCCAGGCGGCGGGCGCCGATGGGCTGGGGTTGCCGCAGGTCGTGGCTGGTGCCCTCCACCGGCTCCTCGCCGATGGGGATGCTGACGTCGTCGACCAGCAGGCGCGTGCGGGCGGGCACGGTCACGACGGCGTCGTCGACGCCGGCGCCGCCCGGGTGCAGGTAGGGGTGGGCCCCGGTGCCGTAGGGGCAGGGGGCAGCGCCGAGGTTGGTGGCCCGGGTGCGCACGACGAGCCCGTCGGGGCCGAGGCCGTAGTCGACCTCACAGCCGAGGACGAAGGGCCAGCCCGGGCCGGCGTGGAGCACGTAGCCGAAGCGGGCGTGGGTCTCGCCCCGCTCGATCAGGCGCCAGGTCACCCAGCGGGTCAGCCCGTGGATGGCCCCGGACTTGGCCGGTTCGGTCAGGTCGAGCTGCTGCGCCTCGCCCCGCCAGCGGTAGCGACCGCCCCGGATGCGGTTGGGCCAGGGCATGAGGAGCTGGCCCCGGCCACCGGCGGCCCGCTCGCCGGCCTCGAAGCCCTCGAGCACGGGCCGCCCGCCAGCGGCGTAGGCGCGCAGGCCGGCGCCCACCTCGGTGAGGACGACGACCTGGTCACCGTGGCGGATCTCGTACTGCTCTCCGGAGGGCGGGATCACCACGGTGGCCTACCACGCCGAGGGTCCGGTCGGGCTCGACGGACCAGACTGGTCCCGACGATCCGATCGCGTGTCGTGCCCGAAGGCGGGACTACATGGCCCAGCTCCAATGACACGTTCGGGATACGCGGAGGTGTCGTCGAACTCGGGTCGCGCCGTGGGTGGACTCAGACCGTGTGGACGGGGCCCAAGGGTCGGAGGTGGCTGAAGTCATCCGGGTTCCGGGTGTGCGGTTCGGGCGGCTGCGACTCCAAAGCGCAGCTCGGCCACCGTGAACACGGTGATGACGCGCCCGGCGCGACAGGCTCCGTCACGGTCTCAGGGCTGGCCCTGTTCGTCGAGGAAGCGCTCGTACTCGTCCCGCAGTGTGCGGAAGTCCAGGTCGGGCACGCGGCGACGCAGGGCGATGACGTCGTGCGTGCTGACACCCACGATGGTGTCCTTGCTGAAATCCCCGGCCGGCGGCGCTCGTACCGACGCACGATCCAACCCGGTACCACCGTGCGGTCTCCGGTTCGGCGACCGTTGAGGGGCCGCAGCCGCTAGGTTCCCGGCCGTGACTGACGGGTCGGGGACGACCGGACGGATACTCAACGCCGGGGGCGAGGGCGTCGTGTACGGGCCGGGTTCGGCCCCACGACAGCTGGCGTCCCTGCTCCGCCGGTCGGGAGTCACCCGGCCCTTCCTGTTGACCACGCCGTCCGTCGAACGGGCGGGCCTGGCCGACGAGGTCGCCGCCCTGCTGGGGGCCGACCTGGCCGGGGTGTTCGCCGGGTCCCGGGAGCACACGCCCGAGCCCGTGGTCCACGCGGCCGCCGCCGAGGTGGCGGCATCGGGGGCCGACGGGCTGGTCAGCCTGGGGGGCAGCTCGGTCGTCGACCTGGCCAAGGGGGTCGCCCTGGTGCTGGCCGACGGGCCCGAGCTGGCCCGGCACCGCTGGTCGGCCGAGGGCGGCCCCGCACCACGGCCGCTGGCCCCCAAGCTCGTCCACGTGGCCCTGCCCACCACCCTGTCGGGGGCCGAGTTCACCGGGGCCGCCGGCATCACCGACGCCGCCTCGGGCGAGAAGATCGTCTACCTCGACCGGGCCCTCACCCCCCGCTGGGTGCTGCTCGACGCCACCCTGGCCCGGGCCACCCCACCGGCGCTCTGGGCGGCCACGGGCATGAAGGCCCTGGCCGACACGCTCGAGGTGCTGTGCTCGTCGCGGGCCAACCCCCTCACCGACGCCGTGGCCCTCGGCGCCCTCGGCCTCCTGGTCCAGCACCTGGGCCCGGCCACCGCCGATGCCGAGGACCTCGAGGCCCGCACCGCCTGCCAGTTCGCCGTGGCCATGGCCCTGCCCCAGCTGGCCACGGCCGGCATCGGCCTGGTCGCCGGCCTGCGCCACCAGCTCGGCGGCGGTCTGGGCGTGGCCCACGGGGTGGCGTCGACCATCGTGCTGCCCCACGTGCTGCGCTGGAACCTGTCGGCCTGCGCCCCCCGGCTGGAACGGGCCGCGACCTCCCTGGGCCTGGCCGGACCCGAGGTCCTGATCAGCGAGGTCGAGCGGCTGACCGACGAGCTGGGCCTGCCTCGCCGCCTGTCCGAGGTGGGCGTCGACCGGGATGCGCTGCCGTCGGTGGCCGAGCACGTGCTCGGCGACCCCGCCATCCGCACCAACCCCCGCCCCGTCACCGACCGCGACGACGTGCTCGAGGTCCTCACCGCCGCCTGGTGACCGCCGCCGGCTGGCCGGGGCCGCCAGGGCTACGGGTTGGGTGACGTTGGAACGGCGGTTCGGCTCCGTGGCTGGCCCGCGTTACCGCTGCTGGTGGAAGAGCGGTCGCGGGGCCTCGTTCCCCGGCGGTTCGACCCAGATGCTGCGAGTGCAGGTCGCGGGGCACCCTCCCCGCCGGTGTCGGTGTGCTGCCCTGCCTCCGGTGCACGCCAGACGGAACCGGACGCACGGGCGTACCGCGGGCGTAGGTGGCTGCGAGGGCATCGACGCGCATGGGCACCACCAGCAGGTCGGCTGCCACCCCTGGGCCCCCCGTTCGTGACCGGCGATCCGAGCGCGGGTCAGCGCGGAACGTACCTGGCGACAGCGGTCGCTCGCCGCGTCCGGCGGTGGTCCACGCCGCCGAAGGGTGTTGGCAGTTGGTGGGTCAGCCCACGAGCACCAGCTCCTCGGCGAGGACGGCGGGGATGTTGGCGACGTCGATGAAGTTGGGTTCGTCGGCCCGCACCCGGGCCAGCTCGTCGGTGGTGGCCGCGGCCCGCATGTCGTCGACCGAGTCGAACCACGTCGAGGCCAGGCCGTCCACGAACGGTCGACCGGCCCGGTAGGCCCCGGGGCGCAGGTGGCTCTGCACGTAGCGGCGGACCTGGGGGATGGCGGCGGCGATGGGGCCGTGCACGTCCTCCCAGTAGCGGTGGGCGTCGGCGGCGCCCAGCACGTCGTTGAAGCGCACGAGCACGACGCTCTTGGTGGCGGCGTTCGGCCCCGGCTTCACCTCGACCTCGTCCACCACCAGCTCGACCAGGCGGTTGGTGTCGATGAAGTTGGGCTCGTCGGCCTTGGCCGCGGCGAACTCGGGGGTGGAGGCCATGGCCCGCAGGGCGTCCTTGTCGTCGACCCAGATCTCGGCCAGCCCGTCGATGGCCAGCGGGCCCTTGCGGTAGCCGCCGATCAGGGGGTGGCTCTGCACGTAGCGGCGGATGCCAGGGATGGCGGAGACGATGGGGCGATGGACGTCACGCCAGTGGCGCCGGAAGTCGTCCAACTCCAGGTCGGGCCGACGCCACAGCAGTTCGCAGACCTTGATCACCCCACCATCCTCGCCGACGGCCGGCCGGCCCGCTCGCCCGCTCGTGGCCGCCGCCGCTGAACGGCGCATGGCGGCCGCGACGTCTGGGTACGAAGACATCATCGACATCATTTCGCAATGAACGTCACAGGAGTGACGCATGAACAGCCCGGTCGGCGGACCGGCACGGCGGTGGAGGTGCACATGGACCCGAACACCCAACGTCGACAAGAGGACACCGAGGACACCGAGGACACCGAGGGCCCGCCCGTGCGGGTGGTGGTCGTCGACGATGACACCCTGCTCGTCGCCGCCCTGCGCATCCTGTTCGCCGACGTGCCTTCCCTGAGCTTCGTCGGCGGCGCCTCCACCGTGGAGGAAGGGATCGAGCTCGTCGTCGAGCGTCAGCCCGACGTGCTCGTCGTCGATGTGCGCATGCCGGCCGGTGGCGGGGCCGCGGTGGCGGCCCAGGCCCGCATGTTGGCGCCGGACACCGCCGTGGTGGCCATGTCGGCGTCCGACGACGAGGACGCCCGGGTGGAGATGGCCGAGGCCGGAGCGGTCGACTTCGTGGTCAAGAGCGGGGACCAGGCCGTCGGCCAGTTGCTGCACAGCATCGACGTCGTCGGCCACCACGCCCCCGCGGGGTGACAGGATCAGGCGGTGCCGGCGTCTCAGCAGTACACCGCCACCGTCATCGGTGAGGGAGGTCGGGTCTACGTGCCCGTGCCCTTGGACCCCGACGCGCTGTGGGGCGACAAGCCTCGGCACCACATCGCCGGCCGCGTGAACGGCATGAGGGTGCGGGGCGTGATCGAGCCGGTCGGCTCGGGCCTGGGGTTCGTGCTCGGCCCTGCCTGGCGCCGTGACTGCGGCGTCGAGCCGGGGGACGAGGTGACCGTGGTCCTCGAGGCCGAAGGACCCCAGCGTGCCGAACTGGCTCCTGATCTGGCCGCCGCCCTCGATGCCGACCCCGCCGCCGGCGAGTTCTTCGACGCCTTGGCCCAGTTCTACCGCAAGGCCTACCTGAGCTGGATCGATGCCACCAAGCGCCGCCCCGACCAGCGTCCCGTCCGCATCGCCGAGGTCGTGGCGCTCCTGGCCGCGGGGGAGAAGGAGCGCCCGAAGCGATGAGGGTCCCCGGGGCCGATCGGTCGGGGGCCCCTGGGCATGATGTCATCGGGTGCGTCGGCGCCCGTCCGCGATGGGGTACGTCGTCACAGGCGCATGACCTGCCTGGTGGTGAAGTAGAGGGCGAACCCGATGAGGAGGACGCCGAAGGCACGGCGGAGGGTCTCTCCGGCGACCCTCTGGGCGGCCCGGCTGCCTACGAGCGCTCCCGGCACAGCCCCGAGGGCGAAGGCCGCAGCGACGGGCCAGTCGATGTGGCCCAGGGTCCAGTGGGTCACCAGCGTGGGGATCGACAGCGCAGCGATCACGACCAGGCTGGTGCCGGCCGCAGAGCGCATGCCGAGCCCGAGGCCGACCAGGTACAAGGGCACGAGCAGGAAACCTCCGCCGTTGGCCAGCAGCCCGGTGAACAGGCCGACGGCCGCTGCCGCGCCGATGACGACCACCGGTCGACGGCGTGCCGCGGCGTTCTCGACCTGGCGCTCGCTGATCGGCCGGAGCACACGGAGCCCGACGATGCCCAGCACGACGCCCGAGGCGATGAGGAGGCTGTCGCCGTCGATGACCTTGGACAGGAGGGCACCGACGATGGTGGCCGGGAAGCCACCGATGATCGACCAGCGGGCGACCTGCTGGTCCACCTCGCCGCTGCGGCGGTAGCGCCAAGCCGCCACCAGTGCCGCAGGCATGGTGGCGGGCACGGGGGATGCCACGGCCATGACGCCCTGCACCCCGAGCAGCGCCAGGAGCGGGGTCGCGAAGGAGGATCCGCCGACGCCGAAGAGGCCGAACAGCAGGCCGACGACGCCGCCGGCGAGCACGAACCACGGCAACGCCGCCATCAGATCCGAGAGCCCGTCGGGCATCGGGTCACGCTGATGCGCATCTAGGACACCGCCCCCGGCGCGCCGGAGGCGGTGACCAGGGGTAGACCCGCCGCGGCCCAGGCGGCGGTGCCACCCTCGAGGTTCTCCACGTCGAAACCGAGGCCCGACAGCAAGCTGGTCGCCTTGGCGCTGCGGCCGCCGCTGCGGCACACGGCCACGAGCGTCTCTTGGGCGGGGAGCTCACCCGAGCGCTCCTCCAGTTGCCCCAGCGGGATGTGGTGGGCGCCGGGGATGTGACCCGCCTCCCACTCGTCGTCCTCTCGCACGTCCAACACGTACAGCCCACTGCGGGCGTCGCACTCCGCTGCTTCCATGTCGCTCTCTCCTTCGTCGCAGGGTGGTGACGGTGCGATGGCGGTACCCTCACGCTCGGTCCGCCAAGTCCGAATGTCCGTACTTTATGCGGGAGCTGCGGCCGTTCGTCAAGCCCTGGCGTCCATTCCTCCGGACGATCAGATGATCTGCGCACTTGTCCGGTGGTCCGTACATTGGGGTCCGATGTTGATCGACCGCAAGAGCCCTCTGCCCCTGTGGGCCCAGTTGCTCCAGGACCTCCGTCGTCGTCTCGACGCCGATGAGTTCACCACTCGCTTCCCGACCGATCGGGAGCTGATGGAGCAGTACCACCTCAGCCGCCACACCGTGCGCGACGCCGTGCGCCGCCTCCAGGAGTCCGGCCTGCTCCAGCGGGACCGGGGTCGGGGCACCTTCGTGCGCGCCACACCGCTGGAGCAGAGCCTGGGCACCCTCTACAGCTTGTTCAAATCGATCGAGGCCCAGGGGCACGAACAGCGTTCCGAGGTCAGGGCGCTCGAAGAGCGTCACGACGTGGAGGCGGCATCGAAGCTCGGCCTGGACCCCGACGCTCCCCTCGTCTACCTGGAGCGGGTTCGCTTCGCCGACGATGTCGGCATCGCTGTGGACTGGTCGTGGCTCCCCGCGGACATCGGCCGGTCGTTGCTCGACGCCGACTTCAGCCACACGGCGCTCTACTCCGAGTTGGCGAAGCGCGCCGGGGTGACGCCTACGCAGGGCTGGGAGCGGATCCGTCCGGCGATGCCCACCGCGGAGCAGCGCCGGTTGCTGGGCCTCACCACCCGCCAGCCGGTGTTCGGCATCGAACGGCTCGCCGGCAGCCCCGAGCGGATGTTCGAGTGGCGACACGCCGTGGTGCGGGGCGATCTGGTCGCCTACGTCGCCCGATGGACCCACGATGGCGCACTGGAGAGCGCGATGGTCGCCCTTGGGGATGCCGTGGGCGGGTAGCCGGCACCACCGCCCCGATCCAGCGCGGGGCGGGTGCGGTGGGCTGGGCTACCATAAAGTACGTACATTCGGACTATGAGGGTTCGGCGTCACGCCAGGAGAACGAGTGCGGCTCGACCAGTACTACCTCGACTGCTTGTCCCAAGCCTCCTACCTCATCGGTGACGAGGCGGGCGGCCTCGCTGCCGTCGTCGATCCCCGGCGGGATGTCGACGAGTACGTGCGTGACGCGGCGGCCGCCGGGTTGCGCATCGCCTACATCATCGAGACCCACTTCCACGCCGACTTCCTGTCCGGCCACCTCGAGTTGGCCGAGGCCACCGGGGCCGAGATCATCTATGGCCAGACCGCGGTCACCGAGTTCCCCGTGCGCCACGTCGCCGACGGTGATCGCGTGTCCCTGGGCGAGGTGGTGCTCGAGTTCCTCTCCACGCCCGGGCACACCCCGGAGTCGATCTCGGTCGTCGTCTGGGAGCACGAGACCTCAGCGACGCCGACGGCGGTCTTGACCGGGGACACCCTGTTCATCGGCGATGTCGGCCGCCCTGATCTGCTCAGCGCACAGGGCATGACCGCCGAGCACCTCGCCGGCCAGCTCTACGACTCGCTGCACGACAAGCTGCTCCGCCTGCCCGACGACACCCTCGTGTACCCCGCCCACGGGGCGGGGTCCGCGTGCGGCAAGAACCTGTCGAGCGAGACGGTGTCCACGATCGGTGAGCAACGCCGCACGAACTACGCGCTCCAGCCCATGTCCCGGGACCGGTTCGTCGCCATCGTCACCGAAGGTCAGAGCACGGCGCCCGGCTACTTCGCCTTCGACGCCGACGCCAACGCACGACAACACGACCTGCTCATCGACGAGCCGGTGACCACGTTGTCGCTGGACGACGTCGGCGTGCTGCAGGCCGCCGGAGCGGTCGTGATCGACGTTCGCCCTGCCGGCGAGTTCGCCACCGGCCATGCCCGCGGGGCGGTGAACGTCGGGCTCGATGGGCGGTTCGCCGAGTACGCCGGCAACGTCGTGGACCCCGATCGCGACATCGTGGTCGCGGCCGACGACGAGCGCTCCGCCCGTGAGGCCCGGACGCGCCTGGCCAGGATCGGCTTCGACCGCGTCACCGGTGTGCTCATCGACCCCCGCTCGGCGCTCGCGTCCCAGCCGGAGCTGTCAGATCGGGCCTCCAGGCTGAGCGCCCACCAGCTCAGCGACGTCATCGCCTCCGGCGTGGGTGTGCAGGTCGTCGACGTCCGCAATCGGGGCGAGCGCCTGGCGGGCACCATCCCGGGCGCCCTGTCCATGCCGCTGACCGAGTTGCGCCAGCGCGTCGACGAGCTCGACCTCGACCGACCCATCGTCGTCCACTGCGCCGGCGGTTATCGGTCGTCCCTCGCCGCCAGCTGGCTGCGCACCCAGGGCGCCGCTGACGTCAGCGACCTGCTCGGCGGCTACGCAGCCTGGGCCGACCGGCCGGCGGCCTGAGTCGTGCGGTGCCCGATGCCCGGCCGCACGAAGCGGATCCCACCCGGCCCGGGGACCCGGCCCGGGGACCCGGGCCGGGGGCTCCATCGACAAGTGGTCGGCCGGCCGCCGACCGGGGGACACCGGGGGGACACCCGAGCGCCACCGACCACCGGGAAGCTGCCGTCCGTCGACCAACGGACGGAGATCGGTATGAGGACGACCTGGTGGAAGAAGCTTCTCGTGGCGGGCGTGGCGGTGAGCGCGGTGGCCGGCGTGGCCGCCGCCGGGGCCCAGGACGGTGACCGCGGCGACGAGGTGAGCGCGGCCATCGATGGCGGCACGGCCCGCAACGTGATCCTGTTCATCGGTGACGGCATGGGTGACAGCGAGATCACCATCGGCCGCAACTACGGCGTGGGCGCGGGCAACTACCTGGCCGGCATCGACGCCCTGCCGTTGACGGGGTCCTACACGACCTACGCCGTGGAAGAGGGCACGGCCGACGTGCCCAACTACGTGACCGACTCGGCCGCCAGCGGCACGGGCTGGGCCACCGGTACCAAGACCTACAACGGCGCCATCTCGGTCGACCCCGTCGACAAGGCCCCCCTGGCCACCATCCTCGAGAAGGCCCACGAGGCGGGCTACGCCACCGGCAAGGTGACCACGCCGAGCTGACCGACGCCACCCCGGCCGTGCTCGACGCCCACGTCAGCGACCGGGGTTGCCAGGGCCCGGCCGACGCCACCAAGACGTGCCCCACCGAGGCCAAGGAGGCCGGCGGGCTGGGCTCCATCGCCGAGCAGACCGTCGAGCACGGTGTCGACGTCCTCCTCGGCGGCGGTCGTGACCGCTTCGCCCAGCCCATCGCCGGTGGCGACCTGGCCGGCCAGACCGTGATCGACCAGGCCGAGTCCCTGGGCTACACCGTGATCGGTGACACCGCCGGCCTCGATGCGTCGACCCCCGACCAGAAGGTGCTCGGCCTGTTCTCGGCCGGCAACATGCCCCAGGAGTTCGCCCCCCTGCTGGCCGAGCCCTTCCCGGCCACGGCCGAGGCCCAGCCCTGTGTCGCCGACCCGACCCGGGCCGCCGAGGTGCCCCACCTCACCGACATGACCACCAAGGCCCTCGAGCTGCTCGACGCCAAGACCCAGGACCAGGACAAGGGCTTCTTCCTCCAGGTCGAGGGGGCATCCATCGACAAGCGCGACCACGCCGCCGACCTCTGCGGCCAGATCGGCGAGACGCTGGAGTTCGACACCGCCATCCAGGCCGGCCTGGCCTACGCCGAGGAGCACCCCGACACCCTGGTGATCGTCACCGCTGATCACGGCCACACCAGCCAGATCGTCGAGTACCCCCAGACCGAGGAGCACCACAGCCCCGGCCGCGTCGCCGCCGTGGTCACCGCCGACGGCCAGCCCATGGCCGTGAGCTACGCGACGGTGGCCGATGTCGACGGCAAGGAGCAGTCCCAGGGCCACACCGGGACCGAGGTGCGCATCGCCGCCCAGGGCCCCCAGGCCGCCAACGTGGTCGGTGTGATCAACCAGACCGACCTCTTCGCCATCATGGCCCGCGCCCTCTCCCTCGACTGAGCTCCAGCCGAACCCACCGCTGCCGCGCCAGACCCTCGCACCGTCAGCCCACCTGCCCGGCTCCCCCTCGGGGCCGGGCAGGTCCGCGTCCCGGGGGCGGGATCGGGCGCTCTCCGAAGCGTCGGCTGTTGTCCACCGGGGGTTCGGATGGCGGCCATGGGGCGGCTGCCTGCCCCTTCGAGACTGCCTCCATGGCCGATCAGAAGCCCCCCGCCCGACTGGACCGCCGTGCCTTCCTCGGTCGTTCCGCGGCCGCGTCGGGCGCCCTGCTCGCGGGCTCGATCCTGGCCCGCACCCCCCTGGCCGGTGCGGTCTCACCCGCCGGCCCTTCCTCCACCCCTTCCCTCCCCGTGCTCGGCGCCAACCGCGTCCGCTCCGGACGACCCCTCCTGGCCAATGGCATCCAGGCCGGCGACGTCAGTGGCGACGCGGCCGTGCTGTGGGCCCGTTCGGACCGTTCCGCCCGACTTCTCGTGGACTGGTCCACCACCTACACCATGGACGACGCCCAGCCGTTGCCGCCTCTGGCGGTGGGACCCGACACCGATTTCACCGGCAAGCTGGTCGTGTCGGGCCTGCCGCAGGGGCAGCGGGTCTTCTACCGGGTCGTGGTCGAGGACCTGGTCGATCCGTCGCTGCGCAGCGCGCCGGAGATCGGCTCGTTCGCCACCCCACCGGCGGGTGACGAGGACGTGTCCTTCGCCTTCACCGGGGACTGCGCCGGCCAGGGGTGGGGCATCAACCCCGAGTGGGGGGGCATGCGCTGCTTCGAGACCATTCGCCGACAGGAGCCCGACTTCTTCCTCCACAGCGGCGACACCATCTACGCCGATGGACCATTGCTCCCCGAGGTGGAGCTGCCCGACGGGACGATCTGGCACAACCTGGTCACCCCGGAGAAGTCCAAGGTGTGCGAGACCCTCGACGAGTACCGGGGCGCCTTCCGCTACAACCTGTTGGACGAGAACGTGCGGCGACTCAACGCCGAGGTCCCCATCCTGACGCAATGGGATGACCACGAGGTCTTGAACAACTGGTACCCGGGTGAGGTGGTGAACCTGCCCGCCTACCAGATCGAGAACCGGGTCGATGTGCTCGCCGCCCGGGCCCGCCAGGCCTTCTTCGAGTACTTCCCCATCCGTCCCGGTTGTGACGAGACGGGTCGGGTGTACCGCAAGATCAGCTATGGGCCCAACCTCGATGTCTTCATGCTCGACATGCGCCAGTACCGGGGGCCCAACAGCCCCAACCTGCAGACCGAGCCGGGCCCGGACACGGCGTTCCTCGGGGCGACCCAGGTGGCGTGGTTGAAGGAGGGCCTGCGGGCGTCGACGGCCACGTGGAAGGTCATCGCCGCCGACATGCCCATCGGTGTGCACGTGCCCGACGGGACCGACGGCAACAACCCGAACTTCCCTGGTGGCCAGGGCCCGGGCTGGTGGGAGGCGGTCGCCAACGGCGACGGCGGTCCCCCCAAGGGTCGCGAGCTGGAGATGGCCGACCTGCTCAGCGCCATCAAGCGCATGGGCATCCGCAACGTGGTGTGGTTCACGGCCGATGTCCACTACACGGCGGCCCACTACTACGACCCCGCCGAGGCCGTCTTCACCGACTTCGACCCCTTCTGGGAGTTCGTCGGTGGCCCCGTCAACGCGGGCACGTTCGGCCCCAACCCCCTCGACCCCACCTTCGGGCCCCAGCTCAAGTTCGTGAAGGCACCGCCGGAAGGCCCGGCCAACCTCGCTCCCAGCGCCGGCTACCAGTTCTTCGGTGTGGCTACCCTGGATGGCGCCACCAAGGCCCTCACGGTGAAGCTCATGGACGTGGCTGGCGCCACCCTCTACGAGGTCGAACTGCCCCCGGCGGACTGAGGCGGCGGATCGAACCAGGTGAACGGGTGCCGGGCCATCAGCAGGGGGCGGAGATCGCCGCTCCCGGGCACGGTGGGCACGTCCCAATCCCACCACGCGGCCACCTCGTCGAGCCGGTTCACCGCATCGGACCAACCGTGCTCGCTGGCGGTGACCTCGTCCGGGGTCCGGGGCAGGATCAGGGAGGCGGGATCCATGGTGTCCTCGTCGCGCATGTGGGCCGGCGCCGCTTGCAGGGCCAGCGCGACGAGCACCTCGTCGAAGTAGCGGGGATGGGGTCCGAAGGAAGGCAGGATCCCACTCGCCATCTGGGTCCCCACGGCTCGGCACCGTTGGCCGGCGAGCTCGGCCCAGGCCCGGTTCTCGTTGATCAGCACCATCACCCGCAGGTCGAGCCCGTCGAAGGGGGCCACCCGGTGCAGCGGTCCATCAGGGTCGTCCAACCACTGGGGGATGGTGACCTCGGCCCACCACAGCAGCAGCGTGGTCAAGGTCGCCGCCTGACGTACCGTCAGGTGGGCCGAGGTGCCCCACGCCGACACCAGGTTGTCCTCCCAGGCACGGAAGTCGGCATCGCTGGGCACGCCACGACAGTGCCACGGTGGGCGCCGAACGTGGCTCGAAATCCCCTCATGGGGTATGAGAAGGACGGGAACATTTGCCCGACAGCCGTCCCGACGGAGAAACCGGGGGATGGGTCCGAAGTCGAAGATGCCCCGGCCGGAGGCGCGTGCCCGTCGACGGGATGGGGCACCTCGCGGGTCTCCCGTGGCCCGGACACGACGGCGGGTGAACGGTGGCCGTACGGGAGGTGACGACTGGGTGATCAGCCGTCGAGGGTCCGCTGGCCGAGGCCCGGGCTTGGTACAACGTCGGCGTCATGCTCGAGGTGAGACGGTCCGGGACCTTGCTGTGGGCCGATCTGATCGATCCCACGCCAGGCGAGTTCCGGGAGACCGAGGCCACCATCGGCGTGCTCGTCGACGACCTGGCCCAGGTCGTCGGGCCGGGGGCGGGTCCGGGGGTGGTGTGGCACGACGACCACGCCCACGTGACCCTGTACTCCCCGGCCCACGAGCGCATCGACCTGATGTTGGACGGCGACTGGATGGTCACCGTGCGGGCCGCCAACCACGCCGGCCACGCATGGACGGGCCCGGGGGTGCAGCGTCGGTGGACCGAGCCCGACCCCACGCCGGCCGCACTGCTGGTCGCCGCCGTGGGCGACCTGGCGGGGGAGTTCCTGCGGGCGGTGCGGGCCGGGGACCAGCGCCTGGCTGGCCTGGAGGAGGAGATCTTCGCCGAGCACCTCAGCGAACGGGACGAGCTCCAGCGCGACCTGTTCGGGGCCCGCCGCCAGGTGATGGTGCTGCGCCGTTCGGTCGAGCCCTTCCAGGACGTGGTCGAGGAGCTCCTGCGGGCCCGACCGCACTGGGTCGACGAGGACGTGTCCGAGGGTCTGCGGGTGAACGGGGAGGTGCTGCAGCGCTGCATCGTGCTCCTCGACGGTCAGCGCGAGCTGCTGGCCGGGGCGGTGGATGCCCACCTGGCCTTGCTGTCGCACCGCATGAACCTGGTCATGAAGCAGCTCACCGCCTGGGGAGCCGTGCTCTTCGCCGCCACCATCGTCACCGGCCTGTACGGCATGAACTTCACCCACATGCCCGAGCTGCAATGGCGCTTCGGGTACCCCGCCGCGGTGGGCCTGGTGCTGGTGAGCATGGCGGTGACCATCCGTCACTTCCGGGGCAAGGGTTGGATGTGAGCAGTGGTTCGAACCGCAGGACCAGAGTGATCGACGATGCAGAGGAGGAGAGACCGTGACCGAGAGCTTGCCGGGTGAGGCCATCGCCGTGGCCGACCTGGCCGACGTGATCGCCTCGTTGCAGGAGTTGTCCGTCGAGCAGTTGGTGGCCCAGGGCCTGTCGGTCACGGGCACGTTCGACGAGGTCGACGACCCCGTGCTGATCGGCGCCGACGGGGCGCCGGTGGAGACGTGGCGCGAGGACTACCCCTACACCGAGCGCATGACCCGCCACGAGTACGACGTGACCAAGCGGCTGCTGCAGATCGAGCTGCTCAAGGCCCAGGCCTGGGTCAAGGACACCGGTCAGCGGCTGGTCATCCTCTTCGAGGGCCGCGACGCCGCCGGCAAGGGCGGCACCATCAAGCGCTTCACCGAGCACCTCAACCCCCGCGGCGCCAGCGTGGTCGCGCTCACCGCGCCCACCGAGCGCGAACGGGGCCAGTGGTACTTCCAGCGCTACGTCGTCAACCTGCCGACCCGGGGTGAGATCACCCTCTTCGACCGCTCCTGGTACAACCGGGCCGTCGTCGAACCGGTGATGGGCTTCTGCTCACCGGACCAGTACGACGAGTTCATGCGCCAGGTCCCCGAGTTCGAACGCATGCTGGTGCGTGACGGGATCATCCTCGTCAAGCTGTGGTTCTCGGTGTCGCGCCGCGAGCAGATCAACCGCTTCACCATCCGCCGCATCGACCCCGTGCGCCAGTGGAAGCTGAGCCCCATCGACCTGGCCTCCCTCGACCGCTGGGACGACTACACCGGGGCCAAGGAGGCCATGTTCCGGGGCACCCACAGCGCGCACGCCCCGTGGACCGTGGTCCACAGCAACGACAAGAAGCGGGGCCGACTGGAGGCGCTGCGCTTCGTGCTCGACCGCCTCGACTACCCCGACAAGGACCGGGCCGTCATCGGCCGGCCCGACCCCCTCATCGTCGGCCCGCCCGAGGTCGTCGGCCTCGACGCCGGCGAAGCCCCGACCTGAGGCCCCCGAGGGGTCCACCCGGGCGGTGTCCAACGTTCGCCCGGTGGCCACCGGCGGGACCGGGGGCGTTTCCCCGCCCTCCGTAGGTTCCGGCCGACCGACGGAGAGGGAACACCGATGGGCAGTCAGATGGTGAGACGTATCGTCGGCCTGGGCGTGCTGCTGGCCCTGGGGGCAACGGCGACCACGGCCATGGGAACCAGTGCGGGGGCAACGGTGGGCCGCTCAGAAGAGGCAGTCCCCACCCCGGGCGCGGTGGCCCCCACCGGGTTCGACCTCGAGGCCCACCGGGGTGGGCGGGGCCTGCGCCCCGAGAACACCCTGGCCTCGTTCGGCCATGCCCTGGCCCTGGGGGTGACCACGCTCGAGCTCGACACCGGGGTGACGAAGGACGGCGTGGTCGTGGTCAGCCACGAGCGCCGCCTCAGCTCGCTGGAGTGCCGCGACACCGAGCCCGCCTTCCCAGACGACCCCCAGTTCCCCTACGTGGGCAGCATCGACAAGGTGTCCGATGGCCAGCTCATCAAGGACCTGACCCTGGCCCAGATCCAGACGCTGGACTGCGGCACCCGCCACCCCCTGGCCGCCAACGTGGCCACCGATCCCTTCCTGGGCACCCAGGAGTCGGTGCCCGGCACCCGCATGCCCACCCTCGACCAGGTGCTGGCCCTGGCGGCCCGCTACGGCGCCGACACCGTGCAGTTCGACATCGAGACCAAGCTCGACCCGACCCTGCCCGACGACACCGTCGACCCCGACACCTTCGCCCGCGCCGTCATCGCCGTCATCGACGGCCACGGGGTCCGCGACCGCTCCCTGCTGCAGAGCTTCGACTGGCGCACCCTGGCGGTGGCCCGGGACGTGGCTCCCGACCTGCGCCGGGTGGCCCTGGCCCAGTCGGCCACCATCTTCCCCGGAACCCCGTGGACCGGGGGGATCACCATCGGTGACGCCCCCTTCGACGGTGGCCTGGTCGTCGCCGCCGCCGAGGTCGGTGCCGCCGTGGTGTCGGTCAACGCTGCGGACATCACCGACGCCCTCATCACCGCCGCCCACGACGCCGGTCTGCTCATCGTGCCCTGGACGGTCAACGAGATCGCCGACATGGACGCCCTCGTCAAGCGGGGTGTCGACGGCCTGATCACCGACTACCCCGACCGGGGCCGTGCCGTCATGGCCGCCAACGGGCTCGAGCTGCCCACCGCCTTCGCCTCGCCCTTCGACATCGAGGCCCATCGGGGCGGGCGGGCCGACCGTCCCGAGAACACCCTGGCCGCCTTCGCCTGGGCCCTGACCCAGGGCGTGACCACGCTCGAGCTCGACACCGGCGTGACCAGCGACGGTGTGCTCGTGGTGCTCCACGACCGCAAGGTCAACGGCGAGCACTGCCACGACACGGCCCCGGCCACGCCCGGTGACCCCGCCTTCCCCTACGTGGGCCGGCTGGTACGGGACCTGTCCCTGGCCCAGATCAAGACCCTGGACTGCGGCTACGTGTCCCGCTACCCGTCCGGGCACCCGATGGCGGGGGAGAAGGAGTTCCCCCGCCAGCTGGAGATGGCGGGCAACCCCCTGGCCAAGGTGGCCACCCTGCAGGAGGTCTTCGACTTCGTCGCCGCCAGCGGCAACACCACGGTGCGCTTCAACATCGAGACCAAGATCGGCCCCGGTGTGGACGACACCGCCCCCTTCGACGTCTTCACCGGGGCCCTGGTGACCGCCATCCTGGACAACGGCCTGCAGGACCGGGCCATGATCCAGTCCTTCGACTGGCGCACGATCATCCTGGCCAAGGAGCTCGACCCCAGCATCGAGACCGTGGCCCTGGTGTGGCAGTACGGCCCGGCCAACTGCGCCAGCCCCGCCGACGAGTGCTCACTCGAGGCCGTGGTCGGTGACCCCACGGTGCAGAGCACGTGGACGGGGGGCCTGGACTGGTGGGATTCCCAGGACCTGGGCACGCTCGTCAAGGAGACCGGCGCCGGCGTGGTGTCGTCCAACTGGCAGGTCCACGACCCCGAGCAGGGCACGGTCATGCCCGCGGACCCCGCCCACCCCGATGCTGCCTACCAGGTCCAAGACCCGGCCATCTACCACGGGCCTGACGTGGCCACCCTGCAGGACCGCGACGGCCTCAGGGTCGTGCCCTACACGGTCAACGACCCGGCCACCATCCAGCGGGTCATCGACCTGGGCGTCGACGGCATCATCGCCGACGACGTCCCCGCCCTGGTGCTGGTGGCCAAGCGCAACGGCCTCCGCTGATCCGAGGGTCCGCTGATCCGACGGTCCGCTGATCCGACGCGCTGACGGGCCGCAGCTTCATCCCCGGTTCACCTCATGGCCACCTCCCGCCCGTGGGCGGGGGGTAGCCACCACCTGACCCAACGACCCCGACGCGATGCGGAGGCACGACGTGAGCGCACAAGAGCAGGACCCGGCCGACAACCCCCGGCGGCTCGACACCAACAAGGACCGCCTGCGGGAGGGCTTCGTCGACGACGACGGCAACCCGCCGTCGGACGACGAGCTGACCGAGGTCGTCGAGGAGCAGGCGGCGCAGTACGAGGAAGCCCCCATCCAGGACTTCGCCATCCTGCTCACCGAGCACGACAGCCGTGACGAACTGCGCGAGCGGGGCCTGCACGCCCGCCTCGGTGGGGCCGGTGACGTCGTCAGCGGCGACGTGGACTGATCGCGGCTGTTCACCTGGTGGTCGACGGGGCGTCACGCCCAGGTCGGGTAGGCGTCGACGGGGCTTCGTACGGTCCGGCTTGCACCTGTCCCCCACCTTCGAGGTGTGCACCCATGTCCCACACATCGCCCCCCGTCGACGCGCCCGGCGATCACCCGGGCCGCCCGACGCTCTCAAACACCGGCCAGCAGACCTTCGCCGACGTGCTGGTGGCCCGCCTGTCCCGCCGGGGCCTCCTGGCCGGCGGGCTGGCCACCGCCGCCGCCACCTTCCTGTCCGGCGGGCCGGGATCGGCCCTCTTCGCTTCACCCGCCGGCGCCGTCGGCGGCCCCGTGGCCGGCAAGGCCGGGACCCTGTTGGGCTTCACCGCCGTGGGTACGTCCCAGGCCGACGACGTGATCGTGCCCGACGGCTACCGGTACCAGGTGCTCATCCCCTGGGGCACACCGCTGCTGCCCGGCGCTCCCCCGTGGCGGCCCGACGCGTCGAACACCGCCGCAGATCAGGAGCTGCAGGTGGGCTCGAACCACGACGGCATGCACTTCTTCCCCCTCAGTTCCTCCAATGGGACAGACGACGGCAACCGTCGGGGCCTGTTGTGCATCAACCACGAGTACACCGACGAGTGGGTGATGTTCCCCGACGGGACCGAGGCCTACGACGCCGAGAAGACCCGCAAGAGCCAAGCGGCCCACGGCGTCTCCGTCATCGAGATCGAGCTCGTCGGTGGCGAGTGGCAGGTGGCCGAGGGTTCGATGTACCACCGCCGCATCACCGGGTTCACCCCCACCACCTTCAGTGGTCCCGCCGCCGGTCACCCGTTGCTGCGCACCTCGGTCGACCCCACGGGGATGAGCGCCCTGGGCACGTTGAACAACTGCGCCAACGGTTGGACCCCGTGGGGGACCTACCTGACCTGTGAGGAGAACTTCAACCAGTACTTCTCCAACCTGGGCGAGGGTGAGATCACGGCCGACCAGGCGGCCCTGCTGAAGCGCTACGGCGTGCCCGAGGAGAGCGAGTACCTCTGGTACACGACCGACGAGCGGTTCCGGGCCGACCTCGAGCCCAACGAACCCAACCGCTTCGGCTGGGTGGTGGAGATCAACCCCTGGGTGCCGGGCTCCCTGCCCATCAAGCGCACCGCCCTGGGCCGGGTCAAGCACGAGGGGGCGGCATCGACCACCGATCCCGATGGGCGCGTCGTCGTCTACTGCGGCGACGACGAGCGCTTCGAGCACGTCTACAAGTTCGTCTCCGCCCGCCCCTGGCGTCACGTCGTGGGCACCGGGGCCAGCCCCCTCGACGAGGGCACCCTGTACGTGGCTCGCTTCGACGCCGACGGTTCGGGCACCTGGCTGCCCCTGGTGTGGGACGAGGGTCCCCTCACCCCGGCCGGTGGGTTCGCCGACCAGGGCGAGGTCCTGATCAAGACCCGCATGGCCGCCGAGGCGCTGGGCGCCACCCGCATGGACCGCCCCGAGTGGGCGGCTGTGGCCCCCAACAAGGAGGTCTTCATGACCTTCACCAACAACACCTCCCGCAAGGCGTCCGAGGTCGATCCGGCCAACCCCCGCCCCGAGAACGCCTACGGCCACATCCTGCGCTGGCACGAGGCCGACGACGATGCCTCGGCCACGTCGTTCACCTGGGACGTGTTCCTGCTGGCCGGCAAGGGTGAAGGTACGGGTGACGGGTCGACCGTGGCCGCCGACGCCGCCTTCGGCTCCCCCGACGGCCTGTGGGTCGACCCCGACTACCGGGTGTGGATCCTCACCGACGGATCCCAGCCCGTGCCCTGCAACAACCAACTGCTGGTGGCCGACCCCTTCACCGGCGAGGTACGACGCTTCCTGGTCGGGCCCAAGGGCTGCGAGATCACCGGCATCCACGCCACCCCCGACCAGCGCCACCTGTTCGTCAACGTGCAGCACCCCGGTGACGCCGGCACCCCCGAGGACCCCACAGCCCAGTCCGACTTCCCCGATCGGGACCCGGCGGGACGGCCCCGGTCCTGCACCCTGGTCATCAGCCGCGTCGACGGCGGCGTCGTCGGTAGCTGACGGGCCGCTCGTGTGACCGGGTGGGCCCAGCTCGGGATCGGTGACCCGGTCCGGAGCTGGGGCCGTCCGCTCGGCGGCGACCGTTGGGTCACGCGTTGCGGAGGTCGCGGCAGGCGTCGGCGGTGGCATCGTCGTAGGGGAGCCACGTCTCGATGCGCACGTGCTCCACCAGCACGTTCTGGGGGGCCTGGAACGCGGTGATCATGGTGACGAAGCGCAGGTCGAGCCCGTGGGAGCGGAGGTGGAGGACGACGACGGGGTCCGAGGGCACCACGAGGTCCACGCGCCGCCAGTCGGGGTCCACCGTGGTCATGGCCAGTAGGTCGTCGAGCAGCTCCTGCACCTCGCCGTCATCGGGATCGGCCAGGACCTGCTGTCCGGACACCTCCTGGCAGCGGTCGAGGAAGGCCAGGCCATCGAGGACAGCTCCCGAGCCGGGTGCGTACCCTGCCTGGCCCTCGAGGCACAGGGCACCCTGCTGGGTGACATCCTCCTGATCAGCGGCGTGCTGGAAGCCGTACACGTGGTCGGGATCGCCGGCCGCATCGGCGATGCTCACCGGGGCAGGCTGTCGGCGATGATGACCGCCTCACCCGGATCCACCGCCGCCGGTCCCGTCGTGGACGCGCCGCCCGTGGTCTCGGTGCTCGTCGGGGCAACAGGGGCCACCGGCGCGGTCGTGGTCGCGGCATCGTCGGGGCCCGATGCGCAACTGGCGCCGATGATTGCGAGGGCGACGACCACCAGGCGCCCGCGCTGTCGGGATGCACGCGCCCGACCTCGAGATGAACGCGCGCGAGATCCACATCGGTGCGGATCGACATCGATCAGATCCCCGGCGACGGTCGTCCCTTGCCTCCATCCGCCGTCGCCCAGCCGTACCACAGGCTCAGACGCGTCACGTCAGCGACCAACCGCTCCAGTTCCGCCATGGCGCGCTCCTGGTCGCCGCGTCGCGTGCTGGCCTCGGCTGATCGCGCCAACTCGACCAGGTCACCGAGGACCCCGGGCGGGATGGCGAGGACGGGCTCGCGGTTGCCGGGGAGACGGAGGACGGTGGCATGTCCTGAATGGGCGAGCACGGCGAACCCGCTCGTCGGCGCCCGCGGCCGCGCCTGCGGCCCCCGTCGACGGAGTCGGAGCACGAGGGCCTTCCCCGCCAGTCGTCCGGACCAGTTGTGTGGCACCCGCATCCGAGGACCCTACCTTTACGTACGGGTAGGGTCGCGGGGCGGGAGGCACCCCCGCCCGGGCCTCGGGCGGGGCATGGTGGAGGTCTCCCGGGATCGGTGACGGTAGGTGCCGCCGATCCCCCTTGCCGGGGTCAGCCTGGACCCTCGGGTACGACCCCAGGGCCGGGCGCCACCGCTGCGGTCCACCCGGCTGTGTCGTTCTCCCCGGGGATGGCCTGTAGGCCCTGCCACAGCACGAGGATCTCGAACCATCGCTCCTCGGCCGGGTCGAGAGGCCGCACGGACCCGTATCCGGCGCACAGCGCCTGTCGTGCCGCGATCGGCGTCGGCCGCCAGTCGGTGAACCACGCGCCCAGGAAGGTGCATGCCTTGGCCAGGTCGTTCACCCGGTGGTCGACGACCACGTCATCGAAGTCGAGCACGGCGGTGACCTTCGAGCCCGCCGTCAGGATGTTGGCGGCCCGAAAGTCGTTGTGGACCAACTGGGGCTCGTCGTCGAGCTCGGGCGCCCGGGCGAGCAGGTCTTCGAGCCGCCGCGACGCCTCGGGCGCGAAGCCGCGATCTGCTTTCGCCAACCACGCGTCGAGCCGCTCCCTCAGCTCCGGGGCCCGCCCGGGCATCGACGCGTCGGGGTGGCACGCACCGAGCGCCCCGTGCACCTCGGCCAGACAGGCTCCGGCCGAGCGGACCGCGGCGTGGTCAGCCACGTCCAACCAGGTCCCCGTCAGTTCCGGCAGCACGGTGACCGACAGCGGACCTGATGGGCCGTCCCGCGTCACCCGATCGAGCCCGTCCACCGTGGCCAGCGGCGATGCCACGGGGCTGCCCTGCGCCGCCAGCGTGCGGAGCAGCCGCGTCGAGGCATCCAGGCCGGCGAAGCGCTCCCGGGCCCGCGACCACTTCACCACCAGGTCGCCGCGGTCGCTGTCCATCCACACGATGGCGTTGTGATCGCTGATCACCATCCGCGAGCACGTGCCGACGGAGATCCCCCACGTCTCAGCGAGCACCACCGAGGCCCAATCGGTGACCGTGGCCAGGCTGTCGAACCCGAACCGCTCCCTCAGCGCCGCCTGCGGGTCCACGGGCTCCCACAACATGGACAACCCCAGCGGCAACATCCTCCCAACGGTAGGTGGGGGAGGGAGGGAGATGGCCCGACGCATGGTTCAGCACTCGCTGAGTTCAGCGTGTGCTGTACGGTAGCCAGGGTGTCGACGGCCACGGAGACCCACATCGACGCCCTCACCCGTGTCGGTCGGGCGCTGGCCGACCCGATCCGGTGTCGGCTGCTCGTCGCGCTTCGTGAGGGGCCGGCGTATCCGGCTGATCTCGCCGACGTGCTCGGGGCGAGCCGCTCGAAGCTGTCCAACCACCTCGCCTGCCTGCGGGGCTGCGGCCTCGTCGTCGCCGTGCCCGAGGGGCGCCGGGTGCGCTACGAGCTGGCCGACTCCCACCTGGCCGATGGGTTGAGCGCCCTGCTCGGGGTGGTCCTGGCCGTCGACCCCGACATGGCCTGCGTCGAGGGCTGCGGCGCGTCAGGAGGCCAGCGATGACGTCGGCGTCTCCCGTCCTGCTCGGTCGGCAACGCCGGGATGTGCTTCGCCGCCGGGTGCGGCTGCTGGTGGCGGCGACGATCACCTACAACGTGGTCGAGGCCGTCATCGCCATCACCGCGGGGACCGTCGCCGGCTCGACCGCGCTCGTCGGCTTCGGGCTCGATTCGATCATCGAGGTGGCGTCAGCGACGGCCGTGGCCTGGCAGTTCGCCGGCCGCGACCCCGAGGCTCGCGAGCGCGTCACCCTGCGCATCATCGCGGCGTCGTTCTTCGCGCTGGCGGCCTACGTGGGTGTCGAGGCGGTGCGGGCGCTGTTCGGCGCCGGCGACGTGGAGCACTCCACCGTGGGCATCGCGTTGGCGGCCGTGAGCCTGGTGGTGATGCCCGTGCTCTCACGGGCGCAGCGCCGCACCGGTCGGGAGCTCGGCTCGGCCAGCGCGGTGGCGGACTCGAAGCAGACGCTGTTGTGCACGTACCTGTCCGGCGTCCTGCTCGTCGGGCTGGTCCTCAACTCGTGGCTCGGGTGGTGGTGGGCCGACCCGGCCGCCGCGCTGGCCATCGGGGCCGTCGCCGTGAAGGAAGGCCGCCAAGCGTGGCGGGGGGAGGCGTGCTGCGACGCCTGCTGAGCGGGGCTCGGCGGCGTCGAGCTCAGTGGGGAGCGCCGAGGAGGGCGTGGATCATCTCGTGGGCGTTCGCGGGGCCGGTGACGTCGAGGCCAGTCGGTGATGCGGTCCTGCATCGCGCCGGCGGCGAGGGTGCACGCGATGGGGACCGCGTCACCGGTGCTCGTGCCGGGCTCGGCCGTCAGCCGGGCCCCGGTGGGCTCGGCTGCGGCTGGCATCGCACCGGTGGTGCACCCGCATCCGGCGTCGCAGGGCCCATCGGGGGTGTGGGTGCCGAGGCGGGCCGCGGCTCGTCGCAGTTGGGCGGTGAACTCCACGAGCGCGGCGACCTGGTCCTCGACGTCGGCGATCCTGTCGGCGAGCAGGGCGCGCAGCCGGTCCTGCACGGGGCCACAGCGTTGGCCGTCGAACAGCACGACGAGGTCGCTGATGTCGTCGAGCGATAGTCCGAGCCGCTTGGCCCCGGCGATGAAGTGCAGCGTTTCGACCGCGGCCGGGTCGTAGGTGCGGTAGCCGGCGGGGGTGCGGGCCGGGGTGATGAGGCCGGCGTCTTCGTAGAAGCGCAGGGCGCTGGGGCTGAACCCCGTCTCTCGGGCCACCTTGGAGATCGTCAGGCCGTCCACGTGGTGATCATGGACCCTCGACCCGGGTCGAAGGTCAAGAGGGGTCAGGTGACGGAGCGGGGGGCGAACATGATGACGGCCACGCCCACCAGGCAGATCGCCGCACCCACCAGGTCGTAGCGGTCAGGCTTGAACCCGTCGACGACCATGCCCCAGGCCAGGGAGCCGGCGACGAAGATCCCGCCGTAGGCGGCGAGGATGCGTCCGAAGTTGGCGTCGGGCTGGAGGGTGGCGACGAAGCCGTAGGCGCCGAGGGCGACGATGCCGGCGCCGACGAAGAGCAGGCCCCGGTGCTCGCGCACGCCCTGCCACACCAGCCAGGCACCGCCGATCTCGGCGATGGCGGCCAGTACGAACAGGCCGATCGAGCGCACGATGTCCATGAGCGGCGCACGCTACGAGCGACGATGACGTTCACGGCGCGTCGAGCTGCCGACGCGCCGTCCGAGGCGGGCGGTGGCTGCGCTGACCTCGTCGGTGGAGCTGACCTCGGTTCGCCGCCCTGGCCGGTCCGGTCCGGCTCCGGCTGCTCAGCCTCGTGGCCTCCCAGACCGAGGTGTGCTCCTGCGAGTTGCAGGAGCCCCTGGGCAGGTCCCAGCCCACCACCCAGCCACCACACAGGGCCCTGGCCGAGGCCGGCCTCATCGTGGGGGAGAGGCGGGGCCGGTGGATGTGGTGGCGCATCGTCCCCGAGCGCCTCGATGCCCGCCGGGGCGTCCTGCGCTGACCCGTGCGCCATGACGCTTGCCACCAGCGCGCGGCGGGTAGGACTCCGTCTCACGCCACCAGGAGGAGTCGTCGATGGAAGAGACCAGCAGTTCGGCGCTGATCGATGACCTCAACGGCGATCTCGCCCTCGAGCTGCGATCGATCTCGCAGTACATCCTGCACTTCGCCATGATCACCGGCGCCGAGTACACCAGCATCATCGACGAGCTCAAGGTGCACCTCGGCCAGGAGCTCAACCACGCCACCGTCCTCGCCGAGCAGGTGGCCTTCCTCGGTGGGGTTCCCACGACGGCCACGGCGCCCGTACCCGGCTTCGTGGACTCCAAGCAGGCGCTGCAGGAGGACCTCGAGCTCGAGGTCGACCAGTTGGACCGCTACCGCGCCCGGGTGCAGCAGGCCACCGAGCTCGGTCTGCCCGACGTCGCCGAAGCACTCCGCCCCCTGCTCACGGAGACGCAGGAGCACGTGCGGGACCTGCAGACCGTGCTCGGCCTCTAGCCCCGGCCGCGGTTCTCGAACGCCGAGCGGCGGGCCGAACTATGGTCGGTGCGTGCGCACAGCGAGGTTGGAAGACGGCGTCCTGCGGATCACTGACCGGCCCGATCCGGAGCCGGGATACGAGGAGGTGGTGGTGCGCATCACCGCCGCTGGCGTCTGCCACTCCGACGTCCACCTCCTGAAGGGGGACTGGACGGGCGTGCCCCGGTCGGGGCCGTTCGGGCACGAGGGCATCGGCGTCGTCGAGGCCCTCGGCCCCGGCGCCGATCGCTACGCCAGCGTCGGGGACAGGGTGATCGTCGGCCTCGGCGGCAGTGGCGGGGGCTACTGGTGCGGCGCCTGTGAGCACTGCCTCGGGGGCAAGCCCCGCCTGTGCCGGCAGTCCAAGGGCATCCTCGGGACCTATTCGGAGCAGATCAAGCTGTTCGCCAAGTCCATCGTGGTGCTACCCGACTCGATCGCCGATCACGAGGTCCCTCTGGCCTGTGGTGGGCTGACCGCCTACGGGGCGGTCAAGAAGCTGAACCAGTTCTCCCTCGTGCCCGGATCTGTGGTCGCGGTCATCGGTGCGGCCGGTGGGCTGGGCCACTACGCCGTGCAGATCGCCCGGCACTGGGGCTACAAGGTGGTCGGGGTGGACGTGGGCGCCGATCGGGTCGACTTCGTGCGTTCCCTCGGCGCCGACGTGGCTGTCGATGCCAGCGAGGCCGCCGACGTGGTGCGCCGGACCTTCCCGGGTGGGGTGCACGCCAGCCTGGTGTTCTCGCCCAGGCTCGCCGGCTTCCGCCTGGGCATGGACCTGCTCCGCCGGGGCGGCATGTTCGTGGCCGTGGGGATCCCCGCCGATGACGAGGGCACCTTCGAGCTGAGTCCCTGGGCGCTGTTCGGCAAGGACCCGCTGATCATGTTCTCTGCCGTGGGGACGGTGCAGGACATGCGTGAACTGGTCCAGCTCGCTGCGGACGGTCACGTGAAGACGCACGTGTCGCGCACCGGTGCGTTGTCCGAGCTGCCCACCATCCTCGAGGAGCTCGACGCCGGCGCCTACACCGGCCGAGCCGTCATCGACGACCTGTCCAACTGAGTCGCCGTCACCCGCCGGGCGGTCCGGCCTGAAGACGACTAGGCGTGAAAGCCAACGATGCGCCCAGGAACGTCGTCCTCGGTGCTGAGGAGGCGTGCGGTGCGGAGGTCCTCTCCGCGAAGCGCAACCAGACCAGATGGACGTCGTCGTCTTCACTCGGCATGGGTACTGGGCCGCCGGTAGACGGTGCGGCCCTCACGCAGCGGCCAGTAGAGGATCGATCCGACGTTGTCGCGCCGGTGGGTGATCTGGGCCGGGTCGGTGACCAGGACGTCGACTGGGGCGAAGGTGTCAATCGCCCGGTAGATGGCGGCGGTCAGCGCGCGCTTGTCAGCGGGCGCGACATGGTCGACAACCACGAGCAGGTCGATGTCAGAGTCGGGACCGTCTTCGCCGCGGGCCACAGACCCGAAGAGGATGACCTCGACGGGATCGACCGCGCTCACGACCTCGCCGACGACGCTGGGCACTAGCTCGGCGAGGGTGTGGCCGTCGTACCGTCCGCCTTCGTACACGTGGGTCGCCGGGGTGTGCACTCGTGCGGAGGCTTCGACCGTGGCGTTGTGTTCGGCCGCGGATCTGCTCATCGCTCTCACACCTCCTGATGAAGAGGGTAGGGCCCCCGAGGTACGCCAGCGACCTGACCTCGGGAGACGGCGAGGACGGCCATCTCGAGGTCGCCCGGGGAGGCTGGAGTGCCGACGGAGCCGCGCGGATCGATGGGCACGCCCCCTGACCGCCCCCGATGGCGGCGGTCAGGGGATGACGGGGAGCAGGACGTGTGCGGGGTGGGTGGCGTCGTGGTGGAACCGGTCGGTGCCGAACCGGTGCCCGTAGTAGTGGTGGAAGAGGCCGTCGGCGATCATCGAGTCGCCGTTGGCGATCTCGACGCGGATGCGGTTGCCCTTCTTGAACAGGTAGGAGGTCGGCCAGACCTCGATGTCGTAGCGGACGATCTCGCCCGGTGTCACCGGTTGGGGGTCGACGTGGGTGTGGTAAGGGGCGAGCTCGGTGCTGCGGTCGGCGTCGAGGGCACGGTGCGACGCCAGCAGCCAACCCCGGGTGACGGCGGTCGAGGGCGGGGGCACGTCGTGGGCGACGTGGCTCATCACCACCTCTTTGAGCTTGGGGACGTGGGTCTGCTCGGAGACCTTGACGAAGAACTGGGTGTCGGTCTGGTCCGAGTAGAAGGGGGTGGGCACAGCGCGGGCGAGGGGCCATTCCTGCTCGGCGCGGATGCCGGGGCCGTTCTGCACGTCGATCCTCACGGGCGGGAGCTCGTCCACGCCGTTGTCGTCACCCTTGAGCCAGTGGTCGTACCACGGCCTGATGTGCTCCTCGAGGAAGACTCGCCGGCCATGCCCACCCGCCCGGTCGACCAGGGCTGGGCGGCGATCCACTCGACGGTGTCGTGGAAGTCCTGCTGCTCGTCGCGGGAGAACAGGTCGAACGTGCCGCCGGACCCGCCCGTGCCCCGCTGGTCGGCGAGGACGTAGGCGTAGCCGGCGTGGTCGACCCACCAGTCGATGGGCCCGGGTCTCCCGGAAGCGGAACGCACTGGTCGCCGGCAGGTAGGCCAGGTCCTTCTGGTACGGGGACACGGCGTACAACGTCGGGAAGGGCCCGTCGGTGTCGGGCAGGTAGACGTCGGCGAGGATGGCGATGCCGTCGTGACCGGTGATCGCCTGGTCCGTCAACGTGCGCATGGTGGGCTCCTTGCCGACGGGGGGTCGCGGATGGTCCGGCTGGGTCACGGTGGACGGGGGGATCGGACCTGATCGTGGCCGAAGCGGGCGTTGGCCTCGAACGTGCCGGCCCGCAGGTCGACGTCGGACGGCTGGTCAGGTCGTCGTGGTGGTGGCGCCGGGCCCCGACGTGGTGACGGGGACGGCGAGGTCCTTGCCGTCCTCGGTGAGCAGGGTGGCGTCGATGATGACGTCCTCGGCGGTGTCGTTGGCTCCGAAGTGGACCATGCCGTCGAGCTCGGTGACGGTGTCGCCCGCGACGAGCTTCGTGGTGGCCGGGCCCGTCAGTTCCTCGTCTTCGGTAGCGCCCTTGCGCCGGACGATCGCCGTCCCCTCGACCACCGTGTAGGTGAGCTCACCCGCGGTGATCCGTGCCATCTGCACGCCGGGGTGGACGTGGGGTGCGAGCTTCGCCCCGGCCGGGATGGTGTAGCGGATGAGGGTCAACGTGCGGCCGTCGGCCCCGGGTGGGTCGACCTCGGTGCCCAGGATGTCCTTCACCACGGCCGGTCCTGCGGCGCCGGGCACAGCCGTGGTCGTCGACCCCGGGCCTGTGGTGGTCGTCGTGATGGCGGTCGAGGTGTCGGCACCGGCCCCGTCCGACGAGCTGCCGCAGCCGGCGATGAGCAGAACGGCGGCGGCGACCAGGGCCACCAGGCCGGGCACGAGCCGTCTTCGGCCGGGGTGGAGGGCAGGTGACGGAGTGGTGTGGAGCACCCACGCAGTGTGGCATCGGGCGTCAACCGTGCCAGGCGCGACGGACGGGGTGTCCTACGAGTCGATCCGCTCGATGTTCCCGGACGGCGGGCCTCGGCTCCAGTCGTCCTGTCAGGTGTCGAAGGTCCAGGTGGTGGCGCCGCCAGGCTCGACGGTGGCCAGGGCGGTGGCCCGTCGGGGGGTGAGGCGGTAGACCCGCCACGGAGGCGGTCCCGCCGACGGTGCGCTGAACTCGGCCGTGAGGGCGGTGCCGGACTCGTCGACCGTGGCCGGCCAGCCGTCGGCGGCCCACAGGGCGGCCATGGTGGCCACGCGCGTCGGGTCCTCGACGAGTTCGACGTCGCCCTCCACCACCAGGTCGAAGGCCTGTGTGGCCAGGGCGAGCACGACGCGGGGGTCGCGAGCGACGTTGCGGCCCTGGCGGGTGCGCTCACCGGTCTCGAACCAGAAGGCGTCGTCGGCCCACAGCGCGCCGATGCCGGTGACGTGGGCGCTGCCGTCAGGGTTGAGCGTCGTCAACCAGCACGTGTGGCGGTCCGGGCCACCCGTGCCGGGGGCCTGGGTGAAGCCTCCTTCGAGGGCCGCCCGGATGGGTGCCCACTCCAGTGTCGGCAGGTCGTAGAGCTCGGCGAGGTTGTGCGTCGTCATCCTCGTTCCGACGCATCGAGCGCCCCGAAGTCACCGGTCCGACGTGATCCCGGCGCCTCCGGCGCCCAGAACCCGCCTCGAGCGTCGCTCGCCGGGCAGCGGTGTGGTGTGTCTCGCTCGGGGTGGGAAGTGGCCCCCAAGCGCCTCTGGACGGAGGGCCGGCGGGTGGCGCGTTCCGGTCGGCCCACCGGCGGGTGTCAGCGCGCCCAGCCCGGGTGCACGGGCGAGCTTCACGTCCGCAGTGACGCGTCCCCGGTCATGCGGCCCCGTCAACCCGCATCGTGATCGTTGTCCTGCGGGGGCGGATGAGGAGCGCGATGGTGGTGCCGCTCGTCGCGTCAGCGGTGGGGGCCGCGACCGGCGCGGAGAGCGACAGCTGCATGTACGGGTACGTTCGCTGGATGTCGTCGCTGCTCGACTGCTCCGGGGTGACGCGATGAGTGGTGGTTCGGAGGAGGTCGAGGCGCCGAGCACCAGCACCGAGGATCCCGTGGCGGTCGCCGTCGTCGCTCTTCTCGTGGAGGCCGGCGCCGACGTGGACGCCCGGTTCCGAGGTCCTCACGAAGAAACGCCGCTCCACTGGGCGGCGAGCTGCGACGACGTCGCCGTGCTCGACGCCCTCCTCGACGCGGGTGCTGACATCGAAGCACCCGGTGCCGTCCTGGGTGGAGGTCCGCCCTTGGCTGACGCCCGCGGCTTCAAGCAGTGGAACGTCGCCGCCCGCCTGGTCGAGAGAGGAGCGCGGACCACGATCGTCGACGCGGCCACCCTCGGTCTCGTCGATCGTGTCGAGGCCCACCTCGCTGGTCAGCCATCACCGGATGCTGCCGAGATCCCGGGCGTTCTGGGGGGCGTGCCACGGCGGACGATTGAGCTGCGCTCAGCTGCTCCTGGCCCACGGAGCAGCGATGAACTGGATCCCGCCGTGGGAGGATCTCACTCCCCTCGATGCTGCGGAGCGTGAGGAGGCCGACTCCAACCTGGTGCGCTGGCTGCTCGCACAGAACGCCAAGCGGTGGAGTGAGCTGAGCTGACGGGATCCCCGCTCAGCTCGCCGAGCCTTGCGCCCCGGGCCGGGCCGCGGTCGTCGCGAAGCCAGGGGAGCCCCCTCCGGCTGCGCTCGATCCACGACCGACCACCCGCACCCTCACCTACCGCCTTGAACGTCACGTGGCCTCGAGCTGAACAACTGCCGCTGCATTGCTGTCAGACCGGCGGCGCTGGCAGCGGCATCACTTCGGCGGCCCGAGCTGGACGGCGATGGCGGATGCCGACTGTTCAACTGCTGTTCAGCGGCGGCCGCTCCTCGCGATCGCCACCGATGGCCGAACGTGCGTACGCTCCTGATCATGAAGGGCCCAGGACCTCACTTCCTGTTCGTCGAGCGGTTGCGCACGGCCCTTCGCGACCTCCAGGACGACCCGACCACGGACGAGGGGCGCCCGCGGATCGCCGCTGTTCCGGGAGGTGCGGCCGGCGCCCGGGTCGACCTGGCGGAGGAGTGCATCCGTCGGCGGTGGTGCGCCCAGGAAGGCCGGGCGATCGTGCCGGTCGTCGGTGGTCGCTGGGCGTGGACGAGCCCGGACCGCGACCCGCTCGACGGCTGCCCGGTGGAGAACCCGCCCGTCGTCCCGGACGACGTGCGAGGTTGTTGGCTCGCAACGGAGGCCCTGCCTGAACGTCGCGACCGCTGGTGCGAGCACCAGACGCACCCATGAGCCCCGGGCCGGCACCCGCCTGGTCGTTCAGCTGTCGAGCTGGCCCAGTCGCAGCAGCAGGGTGAGGCCGAGGGCGTCCTCGATGCCGTCGTTGTCGGTCACCACGTACAGCTGGCCGTCGGCGGCCAACGCCACCCCCTCGGGCTTGTCAGGCACGACCCCGGGCAGCATGGCCCCCAGCTCGGGCAGCAGGTCGAGGACCAGCTCCTTGTCGACCGTGGGGGCGTCGTCCCAGGTCGCGGCCGGCTCGACCGTGGCCAGGTCCACCACGTAGAGGCGCTTGATGGCCGCAGCCCGGTCGCGCTGGTTGTCCCGCTCGAGCACCAGGGCCCGGCCGTCGGGCAGGGCGGTGAGCTCGGACAGCCCGACCCAGCCGCCGGCGGCCGACTCGACGCCGTCGAGGGCGTAGCGGGCGAAGGCCCACTGACCCGTTGCCGGGGTGTAACGCCCCAGGCGCACCTCGGCTTCGCCGCCCCACTGGCGCTGGAAGGCAACCCACACCTGCTCGTCATCGCCCTCGCCGAAGGTGGCGACACCCTCGTAGCCGTTGCTGGCCTGGAGGGCGGCCACCTCGGCCGGCAGCTCGATGACGTCCTCGACGGTGCCGTCGGCGGCCACGGACACCAGCTGGTTGGTCGTCTCCACCTCGGGCGCGGCACCAGTGCCTTCGCTGACCACCCAGAAGCCACCCTGGGGCCGCACGGCGATGCCTTCGAGGTCGAGGTCCACCGGCTCCCCGTCGAGGGTCAGCTCGGTGGCGGCCGTGACGACGGCGGGCTGGGCCGAGACGTCGAGGGTGAAGATGCGGCTGCGGCCGTAGTAGTTGTCCGGCACCCCGTACAGCACGTCGGCGTCGTTCGGATCACCGACCAGGCCCGACAACGTGCCCCAGGGCAGCGGGGCCCCGTCAGCATCATCACCACCGACCACCATCGGATAGGTCGGGGCCCCGTCCTGCAGCTGGTAGATGGCGATGTCCGACGCCAGGCCGTCATCGGGGGAAGCCTCGTCGGCCACCACGAACAGGTCACGCTGGGGGATGGCCAGCAGGCCTTCGGGGGCGATGCCAGTGGGCAGGAACTGGCGGAACACGGCAGGCTGGCCCGTGGACAGGTACTGGTAGACGGCCACGAAGTTGCCCCGCTCGTTGCCCACGAACACCAGGTCGTCGTGGCCGTAGCGGGCGACGGCGACGCCCTCGGGCTCGGACCCCTTGGCCTCGGAGCGCGACTCGGGGTAGTGACCGTGGCGCACGGCCAGCTCGTCGATCGACGTGCCCGAGTCGAAGGTGACGTCGCCGTCCCAGTCGAACACGGTGAAGCCCCGGCTGCCGCCGTCGAGGTCACCCTCGTTGGCCGTGACCAGGCCCCCGCTGGGCGTCCAGGCGATGGCGTCGGGCTCGCGGGCGACGTCGGTGATGGTGTCGGTGAGGGAGATGACCCCGTCCTCGGTGGCGTCGACGCCCTCGAGGGTCACCGAACCGGCCGGGAAGTCGCTGCGGATGCGACCGGTGGCCAGGTCGACCAGCACGATGTGGTTGTTCTCCTGCAGCGTCACGGCCACGATGTTCCGGCCGTTGATGGCCACGAACTCGGGCTCGGGGTCCTCGGGGAAGCGGTCGGCGATGCCGGTCAGGTCGACGTTGCGGGTGGTCCACTGCGATGGCTCGCCCACCAGGTCCACGATGACCAGGCCGCCGGCCGGCAGCTGGGGCAGGCCCCCCTCGACACCGTCGACGGTCACGTCCTCGTCGCGCTCGTTCTCGATGGCGATCGCCGCGTAGCGACCGTCGGCGCTCACGTCGATCGAGTCGGGCTGGCCGCCCAGGTCGAACGAGGCCAGCGGCGGGGCCGCCAGGTCGTCCAGGGACACGACCTCGAGCGTGCCGGCCGGTGCCGCCGTCGACTCGCTGCGGCTCACGGCCGCCAGCACCAGGTCGTTCCCCAGGGCGGCCACCGAGGTGACCTCACCACCCAGGTCGACGCGGCCGGCGGGGCGGGGACCGGCCGGGTCGGTGATGTCGACCACGCCGATTCCCTGCCCCACGCTGTCCCCGTAGACCAGGGTCATGCCGTCGTCCGTGGCGGTGACGATCTCGGCCACGGTGCTGCCGTTGTCATCGGGGAAGAAGGTGGCCACCCGCTGGAAGGACCGTTCGACCCCCAGGGTGGGGCCGCTGGGACCGCTCGGGCCATGGTGACCGGGGCGGCCGTGCTGCCCGGTGGCGCCGGCGCTGCCGGCCAACCCCAGGACCGGGGCCAGGATGGCGGCACCGAGCACCAGGCCCGCCGCTCGACGTCGGCGCCTTCGTCGATCTGGTCGGTTTAGGTCTTTCACCGTGACTCCTCAGCTCGGCTGTCGTAGCGGCGACAGCCCACAGGAAGCGGTCGAACCGCAGCCGTCTCCGAGGTGGCGGCGGGGTGTCCACGGCGTGAACTCCACCCCGACGGGGGTCAGGGCTTCGGCGCAACGGCCGCTCGACCCATCGGGTTCCCAGCGTGGGCCGGCTACTCCGAACCGGCGGGCGCCGTGGCCCCGGGGCGGTGCAGGCCGGGGATCGTCAGCTCGGGGCCGCTCAGCACGAGCGACCCGCCCGGCATCTCGGCCAGGAGCAACGGGGTCGAGCGGTGGCACCAGGCGTCGAGCACGGCGAGGTGCTCGGGGACCGGGTCCCCGCTCCTCAGGGTGCTGACGTGCAGCTGCGGGGCGCGGTGGTGGGCGAGGGCGAGGCGGGCGCCACGCGGCTCTCGGGTCACCTCCAGCAGCACGACCTCGTCGCCGAAGAGGTACGGCGTCAGGGTCGGCTCGTCCGGCCACGGCGCGTCGAGCAGGGCCAAAGCCTGGATCCAGCGCATGCGCACGGACCACGGCAGGGCGACGAGCCCGACGACGAGGGCCCCGGCCGTCACACAGCTCACCAGCAACGCGAGCAGTTGCATCAACACCCCTCTGCCCGAGCGGGGACGGAGAACGTCGTGGAGACGGTCCGGGCAACGTAGGTCCGTCGGCCGTCACCGAGGTGACGGCCGGGGGCCAACGAGGTGAACAGGTCGGGAACGGGGACCGACCTTCCCGGGCCCCGGTCGGCGGCATCGGCTCGGGCCCGTCGGCATCTGCTCGCGCCGCTCTCCCCGCGTCCGGGTCGATCCGACGTCCCTCCTCGCGTCCCAGGCGACGGGCTCGTTGCGCCCGCCGGTACGTCGGGTGAACAGCGGGCGCAGCTCCTCCAGCGGTCGCCGGGCCCCAGGTAGGAAGCGGAGATGGATCGAGTGGTCATCGTCGGAGGTGGCGTCCTCGGCACCATGCACGCCCTGATGGCGCGCCGTCGTGGGCTCGAGGTGCTGCACCTCGAGCGCGACCCCGCCCCCCGCCGTGCGTCGGTGCGCAACTTCGGGCTGGTGTGGGTGAGCGGGCGGGCGCCGGGGGCCGAGCTGGCCCTGGCCCTGCGCTCGCGGGCTCTGTGGGCCCACATCGGTCGGTTGGCGCCCGACGTCGGGCTCCGGGCCGACGGGTCACTCACCGTGGCCCTCGATCCCGCCGAGCTGGCGGTGATGGACGCTGCCGCCAACGCCGCCGATGCCGCCGAGCGGGGCCTGGTCCTGCTCGACCCCGACGAGGCCCGGGTGTGCAACCCCGCCCTGGGCGGTCCCATGCTCGGCGCCTTGTGGTGCGCCACCGACGCCGTGGTCGAGCCCGGGCAGGTCCTCGGCGCCGTACGGGCCCACCTCGAGCGGTGCGGGGGCTACCGGTTCCTGCCCGGCCGATCGGTCGTCGACGTGGCGCCCGGCTGGGTCCGGGACCACACCGGCGAGCGTCACGACGGCCACCTGGTCGTGCTGTGCCCCGGCGACGCCTACCAGGGACCCGGGGCACAGGCCCTGGGCGCGCCGGCGGGGCTGCGGCGGTGCCGGCTGCAGATGCTGCAGACCGAACCGCTCGACGAGCAGGTCACCACGGCGGTGGCCGACGGTGATTCGCTCCGCTACTACCCCGCCTTCCGGTCCCACCTGTGCGCCACGCCCCTGCCCGCCCAGCCCGAGGTGGCGGCCCGGCACCACGCCCAGCTGCTGCTCGTGCAGCGGGCTGATGGAGCGCTGACCATCGGCGACACCCACGCCTACGACGAGCCCTTTGACTTCGCCCTCGACGAGCTCCCCAGCGCCCACCTGCTGGCGCGCGCCGAGGCCATCCTCGGTCGGACCCTGCCTCCGGTCCGCCGTCGCTGGGCCGGTGTGTACGCCCAGAGGTTGGACGAGGCCATCTGCCACCGGGAGGAGCTCGCGCCCGGGGTGGTGCTGGTGACCGGCGCCGGCGGACGGGGCATGACGCTGGCCCCGGCCCTGGCCGAGCAGACCCTGGTGCAGCTGGGCTTCGACGCCGAGGCGGTCAGATGAGCGACGGTGGTCCGATGAGCGACGGTGGTGCGATGACGGGATCGACGAACGCCGGTGGGGAAGGTCTGGGCGCCGACCTTGAGCGCATCACCCTGGTGTGCCTGGACATGGCGGGCACGACGGTGGCCGACGACGGCACCGTCGAGGCTGCGTTCCTGGCCGCCATGACGTCGTCGGGGGTGACCGACGACGTCGAGCTCGAGCGGGCGCTGGCCTACGTGCGCGAGACCATGGGCCGGTCCAAGATCGACGTCTTCCGCCACCTGGCCGACGGGGACCTGTCCCAGGCCCAGCTGCTGAACGTGCGCTTCGAATCGGCCTACGCCGACATCGTGGCCCGGGGCGACGTGGCCGCCATGCCCGGTGCCCGTGAGGCGCTCGACGAGCTGCGGGCAGACGGTCGGGCCACTTGTCTGACCACGGGGTTCGCCCCGGCCACCAGGGACGCCATCCTCGATGCCCTGGGCTGGTGGGACGCGGTGGACCTGGCCCTGTCCCCGGCCGACGCCGGCCGCGGTCGCCCGTGGCCGGACATGATCCTCACCGCCGTGCTCCGCCTGGGCATCGACGCCGTGCAGGCCGTGGCCGTGGCTGGGGACACGACCAGTGACCTCGAATCGGGGACCCGGGCCGGGGCCGGGGTCGTGGCCGGCGTGCTCACCGGCGCGCATGACCGCGACCGCCTGGCCTCGGCCCCCCACACCCACCTGCTGTCCTCGGTCACCGAGCTGCCGGCGCTGCTGCGCATCCAGTCCGCCCGCTGAGCGTCCCCGCCACCGGACCCGCGCCGTCCGCTCAGCCCGCCGTCCGGCGCCCGGCCACGATGACGAGCACCTGGCACCAGCTGGCCACGGTGGGTACGACAGCGCCGGGCACCTTGGCGTCGTCGTCGGCCCGGCGCAGGGCGACGAGGGCGGCGTGGTCGGGATCGGCCTCGAAGCGGGCTCGCTCGGTGCGGTCCATGGGCCCGCCCTGGCGCACGAGGGTGGCCCGGCTGTCGGCGCTGAGCGGGCAGCTGGGGTCCATGGTCACCAGGAAGCGCTTGGCGTCGACGTGGCCGGCGACCAGGCGGGCGACGCGAGGGCCCAGGAGGGGTGCGACCAGATCGGCGGAGGCCCGGGCGTGGTCCTCGTCACGGGCGCCGAAGCGGGCCGCGCTGGCCAGGTCGTGGACCAGCCCGGCCGCCTGCAGCTCGAGGTCGTCGGGGTGGCGGGCGGCCAGCAGCGCACCGCACTGCAGGAGGTGGTCGAGGACGGGCACGTCGTCGTCGCCGCAGTCGCCGACGATGCTGGCCAGGGCGGCGGTGAGCTGGCGCACGGTGGTGAAGGAGCGGGTCACCCGCTGATCATCCGCGGTCAGGACCGGGGCCGCAGCGGTGATCGCCGACACTTCCCCCCGCCTCCCCGCCGACGTCACCGGACCGGCCCCTGACGTTCACCGGCGCCTGTTGGGATGCCCCCAGTTCGACGTATCCCCTGGGAGGGCGCCGTGAGGGTCAGCGTGAAGAACGGGACGGGCTGGACGGGTCGGGCCGTGGCGGTGGCCGCCGTGGCCGCCCTGCTGCTCGGCGCCTGCGGGGAGGGAGGCGACACCGGCGAGGGTGCCGCCGCCGGCGTCAGTGACACCGGCGTGGCCGCCACCACCCCGCCCAACGTGGCCAAGGCCAAGGAGCAGGCGGCCAAGTTCCGCACCCTGGGCATGCCCGACGACTGGTTGAACTTCGGTGCCTTCTACACATCGGTGTGCACCACCTACGACCTGGGCTGCACCGGTTCGGGCACCGGACCCAACCGGCAGGACACCGACATGTCCTCGGCCGAGGAGATCGCCGCCTTCGCCGATGAGCCCACCAACCCGGCGCTGTGCGCCGACATCGGCATCTTCTTCGGCCAGGTGGCCGAGGCCGAAGGCGTCACCCTCGACTACCTGCCCGAGGCGGCGGCCAAGCTGCCCGCCCCCTACAAGGCGGCCACGGGCGGCTGGGTGGCGACGGGCGTGGGCGTCATCTCCATCCTGGCCAACGAGGACCGGCTGGCCCAACTGGGCGTGGCCCCGCCGAAGAGCTTCGCCGACCTGCTGGAGCCGCGGTACAAGGGCCTCGTCTCCATGTCCGACCCCACCTCGTCGGGCACCGGGCAGGCCACGGTCTTCTCGGCGGCCGCGGCCCTGGGCGGCGGTGAGGTCGACCTCGACGCCGCCTTCGATTACTTCAAGGAGCTGCGCGGCAACCTCACCCAGCTCGAGTACTCCAACGACCTGCTGGAGAAGGGCGACATCCCCATCGCCCTGCGCTACGACTTCGTCGGCCTCATCGCCGCCGCGGCCATGCAGGGCCGGGGCGTGAACGCCACCGTCACCGTCCCCGCCGAGGGCGGCATCTACGCCCCCTCGGCCACCATGTGCAACGCCAACACCGACAAGCCCGACCTGGCCAAGCTGGTGCTGGACCACTCCCTGTCGGACGAGGGCCAGCTGGCCTTCGCCGAGTACGGCGCCCGCCCGGTGCGCTACGTGCTCGGCGACCTCGACGTGCCCGACGCGGCCAAGGCGGGGTGGCTACCCGACAGCCAGTACGCCAAGGTCATCTCCCTCGACGAGAGCCAAGGCTGGCCCGATCCGGCGGACATCGCCGAGCGGTGGGAGAACGAGGTGCTGGCCTGACCGCCACCGCGGCCCCCGGCGCCACCGTCGCGGCCCGCCTGCGGCGCCTGGTCCTCGACTGGGCGCCGCTGGTGCCGTTCCTGGTGGTGGCCGGCGGGTTGCTCGTCGGCTCGGGCCTGTGGCTCATCCGCACCAGCCTGGAGGGAACCGACGGCGGCTGGTCCCTGCAGGCGTGGCGGGACATCCTCGCCCCCGGCCTGAACCGCACGGCCATCCTGCGCTCGCTGCGGCTCTCGGTCACCGTCGCCGTCCTCGCTGCGCTGGTGGGCACGCCGCTGGCCTGGTTCGTCGGCCACCTGGCCGGGCGCGGTCGCACGCTGTCCATGGCCCTCATGAACGTGGCCGCCAACTTCGGCGGCGCCCCCCTGGCCATCGCCTTCGTCTCCACCATCGGCACCCTCGGCTTCGTCCGCCTCCTGCTCGACGACTGGTTCGGCGTCGGCCTGCCTGTGGACCTGCTGTCGTTCCGGGGCTACGTGCTCGTGTTCCTCTACTTCGTCGTCCCGCTGTACGTGCTCCTGGTCCTGCCGGCCATGGGCTCGCTGCGGGCCGAGCTGTGGGAGGCGGCCCAGACCTCGTCCGCCACCCGCTGGCAGTTCTGGCGCCACGTCGGCGTGCCCGTGCTGGGCCCGTTCGTGGCCGCGGGCACGACGCTGGCCTTCGCCTGGTCCATCGGCCAGTACTCGGTGATCGCCGCCCTCACCGGCTCAAGCTCGAACGAGCAGCTCATCACCACCCGGATCGCCTCGTTCCTGGGCAGCGCCACAGGGGGCAGCAACCGGTTCCAGCGTGCCGCGGCCATGTCGGTGCTGCTCATGATCATCGCCGGTGGTTCGCTGCTCCTCTACCGGCTGCTCGTGCGCCGGTCGCTGGCCCACCTGCGGGACACGCCATGACCGTGCCCTCGCTGGGCCGGGGCCGGGCCCGCTGGCTCCTGTTCGCGGCCGCCGGCGCCTACTTCGGCCTGCCCGTGCTGGCCACGGCGCTGTACGCCTTCGCCACGGTGTGGCGGTCCAAGGCCCTGCCCGACGGCTACACGCTCGACCACGTCAGGGACACCTTCGGCGACGCCCGCCTCGTCGCCGCCGTAGGCCGCTCGCTGCTGCTGGGTGGCCTGGCCGTGCTCATCATCAACGTGGTGGTGCTGCCGCCGCTCTACTGGGCCCGGGTGCGCAACCCCCAGCTGCGCTCGGTCATGCAGACGTGCGCGCTGCTGCCCTTCGCCCTGCCCTTCCTGGTCATCGCCTACGGCATCAAGAACCTGGCCGGCGCCAACGGGCTGACGGCACCATGGTCGGCGTCGTGGCAGCTCGTCCTGCTCGGCCACGTCGCCCTGGCCTTCCCCTTCTTCCTGTGGCCGGTCGACGGGGCCATGGCCGCCGCCGACGTGCGCCGCCTGCACGAGGCCGCGGCGACCTCGGGCGCGGGCCCGGTGCGCACGTTGCTGGCGGTCGTGGTGCCCAACATCCGCACCGGCATCCTGACCGGCAGCATCCTCGCCTTCGCCACGTCCTTCGGCGAGTACTCGATCGCCCGCATCATCACCGGCACCTCCTACGAGACCCTCCCGGTGTGGATGGTCAACGAGTTGAACCAGACCGCCGGCAACCGCTTCGGCGTGGCCGTGATGACCATCACCAGCTTCCTGATCGTCCTCGCCGTCTCCGTGGTCGTCGCCGTCGCCGCCCGCGATCAGCCCGTCCAGCTGCTGCCCGGCGTGAGCACCGCCAAGGAGACGCCATGACCCCCACCGACCTGCGCGTCGATGCCCACCACGTCGATGCCCCCTACGTTCGCCACTGCGCTGAGCCCTCGGGCGTGGTGGTCCGGGGCCTGACCAAGCGCTACGGGCGCGTGGCCGCCCTCGAGGACGTCGACCTCGAGGTCGAGCCGGGCGAGCTCGTGGCCCTGTTGGGCTCGAGCGGCAGCGGCAAGACCACCCTGCTGCGGGTCGTGGCCGGGCTGGTCGAGGCCGACGCCGGCCAGGTCAACATCGGCGGTCGCGACGTCTCCCGGGTGCCTACCCGGGCCCGGCCCATCGGCATGGTGTTCCAGAGCTACGCCCTCTTCCCCAACATGACCGTCGCTCGCAACATCGCCTTCCCCCTCACCGTGCGCCGCCGCAGCCAGGCCGAGCGCACCGAGCGGGTGGACGAGTTGTTGGACCTGGTGGGCCTGGCCGGCCTGGGCGACCGCTACCCGAGCCAGCTGTCGGGAGGCCAGCAGCAGCGGGTGGCCCTGGCCCGGGCCCTGGCCCCCGAGCCCGAGGTGCTCCTCCTCGACGAGCCCCTGTCCGCCCTCGACGCGGTGATCCGCACCGGGCTGCGGGACGAGATCCGGCGCATCCAGCAGCGGCTGGGCATCACCGCGCTGTACGTCACCCACGACCAGTCCGAGGCCCTGGCCATCGCCGACCGGGTGGCCATCATGTCCGGCGGCCGCATCGAGGAGTGCGCCCCCCCGGCAGAGATCTACGAACGGCCCGCATCCCGCTTCGCCGCCCTGTTCGTGGGGTCCCGCAACGCCCTCGAGCTCCCCGTCGACAGCGACCGCGTCGTGCGCTGGGGCCAGGCCTTCGCCCTGCCCGCCCCGGCGGGGGCCAACGGCACCGCCCTGGCCGTGTTCCGGCCCGAGGACGTCGAGCTGGTCGACAACGGCGGGGTCGAGGGCCGGGTCGACGTGGCGACGTTCCTGGGGGCGACGACCCGGGTCCACGTCCGGGTCGAGCACCACCTCGTGGCCGTCGATGTGCCCTCGCGCCGGGCCGCCGGCGTGGCGGTGGGGGACCAGGTCCACCTGGCCGTCCCCGGCCGCGCCGTGCGCCTCTTCACCGCCGGTGAGCACGCATGACCCGGGTCGTGTTCGTCATCATCGACGCCCTCCCGCACCGCCACGTCGGGCCCCGGGTGACGCCCACGCTGTGGGGCATGGTCCACGGTGGCGGCGGCTGGGCCCCCCACGGCGGGGTGGCCGTGCTGGCTAGCGCCACCTACCCCAACCACGCCACCTTCGCCACCGGCGTCGACCCCGCCAGCCACGGGCTGCTGGCCAACCGGGTGCTGTCCCAGGGGTTGCTGCGTTCCGCCTCCGAGGTGGGCCCGGCCACACCCACCCTCTTCGATGCCGCCCGGGCCGCCGGCCGGGCCAGCGCCCTGGTCGTCGGGGACCAGCACCTGATCGGGGTCATGGGCGGACGGGCCGCCGACCAGCACTGGCCGCCGGACGGCCGGCTCCCACCGGGCACCCCGCTCGACGAGCACGGCTACGCCGCGGACCGGGCCGTGGCCGCCGAGCTGCTGCCCCTCCTGCACGACGACCTCGACCTCGTCGTCGCCCACCTCAACGAGCCCGACACCGCGGCCCACGACTTCGGGCCCGACAGCGACGCCGCCCTCGAGCGCTACCGGTCCAGTGACGCCGTCCTCGCCGCCGTGGTGGCCGCCCTGCGGCCCCGGTGGTGGGACACCGTGCTCATCGTGGTCTCGGACCACGACCAGGTGACGGTGACCGACCCCGAACCCATCGACCTCGACGCCGCCGCCCGCCGCCACGGCGCCCCGGCCCTGGTGGTGCCCGAGGGCAGCGCGGCGGTGGTCCACGTCGACGGCCCCGACCACGCCGCCTGGCTGGCCGCCGTGCCCGGCGTGTCCTCGGTGCGGTCCGCCGGCGAGGGGCGGCTGCTGGCCCTGGCCTCCCGGGGGCGGTGGTTCGGCCCCGGCTCGGCACCCTCTGTCCTGCGCGGGGTGCACGGCGGGGCCGACACCCGCACCCAGGTGGCCGTGGTGGCCGGCGGCGACCGGTGCGTCCCCGCCCTGGCCGCCGCCCTGCGGGTGGCGCCGCCACCGGCCCGCTCGTGGGCGCCGACCATCAGCCGCCTGCTGGGCCTCCCCCTCGGCGACCGCCGCCACCGGGCCGCCTCCCGGTCCGCGCCGCCGCCGGCCTGAACCCCACCGCCGCCACCCCACCCACCACCGAAGGAAGATCGATGCCCTCAGCCCGTCGTCTCACCATGGCCATCGCCGCGGCCTGTACCGCGCTCACCCTGCTCGCCCCCGCTGCCGCCGGGGGAGCGGACGCCGTCGGCGACGCCCCGGCGACCGGTTCGCTGGCCAGCGCCTTCCGGTCCACGACCCGCTCGACCACGTGGACGACCACCACCACCATCCCCCTCGCCTTCGACAGCTTCCACCCCCAGGGCCTGGCCCGGGTCGGTGACCGCCTCTTCCTGTCCTCCGTGGAGATCCTCGAGCCCACCGAGCGCTTCCCCACCCCGCTCGACGGCTACGACCGCACCCCGGGCAAGGGGGTGGGGCACCTGTTCGTCCTCGATCTCGACGGCAACCTGCTCGACGACCTCGTGCTCGGGGAGGGCGACGTGTACCACCCGGGTGGCATCGACACCGACGGCACCTCCGTGTGGGTCCCCGTGGCCGAGTACCGCCCCAACTCCAGCGCCATCGTCTACAAGGTCGACGCCGAGACCCTCGAGGTCCACGAGGAGTTCCGGGTGGCCGACCACATCGGCGGTGTGGTGCCCGACCCCACCACGGGTCTCGTCCACGGGGTGAGCTGGGGTTCCCGGCGCCTGTACACGTGGACGGCGTCGGGCGCCGAGCTGGGCCGGCAGGCCAACTCGAGCCACTTCGTCGACTACCAGGACTGCCAGTACGCCGCCGTCAGCCAGATGCTGTGCGGCGGAGTCGCCTCCATCGCCACCGCTGACGGCGGCTCGGTCGAGCTCGGCGGCCTGGCCCTCGTCGACCTGGTCGACGGCCGCGTCGTGCACGAGGTGCCCGTCCCCGGCTTCTCCACCGCTGGTCACAGCCTCACCCGCAACCCGGTCCTGGTGGAGAGCGACGACGACACCCTGCGCCTGTGGGTCGCCCCCGATGACGGCGAGGACACCGGCGGGACCGAGCTGATCCTCCTCGAGACCACACTGTCCTGAACGGCGGCCGGACGAGGCCCCCCGCTCCGCCGACGCGGGCGGAGGGGCTCGCCGGTGCGATCAGCTGGCCTCGGCGGCCACGGTGATGACCTCGTCGGCGATGGCGGTCTGCTCGGCGCCGCTGATGTCGACGGTGGTGACGTCGGGGTGGGCCTCCTCGAGCTCGTCGAGGAGGGTCTCGGCGCTGGCGGCATCGGTGGCGATGACCACGCCGACCCGCCCGGCGTCGATCTTGCCGCCCAGCTCCTTCAGGAACGCCTTGCTGGTGTCACGGTGGTGCTTGCTGATGGCGGTGCCGTGGCGGTGCACGTAGTGGACCCGGACCTTGTCGTGGGCGTTCTTGTACACGAGCGCGATCTCGTCGATCGACACGTCGCCGCTCTCCGTCAGCTCGTCGAGCTGGTCGATGGCGGCCTCGGCCGCGGCGTCGGAGCTGACGGTGATGGCGATGACACGAAGGTTCTCGGGCATGCGGGACCTCTCCTCGGGTGTGATCGGGCGGCGGTGGCGCCGCCCGCCCGCCACTCTCCCCGGGGCACCTGACGGCGGGCCGCCACGACGCGAACGGGCCCGGGACACCGGGTGACGTCAGCGCGAACAATCCGAGACGCCCCCCGGCAGGTGCTGCGCCAGGGGAGTCCGGTCAGCGCAACCAGCGACGGGGACCAGGTGCGGCTGCCCGCTTCCAGGCGCCTCGCCACGAGAGCGGTGTGCTGATCTCGCGGGTGAAGGCCTCGGCGAGGCGGCCGGCGAGGAACGCCTCGCCGGTGTCGCGGCCGTCGGCGGCGACGTGGTGGAGCCAGTCTCGGGCGGTGACGGCGTCCTGGGTGGCGCCGAGCTCGTCCTGGAGGTGGGTGAGCCGCTCGGCCAGTTCGTCGGTGCGGCCGTGGGCGAGGGGGCCGACCAGCTCGGCGGCATAGCGGGCCTGCTTGGCCGCCTTGCGCACCTCGTGCAGCTCCTCGACGGGGGCCGCCTTGGGGAGGCGGCGGACCCGGCGGCTGACCCGGTCGAAGGAGTGCGAGGTGAGCGATCGGGCCGCGGGCTTGGCCGGTGCGTCGCCGTCGACACCGTCACCGAGGGGTGGCGTGACGGACAGGCGCTGGAGATCGGCGATGAGCCCGTGGTAGCGGCTGGAGCGCATGACGTCGAGGAGGGTGACCAGCGCCTCGGCCCGCTCGGCCTGGACGCGTGCGTGCAGCGCGGCGAGGGCATCGGCGTCGACGTCGGTGAGGCGGGCGGCGCGTTCGTCGAGCGTGCCCACGAGCACGTCGGTGTCGCGGACGTGGCCGAGCACGCCGCCCAGCCAGGCCAGTTCCTTGCGCAGGCCTTGGACGCGGGTCTCGTCGCAGTAGCCGATGAGGCTCTTGAGGTCCGAGCGCAGGCGCCGGGTCGCCACCCGGGCCTTGTGGATGTCGTTCTCCTCACCGGCCAGCCGGATGGCGGGATCGTGGGCCAGGAGCTGGCGGGTGCCCTCGGCGATGGCCCGGCGGACGAGCTCACCGACGGTCCTGGGGCGCTCGGGGACCGGTGCCGCCTCGGCCACCGTGGAGCCGGCCAGGGCGCGGGCCACCTTGGGGGTGGGGTCGGCGGCATCGGCGCCGGCCCGGCGCAGCAGCTTGGACGCCCGGCGCAGGACGACGTCGTCGCCGTCGACGAACTCGACCTCGATCTCGCGGAAGCTGGGGCCCTCGTCCCCGGCCACGGTGGAGCGGACGTCGTCGTCGTCGACCTCGATGGTGCTGCCCGTGTCGAGGTGGCGGAGTCGGCGGTAGGTGCGCTGGGTGGTGAGCACGGCCACGGGCACCACCTCGGACCGACCCACCAGGCCGCGCAGCACATCCAGCGCGGCGGGCGGCGGTGTGGCCGAGGCCTCGTCGAAGGTCACCTCACGACGAAGGGCGAATCGCGAACCCTCCCCGGAGAGCTTCAGCGTCCAGCCGGATTCCGAGCCGTCGCTGGCCGTGCGTTGGCGTAGGGAGTGGCCCCAGCCGGTGAGGCGCAGATCGGCGGTGTCCCAGTACGTGGCCGCCAGCTCCACCGATCCGGCGGAGAGCTCTTCGAAGCCGTCGAAGGCGGGCAGCTCGAACCCGGTCGGGACGGTGACCTTCACCTCGTGCTCGAACCCGTCGCGTGCGCTCATCGAACCTCCAGGGTCATATGGGGCCGACGATGTTACCCGTCGTTCACGCCCCGTCGGCCGGCGCCGGCCCCTCGACGAGCGCCCGTGAGGTCAGCTCCTGGTGAGCAACCGGGAGTGCAGGCCGTGTTCGCGGAGGGCGTCGCGGGTGTCCCGCTCGAGCAGCACCATGGTGAACTCGTGCACCCGGGCGTCGGCGTAGCGGGCTGCGCACTCGCCGAGGACCCGGGCCACCAGGCCGTCGGACGGGGGGTTCCCCTCAGGGTCGGCCAAGCTGTCCCGCAGCTCCTCGGCCAAGGCGTCGATCCGCTCGAGCACGTCGGCCGGCAGCTGCCCCGTCGGACCACGACCGGTGGCGCCTCCAGCCGCGAGAGTGACGACTCGCCCGCCTTCAGGTGGTCGTGGGGCAACGCACCGGCATCGGGGCGACGTGCCGCAGCGTCGGGCGCCGGCCCCTCGTCAGCTCGACGGCCCAGCCGGTCCCCTTGCTGAGGAGGTGTTCGTCGCCGGGGTCGTCGGCGTCGATGAGGACATCGAGGTCGTGCAGCCAGCTGAGCAGGGGGCGCATCACCTCACCGTGGGTGCACAGCACCGATCCGTCGGCACTGGGGTGGACGAGCAGGTTGCGCAGCTGGGACGTGGCGCCGCCGACGGCCAGCATGGCGGTGGCGCGCACAGGCCGGCCCGTGCGTTCAGCCAGCGGGGCGACCGTGGCGACGCAGCGCTCGGACGGGCTCGACAGGATCTGCCGCACCGCCCGTGGGCTGAAGGCGTCGCCGAGGGCGTCGGCCTGCACCGCGCCGAAGGCATCGAGGGGACGGGCATCGTCGGGACCGGACCATTCCTGCTTGTTGCCGGCCCAGGCATGACGCACCACGTACACGACCACGGCGGCACGGTAGAGCGGTCCTCCTGGCCGCCTCATGGCGGGCCCGGTGCTGTTCAACCAACGTTCAACTGGCCGTCGCTTGCGGCCACGTACGTCTCACCGCGGGTGCGTGCGCAGCCACCGACCACCGGGCCGCGACGATGGACGCACCAATGGACACGTCGGCCACGTCTCCGGTTGCCCGAGGGTTCATCGACGTCACCTCGCCCGTCTAGCGATGGGCCGATGGGTCCAGCCCGGTGCAGCGTCCGGCCGGCGCGCCGAGGACGGAGGTGCGTGCGGTGACGACGACGCAAGCGGCCAGAGGCACCCTGATCGCCGAGGTCCTGGCCCGGGTGAAGGACAAGCTGCCCATCGAGGACGCCGGGCGGTGGCGCTGGCCGTGTCCACGCCGTCGTCGGGTCAGCACGGGTGGCAGTCGAGCCACACCGTCGTGCAGATCGTCATCGGCGACACTCATCGTCACCGCCGATCACGAGACCGGGGGCATGACCATCGAGAACGTGTCCGACGACGGCGAGCCCGAGCCCAACAGCGACCAGGTGGCCGACGACCCGGTGCCCTACTGGGCCCCGGAGGACCAGGCCGAGAACATGCCCCTGCCCGATGGCGGGGTGCCGGTACGCAGCGGCCCGTTCCAGATCCTGGGCACCGACCGCTGGTTCAAGGTCGACTGGACCACGGCCGAGCACTCCGGTGCCATGGTGCCGGTGACCGCCTCCGGTCCCCTCGCCGAGCGGTTCACCGGGGTCCATCCCAACACCCACGTCCACGACGTGATCCGCGAGCTGTGGGGCGTCCCCGCCCGCTGACGGTCAGCGCAGCGCCGGCACCCTCCGCAACGTCGCCGCGCGCATCGTGCGGTAGCCGCCCTGCCGGGTGAGCCGGGCCAGGGTCGTCCGGCTGGACGCCACGGCGCGGGCCAGCTCGCCGGCGCCGGCGAGGTCACCGCGGCGGAGCCGGGCCATGCCCCGGTGTGCCCGTCCGAGGGCCCGTCGGCGCCGCACGACCCGGTCCCACTGGTCGGGCCGCAGCCAGTCGGCGTGTTCGTGACGGAACTGGTCGATGAGCTCGCTCACGCCCTCGTCCACCGATGCGGTGTCCACGGTGAGGTTGCTGCCGTGGCGGCGGTAGAGGACGGTGGGGAGGGAGGCCACGGTGACGGCGGTGCCGCTGGCCGCCATGCGCACCCACAGGTCCCAGTCCTCGAAGAGGCGCACGTCCCGCAGGCCACCGACACGCTCGTAGTCGGCGCGGGCGAACAGGGCGGCGTAGACCACGTAGTTGTCGGTGATGAGGCGGGCGAGGTGCTCGCGGCGGGGGATGGCCAGGCCGAGGGCGCGGTGGTAGTCGACGGGGGGTTCGCCTGGTCGCCACACCAGGGCCCGGGGGCTGACGATGCCGCCGTGGTGGCGGCGGACGGCGACGAGGTGCTCGAGGTGGCTGGGCAGGAGCACGTCGTCGGCGTCGAGGAAGGACACGAGCTCGGCCCGGACCGAGCGCATGGCCAGGGCGCGGGCGGCGCCGGCGCCGCGGTTGCGGTCGAGCTCGACGAGGGTCAGGGGCAGCCGGTCGGACCACGCCCGGATCCGGGCCGCGGTGTCGTCGGTCGAGGCGTCGTCCACCACGATCACCTCATCGGGGTGCCAGCTCTGGGCGACCAGGCTGGCCAGGGCTTCATCGATGAACGAGCTGGCGTCGTAGGCGGCCATCACCACCGCCACCGACGGTCGCCGCCGGTCTCGTTCGCCCACGATGGCGGGACGGGGAGAGGTCATTGGGCACCAGGTCGCACGCACACGAGCAGCACGGGATTTACCGTACGACCGGCTTGGTGAAGGGCGGGCGGCGCCTGGATGCACAGTCGGGGCCGGTTCCTCGACGGGTGGGCGTCGGCCGCGCCACGACACACGGGCCGGGGGCGGCATCCGTCCCGACAGCGGGGGGTCAGGCAGTGGGCCGGATGCGCCCGCCCTCGGCTGCACGCCCGAGGAGGCCCTGTCGGGGTAAGGCTCTCCGACCGAGTTGGCCGGCAGGCAGCTGGGTGATGAACGCTCGATCAACTGGCTCTCGACAGCCGGCCCGGACCGGAGTCGCGCTCGCCGGTGGGAAGGACGGGGCGCTTCGCGGAGGCGTCGCTCGGCCGGTGTGGACGTAGGGACGACCCATCCCCCCGGTGCCAGGAAGCGCCGGCTCGCCGGTCGCCTTTCCAACCCCTTGGCCACCCGCGTGATACATCGCTGGTGCTCGGACGCTCTGACTCCCCACCGGAGGAGCGTCCCACGGAAGATCAGCCCTCGTCAGGGGTAGCGCGCTCGGAGGGACTCGAACCCCCAACCTTCTGATCCGTAGTCAGATGCTCTATCCAATTGAGCTACGAGCGCAGCAGCCGGACACCTTAGCCCACCGACGCCGCCGTGCCGATTCGAGTTCTGGCGGCCGGGACGCCGCCGGCAGGGGGCCGCGTTCGCTGTCACACCTCCTGCCTAGGCTCCCCCTCATGGCGGTCGAGGTCCACTGGGTTCGGTACGGGCGTGAGGCGTCCCAGGCGTTGCGGGGTGCCATCGTCGCGGCCAAGGGCGGCGACCCGTTGGCCCCGGTCACCGTGGTCGTCCCCTCCAACCACGTGGGTGTGGCCGCCCGGCGCCTGCTCGCCTCGGGCGCTCTGGGCCCCGTGTGCGGCGCTGGTCCCGGCCTGGTCGCCGTCACCTTCCTCACCCCCTACCGCCTGGCCGAACTGCTGGGTGCCCCCCGCCTGGCCGCCGCCGGCCGACGTCCCGTCTCCACCCCGGTCATCGCCGCCGCCCTGCGGGCGGCCCTGGCCGACGCCCCCGGCCTCTTCGGCCCCGTCGCCGCCCACCCGGCCACCGAGCAGGCCCTCGTCGGCGCCTACCGCGAGCTGCGCGACCTCTCCCCCCACGCCCTCGACCAGCTGGCCGGACACGGCCGCCGGGCCGCCGACGTGGTGCGCATCCACCGTGCCGCCCGGGCCCGCCTCGAGCCGTCCTGGTACGACGAAGAGGACCTGACCGTCGCCGCCGTGGCCACGCTCGACGCCGGCCAGGCCCCCGCCGACCTGGGCACCGTGGTCATCCACCTGCCCCAACGCCTGTCCCGCCACGTGGCCAGCCTCCTGGCCGCCACCGCCCGGGCTGGCGCCCCCACCGGCGACGAGCGGACCATCACCGTGCTCGCCGGGCACACGGGGGACGCCCGGGCCGACGAGGAGGTGGCCACCTCGGTCACCCGGCTGGCGGGGGAGGCCTCGGCACCGCCCACGTCCGATCCCCTCGACGGACTGGTCACCGCCGAGCGCACGATGATCGTCACCGCCTCCGACGCCGATGACGAGGTGCGGGCCGCGGTGCGGGCCGTGGTCGACGCGGCGCGGGCCGGCACCCCGCTCGACCGCATGGCCCTGCTCTACGCCAGCCCCGAGCCCTACGCCCGCCTGGCCCACGAGCACCTGGCCGCCGCCGACCTACCCGCCAACGGCGCCGCTGTCCTGCCCGTGGCCGCCCGGGTCGCCGGGCGCTGCCTGCTCCAGCTGCTGGCCCTGCCCACCTCGGGCTATCGGCGCCAGGACGTGTTCACCTGGCTGGCCGCGGCCCCGGTCCGCCATGACGGCCGCTGGGCCGCGACCTCGTCGTGGGAGCGGTTGTCACGTGCCGCCGCCGTCGTCTCGGGGCGCGGCGACTGGGACCGGTTGCTGGCCGCCCACGCCGATGAGCTCGAGGCCGACGCCACCCGCCTGGCGAAGGACGACGACCCGCCGGCCTGGCGCCTCGAGCGGTTGCGCGACGACGCCACCCGTACCCGGGCCCTGCGGGACTTCACCCTCGGCCTCATCGACGACCTGGACATCGCCGCCAGCGGTACCCGGTCGTGGGGTGAGCACGCCCGCTGGGCCCGTGGCCTGGTCGAACGCTTCCTCGGTGGCGCCACCCGACGGGCCGACTGGCCCGCGGCCGAGGCCCGGGCCGCCGAACGCCTCGAGGTGGCCATCGACCGCCTGGCCGCCCTCGACGACGTCGAAGGTCCCGTGACCCTCGACGTCTTCACCCGCACCCTGACCCTGGAGCTCGACGGTGACCTGGGCCGGGTGGGCCGCTTCGGCGAGGGGGTCCTGGTCGGCGGCATCGACCTGGGTACCGGGCTCGACCTCGACCTCGTCGTCGTCCTCGGCCTGGCCGAGTCCACCTTCCCCTCGGCCGTGCGGGACGACTCCCTCCTGCCCGACCACGAGCGGGGCGCCACCCTGGGCGAGCTGCCCTTGCGCCGCAGCCAGCTCGAACGCCAGCACCGCCAACTCCTGGCCGCCCTGGCCGCGGCCGACCACCACGTGCTGGGCGTGCCCCGGGGCGACCTCCGTCGCAGCACCGAGCGGGTGCCGTCGCGCTGGGTGCTCGACATCGCCCGCCACCTGGCCGACAGCAACGCCATCTGGTCCCGGGACCTGTTCACCGGTCAGTGGCCCTGGGTCCGCCACGTCGCCTCCTTCGACGGCGGCCTGCGCCACCTCGACTTCCCCGCCACCGAGCAGGAACACCGCCTGCGCTCCCTGCTGGCCGCCGCCCCCGACGCCGCCGCCTTGTCGGCGGATACCGACCCCGTGCTGGCCCTGGCCGCCGATGTGGTCACCGCCCGCCGCAGCCGGGCCTTCACGCGCTTCGACGGCAACCTGGCCGGCCTGGCCGTCCCCTCTCCGCTCGACGGGGTCACCTCGCCCACCGGGCTCGAGCGCTGGGCCGGCTGTCCTTTCGCCTACTTCGTGCACGACCTGTTGCGGGTCGACGCCGTGGAGAACCCCGAAGAGCAGCTGCGGATCACCCCCCTCGACTGGGGCAACCTGGTTCACGAGGCGCTGGAGGAGTTCATCGGGGAGGTCCTCGAGCGACCCGAGGCCGACCAGCCCGGCCCCCACCAGCGCTGGACGGCGGCGGACCACGCCCTGCTGGCCGACATCGGCGCCAAGTTGTGCGACAGCTACGAGCAGCGGGGTCGGGTGGGGCGCCCCATCTTCTGGCGGCGGGACCGGGCCCGCATCCTGGCCGACCTGCGCCGCTTCCTGGCCGAGGACGACCAGGTCCGCACCGCCCGGGGGGCCCGTCCCCATGCCGCCGAGCTCGCGTTCGGCTTCCGGGGCAAGGGCCTCGACGCCGTGCCCCTCGACCTGCCCGACGGGCGCCAGGTGCGCTTCCGGGGCAAGGCCGACCGGGTCGACATCGCCGATGACGGCAGCATCCACATCGTCGACTACAAGACGGGCAGCGCCCGCTCCTACGAGCGGCTCAGCGCCGAGGACCCCGACAAGCGGGGTCGCAAGCTGCAGCTGGCCGTCTACGGCGTGGCCGCCCGGGTCCACCGGGCCGAGCCCGACGCCCCCGTGCTGGCCGAGTACTGGTTCACCTCCACCCGGGGCGACTTCAAGCGCATCGGCTACCTGGTCACGCCCGAGGTCCTCGAGCGGGTGGGCCGCACCCTGGGCACCATCGTGGGCGGCATCGAAGCCGGCGCCTTCCCCTCCCACCCCACTGCGGTCAGCACCTCGCCCTTCAAGGAGTGCGACTACTGCGACGTCGACAACCTGGGGGTCACCGATCTGCGCCGGGCGTGGGAGCACAAGCGCCACGACGTGGCGCTCGAGCCCTACGCCCAGCTCACCGAGCCCCTCGACGGGGCACCGAGCATCGAGGAAGAGGGCACCCGTGTCTGAGCGCACCGCTCCCGACCAGGCCGCCCGTGACCGCATCGCCCACGAGCTCGACACCACCCTGTTCGTCGAGGCCGGGGCCGGTTCGGGCAAGACCACCGCCCTGGTGGATCGGCTGGTGGCCCTCGTCGTCACCGGTGCGGCCCAGCTCCAGGACGTGGCCGCCATCACCTTCACCGAGAAGGCCGGGGCCGAACTGCGAGACCGGCTACGGGGCGCCCTCGAACGACGGGGCGGCACCGCGGCCCAAGGCGGCGACGTCGTCATCGCCGAACGGTGCCGGCGGGCCCTCGACCAGCTCGACGGGGCCGCCATCGGCACCCTGCACGCCTTCGCCCAGCGCCTGCTCATCGAGCACCCCGTCGAAGCCGGCCTCCCTCCTCGGGTCGAAGTGCTCGACGAGGTGTCTTCCGGGGTCGAGTTCGAGCAGCGCTGGAGCGCCTTCCGCGACCGGATCCTGGCCGACCCCGATCTCGAGCGCACCCTGGTCCTGTTCTTCGCCACCGGACCCTCCGTCGCCGCGCTGCGCACCCTGGCTGTGGCCTTCGACCGCAACTGGGACCTGGTCGACGAGCAGGTCGCGGCCACCGCCCCCGACCCGCCCGCCGTCCGTCCTGCCGTCGATCGGGCCCTCTTCGACGTCGCCGCCGTGTGCGCCGAGCGGGCCGCCTGCCGCAAGCCCGACGACAAGCTCTGCCTGCGCCTCGACCAGATCGCCGCCCACCTCGAAAGCCTGCGGGCCATCGATGACGAAGCCGACCTCCTCGACGCCATCGGGGGCACGTCGGGGCTCAAGCCCCCGAGCTTCGCCGTGGGCAACGTGGGGGCCAAGGGCAACTGGGACCTCGACGTGAAAGACCTGCGGGCCCGGGTGGCGGCCGCCGGCGACGCCCTCGACGAGGTGGGCGGGGTCATCGGCGAGGCGTGCGCCCACCGCCTGGCCGCCGAGGTGCGCGCCTTCACCCTGGCTGCGGCCGCCGAGCGTCGGGCCGCCGGCCGCCTCGAGTTCCACGACCTGCTGGTCCTGTCCCGCCAGCTCGTGCGCGACCCCGACCAGGGCGCCGAGCTACGCACCCACCTGCACGGTCGCTACCAGCGCCTGCTGCTCGACGAGTTCCAGGACACCGACCCCATCCAGATCGAGCTGGCCGTGCGCATCGCCGCCGCCGACCCCGCCTCGGACGCCGCCGGCCGGGCCCCGTGGACCGAGGTCGAGGTGCAGCCCGGGGCCCTGTTCGTGGTCGGGGACCCCAAGCAGTCGATCTACCGGTTCCGCCGGGCCGACATCGCCACCTTCCTGGCCGCCCGTCGTCGTTTCGGTCCCGCCGGCGGAGGCGTGGTGTCCCTCACCGCCAACTTCCGCACCGGCGCCCCCGTCATCGACTGGGTCAACCACACCGTCGGCGCGCTCATGTCGGCCCACCCCGGCCTGGAGCTGCCGGTCCCCTCCCAGCCCGAGTACGTGCCCCTCGACGCCGTGCGCCCCGCGGCCACCGTGGGACCCCCCGTGGCCGTGCTCGGTCGGGACCCCCACGATCGCCACGTGAGCGCCGACGTGCTCCGGGGCCGCGAGGCCGCCGAGGTGGCGGCCACGGTGGCCCGGGCCGTCGACGAGGGTTGGACCGTGGACGACGGCGCCGGCGGCTTCCGTCCCACCCGGTTGGGCGACATCACCATCCTCGTGCCCGCCCGCACCTCCCTGCCCTTCCTCGAGGACGCCCTCGACGCCCAAGGCATCGGCTTCCGGGCCGAGTCGAGCTCCCTCGTCTACGCCACCCGGGCCGTGCGTGACCTGCTCATGGTGCTGCGGGCCGTCGACGACCCCACCGACCAGCTCCGCACCATCGCCGCCCTGCGCACCCCGTTGCTGGGCTGCGGCGACGACGACCTGTTCTGCTGGAAGGTCGAGCGCAAGGGCAGCTGGAGCTGGTTCGCCGACCCACCGGCCGATGCCCCCGAGGACGACCCCGTGGCTGCCGGGCTGGCCTACCTGGCCGGCCTGCACGGCCAGCGCCGCTGGCTGGCCCCCTCCGAGCTGGCCGACACCGTGGTGCGCGACCGCCGGGCGCTGGAGCTGGGCTTCGCCGAGGGTCGCCCCCGCGACGTGTGGCGGCGGCTGCGCTTCGTCGTCGACCAGGCCCGCTCGTGGAGCGAGGCCACCGGCGGCAGCCTGCGCGAGTACCTGCACTGGGTCGACCAGCAGACGGCGGAAGGGGCCCGGGTGGCCGAGTCCGTCCTGCCCGAGACCGACGACGACGCCGTGCGCATCATGACCATCCACGCCTCCAAGGGCCTGGAGTTCCCCATCACCATCGTGTCGGGCATGTCCACCGCCCCCCAGGGCCGCACCGCGGCCGCCGAGGTCGTCTTCCCGCCCGGCGGAGGGGTGGGCTACAAGTTCGGCAAGCACGTCACCACCGAGGAGTTCGAGGACTTCCTCCCCATCGACGAGCAGATGGGCTACGACGAGCGCATCCGCCTGCTCTACGTGGCCTGCACCCGGGCCAAGGACCACCTGGTGGTGTCGCTGCACCGCAAGGCCCGGGCCAACCCGGCGAGCGATCCCAACAAGCGCACCAACGCCGAGCTGTTGGTGGCGGGCATGGACGAGCTGCTCGGCCGGGTCCCCGACGCCGTGGACGCGGCGGATGCCACCGACCAGTCCCGGCGGACCGTGGTCGTGCCCGCGACCCCGCCCGCTGCCCCGCTGCCCTTCGCCCAGTGGTCGGCCGAGCGGGACGCGGCCGTGGCCCACGGACGGCGGGCCACCACGGTGGCCGCCACCGCCCTGACCGACGAAGGCGGGGTCGACAGCGACCACGAACCCGCCGCCGACCCGACCGACCCCGACGGCTGGGCCGGAGACCCCGGCTGGCCCGGCGACGAGGCGGCCGCAGCCGGCGGGCCCGCGGCCCGCCCCCGGGCCGTCGAGCTCGACCCCGGCCTGGACAAGCGCCCCCGTGACCTCGACCTGCCCCCGTGGCTCAAGGGCCGCTACGGCACCGCGGTGGGACGGGCCGTGCACGGCGTGCTCCAGCGCATCGACCTGGCCACCGGTGCCGGGCTCGACGCCGCGGTGGCCGCCCAGTGCGAGGCCGAGGCCGTGCCCGGCCGGGTCGACGCCGTTCGCCGGCTGGTTTCCGACGCCCTGGGCTCGCCCTCGGTGCGGGAGGCGGCGGCTTCCCCGCACTGGCGTGAGGTCTACGCCTGTGTGCCCACGGCGGGTGGTCGCCTGCTCGAGGGCTACATCGATCTGCTCTACCGCAGCCCCGCCGGGCTGGTCATCGTGGACCACAAGACGGCGGCTACGGCCGACCCCACCGAGCTCGACCGACGCCTGGCCGGCTACCGCTTCCAGGGTGCGGCCTACGCCCTGGTCATGGCAGCCACCACCGGTGAGGCCGTCAGCCGGGTCACCTTCCTCTTCCTCACCCCGAAGGGTGCCGTCGAACGCCACCTCGAGGACCTCGACGCCGCTGTGGCCGAGGTCGAAGCCCTGGTGGCGCAAGGCCGAGAGGTCGTGGTCGGTTAGCGCCTGCTGGGGCACCGGTCGACCCGGCTCTTCGCGACAGCCTCGACCAGACTTCGCAGCCGTGGCCGACCTGCACCTGCGCTCCGTGACCCTGCCCGACGGCACCGTGGCCGATGTGGTCCTCGACGCCACCGCTGGCACCATCGCCAGCGTCGAGCCCCCCGCCATCGGTGACCACGACAGCACCGACCTCGACCTCACCGGCTACCTGCTCCTGCCCGCCCCCGCCGAACCCCACGCCCACCTCGACAAGGCCCTCACCGCCGATCTCGTCCCCAACCCGGCGGGTGACCTCATGGGGGCCATCGAGAACTGGCAGGCCCACTACGGGGACCGCACCGTGGAAGAGATCACCACCCGGGCCCGGGCCGCAGCCCTGGTCGGGCTGGCCAACGGGGCCACCGCCATCCGCACCCACGTCGACATCAACGAAGGCGTCGACCTGCGGGCCGTGGACGCCCTCGTCGAGGTCAAGGCCGAGCTCGCCCACCTCGTCGACCTGCAGATCGTCGGCCTCGTCGGCCGCCCCCTGCTCGGTCCCGAGGGTCGACCCAACCGTGACCGGCTGACCGAGGCCCTGGACCGGGGCCTCGATGTCGTCGGCGGTTGCCCCCACCTCGACGCCGACCCCCACGGCGTCGTCGACCTGTGCCTGGCCCTGGCCCTCGAGCGCGGGGTGCACCTCGACCTGCACATGGACGAGAACATGAGGGAGGGATCCCTCGACCTCGAGTACCTGGCCCAGCGGGCCCTGGCCGAGGGCACCACCGCGGTCACGGCCAGCCACTGCTGCTCGCTGGGCATCCAGGTCCTGGCCACCCAGCAGCGGGTGGCCGAGGCGGTGGCTGCGGCCGGTGTCTCCGTCGTCACCCTGCCCCAGACGAACCTGTTCCTCCAGGCCCGGGGCGTGAGCGAGGCTCAGCCCCGGGGCCTGACCGCCGTGGCCTCCCTGCTCGACGCGGGCGTGAACGTGCCCGCCGGGGCCGACAACCTGCAGGACCCCTTCAACACCGTGGGCCGGGCCGACCCCCTGGAGACGGCATCCCTGCTGGTCATGGCCGCCCACCTGACGACCGACCAGGCCTACCACGCCATCTCCGCCGCCCCCCGCCACGCCCTGGGCCTGCCCCCGGTCATCGTCACCCCCGGCGCCCCCGCCGAGCTCCTCGCCGTCAAGGCCCACACCCTGCGTGAGGCCATCGCCTTCGCCCCCGCCGACCGCCTCGTCTTCCACCGGGGCCGCCTCGTCGTCCGCACCACCACCCACCGCGAAGTTGGCGAATCCCTGAGCTGACCAGGACTAGGCGGGGGGGATGGCCTCGGTCTGCGAGGCGATCAGGCCGTAGTGCTCGGTGCGGCGGTGCAGGGCGAAGTTGAAGACCGAGCGCTTGTAGCTGGTGCACTCGTCGAGGTCACAAGCGGCCACCACCACCTCGTCGCCCACGCCGGCGCACTGGGCCACCACCATGCCCGAGGGGTGGATGATGCACGACCCACCGATCATGGGCACCCCCTCCTCCTCACCGGCCTTGGCCACCCCCACCACCCAGGTGCCGTTCTGGTAGGCCCCCGCCGACATGACCAGCTGGTTGTGGAAGTCGCCGAAGCGGTCGTGCTCGGGAGCGGGGGGGTTGTGGATGGGGGTGTTGTAGCCGATGGTGATCAGCTCGGCGCCCTTGAGGCCCAGCACCCGGTACGACTCCGGCCAGCGCCGGTCGTTGCAGATCAGCATGCCCACCACACCGCCGAAGGCCCGCCACGTCTGGAAGCCCTGCGGTCCCACCTCGAAGTAGTACTTCTCCAGGTGCTGGAAGGCCCGGTAGCCCTCGACCTGGGCGTGCCCGGGCAGGTGGACCTTGCGGTACCGGCCCACGAACGAGCCGTCCCGTTCCACCATCAGCTGGGTGTTGTAGTGGTGCCCGTCGGGCGTCAGCTCGCCGTAGCCCAGGCAGAAACCCACCCCCAGCCGGGCCGCCTCGTCGAACAGCGGCCTGGTCACCGCCGAGGGCATCTCGGTCTCGAACCAGGTGTCGACCTCGGCCTGGTCGGTCGACGCGTAGCGGGGGAAGAACGTGGTCAGGGCCAGCTCGGGGAACACCACCAGCTCGGCACCCCGCCCATGCGCCTCGCGCAGCAGGACCAGCAGGCGCTCCACGGCGTCGGCCCGGCTGTCGGAGCGTTGGATGGGGCCCATCTGGGCGGCGGCGACGTTCACGGTTCGGGACACGGTCAGACCTCCGGGGGTGCGGTCGCGGCGGCCAGGTGCAACATGACGTTGGCCAGCACGTCGGCCCCGGCCACGACATCGTGGTCCTCGGTGTGCTCGGCCGGGTTGTGGCTGATCCCCCCCTGGGACTTCACGAACACCATCCCCGTGGGGCACACCCGGGCCAGCATCTGGGCGTCGTGACCCGCGCCCGAGGGCAGCCGGCGGCACGAGTGGCCCAGGGCGGCCGCCGTGGTCTCCACCAGGTCGACCACCTCGGGAGCGAAGGGAACGGGCTCGAAGCGGGCCAGCGGACGTGAGGACACCGTGATCCCCTCCGCCGCGGCCACCGCGGCGATGCGGGCCGCCACCCGGGCCTCGACGGCCTGGAGGGCGCCTTCGTCGGTGTTGCGCAGGTCGACGGTGAAGGTGGCCTGGCCGGCGACCACGTTGACCAGGTCGGGGACCAGGCGCAGGCTGCCGACCGTGCCCACCTGGTGCCCACCGGCCTCGGCCACGATGGTGCGCACGGCCACGGCCACCTCGGCGGCGGCGTAGCCGGCATCCCGCCGTAGGTGCATGGGGGTGGTGCCGGCGTGGTTGGCCTGGCCCTCGAAGGTCACCTCGGTCCACGAGATGCCCTGCACCCCCGTCACCGCGCCGATGGTGACGTCCTCGAGGTCGAGGATGGGCCCCTGCTCGATGTGGAGCTCGACGTAGGCCGCCGGTGGCCGGGCCGGGCACGGCGCCGCCCCCCGATAGCCGATGCGTTCCAGCTCGGCCCCCACGGCGAACCCGTCGCGGTCGCGCACCTCGAGGGCGGCCTCGAGGCCCATGCCGCCCACGTAGACCAGGGAGCCCAGCATGTCGGGGGCGAAGCGGGACCCCTCCTCGTCGGTGAAGAAGGCCACGGCCAGGGGTCGGGGTGGGCGCAGGCCCAGCTCCAGGCAGCGCTCGATGACCTCGAGCCCGGCCAGCACCCCGAGGTTGCCGTCGTAGCGCCCGCCCCGGTCCACGGTGTCGATGTGGGAGCCGGCCAGCACCGGGGCCACGTCGGGGTCCCAGCCCACCATGGTGGCCACCACGTTGCCCACGCCGTCGACGGTGACGTCGAGGCCCAGGTCGCGCATCCAGGTGACGACCAGGTCGCGGCCCTGGCGGTCGCCGTCGCCCAGGGCCAGGCGCGAGCAACCCCGGGTGCCGGGGATGGCGCCGATGTGGGCCAGTTCGTCGAGGCGGCGCAGCAACCGGGCCCCGTCGACCGAGATGGACGGGGGTGCGCTCATCGCGTCGGTGTGCCCGTGGGGGTGCCCGTGTCGATCAGGGTCACGGGGTGCCGGGGAAGCGGAAGCGGGACACCTCGCCCATCTGCTGGCCCAGGCGGCTCACCGCACCCTCGAAGAGCTGCTTGCCCAGTTCGGCCGTGGCCGGGAGGGGGTCACCGATGTGGCCCTCGGGGCCGAAGTCGTTGGCCAGCCAGCCGAAGCTGACGCTGCCCCCGAAGCGAACGAACTCGTTGGCGGCCAGGGATTCGGGCACGTTGCGGGTGGCCAGGTCCATGCGCACCAGGTCGGGACGCAGGTGGAGCACGACGGACGTCTCGTTCAGCCCCCCGTGCACCCCCATGCCCAACTCGGAGGCCACCCCGGCGCCGCCGTGGTCGGGCGGGACCGAGGGGTGGGTGAGGAAGGTCTCGAAGCCGTGGTGCAGGCGCAGCTCGCGGCAGGCCACGTTCAACAGGGCGGTGTTGCCGCCGTGGCCGTTGAGGAAGACCAGCTTGTTGGCACCGACGGGGGCCAACGAGCGGCCCAGGTCGTCGAGCACGGCCAGCATGGTGGCCGGGTTCAGCCAGATGGAACCGGGCGCCCAGGCGTGCTCGTTGGACTTCGTGTAGCCCAGGGGCGGCAACAGCCACAGGTCGTCCTCGTCGCCGTACTCGTCGACCAGGGCCTCGGCCGCGGACTCGGCGATGAGCAGGTCGGTGACCAGGGGCAGGTGGGGCCCGTGCTGCTCGACCGAGCCGACCGGCTGCACCAGGATGCTGCCCGGCCGCACCCGCTCGGCCACCTCGGGGTAGCGCAGCTCGGCGAATCGGCGGTTCACAGCTCTTCCAACCGTCATGGCCGGAGGCTAGCTCCGGCCATGACGGCCCCATCTGGTCACGACCGGGCCCCGGTGGTCACACCAGACGGTCGGCGGGCACCGCCCTCAGAGGTAGGCGCCGCAGGTGGGCCACGGCGCCCAACCCGATTCCCAGTACAGGGCCCGGGCCATGGCGTCCTGATCGGCCGGGCTGGCCTGGGCGGGGTCGACACCGGCCAGGTGGGGCAGGTTGCGCTCGGCCACGCCGTTCCAGGTGGACTGGGCGAACTGGTACGCACCCCGGTACCACCCGCCGTAGGACACGGCGCCGTAGTCACCGCCGGCCTCACAGTTCCGCAGCCGCTCGAGCGTGGCGTCAGGCGGGTCGAGCACGACCGGGGCGGGCTCGGGGACCGGCTCCGGGGCTGGCGGCGGAGGGGGCGGTGGCGCCGGCTGGGTCGTCGTGGTGGTGGGTCGGGGAGCGGGGTAGCTGACCGAGATCGGGGCCCGGGCCTGGGCCTCGGCGATCAGGTCGGGGTTCACGCCGAGCTTCTGGGCCGCCTCGATCTGGTCGGGCGTGCAGCTGGCGAAGGCCATGACCGCCACGACGAGCACGAGGCACACGGGTACGGCCGTTGATCTTGGCAAAGGGAACCCTTTCACTGCCCCCACCGGGACCGTCCGCCTGGTCCCTCCGGGCCCGTTCCTGTCTCGGGCCCGCATCAGCAGAGGTTGTGCGCTGGCGTGCAGCGCCGCCGCCCGCCCCTCCGAAGAAGGTTACGGAGCGGTTGCGAAGTTGCATCCAGGTTGCTGTCGGTTTTTGAGGACGTCGCTATGTACGACGATCTCGACACGGTAGTGAAACAGAGCCGACACCCGAACGACAAGTCCCCGGACGCGGCGACGGCGGCTCGCTGAGGAGCCGCCGTCGTCGTGGTCTGGCGGAGAGGGGGGGATTTGAACCCCCGGCGAGTTTCCCCGCAACGCCTTAGCAGGGCGCCCCATTCGGCCGCTCTGGCACCTCTCCCGATCCGGGCGCGATCCTACATCGCTCCATGGCGCCGCACCCCCCGGACGACGTCGGACCTTCTCCCGGCTGCCGGCGCTGCCGGCTACCGGGTCACCGCTCGCCGGTCACTGGCTCATGTGCCAGCCCCCGTTGGGGCTGAGCACCTGACCGGTCACGAAACGGGCCTCTTCGCTGGCCAGGTACACCGCGGCCCAGGCGATGTCGTCGGGCTGGCCGAAGTGGCCCAGGGGGGGTCTGGGCCTCGATGAAGCCCCGGGACACCCCGATGGGGGCGGTCATGGGGGTGTCGATCCAGCCCGGGGCGATGGCGTTGACCCTGATGCCCCGGGCCGCCACCTCCCGGGCCACGGCCCGGGTCAGGCCGAGGATGCCGGCCTTGGCCGCCGAGTAGGCCGGCGCCCCACCGCCCCCGGCCGTGCCCAGCACCGAGCCCATGTTGACGATGGCCCCGCTTCCCTGGGGGCCCATGATGCGCAGCGCCTCCCGGGTGCAGAAGAACGTGCCGTCGAGGTGCACGCCCAGCATGCGTCGCCAGGCCTCGTCGCTGACGTCGATGGTGCTGTCGAGGAAGGTGGTGATGGGCCCGCCCGCCTCGCGCTCGGCCAGTTGCGCCAGCAGCCGGCGGTCCCGCTCGGCCCGCTCCTCGTCACTCACCTGCCCGGCGATGCCGGCGTTGTTGATCAGCACGTCGAGGCGGCCGAACTGGCGGCCGACCTCGGCGAACGCCCTGGTCACCGCGTCCGAATCACTGACGTCGAAGACCAGGGCCGACCCCCGCACCTCCTTGGCCACCCGCTCGGCCGCGGCCTCGTCCACGTCGTTGACCACCACCTCGGCCCCCTCCTCGGCGAAGCGGTGGGCGATGGCCTCACCCAGCCCCGACCCCCCTCCGGTGACGACGGCCAGCTTGCCCTGCAACCGATCCATGGCGTTCCCCCTGTTGCGCGGCGACGGAAGGTTCGTCGACGCTCCCCCTCGGCGATGACCGGCCCAGCCTGGCACGGCTCCGGGACGGGGCCGGTCGATGTGCCCGACAAGCTCAAGGTTGGGGTGGGGGGTGCCGATCCCATCCCCCATGCGGATGTCGGACGGTTGGGGCCCTTCCCCGATGGGAAGAAGTCGGTCCATGCGTACCTTGTCCTCATGGGGTTCGTCCGACCGGAGCGGACCCATCGGAAGCGAGGAGGAGGTGCCCGCCATGTCAGCATCGATCGCAGCCAGCGAGGCCATCGATCCCCAGCCGGCCGAATCGGCCGAGTCGGCGTTCGTCACCGAGGCGGGGCGCATCCGCACCGTCGTGGGTGATCAGCGACTTCTCTCCCAGACCCGGTGCGTGGACCACGTCCTCGATCTCCTCAAGCTGGCCACCCACGACGCCGTGCGGGTCGAGCTCACCGACTTCCTCAGCAGCATCCGCAAGCAGACCGCCGTCGAAGGCGACCGGATGCGCCAACTGCTCGACGTCACCGTCATGGCCAACGAGGTCGAGACGGCCTACCTGAGCTCCATCGTCGTCTGAGCCCCGCTCACCCGGCATCGCGACCGGGTTCGACTGGCCCGGCGCCCGCGGCGCTGACCGGCCTGTCAGGGCTGGCGGTGGCCGCGGGCGTGGCCGTCGGCGGGGGTGGTGCTCGACACGTCGATGGGATCGGGCGACAGGAAGCCCAGGGCCTCCTCGGTGGGGAGCACCTCGAGGAGCTCCTCGGCCCGGATCACGTGCAACACGGCGTTGATGAGGGCCAGGTGGGTGAAGGCCTGGGGGAAGTTGCCCAGGTGGCGACCGCTGCGGGGGTCGATCTCCTCGGCGTAGAGGTGCAGCGGGCTGGCGTAGGACAGCAGCTTCTCGCACAGCTCGTGGGCCCGGGCGATCTCACCGATCTCGACCAGGGCCGACACCAGCCAGAACGAGCAGATGGTGAAGGTGCCCTCCTCGCCGGTGAGCCCGTCGTCGGTCTCCTCGGGCTTGTAGCGCAGCACCAGGCCGTCGACCGACAGCTCCTCCGCGATGGCCAGGATGGTGGCCCGGGTGCGGGGGTCGTCCGGCGGCAGGAAGCGCACCAGGGGGATGAGCAGCAGGGAGGCGTCGAGGGCCTTGGTGTCGTAGTGCTGGGTGAACACCCCCCGCTCGTCGACGCCGTGGGTGGTGATGTCGTCGTGGATCTCGTCCGCCGCGGCCTGCCAGCGCTCGGCCGTCTCCTGGTCCTCACGCAGCCGGGCCAGGCGGGCGCCGCGATCGGCCGCCACCCAGCACATGATCTTGGACGACGTGAAGTGCCGGGGCTCGCCCCGCACCTCCCAGATGCCCCGGTCGGGCTCGCGCCAGTGGGCCAACGCCGTCTCCACCTGGCGGCGGAGCATGGGCCAGATGCGCTCGTCGAGGCTGTCGCGGGATCGGGTGCGGATGTAGGCCGAGTCGAGCAGGGCCCCCCACACGTCGTGCTGGCGGTGGACGTAGGCGCCGTTGCCGATGCGCACGGGCCGGGCCCCGTCGTAGCCGTGGAGGTGGTCGAGCGTGTGCTCGTCGAGCTCGCGCTCACCGCCCACCCCGTACATGACCTGCATGGGGGCGTCGCCGTCGGTGAGGTCGGCGATGAACCAGAAGAAGTCGTTGGCCTCCCAGTCGAAGCCCAGGGCGTAGAGGGCCCACAACGCCCAGGTCGAGTCGCGGATCCAGGTGTAGCGGTAGTCCCAGTTGCGCTCCCCGCCGGGGGTCTCGGGCAACGAGGTGGTGGCCGCGGCCACGAGCGCCCCGGTGGGGGCGTAGCTGAGGCCCTTGAGGGTCAGGGCGCTGCGCTGCAGGTAGCCCCGCCAGCGGTGGTCGGGGAAGCGACCCCGGCCCAGCCAGTGCTGCCAGTGGTGCTCGGTCCAGGTCAGGCGGGCTTCGGCGTCCTCGTAGGTGCGGGGCGGCTCGTGCTCGGACCACCACAGGGCGCAGAACCGGGTCTCACCCTGCTTGAGCAGGGTTCGGGCCAGGGCCCGGGAGCCCTCGAAGCCCAGGCGCATGTCGGTGGTCAACCTCAAGCGCAGGTCGATGCCCGGCGCCGAGGCCTCACCCTCGTGGTAGCCCTCTTCGGTGTAGGACCAGTGGGCGGGGGCTCGCCCGTAGTCGAAGGCGGGGTCGCAATCGAGCACGACCTGGACCTCGCCGGTCAGGCAGCGCACCGTGCGCAGCAGCACGTGGGCGGCGTCGTAGTCCGTCGGTGCCCGGCGGTGGGTGTGGGACAGCTCCTGGTCGTGGTGCCACGGCCCCATGAGCAGCACGTCGGTCACCACCAACCAGCCGCTGGGCGAACCCCAGCTCGTCTCCAGCGCCATGGTGCCGGGCAGGTAGCGCCGGGCCACGGGCACGGCCACGTCGGCCGGGCCGATGCGGAAACCGCCGGCGCTGCGGTCGAGCAGGGCCCCGAACACGCTGGGTGAGTCGAAGCGGGGCAGGCACAGCCATTCGACGTTGCCGCTCGGGGCCACCAGGGCCGAGGCCTCGCAGTCGGACAGGAAGCCGTAGTCGGCGATGGGGGGGAAGGGCGATGTACCCGACCTGTCCACCGCAGGGAAGTGGTCACCGCTCAACACCGACCTCCGCGCAAGACCGACCTCCAGAGCGCCCCCGACCAGGGCCAACGCGTCTACGCTCGCACCCTTGGACCGGGCACGTCCACTGCGGGGATCGACGCAGGTCCACCGGGGCCTGTCTCAAGGCCACCGGCATCGGCGCCGAAATACCCTGTGTGCGCCGCATGCCCCTGCAACTGCTCCTCGCTGCCGCGGCGCTGGCCCTCTACGTCCTCGCTCCGTCCGGGGTACGCCCGTGGGCCTTCGACGCCGTGGCCCTGGGGTCGGGGCTGCTCGTGCTGGCCGCCGTCGGCCTCGGCCGCTACCGGCGACCGCTGCCCTGGCTGTTGATCGGCCTGGGCCAGGTGGGGTACGCCGTGGGCGACATCGTGCTCAACCACCTCTCGCCCACCTGGGCCGGGGGAGCGGCGTCGCCTGCGGATCCCGCCTACCTGGTGGGCTACGCCCTGGTGGGTGCCGGTCTGGTCGTGTTCGTACGTCGACGCACCAGCCCGCGCGACATCGGCGGCTTCCTCGATGCCTGCATCGTCACCGTCGGCGTGGGGGTGATGTCGTGGTTGTTCCTGGTCCTGCCCCAGGCCAATGACACCTCGCTGTCGCTGACCGGTCGGGCGTTCGCCGTCGCCTACCCCTGCGCCGACCTGCTCGTCCTCGGCCTGTTGGTGCGGCTCTCCTTCACCGGGGGGCCCCGCTCGCCCGCCTACGCCCTGCTCGTGGCCGGCTTCTCCCTCCACCTGGTCACCGACACCGTCTATGCCGCCCAGACCCTGCGCGGTGGGCCCACCTTCGGGCCCGAGTGGCGGCTCGAGATCGGCTGGTTGGCGGGCTACCTGCTGACGGCCATGGCCGCCCTGCACCCCACGGCCACCTCGCTCGACGAGCGTCGGGAACTGGCCCGCGAGGGCATGACCTCCCGCCGGGTCGTCGTGTTGGCCGGCGCCGCCATCGCTTCCCCCCTGGTTTTGGGCGTGGCCAGCCTGCTCGACGTCGACGTCGACGTCGACGGGCGGGTGGTGGCCAGCGCGTCGACCGCGCTGTTCGTGCTCGTGTCCCTGCGCATGTTCGTGCTGCTGACCCGGGTCCAGGCCCAGGCCGATCAGCTGGCCCGCCTGGCGGCGTCGGACGGGCTGACGGGCCTGGCCAACCGACGCAGCTGGGACGACCGGCTCCCCGTCGAGGTGGATCGGGCCGCCCGCAACGGCCAGCCCCTGTCGGTCGCCGTGCTCGACATCGACAACTTCAAGGGCTTCAACGACGGTCGGGGCCACCAGGCCGGTGACGACCTGCTGCGCCAGGCCGCGACGGCCTGGAAGGACGAGCTCCGCTCCATCGACCTGCTGGCCCGCTACGGCGGCGACGAGTTCTGCGTCCTGCTGCCCGACTGCACCGAGGCCGAGGCCGCGTCCATCCTCGATCGCCTGCGCAACGTGATGCCCTACGGGCAGACGTGCAGCATCGGCGTGGCCCGCTGGGACGGGACCGAGCGCCCGAGCGAGCTGCTGCGCCGGGCCGACCTGGCCCTCTACGCGGCCAAGGGCGAAGGGCGTGACCGCACCCGCATCGGGCACCCCGCCAGCATGGCCCGCCACCTGGCCGGTGCCGCCCGCGACCAGGCCGAGCAGGCGCCCCCCCAGCCTCACCCGCCCCGGCCCTACCCGTCACGGGCCCGCGCCGGGATCGGGGTCGGGGCCGCCCTCGACGCAGGCGCCCAACCGACGGCCGGTCCCGTCGGTCCGGTCAACCCGGTCGGTCCGGTCAATCCCGTCGACCCGGTGCCGGTCTCCATCGGCTGAGCTCGTCCCTCCAGCCCCGGGCCCGGCCGCGCCGGCTCCTCAGCCGGGAGGGGCGGTGGCGATGGTGCCCGTGGCCAGCAGGGCGGCGATGTCGTCGTCGGACCGACCCAGGGCCCTGAGCACCTCGACGTTGTGGCCGCCGAGCCGGGGGGCCGGGGACAGCGCCGTGGCCCAGCTGCCGAAGTGGATGGGGAAGCCGGGGAACGTCCGCACCCCGACGTCGGGCTGGTCCCAGGCCACCATGAAGTCCCGGGCGGCCAGGTGCGGGCTCTGCACCAGGTCCCGGTTGGTCATCACCGGTGCGGCGCGATGCCCGCGGCCTGCAGGCGCCCGGCCAGGTCGAAGCGGTCCTGACCTGCCGTCCACGCCGACAGCGTGGCGTCGATGGCGTCGTGGGCGGCCATCCGCCCGGCCAGGTCGACGTGGGCCTGGTCACGTAGGGCGTCGAGGCCACCGAGCTCGATCAGGGCGGCCCAGGCACGGTCGCTGTCCACGGTGATGGCGATCCACTCGTCGTCACCGAGGCACGGGTACGCGCCCTGGGGGGCGTCTCCGGCGGACCGGTTGCCGTGGCGGGCGGGGGCGTGGCCGGCCAACGAGCTCTCGAGCAGCTGGTCACCGGCCATGCCTCGGCCTGGATGGTCACATCGAGGGCGGTGGTGGGCTCATCGGCGATGAGCAGCTTGGGCTCGCAGGCCAGGGCGATGGCGATGACGACGCGCTGGCGCATCCCGCCCGAGAGCTGGTGGGGGTACTCGCCCATGCGCTGCTTGGCCAGGGGGATGCCCACCGCGTCGAGCAGGTCGATCGACCGCTCCTTGGCCTCCTTGCGGGAGACGTCACGGTGGGCCCGCAGGGTCTCGCCGATCTGCTGCCCGATGGTGAACACCGGGTCCAGCGCCGTCATCGGCTCCTGGAAGATCATCGAGATCTGGTTGCCCCGGACCTTCTCCAGCTCGGACTGCTTGCGCAGGAGCAGGTCGTCGCCCGACAGCAGGACCTGGCCCGACACCTTGGCCGAGTGGACGGGGAGCAGGCCCATGAGGGCCAGGCCCGTCACCGACTTGCCGCTCCCGCTCTCGCCGACGATGCCGACCGTCTCCCCGGCCACCACGGAGAAGGACAGGTGACGCACGGCGGTCACCTCGCCGAACGGGGTACGGAACTTGACGTTGAGGTTGCTGACCTCGAGCAGGTTCGGGCCGCGGTTGGGGTTGCGCGCCGCGGCACCGGTCGTCGGTGCCCGATCGCCGAGCACACCTCGATCGCCCATGCCACTTCCCCATGCGTCTGTGGCCGCAGCCACCCTGACCGCTGGGGGCTGAGCCTTGCGCGACCTGACGCTGACGTCAAAGCGAGCGGTTACAGTCCCTGCCAGTGACGTCCGCCACGCAACGCAGCCCCAAGGGTCAGGAGACCCGCGACCGCCTCCTGGCCAGTGCCCGGGCCACCTTCCAGGCCCGGGGCTTCAGTTCGACGCGGGTGGCCGACATCGCCCAGCACGCCGGCGTCGCCCACGGCACGTTCTACACCTACTTCGATTCCAAGCATGACGTGTTCCACGCCGCGTTGCTCGAGGTCCGCGACGAGGTCGTCCACCTGCAGGACGTAGGTCCGATCTGGGAGGTCTCACCACTCCAGATCATTCGTCGTGCCACGGCCAGCTACCTCTCGTTCTACCAGCGCAACATCGGGATGATGACCCTGTTGGAGCAGGTCGCAATCCATGACGAGCAGTTCCGCGACGTCCGCCTGGAGATGCGCCGCGCCGTCGCCGAGCGGGCGCAGAGCTTCATCAGGCACCTGCAGCGCAGCGGCGTCGCCGATCCTTCACTGGATGCGCGCTACGTGGCGACGGCGCTCACCGGGATGGTCGATCGGTTCGCTTTCGTGTGGCTGGCCCTGGGTGAGGACTTCGACGAAGACCAGGCGGTGGAGACGCTGGCCCGCCTGTGGTGCGCGGCCATCATCGGCTGCCGGGCCGAGCCCGACGGGACCGACTGACAGCTCCGCCGGCCAGGGGTCGACGGCGACGTCAGCCCGACCCCGGCTGACGTCGCCGTCAGTTCTGTGGCGGTCGGGCGCGAAACCGGCGCGCGTCGTGCGCCGGCGTCAGCGGGGGGTGCCGATGCCGGCCCGGGCGGACAGCAGCACCTCGGCCATCGCCGGCTCGCCAGTGCGGTCCGTGCCTGGGCGGTCGGCGGACACAGGGACGCCGCCGGCACCGGCGTCGGTGGACGTCCAACCCGCGCCGTCGTGCACCAGGGCTCAGGAACGACCAGCGTCGGGTGAGCTCGACGACGACCAAGCTCCGGCGATCGTCGGATGGCCGCCAGACCCGCGGGGGACGGCCCCGCGCCGGCCGGCGAGCGCCGGACCCGGCACGGTCCGGGCACAGGTCGGCAGGCCGGCCGCGGGCAGCCACCCGACCTGGAGGTCGTCCGAGCAGGTGACGAAGCCGGCCCCGGCCCGCCCCGGCGGGTGGGACGCGGCCCTGGTGGGTGCGTTCCCCTGTCAGCTCACCTGTCGGCCATCTCGGCGGCACGGCCGAAGACGTAGGGCTCGAGCGTCGCCTGCGCCGCCTCGCGGTACGTGTGCCACCGGCGGCCGCCGTAGTACGCCAGGCTTCCGGGCTCGGCGTCGCCGTGGCCGTTGTAGTACGAGATGCAATCTCGCAACGGCGCGGTGGCGAGGTCGGCCTCGGCGCAGTGCTGGGCGTACTCGACCTCGGGCTCACTCTTCACGTCGACGATCTCGAGCGCCCGGTCCCGCATCGTCGACAGCATCCACACGATGTAGTCGGCATGGGTGTCGATGGCATCGGTGAAGTTGAAGCTCCCGCCACCGCCCTGGGGTCCGGTGACGATGAACAGGTTGGGGAAGCCCTGGCTGTGCAGCCCGAGGAACGTCTTGGTGCCCTCGTCCCGCCACTTCTCGTTCAAGGTGCGACCATCCCGGCCGCGGATCATGTTGAACGTCGACGTCGCCATCCACTGGAACCCGGTCGCGTAGACGAGCACGTCCAGCGGGTACTCCTGCCCGTCGTGCACGACGCCGTGCTCGTTGATCCGGGTCACGCCCAGGGGCGCCGTGTCCACCAGGTGGACCTGGGGCTTGTTGAACGCCGGGAGGTACTCGTCGTGGAACGTCGGACGCTTGCACCCGTAGGGGTAGTAGGGCTTGAGGGCCGCCGCCGTCTTCGGGTCCTCGACGATGGCGTCCACCCGGGCCCGGATCTGCTCCATGGTGCGGAAGTTCTCGTCGAGCTGCTTCTGGGTGAACTCCTCGGGCGTCAACCGCTTCGCCTGGGGGTCACGCTGCTTGAAGTCGGCGACCCGGCCCGCCATGTAGTCGTCGTTCGCCTTCACCGCCGTGCGCAGCGCCGAGATCTGGGCGAACCGGGCCCGTCGTGCTCTCGCCCAACCGGGCTCGTTCGACCACTGGTCGATCTCCTCGGCGGTGGTCGCCCGCTGGTCACGCACGTCGATGGTGGACGGGGTGCGCTGGAAGACGAACAGCTCGCCGACCACCTTGGCCAGCTCGGGGATGGCCTGCACCGCGGTGGCGCCGGTGCCGATGATCCCTACCCGCTTGCCCTCGAGGTCGACGTCGTAGTTCCAGCGTGAGGTGTGGAACGAGTCGCCCTGGAACGTCTCCATCCCCTGGATCCGGGCCAGCTTCGGCGTGGTGAGGATGCCGTTGGCCAGGATCAGGTGCCGGGCCCGCATGGCATCACCGCGGTCGGTGTGCACGATCCACCGGCCGGACTCCTCGTCCCACGCGGTGTCCTGCACCGTGGTGTGGAACAGGCAGTGGTCGTAGAAGCCGAACTTGGTCGCCATGTTCTGGCAGTACTCGAAGATCTCGAAGCCCGACGCGAACTTCATCGTCGGGAAGTACCCCATCTCCTCGAGCAGGGGGAAGTAGCTGTAGGACTCGACGTCGCAGGCGATGCCCGGGTAGCGGTTCCAGTACCAGGTGCCGCCGACGTCGCCGCCCTTCTCGCAGAAGCGCACGTCGGTGAAGCCCGCTTCGCGCAGCTTGTACCAGAGCAGCAACCCGGCGAAGCCCGCGCCGACCACGAGGATCTCGCACTCGTCGGTCAGCGCCTCCCGGGGCACGGGGTCCAGCGAGTACACGTCTTCCATGTACCGGCTGAACTCGCCTTCGAGCGGCATGTAGTCGGCGGCGCCGTATCGGGCCTCCTTGTACTCCCGGTACTTCGCCTGCTCCTCGGCGTTGAACACGCCGCCGGCGGGTTCAGGGGGAAGCGTCGTGAGGGTCTCGCCTTCGACGATCGAGTACCCCTTCCCCACGATCGCCCCGGAGGCCTTCCCGGCCCGGGTCTCGAAGATCTTCAGCCCGGTCGTCGGATCGATTCGGATCGACATGTGTTCTGTGTTCCCCCTGAGGACCATCGCGGGCGCCCCGAGCCCGCCTGGCGGCACAGTATCGTCCCGGCCGACCAGGGGCATCGGCGCCGACGTCGAGCCTGGGGGGCCGAGGCCCGGCAGAGGCCCGTAGCCTTCGGGGGATGAGGATCGGCGTTCGGCGGAACGGCTGGCGGTCCGGACAGGTTCGGGACCGGCGGGCCCGACACCATCGTCTGGTCGGCCTGGTCGCGGTGGTGTTGGCCCTGGGCGGCGCGGCGGGCTGCGATGGCGGCGAGGCCCGGTCCATGCCCCACCCGCCCACGGAGCCGGGGTCGACGTCCTCGGTGGCGGTGCTCGGCACCTCGGCGTCGAGCTCGACGGTCCGTTCCCCGGCAGCAGGCGGGACGGGGGCGTCGGTGGGGGACGGTGGGCCCGGCATCGCCCTGCCCGTGCGCATCCTCGCCCTCGGGGACTCCATCACCATCGGCATGCACGGGACGGGGTCGGACTGGAACGTCAACAAGTCGCTGCGGGGCGGCTACCGGGCCCGTCTGCAGGAGCTCCTGGCCGGAGCGGGCGTGCCCGTCGACATGGTGGGGTCCAGTGACGCCGTCGACGGCCGGGAGCAGTTGGCCGACCGCGACCACGAGGGCCACGGGGGTTGGTGCCTGATCGGCGGCGGTGGTCGCTGCGGGGCCGACGCCTACGTGGCCGGGGGGGACGCCGGCATAGCCAGCCACGCCGACGCCTGGCTGGCGGCCAACCCGGCCGACGTGGTCCTGCTCCACGTGGGCACCAACGACCTGGGCAGCGGCCGGACCCCGGCCCAGCTGGTGGCCGACTACGGCGACTTCGTCGACCAGGTCCTGACCGACCTGCCCGATGCCCACCTGTTCGTGTCCGCCCTGCACATCGACGGGCGGGATGACGTCAACGTCGGGCTGAACGGCCAGCTGAGGGCCATGGTCGCCGCCAAGGCATCGTTCGGGGCCCCCGTCGTCTTCGTGGACACGTACGCCGGCGCCCCCGCTCCCATCACCGGGGACGACGCCAACGGCCTGCACCCGTCGCTGGCCGGCTACGAGGTGATGGGCCAGAACTGGTTCGACGCCCTGCAGGCTGCCCTGCCCGCGCTGTTCGCCGCCCCCTCGGCCCGCTGAGCGGGTCGGCGTCGGCCCCCGCCAGGCGTCACACCCGGTGCAGGTTCCCTGCTGCCTACCCCTGGGTAGGAACCGCCGCGGCGTCGGGGTCGAACGGCGATCCCCGGCTCGCGTGGACGATGCAGGAGAAGACGAGTGGATGTCGCCATCGTGGCCACACCGAGGTTCCCGATAGCCCAACCGTTCGCCGGGGGCCTCGAGGCCCACACCCACATCCTGGCCAGCGCCCTGGCCCGCCGGGGCCACGCCGTGACCGTCTACGCGGCGGGCGGTGACGGGAACTTCCACGTCGAGCACATGCTGCCCCTGGACTTCGCCCCCTCGGCCATCGCCCGCCGTGATGTGGCCGCCCCACCAGCGACGGCCATCTCCGAGCACCATGCGTACCTCGACGTGGTCATGCGGTTGAGCACGGCGGCCCACGACGTCGTCCACCTCAACTCGGTCCACTACCTGCCCTTCTCCAGCGCCGGCCTGGTCCCCGCCCCGGTGGTGGGCACCCTGCACTGCCCGCCCACCCCGTGGCTGGAGTCGGCCCTGGCCATCGCCGCCACCCGGCGCCGACCCCCCACCCTGGTGTCGGTGTCGCGGTCCAACGCCGACTCCTGGGGGCCGGGCCTGGTCAGCGAGGTCATCCACAACGGCATCGACCTCGACGCCTGGACCCCCGGACCCGGCGGTGGTGGCGCGGTGTGGAGCGGCCGCATCGTGCCCGAGAAGGCTCCCCACCTGGCCATCGACGCGGCCCGGGCCGCAGGGTTGCCCATCGTGCTGTTGGGCCCGGTGTACGACGAGGCCTACTTCGCCGCCGAGGTCGCCCCCCGGCTGGGTCCCGATGCCCGCCACCTGGGCCACGTCTCCTGTGCGGTGGCCGCCGAGATCGTGGGCGCGGCGTGTGTGGCCCTGGTGACCCCGGTGTGGGACGAGCCCTTCGGCCTGGTCGTGGCCGAGGCCCTGGCCTGCGGTACCCCCGTCGTCGCCTTCCGCCGGGGGGCGCTGGCCGAGTTGGTGGGACCCGAGGTCGGCCGGCTGGTCGACCCTGGCGACGTGGCCGCCCTGGCCCGGGCCCTGGCCGAGGTGGACGACATCGACAGGGACCGCTGCCGTCAGGTGGCCGAGCAGAACTTCGGCTCCGACGTCATGGCCGCCCGTTACGAGTCGTGCTTCGAGCGCACCATCGACCGCTTCGGGTCGACAGCCGCGGCATGAGGGTCGCCTCCCAGCCTCCTCACCACCCCTACGTCGACCACCTGAGGCCGGAGCCCGGTCACAAGGCCATGGTGGGCGAGCCGGTGCGTCCGGTCGAGGCGGTCGAGGTGGACGACGTGTGGGACGTGGCCGAGCTGGCCGTCGTCGGTGTGGACGTCGTCCACCTGCACTTCGGCTTCGAGCAGCGTTCCCTGGCCGAGCTGCGGGCGTGGCGGGCCGAGCTCGCCCGGGCGGGGACGGCCCTGGTGTACACCGCCCACGACCTCGACAACCCCCACCTCGTCGACCAGTCCGACTACCGGGCCCTGGTGGCCGAACTGGCGGGAACGGCCGACGAGGTCATCACCCTGACCGCCTGGGCCCGGGACCGGCTGATCGGGCTCGGCGGCCGACCGCCCACCGTGCTGGCCCATCCCCACGTGGTCGAGCTCGACGACATGCGCCGCCGGGCTGACGCCGGTCCGGTCCTGGGTCGGGGCGCTTACGTCCACGTGCCCACCGTGCGTCCCAACCTGGATCTCGACGCGCTCGCCGCCCTGGCCCTCCACGCCCGGAGCTTCGGAGGCCTGGTCGTGCACGTGCGGGCGGCGGCCCTTGCCGGTGCCGCCCCCGAGGTGCGTCGGGTGATGGACGGCGTGGCCTCTGAGCCCGGGGTCGACATGGACGTCACCCCGGGCCGGCTCACCGATGCCCAGCTGTGGGAGCGCATCCAGGGGGCGGGGGCCGTCGTCCTGCCCTACCGATGGGGCACCCACTCGGGGCTGATCGAAGCGGCCCGGGACCTGGGGGTGCGGTCCGTCGCCCCCGCCCACGGGGCCTACGGCGACCAGGGGGCCGAGCTGTTCGGCACGGTGGCCGACTGCGTGACCGCCCTGGCCCGCCCGTCGTGTCCCGGCCCGCTGCCCGTGGCCGAGCGGGTGGCGCAGCGTCGACACCTGGCCGCCGAGCACCAGCGCATCTACTCCCGGGCGCGTTCCCGGCTGGGGGTGCCGGCATGACCATCGCCGGCTTCGTCGACGTCGCTGGCGTCGCCGTCGGCAGCCCGGGGCCGGCGCCATCGGTCCTGTGGTACGTCCACGACGTGGGCTCGGGGCACCTGTCCCGGGCCCGGGCCGTCATCCCCCACCTGTCCTGCCCCGTGGTGGTGGCGGTGGGGCCGGGCCAGGCCCGACAAGCCGCCCGCACGTTGCCCTGCCCGGTGGTGGCCCTGCCCAGTGACGTGCCCGACCGGGCCGTGGCCACGGTGGGGCCGTGGCACCACGCCCCCTCCGATGGGGCCGTGCGCCGGCGGGCGTCCGCCCTGGCCCGTGCCGTCGAGGACTTCGGCTGCACCACCGCCGTGGTCGACGTGTCGGCCGAGGTCGTGGTCCTGGCCCGGCTCCTGGGCCTGCGGGTGGTGGCCGTGCGCCAGAGCGGCCAGCGGGACGACCCCACCCACCGGCTGGCCCACGCCACCGCCGAGCGGGTGTGGGTCCCCCAGCACCGGGCCCTCGAACGCCACGTGGACGACGCGGACGACCGCTGGTGCTTCACCGGGGCCTTCAGCCGCTTCGACGCCTACCCGCCACCTCGCCGCCGCCCGGCGTCGGCCCACCGTCATCTGGTCGTGGCCGTGGGTGCCGGGGGTACCGACTTCGACGACCGCGCCTGGCGGACGGCGTCGTTGCCGCCGGGGTGGGCGGCGACCATCGCCGGCTCGTCCGCCCGTTGGACGCGCTCATCGGGTTCGACGGTGGCGAGCGTCGGCGTGGTCGACGATTTCGGTGCCCTGCTCGCGTCGGCCGATGCCGTGCTCACCAGCGCCGGCTGGGGCACGGTGGCCGACGTTGCCTGGGCCCGGGTCCCTCTGGTGGTGGTGCCCGAGGCCCGCCCCTTCGACGAGCAGCAGGTACGGGCGCGTGCCCTGGAGGCAGCCGGGCTGGCTGTCGTGCTGCCCCGGTGGCCGGCGCCGGACGAGCTCGGCCCCGTGCTCGACGCCGCCGTCGTCCTCGACGTCAGCCGCTGGGACGAGGTCCGCGACGGTGCCGGCGCCCAACGCGCCGCGGCCCTGATCGACGGGGTCCACCGTGCCTGAGCTCGCCGGCGGGCCGACGGTGGGCGTAGCCGTGATCGCCGCCAACCGCCACCAGCACCTGGAGCGCACGATGGCCTCGCTGGGTCGCCAGACGCGGCCGCCCGACCAGGTGGTCGTCGTCGATCTGGGCTCGTCACCGCCACTGCGCAACGTCCTGGCGGGCCGGCCCGAGGTCGAGGTGGTCGAGTTGGCGGGACCAGGCGAGGGAGCAGTTCGGGGACCGTGGCCCCTGGCCCGGGCTCGCAACACCGCCGCGGCCGCCCTGGGCACCGACGTGCTCGTCTTCCTCGACGTCGACTGCATCGCCGCTCCCGACCTGGTGGCGACGTACGAGGGCGCGGCCCGGGCCGCGCTAGGAGGCCTGCTGTGTGGCCCGGTGCGCTACCTGCACCAGGGCTGGTCGGACGACGTCGCCGACCGTGAGCCGGGCCTGGCTCTGCTGGAGGAGCGCAGCGACCCCCACCCCGTCCGCCCCGAACTGGCGGCCGACGAGCTGGTCGTGTCCGGGGACCACGAGCGCTTCTGGTCCCTGGCCTTCGGCGTGGCCAGTTCGGTGTGGTCCGACCTGGGCGGCTTCGACGAGGCCTACGTGGGCTACGGCGGCGAGGACACCGACTTCGCCCTGCGGGCCCGGACGGCCGGGGTGCCGCTGGCCTGGTTCGGTGGCGGGACCGCCTTCCACCAGTGGCACCCGGCGACCCGCCACGATCCGGGGCGGGTGCCCGAGATCGTGGCCAACGCCCGCCGCTTCCGCCACCGGTGGGGGACGTGGCCCATGGCCGGTTGGCTGGTCGAGCTGAACCACGCCGGCCTGGTGCGCTTCGATGCCGCAGCCGACGTCCTCGAGTTGGTGGCGCCCGTGCCATCGGCGGCCGGAGGTGGGGGCGCGTGACCTCTCCGACGGTGTGGGTGGTGGCCCCGGGCAACGGGCGTCACGGCGTGGTCGGCTACGCCCGGCGCCTGGCCCCCTGCTCGGGGGCCCGGTTCGTGGACGTGCCCCGGCCCGAGGTGGGCCGGCCCTGGCCGCCCCAGGTGCCGTTCCCCCGGCCGTCGTTGCTGCACCTGCACTACACCGACCAGCTCTTCGGCGATGGCTGCGACGTGGCCGCCGACCGGGCCGTCGAGCTGGCGGCGGCGGTCGCCGTGCCCACGGTGGTGACCCTGCACGACGTGCCCGAGGGTGACGGCACCGCCCGTGACCTGCGCCGGGCCGACGCCTACCGGCGGGTGGCCGCTGTGGCCGGGATGGTGGTGGTCGGCAGCAGCCAGGAGCGCGACCGGCTTCGTCGTTGCGGGATCAGCGGAGACGCCACCGTGGTGCCCCTGGCCTGGGAGCCGCCGCCGGGTCGGCCTCCTTCCCCGCCCCCGGCTGGTGACCCTGACCTTCCCGGCTCCTTCCTTCCGCCGAATCGACATCGAATCGGCGGAAGGGGGCCGCTCGCTGCCGGCCCCGTGGTGGCCGTGCTCGGCTTCGTGTACCCGGGCAAGGGCCACGCCGAGTTGCTCGCGGCGTTGACCGGGGTCGACCTCTCGGTGCAGCTGTGGTGCCTGGGTGGGGCCAGCCCCGGTCACGATGACCTGCTCACCGACCTGGCCGGCCGGGCGGGGGAGCGGGGTCGGTCCTTCCACGCCACCGGCTACCTGTCGGCGGCGGCGCTGGCCGATGCCGCCCGCCGGGCCGACGTGCCCGTGTGCCCCCAACCCGCGGTGTCGGCGTCGGCATCGATGGCGTCGTGGATCGGGGCCGGCCGCCGGCCCCTGGTGCAGGCCAACGACTACACCCGTGAACTGGTCGAACTGGCCCCCGGGGCGGCCACCCTCTACGACGACGATGACGGGCTGCGGGGCGCCGTGGCCGCCGCCCTGGCCGATCCCCACTCCACCCGGTTGGACCGACGGCCACCGTCGTTGTCGCCCCGGTGCATCGGCGCCCGCCACGCCGAGCTCTACCGCCAGGTGGCGGGATGACCGGGTCGGGGTCGGGCGTGGTGCGCCTGGCGTCGGGGCTGGTGGTGCCGGGCAACCGTTGGGACCTGGCCCGGGACGAGGTGGTAGTGGCCAGGTCGGGGCGGCTGCCGTCCATCGCCGTGATCGTCACCCACTTCCGCCAGGAGGCCCAGCTCCAGCTGGTGTACGCCGCCCTGGCCGATCAACGCATCGACTGCGCCGACCTCGAGGTCATCGTGGTCGACGACGGCTCCCCCCAGCTCCCCCCCGCCACCCCCGCCGCCGCTGCGGGGGCGGGTGCTGCGCCAACCCGACCTGGGCATCCGCCCGGCTGCGGCCCGCAACCTGGGGGCCCGGTCGACGGTGGCCGAGATCCTCGTCTTCCTCGACGGCGACACCGTGCCCGAGCCCGACTACGTGGCCACCATGGCCGCGTGGCCGGCGGTGGTGCCCGATGCCCTGGTCGTCGGCCGCCGGGGCCACGCCGACCTCGGCGCCCGGGGACCGCAGGCGGCCCAGCGCTTCGTGGCCAGCGGGGGACGGGTGGGATCCGAGGCCCGGCTGCCGCCGCCAGCGTGGTTGGACGACGGGTACCGGCAGACGGGGGACCTGTTGCGGGTCGACCGGCGGTCGTACCGGTTCGTGATCTCGGCGGTGGTGGCCTGCCACCGGCGCCTGTTCGACGACATCGGCGGGTTCGACGCCTCCATCCGGCGCTACGGGAGCGAGGACTGGGACGTGGCCTACCGGGCCCACAACAACGGCGGCGTACTCGTGCACGAGCCCGATGCCGTGGCCTGGCACGACGGGCCGAGGTGGGAGGAGCGCTCGGGGGACCAGCGGGCCCGCAACGACGAGGCCATGCGCCTGGCCGGGCGCATCCCGGTGCCTGGCTCACGGGCGCCCGGGGTGGTCCACGGCCGGCCCGACGTGATCGTCGAGGTGCGGTTGGGGCCCGATGTCGAGGTGGCCACGGCTGTGGCCACGCTGGCGTCGATCCTGGTGGCCCAGCCCGACGTGCACGTCTACGTCGATGACGACCAGGACCCGGCGGTGGCGGACTTCTTCGACCACGATCCCCGGGTGCGCACCGGAGGGCCGGCGCCGGGTGACCTGCTGCGCTGCCGGGCCCGGGTGGTCGTGCACCGGCCGGTGCTGTGGGATCGGGTCGGGATGGCCGAGGCCCTGGACCGGGCCACGAGCCCGGTCGTGTCTGCCCTCACCGTGCTCGACGGTGGGGTGGTGCTGGCCGAGGTGCGCTCGACGTGGGCCGTTGGCCGCCTCCGCCGGGCTGCCCCTGGTGTGCTCGACGGGCAGCTCAGCCCGGTGGCGATCGGTCCTGAAGAGGCCGGTGTGACGACCCTGCCGGAGGAGGTCGACCTGGCCGCCGTCTTCGCCCGCCTGGCCGGGGTGTGAGCTCCGCCGGCGGGTCGGGCGCCGGCGGAGGGTCAGCGGAGGGAGGGGGATTCGAACCCCCGGAGGGTTGCCCCTCTCCGGTTTTCAAGACCGGCGCATTCGTCCGCTCTGCCATCCCTCCTGGTGTCTCTACCTGGACTTCTACCGCTTTTGCCTGGTGTCGGGGCCCGTCCAGAGGGCCTGTTGGTCACGCTTTGGTCACGGACGATACTATCACCGGCGTGCGGGGTTCGGTGGTCAAGCGGAACGCGTCGTGGTCCTTCGTGGTCGATCAGGGGATCGATCCCGAGACGGGTCGGCGGCGCCAGCTGCGTCGCTCCGGCTTCAGGACCAAGCGCCTGGCCGAGGACGCCCTCCGCCAGACGATCTCGGCCATGGTCGGCGGGACGTTCGTGGAGCGTACCGACGAGACCGTGGCCCAGTACCTCGCCGGTTGGCTCCACGCCCTCGACGCCGGCAAGCGGGTCAAGCCCAAGACGCTGTCGACCTACCAGGAGTGCGCGGCCCGGCTGACGCCTCACCTGGGCATGGTCCGGTTCCAGGCGCTGCGGGCCATCCAGATCGAGGAGGCCTACGCCGAGCTGCTGACATCCGGCGGTCGGTCGGGCAAGGGTCTGCACCCGAGGACCGTGCTGCACTCGCACCGCGTGCTGCACAAGGCGCTGGCCGACGCCGAGCGGCTGGGGCTGCTGTCGAGGAACCCGGCCCGCAACGTGGCCCTGCCGTCCATGCCGGCCCTGACGACGGTGGACAGCGTGTGGTCGGCCGACCAGCTGCGCACGTTCCTGGCCGGGGCGACGTTCGAGCCGCTGCACCCGGCGTTCGTGCTCACGGCGACGACAGGGATGCGCCGCGGTGAGGTGGCGGCGCTGCGCTGGGAGGACCTCGACCTCGACGGGGCGGTGCTGCGGGTGGTCGAGTCGGTGACCCCGGTGGCCGGCAAGCTCGTCTACACGGCGCCCAAGACCCGCAAGGGCAGCCGCACCGTGGGGCTCGACGAGCACACCGTGGCCGTGCTTCGCGCCCACCGGGTGCGCCAAGCCGAGCTGCAGCTGGCTGCGGGCCCGGCCTGGGAGGTCACCGGGCGGGTGTTCACTCGCGCCGACGGGAGCCCGCTGCACCCCGAGACGTTGAGCAACCGCTTCGTGGCCCGCCAGCGGCAGCTGGGCCTGCCCCGGTTGACCTCCCATGGGCTGCGGCACACGTGGGCGACGTTGGCGCTGGAGAAGGGGATCCACACCAAGGTGGTGTCGGAGCGGTTGGGGCATGCCACCTCGGCGGTGACGCTGGACATCTACAGCAAGGTCCGCCCGAGGCTCGACGCCGAGGCGGCCGCCGCCGTGGCCGCCGACCTCTTCTGACCTCGTCGGAGGATGGCCGACGCGCAGCCCCTGTGGGCGTTCACCGACGAGAGCGAGCGGGCGGGGCTGATGCTGCTCGGCGTGCTCATCCTGCCGGCAGGAGCCATCCACGACGCCCGCCGGGAGCTCCGCGGCCTGCTGCTGCCGGGCCAGCGCCGGATCCACACCAGTGACGAGTCCGCTCGCCGTCGACGCCTGCTCCTCGACGTCATCCGGACGCTCGAGGCGCAGACCATCATCTGGACCCTGCGCCGACCGCCTGGTCTCGGACGGGTCGAGGCCCGGGATCTGCTGCTCGGGGCGGCGGTGCGGGAGCTGACCAGCCGGCGGGTGGTGTCGTGGCTGCTCGACGGCCAGGACCCCGCCCAGCAGGCCCGTGACCGAGGAGCCATCGGTCGAGCGCTACCCGCAGCCGCGCCCGGCATGGTGTACGACCACCGCAGCAGCACGGGTGAGCCGTTGCTGTGGGCGGTCGACGGCGTCGTGTGGGCCGTGGGAGCAGGACGCGACTGGCGGCGACGGGCCGGCGAGGTCGACGTCCGGGAACTGCACCCCTGACGCGCAACACCCGGCCACTCCTCGTCCGGGGAGCCAGCCGGGTGCACTTCCCGCCGCTACTGCGACGAGCCCCACCATCATCCGCCGCCAGCGGCCGCCGCGCAACCCCCTCAGCATGCGCTTCGGCCGACAGTCCAAGACCTGCGCCAAGGTCGGCGCCCCTACGATCGCTATCCGCTTGGGTGATGAGTTCGGTGCCGTTGGAGGAGTGCGGCTCGCCGTAAGCGTAGCCAACTTACCTAGAGGTTCTGCGGGTAGCGCAGATTATTACACTAACACTCCACCCCGAAGCGGCCACGGTCTTTCCGCATGCGGCCCTGAGACTCGGTTGTGTAGGGCATCCAAGACAGATCGTATGAACGCAGACGCTGGAGCGGGTTCGTAAGGTTGGAGTCCATCGAGACGGTCCTGCGCGAACCGCAGCCGCCATTTCGACACCGTCGTCGGGTGCACGCCAAGCTCGGCGGCGACGCTCGTGTTCGTGCCCCCCGCCGCGCAGGCCAACACGATCCGGCAGCGCAACGCCAACGCCTGGGACGACGAATGACGACGCGCCCACCTATCCAAGGTCTTGCGCTCATCACCGCTCAAGACGATATCCACGGTCGGCCGACCACGACGCGCCATGCCAGGCTCCTCCCGTCAGGGGTTCTACCAGGCACAACGAGACCACGCCGCGAAAATTCCC
>JBBSLP010000005.1:0-127244 GCA_038255145.1 Acidimicrobiales bacterium
GCTCCGGGGGTGAGACTCGAACTCACAACCTGCGGATTAACAGTCCGATGCTCTGCCGGTTGAGCTACCCCGGATCGGCTCGACAGACGATAGCAGCACGCCAGCGCAGATCCCGTGTGCTGCGCACCGTTGGCGTTGTTGTTGTCTGGGTGTGACCGACGTCGCCCTGGGCCCGTCCCGGCGCGTAGACTTCCCGGGCATGGAAGAGACGCTGGTCGACCCCACGCCCACCGCCGTCGCTGACACCGCTGCCGAGCGTGCCGGTGACGACGAGTACACCGAGCAGGAGCTCCTGGTCGAGGAGATCTCCATCGACGGGATGTGCGGGGTCTACTGACCGCGTTTCGTCCACTGACATCTTCGTCGCCGCCCGATCCGGCCCCCGGGCCTGCTCACCGGCCCGCGTTCGACGCCGGCCGGCACTACCGGCTGCACCCCCAGGTGGCGTTGCGGCCCGAGCCGTTCGGCGCCCTCGCCTACCACTACGGCAACCGCCGCCTGAACTTTCTGCGCTCCCCGCAGTTGCTCACCCTGGTGCAGCGCCTGGGTGAGCACCCCAGCATCGATGCCGCCCTCGACGACGCCGGCATCGAGCCCCGTCGCCGGCCCACCTGGGTGGCCGCCCTGGCCCGACTCGCCGAGTCCGACTTCATCGAGGAGGTCACGTCGTGACCGCAGCGCCCACCCGGCTCACCGATGAGCTCAAGGCGGGGTTGAACGCCCCCATCTGCCTCACGTGGGAGTGGACCTACGCCTGCAACCTGGCCTGCGTCCACTGCCTGTCGTCCTCGGGCCGGCGCGACCCGTTGGAGCTGACCACGGCCGAGATGCGCTCGGTGGTCGACCAGCTGGCCGACATGCAGGTCTTCTACATCAACGTGGGCGGGGGCGAGCCCACGGTGCGGCCCGACTTCTTCGAGGTCATCGAGTACAGCGTCGAGCGGGGGGTGGGGGTCAAGTTCTCCACCAACGGGGGCATGATCACGCCGGCCAAGGCCTGCCACCTGGCATCGTTGGACTACGTCGACATCCAGATCTCGTTGGACGGGGCTGATGAGGCCACCAACGACGCCGTGCGCGGGCGGGGGAGCTGGGCCATGGCCCACCGGGCCATGGACAACCTGGCGTCGGCCGGGTTCGGCCCCTTCAAGATCAGCGTGGTCATGACCCGACACAACATCCCTCAGCGGGACGAGTTGGCGGCGCTGGCCGATCGCTACGGCGCCGAGCTGCGCCTGACCCGGTTCCGTCCCTCGGGGCGGGGAGCGGAGACCTGGCACGAACTGCGCCCCACCCAGGACCAGCAGTACGAGCTGTACCGCTGGCTGTTGGACCGACCCGACGTGCTGACGGGGGACTCGTTCTTCCACCTGTCGGGGTATGGGGAAGGGGCCCTGCCCGGGTTGAACCTGTGTGGGGCGGGCCGGGTGGTGTGCTTGATTGATCCGGTGGGCGACGTCTACGCCTGTCCGTTCGTGCTCCACGAGCAGTTCAAGGCGGGCTCGGTGCGTGCGGAGGGCGGCTTCGCGGGGGTGTGGAACGGCTCGACGCTCTTCCGTGAGCTGCGCGAGCCCCAGTCGGCGGGGGCATGTGCGTCGTGCGGGAGCTACGACGCCTGCCAGGGCGGGTGCATGGCGGCCAAGTTCTTCGTCGGGCTCCCGTTGGACGCGCCCGATCCCGAGTGCGTGAAGGGCAACGGCGAGCCTGCGCTGGCGGCGCTGGGGGTCGATGCCCGCCCCATCTCCGGTCCCGGCCACTCCAAGCCGGTGCCGGTGCCGGTGCGCCTGTCACCCCGGCGCCCGGCCACCGTCTGATCCCACGGGCCGTGGCGACGCCACCGCAGAGTCGCGCCCATCGGACGAAGTCCCAGCTCAGCGCCCCTATGAGTCGGTTGCCAGAGGTGTAGCTCAGATTCGACGTCGATTCGCAGCTATGTATCCCGGGACAAAGGGTGGGTTGGTGGTGGGCCTGGTCGGGGGTGGTTTTGGGCTTGGGTGTCATACCTGCGGAGGAGGATGGGGGTCTGGTCGCAGCCGGCCGTCATCGGCGCCCCCCACTCCCCTCATCCTTCGAGGACGCCTCCCATGGCTGAACTCCCTCCCACCCGGCAATACGGCAACCTCCACGCCGCGACGCGGGCCCGGCTCAACGCCCGTCACCAGCAACTCTTCGACGAGGTGCGGGCCAAGGACGCCGTGCTGGCGGCCACAGCGAAGGAACGCCGCCTCCACCTCGCCGAGATGGCCGAGATCCATGACCAGTTGCACCCGAAGACCTTGTGGTGCCGGGGACGTCGGCCGGGATCGGACCGGTTGACCGACCCCCTCCCGCCCTTGCCGCAGGACCCGACCTGGCTGTGGGGGCGACGGCTGCGGGCCGTCTGCCTGCGCCTGCTGCACCGGTGCGGCACCCTCCCGCTGCGACAACTGCACGCCCTCCTGCACCTCCACGGCTTCGGCGTGGCCGGCGGGCACCCGGTCAAGACCCTGGCCGACGCGCTGGGCCACGAGACCGAGCACGGCACGGCCGAACGGGTCGCCCGGGGCCAGTACCGAACGACCCCGGACTACCGGCCGCCACCCCAGCGGCAACCATGGCTCACCGCCATCATCCTGCCTGACCTCGACCAACTGGCAGACGTCGGCTGACGCGCCGCCTCACCGGACACCGACGGATGCGGCCAAGGCGGCGACGGCGGCCAACACCGCTGCTCAGCGCAGAGACTCGGCCGTGTTGCGGGCCAACCGTCGCCGCATCCACTGCGTGGCCTGGGATGCCACCAACGGCGGACAGATGGCCACCCCCTGCGCGCTGTGGAAGCCCAGGCCCCGCAACAGGGGCAGCGCCGCCGGCGCCTCCACACCCTCGGCCACGAGCTCGATGCCCAACGCCCGGGCCACGGTGCTGATCCCGTTCACGATGGCCTGGTTCTCGGGGTCGATGGCCAGCGCGGTCACGAACGCCCGGTCCAGCTTCACCGCCGCCACCGGCAACCGCCGCAGGTAGGTCGTCGAGTTCGACCCCGTCCCGTAGTCGTCGATGGTCAGGCGCACCCCCACCAGGCGCAGCTGGCTGAGCACGGCGATGTTGCGCTCCAGGTCGATGCCCAGGCTGTCCTCGGACACCTCGAGCTCGAGCACCTCGGCCGGCAGGTTGTGGGACCGCAGCTCCCGCTCGACCAGGCTGTGCAGGCGGGGGATGCACATCTCCGATGCCGACAGGTTCACCGACACCCACCCCGACAGGCCCTCGTTGCGCCAGCTGGCCACGTTGGTCAGGGCATCGTTCAGCACGTAGCGCAGGATGTCGGGCACCAGAGCAGCCCGCTCGGCCAGCCCGAGGAAGTCCCCCGGCGCCAGCAGCCCCCGGGTGGGGTGCCGCCAGCGCACCAGCGCCTCGAGCCGGGTCACCTCGCCGCTGACCAGGTGGATGATGGGTTGGTAGTGCACCTCGAGCTCCCGGCTCGACAGCGCCCGGGCCAGCTCCTGGACCAGGGCGGCACGCCCTGTGGCCTCATCGAGCTCGGCCACGAAGCGGGCCGTCCCCGTGCGCGACGCCTTGGCCCGGTACATGGCCGCGTCGGCCCGTCGCAGCAGCTCGTAGGCGTCACTCGCATCGTGGGGGCAGACGGCCAACCCGATGCTGGCATCGACGTCGACGTGGGCGCCGTGCAGGCGGAAGGGACGCCGCAGCCGGTCGAGCAGGTCGTCGGCCAGCCGCTCGGCCTGGAGGCGGGCGTCGGGGGCCGGACCCACCACCACGGCGAACTCGTCACCGCCCAGGCGGGCCACCGTGGCCGTCGGGCCCACCCCCTGGCGCAGCCGGCTGGCCACCGCCCGCAACAGGTCATCGCCCACGTGGTGACCCAGCGAATCGTTCACGTCCTTGAACCGGTCGAGGTCGGTCAGCAGCAACGCCACCTCCTCCTCACCGGCTCGGGTGTGGATGGCGGCGCCCAGCCGCTCGCTCAGCAGGCGCCGGTTGCCCAGGCGGGTCAGCTCGTCGGTCTGCGCCTCGGCCTGGCTGGCGGCCAGGCGGCCGATGTCGCGGTGGGACACGGCCAGCCGGGCCCCCGCGCCGAGCATGGCCAACCCGCCGAGGATCACCGCGGCCAGCGGGAGCTCGTCGAAGTGACCGAGGATCAAGAGGCCACCGCTGGCCGCGAAGGCCAACGCGGGCAGGACCACGGTTGCCGCCGGGCGCTGATCGGGTGCCGAGGGCCGGTCCGGCTGCCAGGGGGCCGACGCGAAGGCCAGGTACCCCAGGGTGATGCACAGGGTGATGGGACCGGGGGCCAGCACCTCGTCACCGCGGATGACCAACGCCGCCGCCGCCACCAGGTGGGTCAGCACCCCCACGGCGATCAGCGTCGTGGCCCGATCCAGCCGCCAGCCGGCCACCGCCCACGACACCACGATGATGAGCAGCAGCAGCCCTGCGCCGACCAGGCCCATCATGGTGGCGCGGTGGCTGACGACGGTGTCAAGGGCGTTGGCACCCAGGCGGCCGGCCAAACCGGCGGCGGCCAGCGCGGCGATCCCCAGGCCACCCAGGAGGCCGTCGAGGGCGATGCCCCAACCCAACGAGCCCAGCCGGGCCCGCATGAGCAGGAGGACGACCAGGTAGGCGAGGGGGTAGAAGGCCAGGCCGAGCAGGGCGTAGCCATCCCCGCTCACGCCCCGGGTGTCGGCCACCGACGTGCCCACGGTGCCGACCACGTCGACGGCCGAGGCCACGGCGAACAAGGCCCACGCCATCCGCTGGCGGGGTAGCAGAGCCGTGCGCAGCACCACGACGACGACGGCCAACATGCCGGCCAAGGCCTGCAGGGCGTTCAGCAGCGGCTCGCCCAGTAGACCGTGGAGCGGGATGACCACCAGCAGGGCCTGAGCTGCGAGGACGGCGACGATGCCACCTCGAAGCGTCCGAGCCGTCTCACGGGGCGAGACCGAGGCGGAGGGGTTGTTCACTCCTGGCGCTCGCAGCTCTGCCCGTCGAGTCGTCACACTGAGTGTCGATTGTACTACTGATCACAGTTCGCAGACGCGGCTCACGGCGGTTCGATCTCGGTAAGACTGCGCGGGTGTGAGGCTCCTCGCGCCCTGGGCCATCCGCGGTCGCACCGCCCCCAACCGGCTGGTGTTCGGCCCCCACGAGACGAACCTGGGTTGGGACCGCTCGTTGTCCGAGCGCCACGTGGCCTACTACCAGCGACGGGCCCGCGGCGGCGCCGGGGTGATCGTCACCGAGGAGGCCTCCGTCCACCTCTCGGACTGGCCCTACGAGCGCTGCCCCCTGGCCCACGATTGCGGCCCCGGCTGGCGGGCCGTCGCCGACGCGGCGCGGGACCACGGCACCCTCGTCGTCGCCGCCCTGGGCCACAGCGGGGGCCAGGGGTCCTCGGCCTTCAGCCAGTCCGCCCTGTGGGCCCCCTCGGGGGTGCCCGAGGTGAACACCCGCGAGGTGCCCAAGGTCATGGAGGACGAGGACATCGCCTCCGTCGTGGCCGGCTTCGGTCACGCCACCGCCCTGGCTGTGGCCTCGGGCTGCGACGGCGTCGAGATCAACGCCGGCCAGCACAGCCTCCTGCGACAGTTCCTCTCCGGGCTGACCAACCAGCGCGCCGACGCCTACGGCCAGGATCGGCTCCTGTTCGCCCGCCAGGTGCTGGCCGCGGTGCGCCGGGCTGCGGGCGACGCCGTGGTCGGCCTGCGCCTCTCCTGTGACGAGCTGGCACCGTGGGCCGGCATCACCCCCGAGGCGGCCACGGCCGTGGCCGCCGAGCTGACCGCCGAGGTCGACTACCTGGTCGTGGTGCGGGGATCCATCTTCTCGGTCGCCGCCACCAGGCCCGACACCCATGAACCACCGGGCTTCAACCTCGACCTGGTGGCCGAGGTGCGCGACGCGGTTCGGGCTGCCCACGGCGATGGGGTGGCCGTCGTCGCCCAGGGCTCCATCGTCGACCCGGCCCAGGCCGAGGCCGCCCTCGTCGCCGGTCGGGCTGACGCCGTGGAGATGACCCGGGCCCAGATCGCCGACCCCGACCTGGGGTCCAAGCTGGCCCGGCTTGCCGCCGACCAGGTGCGACCCTGCATCCTGTGCAACCAGCGCTGCCGGGTGCGCGACGGCCGCAACCCCCTGGTCTCGTGCGTGGTCGAGCCCCGCTCGGGCCACGAGTGGGAGGACCCCGACCCCGACCCCGACCGCGACCCAGAGACCGGCCCCGGCCACGGCCATGACCGCGGCCTCCGGGCGCCCGGGACGACCGACCACGTGCTGGTGGTGGGCGGTGGACCCGCCGGCCTCGAGGCCGCCCGCGTCGCCGCCCGGCGGGGCCACCGGGTGACGCTGCGGGAACGGGCCGCCGACACCGGGGGTGCCGTCGAGGTGGCGGCCCGGGCCCGGGGTCGTGCCCCCCTGGCCGGCGTCGTGCGCTGGCTGGTCGCCGAGTGTCGGCGCCTGGGTGTGGCGGTGGAGACCGGGGTCGAGGTCGACGAGGCCACCGTGGCTGCCTGGCCCGGCCCTGTGGTGCTGGCCACGGGGAGCCGCGGCCGCCCCAGCGACGTGGCGGTGGGATCGGGCGCCGATCGCTGGACCAGCGCCGACGTGCTGAGCGCCGACCCCGAGCGCTGGCCCGTCGGCCCCGTGGTGGTGTGGGACCCCGTGGGCGGCCCCGAAGGGGTGGCCGTGGCCGAGACCCTGGCCGGGGCCGGCCGGGTGGTCACCCTGGTCAGCCCCGACTTCGTCGTCGCCACCCAACTGGCCCTCACCGGCGACCTGGCCCCGGCCAACGTCCGCCTGCACCAGGCGGGGGTGGCGTTGGTGCGCCGGGCCCTGCTGCGCAGCATCGACGCCGGCTCGGTCACGGTGGAGGACCGCTTCAGCGCCGAGCGCCGCCTGCTCGACGCCCACTGGTTCGTCGACGCCGGCTGGCGCCTGGCCGACGACAGGTTGGCGACGGTCGTGGGCGACGGAGCCGTGACGGCGGGCGACTGCGTGGCTCCCCGCACCATCTACGAGGCCATCCTCGAGGGCCGCCGCGCCGCCTTGGCCCTCGACGCCGTCGGCCGGCTGGGGCCCACAGGGCCCCACTGTTAACTTGGTCACATGGTGGCTTGGAACTTCGCTGACGTCTTCGAGGCCGTTGCCTCGGCCGTGCCTGATCGCCCCGTCGTCGTCGAGGGGGCCCGCTCGGTCACCTGGCGGGAGTTCGACCGGGCCGCCAACGCCCTGGCTGCCGACTTCGTGGCGGCCGGGCTGACCCAGGGCTCCAAGGTCGGCACCTACCTCTACAACTCGCCCGAGTACCTCGAGACCTACTTCGCCGCCACCAAGGTCTCCATGTGGCCGTTCAACACGAACTACCGCTACGGGGCCGAGGAGATCACCTACCTGTTCGACAACGCCGACGCCGAGGCCGTGGTCTTCGACACCCGCTTCACCGGCACCGTCGAGAAGGTCCGCGAACGTCTGCCCGACATCAAGCGCTGGTACGCCGTCGGCCCTGACGTGCCGTCGTGGGCCACCGACCTCGCTGACGTGGTCGGCGACGGGGCCGATGCGCCGCCCAGGGTCAGCTGGCCACGGTCCGAGGACGACGTGATCATGACCTACACCGGCGGCACCACGGGCATGCCCAAGGGCGTGATGTGGACCCAGGGCGAGCTGTTCGCGGGCATGGGCACCGGTGGCAACGCCGTGCTCGGCTTCCCCCCGGTGGCGTCGCTGGAGGAGCTGGCCCAGGTCGTGGCGGCCCGCACCGAGGTCCCCGTGGTGCTCGAGGCGTGCCCGCTCATGCACGCCACCGCCCTGGGCAACGCCTACGGCATGCTGCCCCTGGGGGCCACCATCGTCGTCCTCGAGGACGTGAAGTTCGACGCCGCCCGGTTGTGGGACGAGGTCGACCGCCTCGGCGTCAGCTGGATCACCATGGTGGGTGACGCCTTCGGCCGTCCCATGCTGGCCGAGCTCGAGGCCCACCCCGGTCGCTGGAAGCTCGACACCCTCAAGGTCATGTACTCGGCCGGCGTCATGTGGAGCCGTGAGGTCAAGGAAGGCCTGCTCGAGCACCTGGGCCCCGACGCCATGCTCCTCGACGTCTTCGGCTCGACGGAGGCTGCGGGCATGGGCCGCTCGGTGTCCACCCGGGGGGCGGTGGCGGACACGGCGGCGTTCATGGTCGGCGAGCTGGCCCAGGTCATCACCGACGACGGCCGCTTCGTGGTCCCCGGCTCGGGTGAGCAGGGCCTGGCCGCCTTCGGGGGGCCCATGCCCGTCGGCTACTACGGCGACGCGAAGAAGACGGCGGAGACGTTCCGCACCATCGACGGCAAGCGCTGGTCCATCCCCGGTGACGTGGCCACCGTCGAGGCCGACGGCTCGTTGCGCCTGCTGGGTCGGGGTTCGGTGTGCATCAACACCGGTGGCGAGAAGGTCTTCGTGGAAGAGGTCGAAGAGGTGCTCAAGACCCACCCCTCGGTGGCGGACGCGGTGTGCGTGGGCATCCCCGAGCCCCGCTTCGGCGAGACCGTCTGCGCGGTGGTCGAAGCCCGGCCCGGGGTCACCGAGGTCGACGCCGCCTCGGTGATCGCCCACACCAAGGAACGCCTGGCCGGCTACAAGGCGCCGCGTGACGTGCTGGTGGTGGACACCATCGGCCGCTCGCCCTCGGGCAAGGTCGACTACGCCGGGCTCAAGGCCATGGCCCGGGCCCGTCTGGGCCGCTGACCGGCCCCGGCGTGGGACCGACGAACCCTCAGAGCCAGAAACCTCGATGACCGCGACCGGTGCTCACCGACTGCTGTTCAGCCCCCTACGGCTGGGCCCGGTCACGGTGCGCAACCGGATCGTCTTCGCCGCCCACCTGACCAACTACGCCGATCGGGGCCTGCCCAGCGCCCAGCACGCGGCGTACTACGGGGCCCGGGCCGCGGGTGGGGCCGGGCTGGTCATCACCGAGGAGCACTCCACCCACCCCACGGACTGGCCCTACGAGAAGATGATCCACGCCTTCCGGCCCCAGGTCCTGGACGGCTATCGGCGCATCACCGAAGCCGTGCACCGCCACGGCGTGCCCGTGTTCGCCCAGATCAACCACAACGGGGGCCAGGCCAGCTCCATGTACACCCGGCGGGCGGTGTGGGCGCCCTCGGCGGTGGCCGACCCCCTGTTCCGCGAGGTGCCCAAGGCCATCACGGTGGCCGAGATCGCCGAGGTGGTGGCCGGCTACGCCGACGTCGCCGGCCGGTGCCGGGAAGGCGGGTTCGACGGGGTCGAGCTGCAGTGCTCGCACTCGTCCATCGTGCGGGGCTTCCTGTCCCCGGTCACCAACCGCCGGACCGACGACCACGGCGGCTCGTTGGCCAACCGGTCCCGGCTCCTGCACGAGATCGTGGCCGCGGTGCGTGACGTCATCGGCCCCGGCCTGGCCCTGGGCGTGCGCCTGTGCGGGGACGAGCTCATCGAGGGGGGCACCACGCTGGAGGACGCCGTCGAGGTGGCGCAGGCCATCGAAGCCCGGGGCCAGGTCGACTACATCAACACGTCCATAGGAGTGGCCACGGCGACGCTGTTCATGATCGAGGCGTCCATGCACGTCCCCCCCGACTACGCCCTGTTCATCCCCTCGGCCCTGCGCAAGGCCGTCGATCTGCCCGTCGTCGGTGTGGGTCGTTTCAAGGACCCCCTGCACGCCGAGCGGGCCCTGCGCGAGGGCCACTGCGACCTGGTGGGGGTGGTACGGGGCCAGATCGCCGACCCCGACTTCGCGGCCAAGGCCCGGGCCGGGCACGCCGCCGACATCCGCCTGTGCCTGTCGTGCAACCAGGAGTGCGTCGGGCGCATGGGCCTCAACCGCTGGCTGGGCTGCATCGAGAACCCCCACGCCGGGCGCGAGGCCATGCCCGTGGCCGCGCCGGGGCTGGCCCGTCACCACCGGGTGCTGGTGGTGGGGGCGGGCCCGGCCGGCCTGCAGGCGGCCATCGCCGCCGCGGGGGCCGGGCACCGGGTCACCGTGTGGGAACGGACGGCGGAGGCCGGCGGCCAGCTGCGCTGGGCGGCCTCGGTGCCCAACCGGGCCGAGCTCGGTGACCTGGTCCGCAACCAGGTCGGCGAGCTGGCTCGGCTCGGGGTGGCGGTCACGTTCGGGCGCGACGCCGACGTGGCCGCGGTGGTGGCCTTCGGGGCCGACGACGTGGTCGTGGCCACCGGATCCCGTCCGGCCCGGCCGTGGTGGGCCGACCAGATGGGAGACACCCCGGTCGTCGACGTCCTCGACGTGCTCACCGGCGGGGCCCGACCCCAGGGCCACGTGCTGCTCATCGACGAACTGGGCTTCCACCAGGCCACCTCGGTGGCCGAGCTACTGGCCGACCGGGGTTGCCGGGTCGAGGTGGTGACCCCGGGCATGGTCGTGGGCCAGGACCTGGGCGTCACCCTCGACCTCGAGGGGTGGTGGTTCCGGGCCACGGCCAAGGGCATCACCCAGACCACCGACACCGTCATCGTCGGGGCCGAGGACGGCCGCCTGGTGGCCATGCACCACCCCACCGGCGCCAGCGAACTGCGGGGGGCGGACTGGATCGTGCTGGCCGTGCCCCCGGCCCCGGCCGACGAGCTGTACCTGGCCCTGCGGGCCGCCGGCGTGCGGGCCCAGCGGGTGGGGGACTGCGTGGCCCCCCGCCGGGCCCATGCCGCGGTGATCGAAGGCCACCGGGTGGGGGCGGCGCTGTGACCGCCGGTGGGGCGGCAGGTTCCCCGAAGGCGGCGATGGTGGCCGTCGTGCCCGTGCGGGGCGGGACGCTGCCCCTGGGCGGTGACGAGGCGGTGGCCGAGGCCGGAGGCGTCGCCCTGCTGGTGGGGGAGGGGTGCGTGGCCGCAGCCGTCGCGCTGGCCGGAATCGCCGTCGACGTCACCGTGGCCGAGCTGAGCGCCTTCGCCCCCGCCGCCTGGGCCGACCGCCTGGGCCCCCACCTCGTCGATGTGGGCGTGGTCGTGCTGCCGGGCTCGCCCGACGGTCGCGACCTGGCGCCCCGGCTGGCTCACCGGTTGGGCCGGCCCCTGCTGGCGGGGGCTGTCGCTGTGCACCCCGGCGGCGCCACCGTGAGCCGTCGGGGCGGGCTCGTGCTCGAACACCTGGTAGCCCCCGGGCCCTTCGTGGCCACCCTGCAGCCGGGGGTGCGCGGTGCTGAGGTCGACGACACCCGCCCGCCGCCTACCCCCCGTGACCTGGTCTTCGAAGATGGTCGTCGATTCGACGTCGATTCGACGGCCACCGGAGCAGGCGGCGGGGCCGATGCCGCCGAGGTCGGGACCGACGCCCGAACCGGCCTCCCCGCCGACGCCCGCTGCCTGTCGGTGGAGGAGGCCGACCCGGCCACCGTCGACCTGCACGAAGCCACCCGCATCGTCGGCGGCGGCGCCGGGCTGGGCTCGGCCGACCAGCTCGCCCTGTTGCGGCGGGTGGGCCTGGCCCTCGACGCCGCGTACGGGGCCACCCGGGTGGTCACCGACGCCGGCTGGGTCCCCGTCGACCGCCAGATCGGCACCACCGGGGTCACCGTCGACCCCCGCCTCTACCTGGCCTTCGGGGTCTCGGGCGCCGTGCAGCACACCTCGGGGCTGGGTGCTCCCGACCACGTCATCGCCGTCAACACCGACCCCAGCTGTCCCATGATGGGCCTGGCCGACCTGGCCGTGGTCGCCGACGCCCCCGCCACCCTGGCCGCCCTGGCCGCCCTGCTCGGGGTCCTCGACGATGGCTGACTTCGACGTCGTCGTCGTCGGCGCCGGGCCCGCGGGCGCCGCCGCCGCCCTCACCGCGGCCCGGGCCGGCGCCCGCACCGCCCTCATCGAGCGGGGTCCGTTCCCGGGGTCGAAGAACATGTACGGCGGCGTGGTCTACGGGCGCATCCTCGACGGTCTCATCCCCGGTTGGTACGACGAGGCCCCCGTGCAGCGCTGGGTCACCCGGCGGGCCACCATGCTGCTGACCGACACCCAGGCCCTGACCGTGGACTTCCGCACCGAGGCCTGGGGCCAGGCGCCCTACAACGGGGCCACCACCCTGCGCCCCGACTTCGACGCCTGGTTGGCCGGCCACGCCGAGGCCGCCGGCGCCGTGCTGGTGACCTCGACCACGGTCACCGGCCTGCTCCGAAGCCCTGACGGCCAGGTGACGGGGGTGCGCACCGACCGACCCGAGGGTGACCTCACCGCCGCCGTGGTCGTGGCCTGTGACGGGGTCAACTCGTTCCTGGCCAAGGAGGCGGGCCTGTACCTGCACCCCGAGGCCGAGCACCTCACCCTGGGGGTCAAGGAGGTCCTGGCCCTGGACCGCAACGAGATCGACCGCCGCTTCGGCCTGCGGGACCGTGAGGGGGCCGACATCGAGATCCTCGGGGGCACGGGAGGCGTGGCCGGCGGGGGGTTCCTCTACACCAACCTCGACTCGGTGGCCGTGGGGCTGGTGCTGTCGGTCACCGACCTGGCCCGGGCCCGGGTCCGCCCCGAGGTGCTGCTGGCCGGGCTCAAGGCCCACCGAGCCATCGCCCCCCTGGTCGAGGGGGGCGAGCTCGTCGAGTACTCGGCCCACCTCATCCCCGAGGGGGGCCTGCACATGCAACCCGAGCTGTGTGCCGCCGGACTGCTGGTGGCCGGGGACGCCGCCGCCCTGTGCCTGGCCGCCGGCCTGTGGCTGGAGGGCGTCAACTTCGCCATCGGCTCGGGTGCGGCGGCGGGGGAGGTGGCCGCGGCCGCCGCCCTTGCCGGTGACGCGTCAGCGGCGTTCTTGACCCGCTACCGCCAACGCCTGGAAGCCAGCTTCGTGCTGGCCGACCACCGCAAGCTGGCCGGCGCACCCGCCCTGGTGCTGTCGGACCGGGTGCAGCGCCGCTACCCCCAGCTCGTGTGCAACCTGGTCGAGTCGATGTTCACCGTGACCAACCCCACCCCCAAGTCGGGCATGAAGCGCCTGCTGCGACGCGAGGCACGCCGGGCCGGCGTGCGCCTGCGGGACCTGGCTGCGGACGGCTGGACGGCCCTGCGCACCTACGGCTGAGGTGCCGGGTGGGGCGCCGCCGCCATGGGGGCGATCTCGGCTCAGTCGACCAGGTGGGCCCAGGTCTCCTCGGCGTAGTCGTCCCACGTCTTCCACGTCCGGTCCCGGGCCTGGGTGCGGAGCTGGTCGAGCAGGTCGTGGTCGGTCAGCAGCCGGCCCATGGCCTGCTCGACCTGGTCGACGTCTCGGGGGTCGACGAGCACGGCGCCACCGTCGGCGGCGATCTCGGCCATGCTGCCGAAGTCCGAGGTGATGGCGGGGGTGCCCGAGGCCAGGGACTCGGCCACCGGAAGGCCGTAGCCCTCGGTGAGCGAAGGGAACACGGTGAAGCGGGCCAACCGGTAGGCCGCCCACAGCAGCTCCTCGTCGGCCACCTTGATGACCTGGATGGGACGCCCCGCCCCCCGCAGCTGGCCGACGAGGCCGTCGAAGCGCTCGCCGCTCCACCCGCTCCCGCCGATGAAGACCAGGTGGAAGGCATGCCCGGCCCGCCACAGCCGCTCGGCTGCCACCAGCACGGTGAGGTGGTTCTTGCGGGGCTCGTGGCTGCCCACCACCAGCACCATCGGCAGGTGGTCGAGGGCCAGCTGAGCACGCACCCGCTCCAGCGCGGCGGCCGTCACCTCGGGCACCTCGGTGGGCAGGAGGTGGGCGGCGACAACCGGCCCGGTCAGGCCCTGAGCGCCGAGCATCTCGGCGAAGGCGGCGAACTCGGCCGCCGACGACGCGCTGATGCCCGAGAGCCGGTCCATGTGCTTGACCACGCCCAACAGGTCGCTGAACACGTCGGACATGCCCCCGGCCAGGGTCTCGTTGGCGGTGACGGGGATCATGTCGTAGCCGACGCCCGCCAGCCGCCGGAGGATGCCGCTGCGGGCCAGGGCCCGGTAGCGGTCGGCCCGCGCCGCCTCGGCCGGCAGCTCGGGTACGACCACGGTGGACCGCCACGGCACCAGCACCGTGGTCGTGTCGGCCACGGGGTCGTGGCGCAGGGTGGTGTCGTTGCCCACCCGCTCCCGCCACGCCCCGAAGCGGGCCACCTCGACCCCGGTCAGGGCCAGGGGGGCGCCCCTCGGGTAGTCCCAGGCGAAGAGCACGGCGTCGTGGCGCTCCGCCCAACGGGCCGCCGTCTCCCGGGTGACCCGCTGGACCCCGGTGTGCAGGTCCCAGCTGGCCGTGTGGGTGACGTCGACGGCCACGCCGCCGTCGAGCACCCCGAGTTGTGCCCCCGACGCCCGGCCCTCGTCGAGCGCGGCCCGCCACGCGTCGACGACACACCCCGACAGGCCCGACGGCCCGTCGAGTTGCAGCAGCTGGGTGGTCAGGTCGAGCTCGGCCTCGTCGGGGTAGCTGCCGCTCACCGCCACCCGGGCCAGCCAGGCCAGTGTGGGCGCCGCCAGCCCGCTGGCCGTCGCCGCGGCCTCGAAGCGGGCCACGGCCTGGGTGACGTCGGAGGCCACACCCCGATGGGGTCCCAGCAGGGACCCGCCGGCCAGGTCGGCCACGACGGCGAGCCGACGGACGAAGGCATCGGTCAGGGAGGCGGCGTCCATGGCCCCGGCCGCGGCGGCGTCATCGGGGCCGACGACCGCGGACCCGGGTCGACGACCGCGGGCCCGGTCGGCCAGCGAGGCACCGGCCTGGCGGGCCGGGGCCAGCCGGGCCCGGGCCAGCCGGGCCCCGCCGGTCGACAGGGCCGTTGACGAGCGGGCGTCGTCGAGCAGGCGTCGGACCCGGCGCACCGGACCGGTGACCCGCCAGGACAGGGTGTGCACGGTGGCGTCCATCTCGGCGTTCACCAGGCGCAGCTGACGGTCGACCTGGTCGGTGGCCACCTGCTGGTCGAGGGCCCGCCTCCGCCACCGCAACGAATCGGTGGCCACCTGGGCGCTGGCCGCAGCCAGCTCGCCCACCCGGGCGGCCTCGGCCTCGGCGTGGCGGGCCCGGGCCTCGGTGCGCACGGTGTGGTCCTCCACGGCCAGCAGCTCGGCGTCGCGGCGCAGCCAGGGGTCGGTGGCGTTGGCGGGCACCGCGAGCCTGGCGGCCCGCTCGGCGCGCTCCTCGGCCACGTAGAACCGGTTCAAGCCGTCGAAGAGGCAGAGCTCGTAGCCCGACTCCAGGACCCCCGGTTCCCACTCCCCGTGGGTTGATTCGGTCGACAGGGGGCGCGTGGCCTCGACCACCAGCACCCAGGGACGCCACCGGCGCAGGTCGAAGCCGGCCAGGACCTCGGCTTCGGCGCCCTCGACGTCGATCTTGCAGAAGTGGATGTCGCGACCGTCGAGGCCGGCACCGACGAGGATGTCGTCCAGGGTGCCCACGGCCACGCTGACCTCGGTCGAGGCGTAGCCCAGCTCCGTGCTGCGTCCGGCCTCCTCGGCCAGCAGGGTGGACAGCCCGGTCGCCTCGACGACGAAGAAGGACCGGTCGGCCTGGGCGGTGGCGCCAGCGGCATCGGACACGGTGATGTCCTCGGGACGGTCCCGGCGCAGAGCGTCGGCCAACTCGGGCACGGGCTCGACGTTGACGCCCCGCCAGCCCCGCTCGTAGAAGGCCTTGGTCACCGAGTGCAGCACGGGGTCGGCCGCACCCACGTCGACGTAGCAGCCGTTGGCGACGTCCCCCAGGGCTCGCCACAGGACGATGTCCTCGGCGTTCTGGGCGAACGAGACGAAGGGCTCAGACACGGGGCGGCAGTCTAGGTACCCGTCAGTCGACGAGGTGGTGCCAGGTCTCCTCGGCGTAGTCGTCCCAGGTCTTCCAGGTGCGGGCGCGAGCCTGGCCCCGCAGCTCGTCGAGCAGGTCGTCGTCGGTCAGCAGTCGGCCCATGGCCGCTTGGACCTGGTCGACGTCACGGGGATCCACGACCAGGGCCCCGCCGTCGGCGGCGATCTCGGCCATGCTGCCGAAGCCCGAGGTGATGGCCGGCGTGCCCGAGGCCAGCGACTCGGCGACAGGGAGGCCGAACCCCTCGGACAGGGACGGGAACACGGTGAACCGGGCCAGCCGGTACGCCGCCCACAACACGTCCTCGTCGGCCCGCTTGAGCACGTCGATGGGCCGCCCCGCCCCCCGCAACCGGGCCACCAGCTCGTCGAAGCGCTCGCCCCGCCATCCGCTGCCGCCGATGAACAGCAGGTGGAAGGTGTGTCCGGCCCGCCACAGGCGCTCGGCGGCCACCAGCACGGTGAGGTGGTTCTTGCGGGGCTCGTGGCTGCCCACCACCAGGACGGCAGGGTCATCCCCGGTGGCCAGGGACCGTCGCACCCGGTCGACGACGTCGGCATCGAGGGCGGGGACCTCGCTGGGAAGGCTGTGGGCGGCGACCCGGGGCCCGGACAGGCCCTGGGCGGCCAGCATGCGGGAGAACGCCGCGTAGCCGTTGCCCGTGGCCTCGCTGATGGCGGAGAGCCGATCGGCGTGCTTGACCATGGCCAGGTAGCTGGAGAACACCTCGGACATGCCCACGGGCGCCGTCTCGCGGATGGTGATGGGGATCAGGTCGTAGACGATGGCGCCGAAGCTGGCCACGATCCCCGCGGCCACCAGGGCCCGGTAGGCGTCGTTCCGTTGGTGCTCGGCGGCGATCTCGGGGACCAGCACGGTGGAGAGCCAGGGGATCAGCACCTCGTCGGCCCGGCTGTCGCGGGGCCGGGCGGCCAGGGGAGCGGACCCGCCGCTGGTGTGGTCGCGCCAGGCGCCGAAGCGTTCGACCTCGGCCGGGGTCAAGAGCGAGGGAAAGCGGTCGACCAGGTCCCAGCCGAAGAGCTCGGCCCCGTGGTCCTCGTGCCAGCGGGCCGCCGTCTCCCGCACCACCCGCTGCACCCCGGTGTGGAAGTCGTAGCCGGCGGTGTGGGTCACGTCGACCAGCACCCCGCCCTCGTGGACCCGCAGGCGCCGGGTCGACGCCGTGCCGTCCCTGGTGATCCCGGCCGTGTCGGCCCAGGCCCACTCGGCCAGGGCGTCGGGGCCCTGCAGCTGCAGCACCTGGGTCAGGGCGTCGAGCTCGAGCTCGCCGGGGAACGAGGCCCGCACCGCCACCCAGGCCAGCCAGGCCACGCTGCGCTGGGGACGCGTCGTGTGGCGAAGGGCCCGCTCGAAGCGTCCTGCGGCGGCACCGAGGTCCTCTCCCGGCACCCCTTCGGTGTCGGTGAGCAGGGCGGACACCACGTCGAGGCGTTGGGCGAGCGCCGCCTCCAGGGCCGCCGGGGCCAGTGGTGCCGTTAGGGCCTGCTCGTCCGCCGTCGGAGTGGCGACGTCATGGACGGCCGTTGTAACAACCGCTGTATCCACCGCTGTATCCACCGCTGTATCCACCGCTGTATCCACCGCTGTCGCCACCGTCGGGCGCAGTCGGCGCTTGGCCGACCGGGCCAGCCTGGCAGCCACGTGGACGGCCTGGCCCCGCGGGCCCCCGGCGGCCTGCCAGCGGGCGGCCCCCAGCCGGGCCCGGCGCAGCGGCTCGGTCATGCGCCACGACACGGTGTGGCGGGTGGCGTAGAGGACGTCGTTCGCCCTCACCAGCTCCTGGGCGAGCTGGGCGCCGGACACCGAGGCCCGCAGGGCATCGGCCCGCCAGCCGCTGGCGTCGGCCTCGATGAGGTCGCGGGCCTGGCGCAGCGCCAGGACCTGTCGGGCCGTGGCCTCCTCGAGGTGGCGGGCGTGGAGGTCGGCCGTCGTGGCCCGGGCCTCGAGCTCGAGACGACGGCTCCGCCGCTCGTGCTGCTCCCAGGCGTCGAGCACGCTCACGGGCACGCCGAGGGCGTCGAGCAGCTCGGGGTGGGTGTCGGCGGCGTAGAAGCTGTTGAGCCCGTCGAAGAGGGCCATCCGATAGCCGGCGGCCACCAGCACCGCCTCCCAGCTGGGGGCACCGACGCCCTCGGGGCGGGGGGCGCAGACGACCACGACCCACGGTCGCCACCGACCCAGGTCGAGGCCGGCCAGCGCCTCGGCTTCGGCCCCGTCCACGTCGAGGCGCAACAGGTGCAGGTCACGGCCCTCGAAGCCCCCTTCGGCCAGCACGTCGTCGAGGGCGAGGACGGCCACGTCGACGGGCCGCGTCCCCCCACCGGCAAGCGCGCCGGCGCCGGCGGCGGCTGCGGGGTGGGCCGGGTCGGCCCCACCAACACCGTGCACCACGTAGACCCGGCGACGTTCCCCGGCCCCCGCCGCGGCCAGGGCGGCCACGGCCACGTCACCGGGGCGCTCGTCGTGGAAGGCGGCGACGGCGTCGGGCAGGGGGGTGACGTGCACACCCCGCCAGCCCCGCTCGTAGAGGGCCCGGGTGGCAGAGCCAGCGGTGGGGTCGAGCACGCCGACGTCGACGTAGCCGCCCCGGCCCACCGTCCCCAGCGCCCGCCACAGCACCACGTCCTCGGCGTTGCGTGCGTACGAGACGAAGGGGTCCGACACGGCGGGGGAGTCTAGGTGCACCCGACGGCTGCGCCTCCCGCCACCAGGCTGGCGGCCCTGACAGGCGCCGATCGGCTGCGGGTCAGCGCCGACGCAGGTTGCCGTACACGCCGCGCAGGCCCTCGGTGTAGCGGAAGGTCCTCGTGGCCCGCAGGGCGTCGATCTCGGCGACCAGCGCCTCGCGGTGGCGGGCATCGGCCACGGCGTCGGCCAGGGCGCCGGTGAGCATGCGCCGCGATGCGGCCAGCTCGTCGCGGGCCGCGGCCAGCTCCTCGGCCTTGGCCGCGAGGTCGGCGTGGGCATAGCGCAGCTGGCGTTCGAGCTCGGCCACGTCTGGCCCCTTCGGCTGGTCGTCGGCGGGCCCGCTCACGGCGTCGGTCACGGCACGAGCTCGGCGTAGCGCGCCGCGAACCAGGCGCCGGCCCGTTCGGGGGTGTGGGCGGCCACCGAACGCCGGGCCCGCTGGCCCAGGGCCCGCCGGCGGGCCGGTTCGGCCACCAGCTGGCGTAGGGCGGCGGCGGCGGCGTCGAGGTCGGGTTCGGCCCAGCGGGCGTCGGCCGGGTAGGGGTCGCGCCCGGGGCCCACCTCGACCAGGCGGAACGGCACCAGGGCCGCGGTGGTCTCGTCCATGAAGCTCATGTTGCCCGAATGGGCGGTGGCCACGACGGGCTTGCCCAGGGCCATGGCGTCGAGCAGGCCCAGTCCCAGCCCCTCGGAGCGGTGCAGGGACACGAAGGCGTCGAGGTGGGCCATCAGCGCCCGCATCTCCACCCCCGTCAGGTGGCGGTCGATGACCACGATGTCGGGCCGGTCGGCCACCGCCTCCTCGACGCGGGCGGCGTCGCCGGGGAACTGGGCACCGTTGATGGACTTGAGCACCAGGGCGGTGCCGTCGTGGGGTCCGAAGGCCTCCCGGTAGGCGGCCACCACACCCAGGGGGTTCTTGCGCTCGAAGACGCTGAGGTGGTCGAAGGCGAAGCCGAACAGGAAGGTGTCCTCGGGTAGGCCCAGGTCGGCCCGTCGCAACCGGGGCCGGGGATCACCGGGGGTGACGACCAGGGGGTGCTGGCGCACGGGCTTGTCGGTCAGCGGAGCCAGCACCGCGGCCACGTAGGCCGACGCGCACCACACCTCGTCGACCAGGTCGAAGGCCGCCGCCAGCTCGGCGGGGAACCGGTCGACCTCCCAGTACCACATGCCCACGTTGGGCCGACTGGCCAGCAGGGGGGCGTAAGCCTGGTCCGCCACCAGGTCGAACACGCCGTGGGGGTTCACGGCCAGCAGGTTGAGCGCGAAGGCGGGGTCGAGGCCGGGGTCGAGGAAGGCGGCGTCGTGGCGTTGCACGCCGGGGCGGATGGTCACCGTGGACAGGGGCAGGCCCGAGGCGGCCACCGCCCGCGACACCATGCGCCCGGCTTCGCCCACCCCGAAGTCGCCCCGCAGGTAGCCGACCAGGTTGACCCCGGGCAGGGGGGCCCGCTCGTCGTCGGCCAGGGCGGGCAGCAGCTGGGGGGGTTCGGCGGCCAGCAGGCGGGCGTCGAAGCGGGCCCACCGGCGCAGCCGGGGGTCGGCGGGGTCGGCGAAGGCCTCGGCCGCGCCGGGCCACGAGCGCCACGTCTCGTGCACGAACCGGCTCACGTCCTGGCCGACCTCGGGCGTCTCCTCCTGCACCCAGGCGGTGAAGGCGCCACCGTCACCGTGCCAGGGGTCGGGTGGCGGCGATCCACCTCGGGCCAGGGCCCGGCGGACGAGGCGGCGCACCGAGGGCGTCAACCGCACCGACGCCGCCGTCCGCGCCCAGCCATAGGGCGGGGTGGGCGTGGGGCTGGGGTCGTCGGCCGGCGTGCGCCGCCACCGGATCGGCCCGGTCAGGTCCGGTGGCGGAGAACCCAGACCCCGTTGCTGGACCCGTTCGGCCAGCCGCGCCAGGGAAGGGGCGGGGGCGAAGGGGCGGGGGCCGGCAGCGAGCTCCAGGTGGGGCCGGGCCATCGGGCCCAGGGCCACGGCCACGACCGGTCCGGGCCCGATGGCCACGCCGTGGGCCTCGGCGCCCTCGAACAGGGCGGTCAGCGGTTCGACGACCTCGACGGCGGTCCTGCCGGCGCCGTCGGTGTCGCCGTCGGTGTCGGCGTCGGTGTCGGTGTCGGCGCGTTCGGTGTTGGTGTCGGCGGTGTCGAAGCACAGCACCGACGGGTGGCCCCGGTCCAGCAGCCAGGCAAGAAGCCGGGGTCGTAGGGCGGCGACCAGGCCGTCCTCGTCGTGCACCAGGGCCAGCAGGTGCAACGCATCACGGCCGACGCCGACCTCGCCGGGACCGACCACGTGGCAACGGGGGTGGACATCGGTGAGCACGGCACGAGCCAGGTCGGTGACCAGGGCCACCACGGCAGCCTCGGGGTGGAGGCGGGTGAACGTCTCCACCAGCGGCCACGCCTTGCCCGCCTGGCGGGCGGGGAACACGGCCGCCAGGACGCGGTCGGTGGGTGCGGGAGCCGGGGCCGTGGGCGCCGGCGGCGTCGGATGGGCGGCGGGCGACGGCACAGCCCGCGGAGCGTACCGCCGACCCGTCCGGCGCCGCATGAGGGCGCCACCGCCTCTCCGTGTCGCCCTACGATCGGCCCGTGCCCGCCGGTCCGCTGCACCAGCCCGAGGTGAGCTTCGAGGACCGCATGGCCACCGTCGAGTTCCGGGTGGGAGAGCGGGCCCACATCACCGTGGACGGCGACGCCTGCCGCGGCTGCACGACCCGGGCGTGCGTGACGGCGTGCCCGGCCGACCTGTTCGTGCCCACCGCCGATGGCGGCATCCTCTTCAACTACGAGCAGTGCTTCGAGTGCGGCACCTGCTACCTGGTGTGCAACACGGCCGGGGCCATCACCTGGTCCTACCCCGACGGCGGTCGGGGCGTGGTCTTCCACCGGAGCTGACGGGGCGACCGTGCGCATCGCCGTGGCCATCAAGTGGGTGGACATCCGGCCCGGGGTCGATCCCGTGACCGGGGCGGTGCACGACGACGGCCGCTCGGCCGGGGCCTCGCCGGCCGACCAGGCCGCCCTCGAGTGGGGGCTGCGCCTGGCCGAGGCGTGGGCCGCCAACGCCCGGGACCCGGCCGCGACGGGGGCCGAGGTCGTGGCCGTGACCGCAGGACCGGTGGGCGCCGAGGCCGTGCTGCGTGAGGCGCTGGCCGCGGGGGCCACCGGCGCCGTGCGCGTCGACCTCGACGACGCCGCGCCCAGCGAGGCCGTGGCTGCGGCCCTGGCCGCCGCCCTGACCCTGGTCGACCTGGTGTGCTGCGGGGACTGGAGCATGGACCGGGGCTCGGGCTCGGTGCCCGCCTACCTGGCCGCCCACCGGGGCGCGGCCCAGGCCCTGGGGTTGACCGGGCTCGACGTGTCCGGCGTGGCCCGGGGCGAGCTCGGCGCCGTGCGCCGACTGGATCGGGGTCGGCGCGAGCACCTGGTCGTCCCCACCCCGGCCGTGCTGTCCTTCGAAGGCGGTTCGGCCCGGCTGCGGCGGGCCCCCCTCACCGGGGTGCTCGCCGCCCGGACCGCGGCCATCGTCGTCGTCCGCCCGGCGCCGTTCCTCCCCACCGGGGTGCGCGTCGAGCGCCACCAGGCCTACCGGCCCCGGGCCCGGGTGCGTCCTGCGCCGGACGCCGCCTCCCCCCGGGACCGCATCCTGGCCATCACCGGCGCGGGTGGGGATCGTGATCCCCCCCGACTGGTCCGGGCCGAGCCCGAGGCGGCTGCGGCCGAGATCCTCGAGCAGCTGCGGCTGTGGGGCTACCGCTGAGCTCGCTGGGTCGCTCGACGTGGACCGAGCTGGCCCCACCCCGCCCCGCCCTGGTCGTGTTGCTGCCCCTGGGCGCCACCGAGCAGCACGGCCCCCACCTGCCCCTCGACACCGACACCCGGGTGGCCGTGGCCGTGGCCGAGGCGGTGGCCGACCGCCATCGGGGCCGGGTGGTGGTGGCTCCGGCCCTGGCCTACGGCGCCTCGGGCGAGCATGCCGGGTTCGCCGGCACCCTGTCCCTGGGGCTGGCCGCCCTCGAACTGGTGGTGGTGGAGCTGGCCCGGTCCATGGCCGCACCCCTGCACGCCCTGGTGCTGGTCAACGGGCACGGCGGCAACGTCGAGGCCCTGGTCAGGGCGGTTGCCACCCTGAGGGGCGAAGGTCGCCGGGTGGTCCTGTGGTCGCCCCGCATCCCCGGCGGTGACGCCCATGCCGGCCGTACCGAGACCTCTCTGGTCCTCGCTCTCGACCCCGCCCTCGTCCGCGTCGAGCGGGCCCAGGCCGGTGACACCCGCCCCCTGGCCGAGCTCATGGACCGACTGCGGGCCGGCGGGGTGGCGGCGGTGAGCACCAACGGGGTGCTGGGCGATCCGGCCGGGGCGTCGGCGGAGGAGGGTCGGGCCCTGCTGGCCCAGCTGGTCGACGACCTCGATCGGATCGTGGGCCCCCGCGTGGTCCGAGCGGTCGCCGACGAGCCTCCACGGCCCGCGGGACCGGCACTAGCGTGACCGACGACACGTCCGTTGGACCGGTGCCTCCCACCGTCGGTGCCGACCGCGGTCGTGGTCTTCTCCACGGTCCGAGCGAGGGAGATGGTCATGAAGATGAAGGCCGCCATCCTGTGGGAGCCCCACACCGACTGGAAGGTCGAGGAGGTCGAGCTCGACCCGCCCAAGGCCGGTGAGGTGCTGCTCAAGCTGGTGGGCTCGGGCCTGTGCCACTCGGACGAGCACCTGGTGACCGGGGACATGTGCCTCGAGCCCGAGATCGCCGCCGAGCTCGGCGTCGAGCAGTTCCCCGTCGTCGGGGGCCACGAGGGCGCCGGCGAGGTGGTCGAGGTCGGCCCCGGCGTCACCTCCCTGGTGCCCGGTGATCACGTGGTCCTGGGTTTCATCCCCTCCTGCGGCCGCTGCCCGTCCTGCGCCCGGGGCCGTCAGAACCTGTGCGACCTGGGCGCCTACCTGCTGGCCGGGCGTCAGGTCACCGACTTCACCGCCCGCCACCACGCCCGGGGCCAGGACCTGGGGATCATGTGCTGCATCGGCACGTTCGGTGAGTACACGGTGTGCAGCGAGGCCAGCTGCATCAAGATCGAACCCGACATCCCCCTCGACAAGGCCGCCCTCGTCGGCTGCGGCGTGACCACCGGTTGGGGCTCGGCCGTCTACGCCGGCCAGGTCGGCCAGGGCGAGAGCGTGGTCGTCGTCGGTGCCGGCGGCGTGGGCATGAACGCCGTGCAGGGCGCGGCCCTGTCCGGTGCCCGCCACGTCATCGTGGTCGACCCCGTCGAGTTCAAGCGCGAGCAGTCCCAGATCTTCGGCGCCACCCACACGGCGTCGTCCATCGAAGAGGCGACCCAGCTCGTGATGGACATCACCTGGGGGGCCATGGCCGACAAGGTCATCGTCACCATGGGCGTGGGCGACGGCAAGATCCTCGAGTCGATCATGACGCTGTGCGCCAAGGGGGGCAGGGTCGTCTACACCAACGTGGCCGGCATCAACGCCACCGAGGTCAACCTCAACCTGTTCAACCTGACCCTGCTGGAGAAGTCGCTGGTGGGTTCCATCTTCGGCTCGGCCAACCCCCGCCGGGACATCCCCCGCCTGCTGCGCCTCTACCAGGAGGGCAAGCTCAAGCTCGACGAGCTCGTCACCCGCACCTACCCGCTCGAGGACATCAACGTCGGCTACCAGGACATGCGGGACGGGAAGAACATCCGCGGCATGGTGATGTACTGACGGTGCCGCTGCGGTTGGACCGCGCCGCCGTCGACGAGCTCGACCGGCGCGTCGTCGGCCGTCGACGCGAGGTCGAGCTGGTGGTGGCGGCCCTGGCCGCGGGCCGCCACCTGGTGCTCGAGGGCCCGCCGGGCACAGGCAAGTCGACCCTGCTGCGGGCCGTGGCCGACGTGGCCGGCCTCGACATGGTGTTCGTCGAGGGCAACGCCGAGCTGACACCGGCTCGCCTGGTCGGCCACTTCGACCCCGCCCAGGTGCTGGTCAGCGGGTACAGCGCCGACGTCTTCGTCGACGGACCCCTGGTCGCCGCCCTGCGGGGTGGTGGCCTGCTCTACGTCGAGGAGGTCAACCGCGTCCCCGAGGAGACGCTGAACCTGCTCATCACCGTCATGTCCGAGGGCGAGCTCCACGTGCCCCGCCTGGGTCGGGTGGCGGCGGTTGACGGGTTCCGTCTGGTGGCGGCCATGAACCCCTTCGACGCCGTGGGCACGGCCCGCATCTCGGGCGCCATCTACGACCGGGTGTGCCGGCTGTCCGTCGGTTACCAGACCGCGGCCGAGGAGACGCGCATCGCCGTGCTCGGTTCCACCGACCTGCTGGGCACCGTCGAGGACGCCGACCCCCGTTGGGTGGGCCGGGTGGTGTCGGTGGTGCGGGCCACCCGCGACCACCCCGACGTGCGCGTGGGCTCCTCGGTGCGGGGCGCCATCGACCTGGTGCGCATGGCCGGGGCCGTGGCCCAGCTACGGGGTGCGGTCATCGGTGACTGGGAGGTGGGTCTCGACGCCGCCCTGGTGTCGCTGTCGGGGCGCATCCGGCTCCACGAGGGCTCGGCGGCCTCGCCCGAGGACGTGGTCCGCCAGTTGTGGCAGGCCGAGTTCGGCCCCGGGCCCGAGGGGGCGGACGGGGATGGCGACGGAGCTGACGGGGATGGCGGAGGCGACGACCCGGGAAAAGCCTGAGGCCGCCACCCGGTGACGGGGCCAGGCGGCGTCAGGTCGAGGGCCCGGTGCAGGAGGGCGAGCAGGCCCGCCAGCAGGTGGCCGAGGAGCGGCGGCGCACGACGTCGCGTCGCGACCTGGCCCGTCACCAGCACTTCGACGCCGTGTCGCCCGAGGTGGGGGCCTTCGACCAGGTCGCCTTCGACAGCGCCCTGTCCGAGGACGCCGACGAAGCGCTGTCGCTGCTGGCCGAGCTGACCGGCGCCACCGACGCCGCCCTCCGCGAGCGGGCCCGGCGCCTGGCCGGCCGCCTCGTCGTCGACCTGGCCCGGCCCGGGGCGCCCCGGGTGGGGGGCATCGGCCGCATGCGCCGGGCCTCGGCGGCCCGGGCCGAGGGCGACCTCGACCTCGACGGCTCCATGGAGGCGCTGTTGGTGGCCCGGGCCTCTCGCCGCCCGCCCGACCTCGACGAGCTCACCGTGCGCACCTGGGGTCGCCACGACCTGGCCGTGTGCCTGCTGGTCGACCGCTCGGGCTCCATGGGCGGGGACCGGTTGGCCACGGCGGCCCTGGCCGCGGCGGCGTGCGCCTGGCGGGCCACCGGGGACTGGTCGCTGTGCGCCTTCGCCGAGGGCGCCCTCGTGCTCAAGGGCCAGACCGAGGTGCGGGGGACCGGGGCCGTGGTCGACGATGTCCTCGCCCTGCGGGGCTTCGGCCCCACCGACCTGTCCCTGGCCCTGCGCACCGCCGCGGCGCAGCTGGCGCGGTCCCGGGCCACCCGTCGGTTGACCGTGCTGCTGTCGGACTGCCGCCCCACCGCTGGGCTCGACCCCGTGGTGGCCGCCCGCAACCTCGACGACCTGGTCATCGTGGCCCCCGGTGACGACAGCGACGACGCCGCCGCCCTGGCCCGCGCCGCTGGCGCCCGTTGGGTAGGCGTGGACGGGCCCGCCACCATCCCCGCCGCCTTCAGCCGCCTCCTCGACCGATGACCGACCCCCGACCACCGCTGCCGCCGGGCTTCGGCGTGGCGCTGGACCCCGGAGTCCGTCGGCTCGACGGGGGCCGGGTCCTGCTGGGCGGCTCGCCGTTGCGTCTGCTGCGCCTGAGCCCGGCCGGGTCAGCTGTCGTCGATGCCCTGGCCGCGGGCGAGGGCGTGTCCCTGCGACCCGCAGCGCCACGTCCCGACGGTCTGGCAACGCCGGGGTCCACCGGTTTCGCGAAGGATGGTGAACCTGAGGGGTACAACGCCCTTCGCGGAACGCCCGCCGCCGACCCTGCACGCCCCGCTGACGGCCAGCGGGAGCGAGCCCGCCAGATGCTGGCTCGGCGCCTGCTCGATGGCGGGTTCGCCCACCCCCGGCCGAGCGGGCCGCCGTCGTACCGCCGTGGTGACGTCACCATCCTCATCCCCGTGTGGCGGGACGCCGCCGGCCTGGCCGCCACCCTGGCCGCGGTGGCCGGTGACGGGGCGGCGCTGGTCGTGGTGGACGACGCCTCGCCGTCCCCCCAGGCCGAGCGCATCGCCGCCGTGGCCGCAGCGCACGGGGCCGACCTGGTCCGGCGGGCCACGAACGGTGGCCCGGGCGCGGCCCGCACGACTGGCCTGGTCGGGGTGGACACGGCCCTGGTGGCCTTCCTCGACGCCGGGGTCGAACCCCAGCCCGGCTGGCTGGACAGGCTGTTGGCCCACTTCGCCGACCCCGAGGTGGTGGCCGCCGCCCCCCGGGTCGGCTCGCGACCCACCGCCGCCGCCGGCGTGCTCGACCGCTACGAGCGCCGCCATTCGCCCCTGGACCTGGGTCCCGACGAGGCCCGTGTCGCCCCCCGGGCCCGGGTGGCCTACGTGCCCACCGCCGCCCTGGTGTTGCGGCGCGACGCCCTCGACGCCGTCGGCGGCTTCGACCCCACCTTGCGCACCGGGGAGGACGTCGACCTCGTGTTCCGCCTGGTGGCTGCGGGAGGCGTGGTCCGCTACGAACCGTCGTCGCTGGTCAGCCACCCAGCCCGGGCCACGTGGCCCCGGTGGGTGGCCCAGCGGGTGGGCTACGGCGGCGCTGCCGCCCCCCTGGACCGTCGCCACCCCGGCCAGGTCCCTCCCCTGGCCGTGTCGGGGTGGAGCGTGACCGCCTGGACCCTGATCGCGGCCGGCCACCCGCTGGCCGGTGTGGGCGTGGCCGGTGCCACCACCGCGCTGTTGGCCCGCAAGCTGGCCCCCAGCCTCGAGCACCCCGTCGTCGAGGCCGTCCGCCTGGGCGGACGGGGCCACCTCCATGCCGGAAGGTGGCTGGCCCGGGCCCTGACCCGCACCTGGTGGCCGTTCGCCCTGGTCGCCGCGTTGGTCAGCCGGCGGGCCCGGGGTGCCCTGGTCGCCGCCGTGGTCGTCCCCCCGCTGCTCGACCGCTGGTCCGAGCGGCGACGGGCGACGGTCGACGGGACCGATGGACGTCCGGACGACGCCGCGATCGATCCCGTGCGCTACCTGGCCGTGCGGCTGGCCGACGATGTGGCCTACGGCTGGGGGGTGTGGCGGGGCTGTCTGGCCCAGCGCCACCTGGGCGCCCTGCGCCCCGACCTGGGCAGCTGGCCGGGGCCGGGTCGGGGGCCCGGACCGGACCGCGCCGGCCGCTCGGACCGGACGCCGGCCTGAGCGCTGACGGGCTGAGGGCTCAGGCCCCGTCGAGCCAGCTGGGGGCCCGCTCGAGGAGAAAACCGCTGACCTGCTTGCAGCGCTCGAGCTCGTCGCACAGCTGCTGCTGGCCGGTGAACATGTTGGCCAGGGACACCTCGGCCCGGGCGTTCACCGTCAACGTGCGCTCCGGGGCCTCGATGACCGATGCCGTGGAGTCGATGGCCGACACCTCGACGGGGAAGTCGGGCCCGCCGATGGCGGCCAGCTCGGTGGCCAGCACCAGCAGGTCGGGCAGGTGGTGCAGGGGGGGCAGCGACCAGTTGAAGACGACGGGGAACTGGAAGGTGTCCGGGGGGTCCTCGTCATCGCCCAGGGCCATGACCGAATCCTCGAACGCCAGGAGCACCCGCGGGTCCACGTCGAGGGAGAGGTGCAGGTGGAGGGGGCCGTCACAGGCCTCTTCCGGGTGCAGCTCGACCTCCCACGTCTGGCGCAGGGAGTAGGTCTCTACGAAGTGCCGTTCCTCGTGGATGTGGAAGCCGTGCTCGACGGCGTGATCCTTGAGGTCGGCGACGAATCCGGCGACGTCGATGGCTGCCAACTTAGTGGCCGTCCTCGCTCAACGGCGTCCAGCCGGCTGTGTGACGTCCACGACCGGTCAGCGTATCGGCCGCTGCGGGTGAAGGCCGGCTCTCCCCACCTGGTGCGTTCCCGCCGCCGCAACCCCCCGGCCACCCTCCCCGTGGCCGGCGCGGGCGGCGGGTAGCGTGCGGGCCGTGGACGACCCTGCCCTGCTCGCCGTCTGTCGACGGGCGGCCCAGGCCGTCCGCGACCGCCTGGCCACGGTGGGGGATCGGGGCCTCGTCCCCGGCAGCCTGGTGCAGCACCACACCGACCTGGCCGCCGACGCCGCCGCCGTCGAGGTGCTCGACGCCGCCGGGCTCGGCATCCTCAGCGAGGAGTCGGGGACCCAGGGCCTGGACCGGCCCCTGGTGGCGCTGCTCGATCCCCTCGACGGGTCGACCAACGCGTCGCGCCGTCTCGCCTGGTACGCGGCCAGCATCTGCGTCGTGGACGGCGATGGCGCCCGGGTGGGCCTGGTCATGGACCTGCCCAGCGGTCGGACGTGGTGGGCCGCCCGGGGCGGGGGCGCCTTCCGGGACGGTCCCGACCAACGCCTGCGCCCGTCGACGTGCACCGAGCTCTCCGAGGCCATCGTGGGCCTGTCCGGCCACCCTCGTCACCACTACGGCTGGTCCCAGTACCGGGCCCTCGGTGCCGCCGCCCTCGACCTGTGCGCCGTGGCCGAGGGGGTGCTCGACGGGTACGTGGACACGCACCCCCAAGGGGGGCACGGCGTGTGGGACTACGCCGCGGGCAGCTTCATCTGCCACGAGGCCGGGGCCACCGTGGTCGACGGTGACGGGCGTGACCTGCTGGTCATGGACCACGCCGCCCGCCGCGCCCCGGTGGCCGGGGCCACGACCGCGCTGGCCCATCGGCTCGTGGCCGCACGGCAGGCGCCGTGAGCTCGGCCCGGGGCCGCTGGGGCCCCCTCGACGGGCCGGTGGCCGCGGTGGGCCATGCCGTCGCCCGCCTGGCCTTCGTCACCTTCGGACGCCTGCCCACCCGGGTGCGGCGGGCCGTCGTGCGCCAGGTCGGGCGCACCTTCGTGGCCGGCGCCGTGGGGGTGATGGAGCGTGACGGCCAGCTCCTGCTCATCCGCAGCGTGTACCGCTCGGGGTGGGGCCTGCCCGGGGGCATGTTGTCGCGCCGCGAGAGCCCGGCCCAGGCCGTGGTGCGCGAGGTGCGCGAGGAGCTCGGTCTGGAGGTGACGGCGGTGCAGCCCGGTGCCGTGGTGCTCGACCTCGTCCCCCAGCGCCTCGACGTGGTGTTCCGCCTGTCACCCGGTCCCGGGGCCGACCTCGACGGGGTGCGTCCCCACTCGGCCGAGCTGGCCGAGGCCCGTTGGTTCCCCGCCGGCCACCTACCCGAGGACCTCCAGGCCGAGGCTCGACACGCCCTCGATGCCCTGCGCCAGCACGAGCGCACCTCGCCGTGGGTGGTGGGCGGGCGTCAGCCGCAGTAGATGCGCAGCTCGACGTCCACCGGCGCCCGTTCGGGGGCGGCGGTGTCGACGAGCTTGGCCGTGCCCGAGATGACCCCGTCCTCGGCCGTGATGACGGGCGGCTCGGTGGGAACGAGCTGGCGCACGTCGGAGTTGTCGGCCTGCAGTTCGTCGTGGGTGCCGTAGCGGATCTCGAGCACGTTGCGGGCCCGGACCCGGACGAGGAACTTCATGTCGCCGGCCATGCCGGCGCCTACGGCGACGAAGCGGTCGGGCTCGGCCGAGCACGTCGTGGTCGAGAACGGCAGCGCGAGCTCGTTGCCGACGCGGACCCATCCGGTGGCCCGTCGGGAGCTGATCAGGTTGGCCTGGCTGGTGGTGACGCTGGCGTCCGCGGAGAGCGAGCAGCCGGCCAGCACCAGCGGGAGGATGGCCATTGCCGTGGTCAGGCGCCGGCGACGGGTCGGCGGCGTGGTCGACGAGGGGCCGCGCCCAGTGGTGGCCGCCGAGGCTGAACCCCGGCCGACAGACCCCTGGTCATCATTGGCAACTCGTGGCATCCGCACCGGGCCAGCATCCTACGTGGGGGTCCCACCACCCCTGCGGGTCACGCGCGCAAGCTGAAACGTTGTCCGGCGGCAGGGTGGTGGCGACGCGGTGTGCGACCATGGACCCTGCGGGCGCTTGGCTCAGTTGGTCAGAGCACCTCCCTTACAAGGAGGGGGTCGGGGGTTCGAATCCCCCAGCGCCCACTGCCAAAGGTCAAGGTGAGACAGCACGGCGGCGTGCTCCGAGACCACGGTCGGGCCGGGCCCGACCCGTCGTCGCCGGGCCCGTCGGACACCCGTGGGCCCGCGCGACGTCCCTGTCCGGCAAGGCCAGGGGAGAACGCCGGACAAGCCCTCCTGACACCGTTGACACTGCAACGAGACGGTCAAGTGATCCGCGCCGTCGACGTCGGCCCGACCAGGCGACGACGTCGCTGACCTGCCGATCGTCATTGGTTGACGGGGCCTGCCGGGGTGGGCACGACACGGCCGGGGTCGGGGTCACCTGACCCCCCGTCGGTCAGCACCCGCCCCACGACCAGCACCACGACACCGGCGACGACGACGCTCAGCAGGCCCACGCGCAGACTGGTGGCATCGGCCACGACGCCGACCACGGGGGCGGACACCAGGAACCCCACCCGCAGCAGCCAGCTGACGACGGTCAGGCCCACACCGCGCCGCAGCCCGGGCAGTTCGTCGGCCCTCTGCATGGCTGCGGGCACCAGCGTGGCCACCCCCAACCCGGCCAGTCCGAAGCCCACCAGGGCGGTGGCGATGCCGGGGACGGCCAGGGCGACGCCCATGCCCAGCGCGGTGATGGCCCCCCCGGTGCGGACCACGGCACGGGGGCCGAACCGGTCCACCACCCGGTCGCCCAGCAGCCGGCCCGTGGTCATGGCCGTCTGCAGGGCCACGAAGGCCAGGCCGGCCACCGCGGCACCCGCCCCCAGGCCGTCGCGCAACCGCAGCGCCCCCCACGACGCGCCGGCGTCCTCGACCACGGCCCCACACGCGGCCAGCAACCCGAGCGCGGCCAGCGCGGCGACGGCGGGGCGTGGCACCCGGCGGGTTGCGGGCGGGGCCGGTGACCCCGGCGCCCCGCCGTCGGTGACCCCCTCCTCGAGCTCGGCGTCCTCGGGCCCAGGCAGCATGGCGGGCAGGGCCACCAGGGCGACGATGGCGAACAGCGCCGAGGCCACGGGCAGGTGGACGCCCAGGGGGACGTCCAGGCCCGCGGCGGCCGATCCCAGCACCCCGCCGGTGACGGCGCCGATGCTCCACACCCCGTGGAACGAGTTGACGATCGACCGCCGGTAGCGGCGTTGGACCCGCAGGCCGTGGGCGTTCTGGGCCACGTCGATCACGGCGTCGAGGCCCCCGGCCACCAGCAGCACCGCAGCCAGGGCGGCCCATGTGCCGGCCACGGCCACCAGGGAAAGGGCCCCAGCCAGGGCCACGATCCCCAGGCACGCCACCCGGGCCGAGCCGATGCGGTTGATGAGCGCGGCCGCCAGCAGCCCGGCCAGCAACGCACCCAGGGGGAACGCGGCCACGGCCGAACCCAGGGCGGCGTTGCTCAACCCCAGGTCGGCCTGATCTCGGGATAGCGGGGCAGGACGTCGGCGAACAGCGCGCCGTTGGTGAAGAACACGGCGGCCACCGCGCCCCGGGCCCGTCGCCGGCTGCGGCGCTGGTCGGCATCCTCGGGGTGGTCGGCCGTGGCCACGGGCTCCTCGTCGGCGGGGACGTCGCGTCCGGTGACGGTGACGGTGACGGTGGGGGACGGCGCTCGGGTGTGCCGTCCGGGTGGGTCCAGGCTCGCCCACGGTGCCGTGGCCCCGCACACCGACACACGGACACACACGGACATGCAGTTGCATGTCACCGAGGAGGTGCGGGGTGACCACGACGTTGATGACCTACAACATCCGCAACGGCCGGGCCTTCGACGGGCGCAACCTGTGGTGGTTGCGGCGCCGCGCCGTCCTCGACGTGATCCGCTCGGTCGGACCCGACATCGTCGGACTGCAGGAGGTGTACGGGTTCCAGCTCCACTACCTGCGCCGCCACCTGGCCGGCTTCGATGTCGAGGGCCACGGCCGGGCGGCCCGGGGACGGGGGGAGCACGTGCCCGTGCTGGTGCGGGCCGACCGCTTCGACGTCGAGGGCAGCGAGACCCGCTGGTTCGGTGTCCGCCCCCTGGCCCGCCGGTGGGAGCTGTGGGGCCGGCACGGCTCCCGGGTCGTCACCCTGGTCCGGCTGCGCCACCGGGCCACAGGCCGGTCGGTAGGGGTGGCCAACACCCACCTCGATCCCCACTCCGCCGGGGAGCGCGATCGAAGTACGGCCACCCTGGTGCGCTGGCTGGCCGAGGAGCCCGACCGACCCTGGGTGGTGCTGGGGGACCTCAACGCCACGGTGGCGGAGCCCGCCGTGGCCCTGGTGCTGGCCGCGGGCTACGAGGACGTGCTCGCTCGAATGGCGCCGGCCGGCCCCGGTGTGGCCACCGCCCACGGGTTCAGCGGCAGCTTCGACGGGGGGCGCATCGACCACGTGCTCGTGCCCGCTGACCTGGGGGCGGGGCCGGGGCGGATCCTCCACCGGCGCCCCCGGGGGCGGCTGGCCAGCGACCACTGGCCGGTGGTGGCCGAGATCGACGTGTGACCGGTGCCGGGATCGGGGTCCGGCGGCCTCAGCTTGCGGCGGGGGTGTGGTGGTGGCCCGCCCGGCGGGCCCGGGAGGCGGGGTCCTGGCCGTAGTACGTCGCCAGCAGGTCGTACAGCTCGCGGTTGTGGGCCTCGAGGGCCAGGGGCACGTTGAGGAAGGCCTCGCTGGCCACGGCGAAGAACTCGGCCTCGTTGACCCCGGCGTAGGGACGCAGCACGGGGTGGCGATCAGTGCCGTCGCGCACCACGTCGAGCTCGGCCCGGCACACGGCCACCCAGCGTTCGGCCAGCTCGCGGTCGCCAAGGGGAGGCACCCCGTCGGCGTAACCGTCGAGCATGTCCAACTTGTGGGCGAACTCGTGGTGCACGACGTTGGATCCCCACTCGGGGTGGGCCGAACCCTGGAGCACGGCATCCCAGGCGATGAGGATGGGCCCCCGCTCGTCCGACGCCTGGCCGAGGATGGGCATGGGGTCGTCGCTGACCGTGCCTGCGGTGGGCCCGGCCCGCTCACCCGTGGTGGTGACCGTGGTGGGGTGCACGATGATGGCCGAGACGATGCGGTACTGGTCCTGGCCCAGTCCCAGCACCAGGAGGGCGGCCTGGGCGGCGATGAGGACCCGCACCTCGTCGGTCAGGCTGAAGCCCCGGGCCGCCTCCCAGTGCTTGGACCCCAGCAGCCACCGGGCCGTCTCCTGCACGCTGGCCTGCTCGTCATCGTCGAGCTGGGCCCACAGGGCCATGCGGGTGGTGACCACGTCGTGCCACGACTCGGGCAGGGCGTCGCCCGAGCCGCCGTGGTGCCTACGCCAGAGCATGGCTTTGCCCGACCATCGGGGCAGCGTAGCGAGGCGCCCGTGGCCCCCGGCGCCAACGGGGTCAAGCCCCCCGGGCCGCGGGTAGGGGTACCGGAGGGGCGCGATGCCCCCCGTGGTCGCAGAGGAGCAGCCGGATGGCCGAATCACGTCTGAGCATCGATGTGGGGGTGGACGACCTCTTCGGCGTGCTCTCCGATCCGTACTCGTACCCGGAGTGGCTGGTGGGGGCGAAGGAGATCCGTTCCCTCGATCCCGACTGGCCGGCGGCGGGCTCGTCCTTCCGCCACCGCGTCGGCTTCGGACCCATCCAGAGCGCCGACGCCACCTGCATCGTCGAGATCACCGTCCCCCGGCTGTTGGCCCTCGATGCCCACGCCCGCCCCTTCGGCCGCGTCCTGGTCCGCTTCGAGCTCAGCGCGGTGGGGGAGGGCCGGACCGAGCTGTTGATCCACGAGGAGCCCACCAGCCCGGTGATGAGCCAGCTCCGCCCCCTGGTCGAGGCCTCCATCAGAGCCCGCAACGAACGCTCGCTCATCCGCCTGCGTCGCTTCCTGGAGGAGCGGGGCGGGTCCACCCGCACGGTCGAGGACGGTGGCGGCGCCATCTTCCCCTTCGCCTTCACCGGCGTCCAGGGCGGCCTGGTGCGCCTGTTCGGCGTGTCCCCGGCGTCGGCCTGGGTCGAGCTGCGGGACGGCGACCTGGAGATCCACTTCGGGCCCTGGAACCTGCGCACCAGGTCGGCCAACGTCACCGGCCTCGACCGCAGCGGCCCCTACTCCCTGCTCAAGGTGGGTGGTCCCGCCCACCTGTCCCTGGTCGACCACGGCGTCACCTTCGCCACCAACACCGACGCCGGCGTGTGCCTGACCTTCGATGACCCCGTCCCCGCCCTGGCGCCGCGAGGGTGGTTGGCCCACCCCGGAGCCACGGTCACGGTGGCCGATCCGGCGGCGTTCCTGGATACCGTCGGACGGCTGACCGCGGTCCGCACCCCCTGAAACCATCGCACGACGGCTGACCCGACCGCCCCGCGGTGGCCACGCCGAGGGAGGACCCATGCCCAGGCGCCGGCTGCGCGTCGCTGTCGTCGGGCTGTTGTCCCTGGTCACGGCGGTCCTCACCGGCTGTCGGTCCCCGGGCGGTTCGGGTGGTGACCTGCCCACGGTCACCACGGTGGCCGGGGAGCGGACGCTGCGCCTGGCCACTGCGGTCCCCGTCACCTCCGTCGACCCCGACCGACCCGAGGGTCCCGCGGCGGTGCAGCTGATCACGGCCCTCTACCAGGGTCTGGTGGCGTACGCCGCCGACAGCACCGCCTCGATCGTCGGCGATCTGGCCGATCGCTGGGAGCGCTCCGAGGATGGGCTGACCTATCGCTTCACCCTGCGCGGCGGGGTGTCCTTCTCCGGCGGGGGGCCCGTCGACGCCGCCGCGGTGCGGGCCAGCTTCGCGCGCCGCACCGACCCTGCGGTGGCCTCCCCCCTGGCTGGCGGGCTGTCCGCCGTGGCCGGCTACGACACCCCGGACCCCGCCACCTTCGTCATCCACCTGGCCCGGCCCGACCTTGCCCTGCTCGACCACCTGGCCAGCGCCGAGGGGCCCCGGGTGGTGGATCCTGCCGTCGTCGCCGCCCACGGCGCCGACCAGGCCCGGGGCTGGTTGCGCACGGCTTCGGCCGGGACCGGGCCCTACGTGGTGGGCGCCACCTCGAAGGGGGTGTGGGTGCTGGCCCGCAACCCGGCCTTCCCCGGAACGGCACCGGCCTACGCCCACGTCGCCCTGCGCGTGGTGGCCGATCCCGCCGACCAGGTCGCCGCCCTCGAGCGGGGCGAGCTCGACGTCGTCGACGACCCCTCGGCCACGGTGGTCGCCGACCTCGGCGCCCGGGCCGGGTTCGACGTGGTGACCTTCCCGGCGCTGCAGAAGGCCTGGGTCCACCTCAACCCCGGGCGGGCGCCGCTCGACGAGCGTCCCCTGCGCGCCGCGCTCCGGGCCGCCATCGACCGCCCGGCTCTCGTGGCCCAGGTGTGGGGGCCGGCGCCGGACCCCTCCGCGCCGATGGCCCGGGTGTCGGACCAGCTGTACCCACCGGGTCTGGTGCCCCCCGTCGACGCCCCCGAACCCTGGGCCTTCGCGCCGATGGAGGCCGATGCCGCCCTGGGCGATGCTCCCCTCGTGCTGGTCTACGCAGCCGAGCACCCCGGCGACGTCACCGCGGCGCAGGCGCTGGCCGACCAGTTGGAGGTGGCCGGCCTGCACGTGCGGGTGGTGGCGGTCGACGCTGACGACCGGGCGTCCTGGCGGGAGGACCTGACCCGGGCGCCGCACCTCTTCTACGAGGTCGCCCACCCGGCCTCGGCCCACCCCACCAGCTGGGCGGGACCGTGGTGGGGCCCCGACGCAGCACCCGACGTGCTGGGTGGGGGAGCGGCCGCCGCCGCGTCCGTGGTCGCCCGAGCCGTCGCCGCTCCCGTCCCGACCGCAGCCGCCACGGCGTTCGCGGCGGCAGGCGACGACGTCTACCGGTCGGTGGGCTACCTCAGCCTGGCCGACGTGTCCGACACCTTCGTCGCCCGGGTCGGTGCCCTCGACGGCCTCGGCCACTGGCTCACCGTCCCCGCCACCCTGGCCCTGTCGCGGGCCGGTTGATGGCCCGGCGGGCGACCGCTGATGGGGTCAGTGGCGCCCGTGGCCGTGGCGGTGGGCGGCCAGGTGACCGAAGGCCGGGGTGGTCCGCAAGGTGGTGGGGGAGGTCGTCGTACGCCGGTTGTTGCGAGTCATCCCGATGCTCACCACCAGGAAGGACACCATCGCCCCCAGGGCCGCCAGGCCCAGGAGCAACAGCAGGAGCTCCGCCAGTCCCACGGTCATGACGATCGTGTTACCCAAACCGACGGTGCGCAACCCGCGTGCCGCGCAAGAAATAGCACCGCTCGCCCGCGTGCGCCCACGCCCCGCCGACCGGCGACCTTGACGTCATCGTCAACAGGGGTCGTCCGCCACGGTCGCAGGGGAGTAAGGTCCTGTCATCCGGCGAGCAGGGGGATGACGCGTGCACGACCTCGTCATACGTAGGGGCAAGATCGTCGACGGGACGGGGGCCCCGGCCAGGGTGGCCGACATCGCCATCGACGGTGACCGCATCACCGAGATCGGCGACGGCGTGGGCGGTTCCGTGGGTGCAGGCCGGCGCGAGATCGACGCCGACGGCCAGCTCGTCACCCCAGGCTGGGTCGACCTGCACACCCACTACGACGGCCAGGCCACGTGGGACTCCCTCCTGGCCCCGTCCTCCATCCACGGCGTGACCTCCGTCGTCATGGGCAACTGCGGCGTGGGCTTCGCGCCGGCCCGCCGGGGCGACGACGACCACGAGTTCCTCATCGCCCTGATGGAGGGCGTCGAGGACATCCCCGGCTCCGCCCTGCACGAGGGCCTGTCGTGGGAGTGGGAGAGCCTGCCCCAGTACTTCGACGCCGTCGCCGCCCGGCCCCACGCCGTGGACATCGGTGCCCAGGTCCCCCACGCCGCCCTGCGGGCCTACGTGATGGGGGAGCGGGGTGCGGACCACGAAGAGGACCCCACCCCTGACGAGATCAGCGAGATGGCCCGGCTCACCGCCGAGGGCCTCGAGGCCGGGGCCCTGGGCTTCGCCACCTCCCGCACCGTCAACCACCGCAGCCGTGACGGTCAGAAGATCGGTTCCCTCACCGCCCGCAGCGAGGAGATCCTCGGCATCGCCGAGGCCCTGCGCATGACGGGCAAGGGCGTGCTCCAGTTCGTGTCCGACTTCCGCGACGTGGACTACGAGCTCGGCCTGATGAAGGCCGCCGCCCAGCTGGCCGGGCGGCCGGCGTCGGTGTCCCTGGTCCAGGTCGACGTGGTGCCCGACAAGTGGCGCCAGGTGCTGAGCTGGCTCGACAAGGCCCACGCCGACGGCGTGGACATCAAGGCCCAGTGCGCCCCGCGCACCGTCGGTCTGCTCATCGGCCTCGAGGGCTCGCTGCACCCCTTCGTGCGCTGCGCCTCCTACCTGCCCATCGCCGGGCTGCCCCTGCACGAGCGGGTGGCCAAGATGCGCGACCCCGAGCTCAAGCGCCGCCTGCTCGAAGAGGCGGCCCAGGCCCGCTTCGGCTTCCTCAAGGTCGTGGGCGACACCGGCCAGCGCGTGTTCCGCCTGGGCGACCCGCCCGACTACGAGCCCGCCCCCGAGGCCTCCATCGGTGCCGAGGCCGGTCGCCTCGGTCGCCAGCCCATGGACCTCATCTACGACCTGCTGCTCGAGCGTGACGGCAAGGAGCTGCTGTACTCGCCCCTGGGCAACTACGCCGGCGGCAACCTCGACGCGGCGCGCGAGATGCTCCTGTCGGAGCGGACCCTGCCCGGCCTGTCCGACGGTGGCGCCCATGTGTCGTTCATCTCCGATGGCAGCTTCCCCACCTTCCTGCTCACCCACTGGGCCCGTGACCGCCACCGCGGTGAGAAGTTGCCGCTGGAGTTCGTGGTCAAGCGTCAGACCATGGACACGGCCCGCCACATCGGCTGGTACGACCGTGGTGTGCTGGCGCCGGGCTACCTGGCCGACCTCAACGTCATCGACTTCGAGGGCCTGACCCTGCGGGCGCCGCACATGATCGCCGACCTGCCCGCTGGCGGTCGTCGCCTCATGCAGACCGCTGACGGCTACCGCTACACGGTCAAGCGGGGCCAGGTCAGCTTCGAGGACGGCGTGTCCACCGGCGCCCTGCCCGGCGAGCTCGTCCGCGGCGGCCGCACCGCACCCGTCGGCTAGGACCCTGGTGACCGCCTGCTGGCAACCGTCGGCCGGCGGTCACCGTGCCACCCTTCTGGTCTGAGCTGCCTGTATACAGGGTTCTCGTCGCCGCAACCTCTGGTTCACACGCCCGAAACACAGGGCTCGTGAACTGAGCCGCCGTGGCCGGGCCCGTCCGGCGCACAGACGAGGAGACAGCGCCGTGCTCGCTGGGGTCGCGGTCATGGGGGCACGGGCGTGAGCCCGACAGATGGTGTCGAGGAGGCCTTCGCCCGCCTCGACACGCTCGATGACGACGCCGTGTTCATCACCGTGGCCGACCGGGCTGCGGTCCTGGGCCGGGCCGCCCGCATCGATCCCCGACTACCCCTGGCCGGGCTGCCCTTCGCGGTGAAGGACAACATCGACGTGGCCGGGCTGCCCACCACCGCGGCCTGCCGCCCATTCGCCTACGTGCCCGTGTGCTCGGCCGTCGTCGTGGCCCGCCTCGAGGCCGCCGGCGCGGTGTGCGTGGGCAAGACCAACCTCGACCAGTTCGCCACCGGCCTGGTCGGCACCCGCAGCCCCTACGGCACCCCCCGCAACCCGCTCGACGCGAGCCTGGTGCCCGGTGGCTCGAGCTCGGGCTCGGCCGTGGCCGTGGCCGCCGGCGTGGTGCCCTTCACCCTGGGCACCGACACCGCCGGCTCGGGCCGGGTCCCTGCCGCCCAGTGCGGCATCGTCGGCCTCAAGCCCACCGTGGGTCGCCTGCCCACGGCGGGGATGGTGCCGGCGGTGCGCAGCATCGACTGCGCGTCGGTCTTCGCCACCGACGTTGCCCTGGCCTCCCGCGCGCTGGCGGCCATGGACGGCTTCGACGTCGCCGACCCCTTCAGTCGCCGACGCCCCGGACCCCCGGAGACGGCGATGGTGAGGCGGGTGGCCGTACCCGCGGCACCCGACCTCGACGGGCCCGAGGATCGGGCCGCCTGGTCCGACGCACTGGCTGCGCTGGATGCGCTCGACATCGAGGTGGTCGAGGTCGACCTGGCCCCCTTCTTCGCCGCCGGGGAGCTGCTCTACGGCGGTCCGTGGGTGGCCGAGCGCTACGCCGCCGTCGGCGACGCCGTGGAACGCTGGCCCGAGGCCGCCGATCCCACCGTGGCCGCCATCATCCTCGGTGGCCGCACCCCCAGTGCCGTGGACGCCTACCGGGGGGCCTACCGCCTGGCCGAGCTGCGCCGGGCCAGCGAGGCCACCTGGGACGTGGCCGACGTGCTCGTCGTGCCCACCACCCCCGGCCCCGCCACCGTGGCCGAGGTGGCTGCGGACCCTGTGGGCCGCAACACCCGCCTGGGTCGCTACACCACCTTCACCAACCTGTTGGACCTGTGCGCCATGGCCGTGCCCGGCCCTCCCCGGCCCGACGGCTGGCCGGCCGGCCTCACGGTGACCGCCCCGGCCTGGCGCGACGAGGTGGTGGGCGCGTTCGCCGCCCGTCTGGCCGATGCCGTGGCCTCGGACCGGTCCCCGGTCCCCGGCCCCGGCCCCGGCCCCGGCGGCTGCGGGCTGACGGCTGTCGGCCTGGTGACTCCACGGGACCGCGCCGGCGGCGATCGGTCTTGGTGATCGTTTGCTCCGCCGGTGCTGGCGGTGGTGGGCGGTCGTTCGCAAGGTCCGCGACCGAGGACCGGGGTGGTCACTGCGTGGTGCCGGGGCTGCTGGGTCTACTGCTGCTGGGGAAGGGGGCATCGGCCTGGTGGGCGCGGCTCCACTGCAGCCTGGACCACCGTGGCGGGGGCTGAACCTGCACTGTTGCCGGTACGCCGGAGGGCCAAGGCCCGAGACGCACGCTGAGCGCTGGCCAGACGTGCTGGGTGATCAGGTCCGAAGCGACCGACCCCGTCCGCCTTTCGCGAAGGATCGTGTACCTGCCCGGTGCACGACCTTTCGCGAAACCGGATCAACCGGTCCCTGTGGTCACGGCTGCCACCCAACCGCGTGCCGTCACCACGCCGTGCGTCAAACCCGGTGATCGGCCCAGCCGCACGGGCAACGGAAGCCGACAACGCCACCCAAGCCCCCCTTCCCCACCAGCAGTGGAGCCAGCCGGCATGGAACGAGGCACCTGCCCACCCCGGGCCGACGTCACCCCACCCCAAGGCTGGACCTCGCCACCGCCCAGCAGGCACAGCCAGGTACCAACACGGCCATCGACCGTGAGACCACCGCCGATTCGGCGTCGATTCGGCCGAACGGAGCCACGGTCGCCGCCAGGCCACTCGGGTCGTCGGTCCTCGGTCCTCGGTCCTCGGTCGTCAGGCCTCCGGACCGAGTCGCCCGAGGGCCGGGTCAGTAGCCGGCGGCGGTGTCGACGATGCCTTCGAGGGGCTCGCCGGCCAGGTAGCGGCGCAGGTTGTCCACGAACATGGCCAGGGCCCGGTCGAGGATGTCGGGGGCCGACCACGACACGTGGGGGCTGACGTAGACGTTGGCGTGTTGGGACAACGGGTGCTCGACGGGCAGGGGCTCGGGGTCGGTGACGTCGAGGCTGGCCCGGCCCACCCTGCCGTCGTCCAGCGCCACGAGCAGGGCGTCCTGGTCGACGAGGGAGCCCCGGGCCACGTTGACCAGGTGGACGCCGGGCTTGACCTTGGCCAGGGCGGCGGCATCGATGAGGCGATGGCTGTCGGCGGTGCTCGGCGCAGCCAGCACCAGGTGGTCGGCCCGGGCCAGGACCTCGTCGAGGCCGACGATGGTCACGCCATCGACCTCGCTGGGCGTGGCCGTGCGCCGGGTGGCGATGACCGTCATGTCGAAGGCCAGAGCCTTCCTGGCCACCTCCTGGGCGATGCTGCCGAAGCCGACCAGTCCCAGCGTCCTGCCCGACAGGTGGCCCAGGGAGATGCGGCTGCCGTCGACGCCGGGTTCCCAGGTGCGGGGCAGGTCCTTGACCGCAGCCAGCATGGTGGCCAGCACGAACTCGGCGATGGCCGGGCTCTGCACCCCCCGCAGGCACGTGGCCAACCGCCCCGCCAGCAGGGCCCGGGGGTACTCGTCGACCCCGGCGGACATGGTCTGCACCCACTCGATGCCCTCGGCCCACGGCACCTCGAGGGCCTGGATCTCGGCCTTGGGCAGGTCGCGTCGGGGCACGGCGAACACGACCCGGGCCGCGGGGCCGGCCAGCTCATCGGGGCCGGGGGCGTGACCGATGTCCACGACTCGCACTCCGGGCACGGCCTCGTGCACCGCCGCAGCCACCTTGGGTCCGGCCTGGCTCCAGATGACCAGCTCAGCGGCAGGGTCGGCGGCGGCACTCATCGCGGGTCGCTGTTCGTCGCCGCGGGCCTGGTTGACGACATGTGAGCCACCTCTGGGGGCCGACCGACGGGGAACGCGCAGCGACGGAAGCTAACAGCCCGCTCCCGGGACCCGCCCGGTCGGCCCACCCCACGACCACGTGGCTGCGGAGCGGTCAACCGGGATGTAGAAAAATCGACCACCTAGCTCGGGTTTCGTACAGGAGCCCCCCCATGACTCACATCGTGATCGACAGGGTTGTCGACACCCAGCCGCCGGCGGCCGTCGGGCCCCTGCGCCAGCCCGAGGAGCGACCCTGGTGACCGTCACCCCCCAGGTCATCGACGACCTGGTCGACATCGAGGACCGCCACCACCTCACCTTCGCCGTGGTGTCGGACCACGACGACGCCCTGGCCCGCCAGCTGGGCATCGCCTTCGAGCCGGACGCCGCGTCCCGGGCCAAGGGGGCCGACGTGGGCGCCATCACCGGCACCGGTCGCTGGCAGCTGCCCATGCCCGCCGTCGATCGTCGTGGGACCGGGCCGGGTGGTGCACGTCGCCGACGTCAGCCCCGACTGGCTGGTGCGCACCGAAGCTGCCGAGGTGATCGATGCCGTCTCCACCCTGGCGGCCCCTCGGACGAGCCCGCCGGCCTGGGCGGTGGCGACACGGCGCCCAACCCCGTCGAGGTCCAGCTGAGGTCGGCCGCCGACCCCGAGGCCCTGGCGCAGCTGCACGAGCGGGTGGTGCGCACAGCCCCCGTCGGCCACACCCTGCAGCGGGCCGTCCCCGTGCGGGTGGAGCTGGCCTGAGCTCGCCGTCGGGGTGGCCATCCCCGGGCCGCCCCGGCGGTACCCCTCTCCTACGATGAGGCCCATGGGCACCGCGCCGTCGTTGCAACCATCGTCACCGACCCCCTCGTCGCCAGACCCCTCGCCGCCGACACCGTCCATCCCCGTGCTCGACATCTCGGCCTTCCTGGCCGACGAGGGATCGCCAGCCGCGGCGGCGTTCGTCGACGAGCTGGGGCGGGTCTGCCACGAGGTGGGCTTCTTCCACCTGACGGGCCACGGTGTGGACAGCGACGTCGAGGAGGGGGTGCACACCTGCGCCCGGCGCTTCTTCGCCCTGCCCGAGGCTGAACGCCTGGCCATCGAGAACGTGCGCTCCCCCCAGTTCCGGGGCTACACCCGCCTGGGCCAGGAGCGCACCAACGGCCGGGTCGACCTGCGCGACCAGATCGACCTGGGCCTCGACGTGCCCACCCCCACCATCGGCCCCGACGATCCCCGCTGGCTGCGCCTGCGGGGACCCAACCAGTGGCCGACGGCGGTGCCCGAGCTCCAGCCCACGGTCAGCGCGTGGATGGCGGCCATGGAGCGGGTGGGGCGGTCGTTGCTGCGGGCCATCTCCCTGGCCCTGGGCCAGCCCGCCGACTGCTTCGACCACGCCGTGGACCCCCTGCCCGAGATCCTCGTCAAGGTCATCCGCTACCCGGCAGCCGACGCCATGCCCGAGGGCAGTGACCTGCGCACCGAGCAGGGGGTGGGCGCCCACCGCGACATCGGCTTCCTCACCTTCCTGCACCAGGACGCCGTGGGCGGGCTGCAGGTGGCCCGGCCCGGCGGCTTCGTCGACGTGGCCCCTGTCCCCGGGGCCTACGTGGTCAACCTGGGCGAGATGCTGCAGATCGCCACCCACGGCTACCTCAAGGCCACCGTGCACCGGGTGAAGGGTCCGCCGGCCGGTGTCGAGCGCATCTCGGTGGCCTACTTCTTCAACCCCCGGCTCGAGGCCAGCCTGCACCCCGTGGACCTGCCGCCCGCTCTTGCCGCCCTGGCCCCCGGGGGTGAGAGCGCAGATCCGGCCACACCCATCCTGGCCGACTACGGCGACCAGATGCTCATGGTGCGCCTGCGCTCGCATCCCGACGTGGCCGAACGCCACCACGCCGACCTGCTGGCTGCAGGGATCTTCGGTCCGACCTAAAGCCGACTAACCTGGTCAAGATTTCGACCAGGGAGGCACGGATGAGCGTCACCGACGAGCTGCTGGCCAACAACGCGGCCTACGTGGCTGGCTTCGACAAGGGCCACCTGCCCCTGCCCCCGGGCAAGCGGGTGGCGGTCCTGGCGTGCATGGACGCCAGGCTGAACGTGTACGGGGCCCTGGGCCTCTCCGAGGGCGACGCCCACGTCATCCGCAACGCCGGCGGTGTGGTGACCGACGACGAGATCCGGTCCCTGGCCATCTCCCAGCGCCTGCTGGGCACCAGGGAGATCATCCTCATCCACCACACCGACTGCGGCATGCTGACCTTCACCGACGAGGACTTCCACCGCACCCTCACCGAGGACACCGGGGTCGAACCGGGGTGGAAGGCACAGGCCTTCGACGACCTCGACGTGGACGTGCGGCGGTCCCTCGAGCGCATCCGCACCAGCCCCTTCATCCCCCTGACCGACCACGTCCGGGGCTTCGTCTTCGACGTCACCACCGGCCAGCTGCGCGAGGTCGAGGGCTGATCATGGCCACCCCCGCGACCCTGGTGTCGGCCCGCGAGCTGTTCAGCTTCCCCAACCCCGTCAACGAGACCGCGGCCCGGGTGGTGGCCGGCGGGGCCGCTTTGATGGCGGGGACGCTCGCCGTAGGCGACGTGCGTTGGCTCATCGTGCCCCTGGGCTACGGCTTCGTGGCCCGGGTGGCGGCGGGTCCGCGCCTCAGCCCCCTGGGCCAGCTGGCCACCCGGGTCATCGCCCCCCGCCTGTCGGCCCGGCTGGTGCCGGGGCCGCCCAAGCGCTTCGCCCAGGCCATGGGCGCGACGCTGTCCCTGGGGGCAGCCGCGGCCATGGTCGCCGGGCAGCCCACCGTGGCCCGGGTGCTGGTGGGCGCCATCGCCGTGGCCGCCACCCTGGAGTCCGCCTTCGCCCTGTGCCTGGGCTGTCGCATCTTCGCCGTGCTCATCCGCTGGGGCGTCATCCCCGCCGAGGTGTGCGAGGCCTGCAACCGCCTCGACCTGGGCACCAGCTGAAGGGCACCCACGGGACCGGCCCTCAGAAGAGGTCGACGGCGGCCACGGCGCTCACCTCGGCGGCCACGGCGGCCACCAGCGCCCCCAGGGCGGCGATGCGCTCTTCGTCGAAGCGGATGGCGGGGCCGCGCACGCCGACCGCGCCCTTGGCCCGGCCCGTGCGGTCGAGCACCGGTGCGGCCACCCCGCACACGCCGTCGAAGCGCTCCTGGCGGTTCACGGCGTAACCCGCGGCACGGGCCACGGCCAGCTCGTCGACCAGTTGGGCGACGTCGGTGACCGTGGCCGGGGTGAAGGCGCCGAGGGGGCCCAGGGCGGTCACGGCCGCAGCCACGTCACGCCCCGACAAGGCCAGGCACGCCTTGCCCATGGCCGACGCGTGGGCGGCGAGGCGCGTGCCCAGGGGTTGGTCGAAGCGCAGGGGCTGGTGGGAGGCGGCCTTGAGCACGACCACCACGTCGGCCCCGTCGCGCACGGCCAGACTGGCCGATTCGCCCGATGTCGTGGCCAGGCCGTCGAGCAGGGGCTGGGCGGCCACGAACCCGTAGGTCTGCAGGGCGGCCTGGCCGAGCACGGCCATGGTGCGGCCGAGCTGGTAGCGCTCGGTCGCCGGGTCCTGCTCGAGCACCCCGCCCCGCACCAGGGCCCGCACGATGCGATGGGCGGTGCTGGGTCGCAGCCCCGTGTGCGCCGCCAGCTCACCCAGGCCCAGGGACTCGGCCCCGTCGGCGAAGGTGGCCACCAGGGCCACGGCCCGTTCCACGGCCTGGGCGCCCGTGCGCGACGGGCCTTCGGCGCCGTCCTCGGCGCTGTCGCCGGAGCCGTCCCCCGGGCTGTCGCCGGACCCGTTCACTGCCATGGACCCGAGTATGGCGGATGCCGGCGGACGCCCCGGCGACCGGGTTTCAGGCCTGGTCGGCCGAGGGCGCCGTGTCGGGCCACAGGCTGGGCAGGTTCACCACGATGCCGTCCTGCGTGCTGCGGGCGATGACCACGACGGCAGGGGTGTCCGGCGAGGGGTTCTCTTCGCGGTGGGGGGCGAAGGGGGGCACGAACACGTAGTCACCGGGCTTGGTGTCGATGCGGACCTCCTCCTCGCCCTTGGCGAACACGAAGGACGGGTTGCCCGACACGACGTAGATGGCCGTCTCGGCCTCGCCGTGGTGGTGATCGCCCGACGAGGTGGACGGGGACACGTGGGTCTCACCCATCCAGATCTTCTGCGAGCCGACCGACTTGCCCGAGATGGCTTCGAGCCGCCTCATCCCGCTGGTCTGGGTGGTGTCCCCGGACAGGGCCTCGCTGATGATGTGGTGCAGCTCGCTGTGCCAGGAGTCTGGGGTGGCATCGGGGGTGCTCATGGCTGCACATCGTCGTCGCTCCCGGCGTCTCGCGCCAGGGAGGTCCCGGGGTCGGCGGTCCCGGGCTCAGAGGCGGGCCAGGGGGAGCTCACCCGACAGGCGCCCGGCCGCGACGCGCAGCAGGTCGACGAGCTCGTCGACCCGTTCGGCCAGGCGGTCGGTGGGGCCCTGCACGGCCAGGGCCACGTGGGCGTGGCCGCCGGGGTCGAGCACGGGCACGCCCAGGGCCAGCACCCCGGCGTGCTGCTCCTCCGCATTGCTGGCGAAGCCGGCCTTGCGCACCCTGACCAGCTCGGCCACCAGTTCGGCCCGGTCGGTGATGGTCTGGTCGGTGTAGTCGGCCAGGCTGTGCAGCCGGGCCACGGCCGCGACCACGTCGGTGGCCCCGAAGGCCAGCAGCACCTTGCCCATGGCCGAGGCGTGCAGGCCGATGCGGCTCCCCGGCGGTCGGTCGAAGCGCAGCGGCTCGGTCGATTCGGCCCGCAGAACGACCACCGCCTCGTCGCCGTCGGCCACCCCCAGGCTCACCGACTCGCCCGTGGCCAGGGCCAGCTCGTCGAGGTGGGCCTGGGCCGAGTGCAGCCCGTAGCGCTCGAGGGCCATCTGGCCCAGCAGCACGCTGAGTCGGCCCAGGTGGTAGCGCTCGGTGCGGGGGTCCTGGTCGAGCAGGCCTCCCCGGCACAGGGCACGGACGATGCGGTGGGCCGTGCTGACGTGCACACCGGTGGCCGCGGCCAGCTCGGTCAGGGACAGGTCGGTGGCGTCGGGTCGGAACCGGGTGAGGATGGCCAGGGCCCGATCCACGGCCCGCGCCCCCGTGCGGGTCCCGTCACCCGCCGTCCCCTCATCCGCCGCCCCGTCAGCCATCGCCGCCAGTGTGGCAGCTCGCCGGGGACGCGAGCGGGCCGCCGGCAGTGCCGGCGGCCCGTCAGGTACCCCCCTCGGGTGATCTCTGTGTCGCAGCGAGCCTCTGCCGCTGTGTGCGGTGGGCCACGCGCTCGTTCACGTGGGTGTGACGTTAGACCACTCCGGCGCCGAAGGCCATGGTCACCTTCCCGGCTGGGTCGTCATCCCTTCCGTGGGGTAGCGAGGGGACATGACCCGTGGTTCCGGATCCTCCAGTGGTGCCATCCCGACCATCACCCCCCAGGCCTACGACGCCGTCCTCTTCGACCTCGACGGTGTCATCACCGACACCGCTTCGCTGCACTCCCTGGCCTGGGCCGAGATGTTCGACGAGTTCCTGGCGCGGCGGGCCGAGGAGACCGGGGAGCCGTTCGTGGCCTTCGGGCCCCGTGACTACGCCCTCCACGTCGACGGCAAGCCCCGCTACGACGGTGTGGCCGGCTTCCTGGCGGCGCGGTCCATCACCCTCGAGCGGGGCGAGCCCGCCGATGACGGGAGCGCGGACACGGTCAGCGGGCTGGGTAACCGCAAGAACGAGCTGTTCAACGAGCTGCTGGCCCGACGCGGTCCGCAGATGTTCGAGGACGGCGCCGCCCTGCTGCACGGGGTCCGGGCCCTTGGCATCCGCACCGCCGTCGTCTCCTCCAGCGCCAACTGCGAAGCCGTGCTGCAGGCCGTGGGCCTGGCCGACCAGTTCGACGCCTGGGTGGACGGCGTGGTCAGCGCCCGCCTGGGCCTGCCCGGCAAGCCCGCTCCCGACGCCTTCCTCGAAGGGGCCCGCCAGCTCGGGGTGGCGCCGGCCCGGGCTGTGGTCATCGAGGACGCCCTGGTGGGGGTGGCCGCGGGCCGGGCCGGGGGCTTCGGCCTGGTGGTCGGCGTGGACCGCCACGACGACGCCGATGCCCTCGTCGAGGCGGGGGCGGACGTAGCCGTGTCCGACCTGCGGGTGCTGCTGCCGGGCGTGGGTGTTGGTGGGGGCGACGCCGAGGGTACCTTGCGGCCATGACTGACCCTTCCGGTGCCGGCGACTCGCAGGACGTGGCCGAGTCCCTCGACGACGACGAGGTCGACTCCGAGAACGACTACAGCGGCAACCGGCCCAACGAGTACCCCCCTGACCGCCCCCTGGGGTCGCTCGACCAGGCCATCACCCCGGCCGAGGAGGCCTTCCCCGAGAGCGTGGCCGAGCGGGCCCGCCGGGAGGAGCCCGACCCCCTCGCCGAGGAGCTGGACGACGAGGTCGAGATCGAGGACGACGTCGAGACCCTCGACACCGACGCCCTGGCCGACGTGGAGATGGAGCTGACCGGGCCCACCGAGGACCTGTTCGCCGATCTCGACGACGACGAGGTGGCCGCCCTCGACGACCGCCTGGCCTCCCACCTGGCCTCGGGTGGTGACGAGGACGGCTACGTGCGCGACCCCACGGCCATCGGCCGCCTGGTCGACCCCGAGTCCAGCGTCGACGACGTGCCCTCCTACGACGACATCGAGTCCGAGGAGTTCGCCGACGCCGAGGCCCTCGAAGGGGACGAATCCGCGGAGGAGGCGGCCATGCACATCACCTCGGACCCCCGCTGGGACCGCAGCGAGGGCTACCTCGAAGAAGACCGCTGAGAGGCTGAGCAGACAGGGGCTCAGCCGCCCGGCGATGCAGGTCGAACCGGACGCATGGGCGTACCGCAGGCGTCGGGGGATGCGTTCGGTTGACCGAGGGACCGCCCGGCCGGCTCAGCTGGTGGCGGCGGGTGTGGCCCGGGCGGTGAGCAGGTAGTCGGTGATGTCGGCGGTCAGGGTGGCCGCGCCCTGGCCGATGCTGGCCGTCGTCACCTGCACCCCCGCCACCTGGGGCAGGGGCACGGTGAAGGCGGTGAGGGTGCGGGCCGCATCGAGGAGCTCGGCCGGGGTCTCGGCGCCGTTGAGGGTGACGGTGCCGGGATCGAAGCGCAGTGCACCATCGGCGATGGCCACGGTGCCGGTGGCGGCGGCGGCGAACGTGGTGCCCAGCACGTCGATCTGGCCGTCCACGGCCACCGAGCCCGGCGTGAAGTGCGCGGTCAGGGGGATGCCCCTGGTGGCCAGGAAGGCGGTCACGTCGGTGTCGGCGACGGTGGCGGTGAGGGTGCCGGACCCGGCCCGCACATCGCCGCCGCCGTCGACCAGGTCGGCGGCGTCGAAGGTGATGTCACGGAGGCGCAGCACGGCCCGGCGCAGGGTCAGCCCCTCGGCCACGTAGTCGTCGATGGTGACGGTGGCGCCGTCGAGGCGGCCCCGGGCCACCTGCACGGCGAAGGGGAAGCCGTCGAGGGACACGTCGGGGGTGGTGGCCAGGTCGTGGTCGTCGCGCACCTGGCGGGCGATGGCCCGCTCGGCGAACGGTTTGGCCGCGAGCTCGGTGCCCAACAGGACCAGCCCCCCGAGGATGACGAGCACGGCCACCACCCGCAGGACCAGACGCACGGCGGCCACGATAGGGGCCGGCAGGCCGAGCGGCAGCGCACCCCGGCTGGCGTGCCTAGCGTGGTGGGCCGATGCAACGCCTGTCGACGACGGTGGTGGCCCTGGTGGGGCCGGGTTCCGCGGCCGGCCTCCAACTGCTGGAGCCGGCGGCCAACGTACGGGTCGTACACCCCGACGAGGGGCCACCCCTCGACCGGGCCGTGGCCGCCTGGCGGGAGGCGTCGGGTACCCACCTCCCCTTCTTCGTCCACGATGCCGACCCCCTGGCTGCGGTGGGAGCGGCGTGGCGGGCCCGCTTCGAGGGCACGGGAGCGGTAGGCGAGCTCGAGGTGGCCACGGCCGAGCTGTTGGCCCGGGGTCGGGCCCGGTCCCTGGACCTGCCCGACTTCTACCTGGTGGCCGGGGTCGACGACCTCTCCCCCCTGGAGCGGCACTGGTACCTGGGCGTGCTCGGAGCCCTGGCTCCCCGCCGCGTCGCCCTGGGCGAGGTGGACGACACCCCGGGCCGGGCCGCCCGGGGTGGGCTGGCCGCCGAGCTACGGCGCCTGCCCGCGGGCCGGTGGTGGCCCCCGCTCCACGAGGTGGTGGCCGCGGTGGACGTGGCCGTGCCCGACCTGGTTTCCCTCGATGCGGCGGCGCCCGACCCGGGCTCGCCGTTGGTGTCGGGGCTGGTGTCCCCGGGCGACGTTCGGGGCACCCGGCACCGGTAGCGTCGGCGGTCATGAGCACCGCCCCCCTGTGCCTGCTCCAGGTGCACGCCCATCCTGATGACGAGTCCTCCAAGGGTGCCGCCACCACGGCCCGCTACGCGACCGAGGGGGTGCGCAGCGTGCTCGTCTGCTGCACCGGCGGCGAGGCCGGCGACATCCTCAACAAGGCCATGGACCTGCCCGAGGTGCGCGACAACCTGCCCGAGGTCCGCCGGGCCGAGCTGGACGAGGCCGTCAAGATCATCGGCTACGACTCGCTGCACCTGCTCGGGTACCACGACTCGGGCATGCCCGATACCCCGCCCAACGCCCTGCCCGAGAACTTCGCCAACGCTCCCTTCGACGAGGCCGTGGACAAGCTCGTGGCCCTCATCCGCCTCGAGCGGCCCCAGGTGATCGTCACCTACGGCGAGGACCAGTCCCGCTACCCCCACCCCGACCACCTCCAGGTGCACGCCATCACCGTGCCCGCCTTCGACCTGGCCGGAGACGCCGGGCACCGCCCCGATCTGGGCGAGCCCTGGCAGCCGGCGAAGCTGTACTACTCCAACGGGTTCTCGCGGCGGCGCATGTTGGCCATGCACGGGTGGTTCGTGGGCCGGGGCGACAAGAGCCCCTTCGCCGAGTGGATCGAGAAGATCCCCGAGGACCAGGACGGCAACATCACCACCCGGGTCGACGTGTCCGACTTCATGGACGTGGGCCGCGAGGCGCTGCGGGCCCACCGCACCCAGGTCGACCCCGAGGGTTCGTGGTTCCGCATCCCCACCGAGGACCTGCGCTCGGTCCACTGGTGGGAGGAGTACCAGCTGGCGCGCACGTCGATGGGCATGGGCTCCCTCGACGAGGAGGGGTTCGAGACCGATCTGTTCGGGGGGTTGCGCTAGCGCTCCCCCCCGAACAGGGGGCTTCGCTCCTGGTAGGGCTTGGAGCGCCTGCGGCGCGCCTTCTTGCTGTGCGGTCCGGCAAGACTCGCTGCGCTCGTCGACCGGACCGGCTAGGACGCTCAGTTCGCGGCTGTCGGGGCTGGTGGCTACGCATGACCGGGGACGGGCGCACGGCAGCGAACCGGGCGACCTAGCGGGGGCAGCGGGGCCCAGGGCTGGGCAGGGCGGCGCAACCTTGGTGGCGGCTCCACGCCATCCCCGGGGACGGGCGGGTGCCGTCAGCGGCGGCGGCGGTTGTTGCGGCGGGGTGGGGGGAGGCGGGGGCGGGTGCCGCGGCAGCGGTCGCAACGGTCTTGGTAGGGGGGGCAGGGTTTGGCGCAGGAGGTGCAGCGGCCGTGGGTGGCCGAGGTGACCGCCGCAGGCAGGACCTCGAGGATGCGGGTGGCGGCGTCCTGTTCGGCCTGGATCAGCTCGGAGGGGGCGGGGCCGTCGAGCTGGGGGAAGGAGCGGGCGACGGCGGCCAGGCCCCGGGCTCGGCCCGCGGCGCGCTCGGCGTCTTCGAGGGACCAGGTGGAGGGGTCGCGGCGGGGGGCGGCGGGGCGTAGGGGGCGGCCGGGGGAGTGGAGGGACCGGGCGAGGTCGAGGACGACCTCGGGATCGTCGACGGGCATGGTGGCCAGGCGCCACAGCGATGCCGGGTCCAGTCCACGGGCCAGGCCGTGGCGGTCGAGGTCGGCCAACAGCGCCGAGACCCGCTCCAGCGGCGCCGCCCGCAGCCAGGGGTGCCCGGCCAGGGCGTCGCGGGACACGGCCTGCCACGCCGCCACCCGGTCGACGAGCTCGCCGGCGGTCTCCGCGCCCAGGTCGTCTAGGCTGGGGCGGATGAGGGCGTGGGCGATGGCCGGCCCCGCAGCCCGGCTGCCGCCGGCGGCCTCGACGGCCTGGCGAACGAGGGAGGCGTTGGCCTCCAGGCCCGGCACCCCCCGCAGCACGCACACCTCGCCCCGCTCGCTGAGGCCGAAGCGCCCGGCCCGGCCCACCACCTGGGCCAGCTCCCACAGGTGCAGGGGTCGGCGACGCTGGCCGTCGTACTTGGAGGACTCGGCCATGATCACCCGGTGGGCGGGCAGGTTGATGCCGTGGCCGATGACGTCGGTGACGCACAGGACCTCGAGCTCACCGGACAGGAACCGGTCGATCTGGGCCAGGCGGGCCCCGGGGGGCAGGGCGCCGTAGAGCACCCCGGTGCGCACCCCGGACCGGGCGGCCACGTCCCGGGCCAGGGCGAGGACGGCCTTGCGGGAGAAGGCGACGACGAGGGAGCCGGCGGGGACGGTGTCGAGGTCGAGCGTGCCCCCCCAGTGCAGCTCGACCAGGCGGGCGTGGCGCTGGACCTCGAGGCGTTCGCCGTAGGCGGCCCGCAGCACGGGTTCGGCGTTGGTCGCCCCCACCAGGCGGATGTGGCGGTAGGCGGCGCCGGCCAGCAGGCGTCCCCAGGCCCACCCCCGGTCGGGATCGTCGACCCAGTGGACCTCGTCGAGCACCAGCACCTCGCCGTGGAGGGGGGCGAGCTCGGTGGTGCAACAGATGATGGGGGCGCCCGGGTTGATGCGCTCCTCACCGGTCAGCAAGCCCACCTGGCCGTCGGGCAGCCGGCGGCGCAGCTTCTCCCAGCCCTCCCGGGCCAGCAGGCGCAACGGCGCCGCATAGGTGCCGGCGCCGTGGGCGGCCAGGAAGGCCAGGGCGTCGTGGCTCTTGCCGCTGTTGGTGGGGCCGAGGTGGGCCACCACCGTTTCGGGCTCGGCGGCCCGGGTGGGCAGGTGGAAGGCGGCCAGCAGGGCCTGGGCCACCTCGGCCCGCTCGGCGTGGAGGGCGGCGCGGTGGACCTTGGGGGGATCGGCCGACGGCACGGGCCGCAGGCTACCGGCCCGCGCCGCGGGGCCCGGATGGCCCGTCGACTAAGGTCCCGAACCGCGGTTCAATTCGGGGGGATGCATGGCAGAAGGTACGGCTGGCGCGCTCACCAGGGGCCCGCTCACGGGCATCCGGGTCATCGACCTGTCCGCGGTGGTGTCGGGCCCCTTCGGTACGGCCATCCTCGCTGACCAGGGCGCCGACGTGATCGTGATCGAACAGGCCCACGCCCCCGACCTCATCCGCCGCTCGGGTCCGCTGGCCGAGGGCACCCAGGGGGTCAGCGCCTACTGGGCGTCGATGAACCGCAACAAGCGGGGCATCGCCCTCGACCTCAAGCAGGAGGCGGGCAAGCAGCTGTTGAAGGACCTGGTGGCCGAGGCCGACGTGGTCGTGCAGAACTTCCGCCCCGGTGCCATCGACCGCCTCGGCCTGGGCTGGGACGTGCTGTCGGAGATCAACCCCCAGCTGATCATGTGCTCGGTCAGCGGCTTCGGCGCTGACGGCCCCTACTCGCACCGCCCCGCGTTCGACCCCATCGTCCAGTCCATCGCCGGCTACGCCGTGGTGCAGACCGACAGCGACGGCCGCCCCCAGCTGATGAACACCATCGTGTGCGACAAGGTCACGTCGCTGAACGTGGCCCAGTCGGTGTGTGCCGCCCTGGTGGCCCGGGCCAACGGTGCCGGTGGCCAGCACATCGAGCTGGCCATGATCGACGCCTCGATCCACTTCCTGTGGCCCGAGGGCATGTGGAACCACACCTACATGGACCACCCCAGCGACATGCCCGACCTCAGCGCCATCTACAAGCTGTACGAGACCAAGGACGGCTGGGCCATGGTCTACCCGGTGGCGACCGAGACCCACTGGGCCTCGTTGTGCCAGGTGCTGGGTCGTCCCGACCTGGCCGTCGACCCCCGGTTCGCCACCCTGCAGGGCCGCATCCACCACGGCGGTGATGTCAACGACGAGCTGGCGGCCGAGATCCTGCGCTTCACCACCGCCGAGCTCGTCGACGTGCTCGACCGGGCCGACGTGCCCGTGGCCCCGGTCAACACCCGGGAGTCGATGATCGACGACCCCCACGTCAAGCATCGGGGCATCGTGGTCGAGTCCGACCACCCCACCGCCGGTCGCATCCGCAGCGCTCGACCGGCGGCGCTGTTCTCCAAGACCCCCTCCGGCCTGCGCCGCCACGCCCCCATCTTCGGCCAGCACACCGACGAGGTCCTGGCCGAGGTGCTCGACCTGTCGCCCGAGCGCATCGACGAACTGCGCCAGGCGGGCACGGTCCGCTAGCGCGGCCGGGCCAGGGGTCGGAGGGGATCAGGCATGGTCGACCTGGTCCTCGGCCCGGACGACCTTGGCCAGCTTCTTGGGGGCCACCAGGGTGTAGGAGGTGCGCACCCACTCCTCCAGGCGCTGCCAGTGCTCCTCGTCGGGGTCGGGAGGCAGCTCGAGGACCACCCAGCCGTGCCGGCCCAGGCCATAGCCCGCGGGCTCGGCCCCCGGTTCGCTGGCCACCACTGCGGCGGCCTCCTCCCGATCGAGCTTGACCGTCATGCGGTCGCCCTCGACGTTGGTGAACACGAAGTTCTTGCCCCGGACCCGGAAGGTGGGGTGGCCGTCCCACGCCTCCACGTCGACCCGCTCGGTCTCGGGCAGACGGGCGGCCATGGCCTCGATGCGTTCCAAGTTGGCCATCACACCCTCCTTGCGCCCGCGGGTCAGCGCCCATCGCGGACGCTAGCCACGATCGGTCGGCCAGGGCCGTGGCGTCAGGCCCGGGGTAGCAGCTGGGTCAACTCGACGAGCCGGCTGTCGGCCAGCGCTGCGGCCCGGATCGGGGAGATGGCCAGGTAGTCCGGGTCGCCCATCATGGCCACGAAGTCCTGCCGGCGGGGGTAGCGGACGAGGATGGCGACGTCCCAGCTCTCGGCGCCGATGACGGTGGACCCGGCCCGGCCCATCCACACCGGCTCGCCACCGAAGCGGGGTCCGAGTGCGGCGAAGGCCTGGCCGTAGCGGCGGTAGGCCTGCTCGCCGGTCAGCCCGTCCACACCGACGCCGTCCGCGGCCACCTCGCGATAGCGCAGGAGGTTCAGCATGACCACCGGCTCGTCGGGGTCCTTTGCCGCCATGGCGGAGAGCGCGGCGGCATCGGCGTGGGTGGAGGGGTCCGACATGGTCGCCTGGTCTAGCCGCTGTAGGCGTCGACGGCGAAACGTTCCCGCCCGGCCCCGGCGGACGCGGGAGCCACACGCCCCGTGGCTAGCGTCGCGGCCATGGTGACCCGGCTGACCTCGTCCGAGTTCGTGGCCCAGACCGACCTGGCCGGTTGGCGGATCCTGCTGGCCGGGGTCGAAGCCTCGTTCCGGGCCGACTCGTTCCGCGCCGCCGCCGCCTTCGTCGCCACCGTGGGTGAGGTGGCCGATGCCGCCGGCCACCACCCTGACATCGACCTGCGCTACCCGGGCCTCGTGCACGTCACCCTCACCAGCCACGAGGCCGGCGGTCTCAGCGCCCTCGACGCCGAGCTGGCCGCGTCGATCTCGGCCCTGGCCGCCACGGCCGGGCTCGCGAGCGAACCTCTGCGGGCCACCCGCCTCGAGGTGGCCATCGATGCCCTCGACATCGGTGCCGTGCTGCCCTTCTGGCGGGTCGTGCTCGGTTACGTCGACGAACCGCGCCGCGTCGATGGCGACCCGGTCAAGGCCATCGTCGATCCCAACGGGGTGGGCCCGGCGTTCTGGTTCCAGCAGATGGACGTGCCCCGGCCCCAGCGCAACCGCATCCACCTCGACGTGACCGTGGCCCACGACGTGGCCGAGGCCCGGATCGCCGCCGCCCTGGCCGCCGGTGGGCACCTGGTGTCGGCCGGCGCCGCCCGGGCCTTCTGGATCCTGGCCGACGCCGAGGGCAATGAGGCCTGCGTGTGCACCTGGCAGGATCGCGACTGAGCTGCTCGCGGTCCGAGAGGTCGGCGACAGCCTGGCGGCGCCGTGGCTAGCGTCCGCCAGTGCCGGTCCGGTCAGGTCGGGCCGAGGCGAACCGGGGGGGTGCACGTGGTCAAGCTCGTCTACTTGGTCAGGCGTCGGGCCGGGACCAGCCACGACCAACTGGTGCGCCAGTGGCGCGAGGTGCACACGGCCCAGGTGGCCGAGGCCCTGCGCCCCGACCGCTACGTGGTCACCCTGTTCCGTCCCCGCGGTGGGGACGGTGCCGGCGAGCACGACTGGGACGGCATGGCCGCCCTGTGGTTCCAGGACGAGGCCCGAGGTCTGGCCATCGCCAACCGTGAGATTGCCGGGGCCCCCGGCGACGACTTCGCGGCCATGACCGACGTGGTCCGCCTCCGGTGCGAGGAGCACGTGTTCTTCGACCGTCCGGCCGAAGCGGCCGACGAGCCCCTCAAGTTGACGTTCCTGGTCGTGGCCCGGCCCGGCGCCGCCCACGCCGACGTGGTCCGCCACTGGGTCGACGTGCACGGCCCCGCCGTGGCCGCCCCCATGGCCGAGGTGGCTGGGGCCCGGCGCTACGTGGCCTCACCGGCCCTGGCCCCGGGGGGCGGCTACACCGGGGTGACCGAGCTGAGCTACGCCAGCCGCCAGGCGTCCGCCGCCCACGCCGCCGCTCTGGTGGACGACGGCTTCGGCCGCCTGGCCGACAACGGCATCTACCTGGTGGCCGAGGACGAGCTCGTCATCCGCTGATGTCAGCCCCCTCCGGGGCGACCTGGGCGTTCTCAGGCAATCGTGTCCCGGATCTGGGACGCGATTGCCCGAGAACCGGCGAACGCCCGAGCGGCCAGGTCAGGTGGTCACGACTCGCGCCAGGTGCCTCGGACCTGGAAGCCGGCCTGCTCCTCGACGGCCTTGACCGTGGCCAGGACGTCTTCGGCGGCGAAGCCGTTGTCGCGGTAGGCGTCGATCAGCTCCCGGGCCCGCTTGCCCATGGGGGCATCGACCTCGAACTCGGTGGCCAGGTCCTGGGCCAGGCCGATGTCCTTGGCCGCCAGGGTGCAGCTGAAGGTGGGAGCCAGGCGATCACGCAGGATGGCCCGGCTACCCGAGTCGAAGGCGAAGCTGTTGCCCGAGGACGTGCGCACGATGTCGCGCAGGATGACGGGATCGATGCCGGCCTTGGCCCCCAGCACCAGGGCCTCGGTGGTGGCCATCATGCTGATGAAGGCCAGCTGGTTGTTGACCAGCTTGGCCACGTTGCCACTGCCCACCGGACCGGTGTGGAAGATGTTCGGGCCCAGGGCCGACAGCACGGGCTGGAAGGTGGCGAACTGGTCGTCGTCGGCTCCGACCATGACGGCCAGGGTGGCGTTGCGGGCCCCCCGGACCCCGCCCGAGACGGGGGCGTCGAGGAAGCCGATGCCCCGCTCCTTGGCCCGGGCCCACAGCTGGCGGACCACGGCGGGCGAGTTCGTGGACAGGTCGATGATGGTCTGGCCCGACACCATGGTCTCGAACAGTCCGGTGACCACACCCTCGACGTCGGCCGGGGTGGGCAGGGACAGCAGCACGGCCTCGGCGTCGGTGGCCACGCCCGCCGCGGTGTCGGACCACGTGGCCCCGCCCGCTTCGAGGTCGGCGGCCAGCTCACGCCGCAGGTCGGTGACCACCAGCTGGTTGCCGGCCTTGTGCAGGTTGGTGGCCATGGGGCCACCCATGTTGCCCAGTCCGATGAAGCCCAACCTCATGATGCGCTCTCCTTCGCTGTGCTCGCCTGCTTCGCCTGTTCCTTGGCCGCCTTGTCGGCGAGGACCTGGCGGGCGATGCCGTTGGTGACCACGCCCAGGGGCCAGCCCACGTAGTGGGTCAGGAAGATGGGCACCTCGGTCAGGTCGTCCTCGCTCAGGTCGCCCTTGGCCAGCCCCGAGCGCAGCTGCAGCTTGAGGATGGTCTCGTTGCCCTGGGCCGCGGCCACGCCGAGGATGAGCAGGCGACGGTCACGGGTGGACAGGCCGGGGCGGTTCCAGATCTCGGCGAAGAGGTGCTCCATGGACACCTTCTCGAAGTCCGAGGGCTCCTTGGTCGCCCGCTGGGGGTAGGCGCGCTCGAAGGCCTCGGCCCCGCGCTGGTACTGCTCGGAGAGCTCCGTCATGCGCGGGAACCTAGTGCGGTCCGCCGGCGCGTGACGGCGGTCTCAGGCGTCGGCCGTGACCAGCCCGCTGGGCCAGCCAGTGCTTGGGATCGGCGCCGTCCACGTTGCCCAGGGTGGCGCCGAACATGGCGTAGCCCAGCAGGCGCTGCAGGGGCCGGTCGAACCCCGCCACCTCGTGGGGATCGAGGCCCAGGTACTGGTTCTCCTGCTGGCGCAGCCAGGCCCGGCAGTACAGGAACGTGACGCCGCAGCGTCGCCCGTCGGTGGTGTTGGCCCCTCCGCCGTGGAGCAGGCTGCCGTGCCACAGGAAGGCCGAGCCCGCCGGCATCTCCGCGGCACGGACCTCGTCGGGCTGGGCCCGGCGCTCCTCACCCCACAGGTGGGAGCCGGGCACGAAGCGGGTGGCCCCGTTGGCCTCGGTGAAGTCGTCGAGGGCCCACATGACGTTGATGGACAGGGCGGGGTGGGGCCGGGGCAGCGGGTAGTAGCCGTCGTCGCGGTGCAGGGGCTGGGCGTCGCCATCGGGGCCCAGGTCGACGGACGAGGCGATGGACAGCTGCTCCTGGTCGTCGAGCAGGCCCTCGACCAGGGCCAGCACCGCCGGGTGGGCGGCCAGCCCGTCGAGGGCCCGGGTGCGGCCCATCAGGTTGAACAGCCGCCTCGTGGTGAACCCGGCGAAGGCGTTGGAGCCGGTCCCCACGGGCTCGTGCAGGGCGGCGAGGACGGCGGACACCTCGGCCAGGCGTTCGGCGTCGAGCAGGTCGGGCAACAGCACCCAGCCCTCCTCACGCAGGTGGCCCAGCTCGTCGGCCACCGCGGCTCGCTCGTCGTCGCTGGTCAGGCGGCGGGCACTGGCCCCGATGGCGGTCTGGCTGAACGGGTCCTCGGTCGCTGTGTTCGTCGATGGGCTCGTCGATGGGCGCTCGGCTGTGTCCGGCATGGCGTCCCCCTGGGTTGCTCCGTCGTCCTGGTGGGAAGCTAACCGACGGGCGGCGGTCGCCGAACCGGGCCCCCCACTGCAGCCACGAGCGAGGAACGAGCCACCATGGGACGTCTGCCGCTGATCGACCCCGACGATCCCGATGCCGATCCCAAGGCCCGGGGCCTGCTGGGTGCCATCCGCCGGGGCATGGAGCGCGACGAGGACCTGCCGTGGCGCGACATCAACGTGTACCGGGCCCTGGCCAACCACCCCGACGCCTTCGAGGCCCTGCTCACCTTTGCCCGCACGACCTACGCCGCCAACTCGTTGACCCCGGCCCAGCGGGAGCTCACCTACCTGGGCGCCTCGGTCGCCAACGACTGCCACTATTGAATCCCCACCCACGTGGTGCTCGGTCGGAGTGCCGGACTCACCGAAGCCAAGCTGCGCCACATCGGTGACAGCCCCCTCCCCGACGGTGTCTACGAGCCCGACGAGGCCGCCCTGGTGGAGTACGCCCAGCGGTCCACCCGCATGGAACCCATCACCGACGAGCTCTACGGGCGGCTGCGGGCCCACTTCAGCGAGAAGCAGGTCATGGAGATCTGCCTCACCGTGGGGGTCAGCAACGTCATCAACCGCTTCCACGCCACCTTCCTCACCGAGGTCGACCCGGAGACGAACGAGATCGTGGCGCCGTCGTGCCCCCTGCCCATGGCCGACGAGCTGCAACGACGGGCGGCCGACGGTTGGGCCCGCTCCGGCGGCCCAGCGCCGCCCGCCTTGCCAGGCTGACCGCCTGCCCTTTCGGGCTGACCGCGCGCCCCTCCGGGCTGACCGACCAGCCGCGCTCGGCGACCCGGCCGGCGTACGGTGCGCAGCCGGGGAGGCCCCATGAGCGAACGACAAGCTCCTGGGCCGGACGCGAGCCCGGTCGGCGAGGTGCGCATCCCCCTGCGCGTGCTCGGCCCCGTGCGCCTGGCCGAGGGGAAGCCGGTCACCGGCCAGGAGGCGACGCTGCTCGTGCTGCTGGCCCTCGACGCCAACCGCGTCGTGCCCGTGGCCAGCCTGGTCCGCTGGCTCTTCGGGGACCACACCGGCCACGTCGACCGCGTCAACCCCGTCCCCGACCTGCGGGTGCTGGTGTCCCGACTGCGCCGACGCCTGCTGGCCGCAGCCCTGCCCGTGCAGGTCGACACCCAGCCCGTGGGCTACGTGCTCGTGACCGAGACCGCTGCCGTCGATGCCCTCGTCTTCGACGCCCTGGCCGCAGCGGCGTCGGTGACCACGGCGGAGCCCGCTCGGGCGCTGACCCTGGCCACGGCGGCGCTGGAGCTGTGGCGGGGCGAGGTCGCCCCCGGCGCCGCCCTGACCACCCACCCCACAGTCACCCGCCTCGACGAGCTGCGGGTGGCCACCATCGAGCGTCGCTTCACCGCCGAGCTGGAGCTGGGGCGGCATCGCGAGTGCCTGGCCGACCTGCTCGCCGCCTGCCGTGACCAGCCGTTCCGCGAGGGGCTGTGGCGGCTGGCCATGTTCGCCCTCTACCGTTCGGGCCGCCAGGCCGAGGCCCTCGCCGTCTTCCAGGAGGCCCGTGCCCACCTGGTCGGCGAGCTGGGCGTCTCCCCGGGACCGCAGCTGGTCGAGGCCGAGGAGCTGGTCCTGCACCACGCCGTGCCCGACGTCCCGCCTCCGGTGCTGGCCCGCGCCGAGGTGCCGGCGGCCCGGGCGACGGCGCCCCAGACCGGGGGGCGGTCGTTGCCCCGCTACCCCAACCGCTTCGTGGCCCGGGCGGGGCGGAGGGAGCAGCTCGAGCTGGCCCTGCGCGCCGATCGCCTGGTGACCGTGGTGGGTCCGGCCGGGATCGGCAAGACCCGTCTGGTGGTCGAGACCCTGGGAGCCATGGGTCCCGACATCACCGAGGTGGCGTTCTGTGAGCTCTCGGCCGTGGGGGACGCCAGCGCCGTGGCCCACCTGGTGGCCTCGGCCGTCGGCGCGGGCGCGGGCGACACCCCTCAGATCGTCGACGCCCTGGCGGCCGCGGTGGGCCGGCGCCGGCTGGTGCTGGTCCTCGACACCTGTGAGCACGTGACCGAGGGGGTGTCGGCGCTCGTCGGCGAGCTCGTGGCCCGGTGTCCGTCGTTGCGCGTCGTGGCCACCAGCCGCACCCCCCTGGGTGTCGAGGGCGAGCGGTCGTGGGCCATGTCCGCCCTCGATCCGGCCACCGAGGGCGTCCAGCTGTTCTGCGAACGGGCCTTGCGCCTGGACGCGAGCTTCGAACCCGACGAAGCCGAGCGGGCGGCGGTGGCCGAGTTGTGTGCACGTCTGGACGGGCTGCCCCTGGCCATCGAGCTGGCTGCGGCGCGGGTGGCGGCCCTCAGCCCCGTCGAGCTGCTCGAGCACCTCGACCAACGCTTCGGGCTGCTGCAGAGCCCGTTCGGGGGTGGCCCGGTACGTCACCGCAGCCTGGCCGCGTCCATCGACTGGTCCTACCGGCTGCTGACGCCGGCCCAGCAGCACGTGCTCGACGGCCTGTCCGTCTTCGCCGGCCCCGCCACCCTCGAGGCCGTGCAGGTCGTGTGCCGCAGCGATGGGGTCGAAGGTGAAGGCCTGTTGCGGGCACTCGAGGGGCTGGTCGACCAGTCGATGGTGGTCACCCGCCGGGTGGCCGGGCGCACCCGGTACCGCCTGCTCGACTCCATCCGGGACTTCGCCGGGCGCCGACTGGCCGAGTCGGGCCGAGGCGACCACCACCGTCGGGCCCACGCCCGCCTGGTCGCCGACCGGCTGGTCGAGATCCTGCCCCGCACCCGAGGACCGGGAGAGGCCGTCGCCGTGGCCGACCTCGACGACCTGTGGTCCGAGCTGCGTGTCGCCGTGCACTGGGCCACGGCGACCGGTGAGGTCGCACTGGCCGTCGAGCTGGTGGCCGGCCTCGGCCCCGAGGCCTTCTTCCGGGAGCGGGCCGAGGTGGGTGGCTGGATGGACGCCGTGCTCGACCTGTCCACCACCCTCGACCAGGACGTGGCCCCCCAGCTGCTCGGCGGGGCGGCCCTGTGCGACTGGACGGCGGCCCGCTTCGAACGTGGCCAGGCCCGGGCGCTCCAGGCCCGGCTCCTGGCTGACGAGCGCGGTGCCCCGTGGAGCGCCGAGGTCGGGTTGGCCCATTCCCTGCACCGGGGGGTGGTCGAGGGGGTGGACGGACTCATCGACGAGTGCCGGGACACGGCCGCACGTCTCGCCGTGCTCGGGGACCGCTTCGGACAGCAGTGGTCCCTGACGGCCCAGGCCATGGGCCACGGCTACGCCGGCCAGACGGACCAGGCCGTCGCCGTCATGGCCCACGCCGAGGACGTGGGCCACCAGCTGCGATGTCCGACGCTCGACGCCCTGGGCCGGTTCACCTGGTCCATCGTCCTGCTCGACACCGATCCCGACGCCGCGGTGGTCGCGGCCGAGGATGCCCTGCGCGGGGCGGGAACGGTGCGGGCGGGTTGGATCGAGCGGGCCGCGCCCAACTACCTGGCCGCGGCCCTGGTGCGCGGCGGGGAGCCCGATCGGGCCCTCGACCACGTGGCCGGCACCCTGGCCCTGCTCGGCGACGGTGGCAGCATCCAGAGCACCACCAACAGCGTGCGCAACGCCGTCGTCCTCCTCGACCGCCTGGGCGCGCCCGAGCACGCGGCGCGCCTCGTCGGATGGCTGGCTGCGGGCCCTGCCGGGGTACCGGGCACCCCGGGCATGCGGGAGCACGTCAGCGGACTGGTGACCCGGTTGCCCGAGTTGGTGGGACCAGGGCGCTACGCCCGACTCCGTGCCCAGGGCATGGCCATGACCAGGGCCGAGGTCGTCATCGAGGCCTCCCGGGCCTTGGCCGAGCTGCGTTGAGCGTCATCGATCCCCGGCCCGTCCACGGGCCTGCAACCTGGCTGCAACCCCCGACTGTGACGGTGGTGGGGCGCAGCCGGGCGCTCGGGCGCCTCCGCCGCAAGGTGGGCTGTGTAGGGCAACTGTGCGCCCTCCGGCCCGGGCCGGCATCAACCCGGGCCGGGGGGCGAGCAGTCGGGATCGGGCCCTCCCCGCCAGCTGCCGGCCCACGCCCGGTTGGGGCGGCCGGCCGTTCCGCCGCGCCCCTGTGGGCCAACGGGGATTACGCTCCGCGTCGAGGAGGCACGACCAGTGGGACCCGGGGGGGACGATCAGACGTGAGCGAGGTAGGAGGGTTCTCCGGGGGAGGGGCGGTGCCGGGGCCGCCACCGGTGCCGACCATGCCGTCGGTGCCGCCCCCGCCGACCGGGGCCACGGCCGCGGCGACGGTCACCGAGGCCCGCCCGCCCCAGGTGAAGTTGGCCGCCGTGCTGCTGGTGGGGGCAGCGGTGGCGGTGTTCCTCGGCGTCTACGGGCGGGTCCACGACGGCACCGGTGAGGCCGTCGACGTGCTGTTCTTCTCCAACCAGATCCGCATGAAGGTGTGGCTGGCCACCCTGGCCGCCCTCCTCGTCATCGCGCAGCTGGCCAGCGCCCTGCGCCTCTATGGCAAGGTGGGCTCGGGGTCCTCCCCGGCCTGGCTGGGTGACGTGCACCGGCTGTCGGGCACCGTGGCCTTCGTGGTCTCCCTGCCCGTGGCCTTCCACTGCCTGTGGTCCCTCGGCTTCAAGGCCTCGCCGGGCGTGGACCGGGTGTTCGTGCACTCGGTCCTGGGCTGCCTCTTCTACGGCGCCTTCGCCACCAAGGTCCTGGCCGTGCGCAGCTCGGGCCTGCCCGCCCTGGTGCTGCCCGTGGTCGGCGGCGTGCTCTTCGCCAGCCTGGTCGGGGTGTGGCTGACCAGCGCCTTCTGGTACTTCGACCGGGCGGGGCTCCACCTGTGAGGGCATGGTGAAGTACCTCCTCGGCGTCGTCCAGATCTTCGCCATGGCCACGGCCCTGGCCTTCGTCGTCCTGCTGTTCCTCCTGCAGCCCGACGCATCCAAGGCCCCGGCGGCCACCACCGCGGGCACCGCGGCCACAGGGGGTACGGTGACCACAGGGGGAACGGCGGCAACGGGCGGAACCGTGGTCGCGGCCACCACGGCAGCGGCCCCGGCCATCGACGCCGCCGCGTTGTTCGACGACCGCTGCTCGAGCTGCCACGGCAGGTCGGGCGAGGGGTTGACGGCTCCGGCCCTGTCCAACGGACGGGTGGCGGCCAAGTTCCCCGACATCGAGGCCCAGGTCGCCGTGGTCCGAGACGGTCGCAACGGCATGCCCAGCTTCGGGGATCGCATCAGCGACGAGCAGATCAGGGCCATCGTCCGCTACACGAGGACGCTGTGACCCCGCCGGTGGCCGTCGTGGCCGCGGCCCCAGGGTCCAGGCTCGTCCGGACCCTTGCTGTGGCAGGTCTGGGCCTGGTCGGACTCGTCGTCGTGCTCCACGCCTGGGGCGTGCTCGACGCCACCCCTGCGGGGGCGGCGGAGACCGTGCCCGGGACCATCGCCGACTTCGAGCTCCAGCCGCCGGTGCTCACCGTGCGCAGCGGCGACACCATCACGTGGACCAACACCGGGGATCGGCCCCATACCGTCACCGACCGGGGCGGGCAGTTCGACACCGATCCCATCCTCCCTGGTGAGACGGGGTCGACCACGCTCGACGTACCCGGCACCTACGCGGTGTTCTGCCGCATCAACCCGTCGAAGATGAACGCCACGGTGGTGGTGGAGCCGACGGCCCAGGCCCCCGCGGCGGTCCGCATCCAGGCCCTCGACGAGCTGCGCCCCAACGAGACCCGCCGCTTCGAGCCCGCCGAACTGCAGGTGCAGTCGGGCTCCGAGGTCATCCTGGCCAACGTGGGTGGCCTGCCCCACTCGTTGCGGGCCGTGGACGACTCGTTCCGCATCCGCGTCCTCGAACCGGGCGCCGAGCAGGGCCGCTTCGCCGGAGGCAGTGCGTCGACGTTCCCCGACAAGCCGGGGACCTACGCCTTCTACTGCGAGATCCACCCCGACGTGATGAAGGGCACCCTCGTCGTGCTCGCCCCGACGGGGGCCACTGCGGCCACCACGGCGGCGACGCGCGGCCCACCGGACACCACGACCACCACCGGGCCCGAGGTCGTGGCTCCCGGAGCGGTGGCCCACGCCAGCATCGCCGACTTCGCCTTCGATCCCACCGAGACCGTCGTCGCTCCCGGGGTGGCGGTGGAGTGGACGAACACGGGGGCCGTGGCCCACACCGCCACCTTCGACGACGTGCCCCTGCACACCGGCAACGTGCAGCCCGGCGCCTCGGTCTCCCTGGTGGCCCCGGAGAAGCCCGGCACCTACAGCTACGCCTGCCTCATCCACCCCCAGATGCGGGGGGTGCTCCTGGTGGCCCCACCCGACCAGGTGCAGGAAGGCGCGGGCCGGGAGCTGGCCCAGGAGAGCAGCGCGCCCACGGGCGGCGGGGGCGGCAGTGGGGGTGATGGCGTCGACGGCACCGTGTTCGCCTACGCCGTGGCCGTGCTGCTGATCGGTGCGGGCCTGGGCGGGGTGGTGTTGTCGTTGCGCAAGCGGTGAACTGCCTGCGCTCGTCGGGGTGTCTGCAACCTCGGTGCAACCTGTCGCTGGCACGGTTGTGCCCGCGGGTCCGGAGCCTCATCGCCCGGCTCGGCCTGCCACCCGGGGGGTAGCGATCATGCGCACTGACATCGAGTTCGACGCCGAGGGGACGACGCTGCGGGGTTGGTTCACCACCCCTGAAGGCGTGGGCGGTGGCGACGGGGGGACGTGGCCCACGGTGGTGATGGCCCACGGCTACTCGGCGGTGAAGGAGATGTACCTCGACGCCTTCGCCGACGCCTTCGCCGCGGCCGGCCTGGCGTCCCTCGTCTACGACAACCGCAACTTCGGGGCCAGCGAAGGTGAGCCCCGCCAGGAGATCGACCCCTGGGCCCAGTTGCGCGACTACCGCCACGCCATCACCTACGCCTACACCCGACCTGAGGTCGACGCCGGGCGCATCGGCATCTGGGGCTCGAGCTACTCGGGTGGTCATGTCCTCGTCGTGGGTGCCCTCGACCGGCGGGTGCGCTGCGTGGTGTCCCAGGTCCCGGCCATCAGCGGCTGGCGCAACGTGCTGCGCCTGGTGCGGGCCGACCACGTGGCCCAGTACCGGGCCATGTTCGACGCCGACCGCCTGGCCCGCTTCCGGGGCGAGGCCCCGGCCATGGTCCCCGTGGTGACCGAAGCGGAGTTCGACCCCTCGGCCCTGCCCACGGCCGACTCGTGGACGTGGTTCACCGAGAACGGCGCCACCATCGCCCCGTCGTGGCGCAACGAGGTCACCCTGCGCAGCGTGGAGATGCTGAGCGAGTACGAGCCCGGTGATTACATCGCCCGCATCAGCCCCACCCCCCTGCTCATGATCGTGGCCAGGGGGGACCACCTGGCCGTGGCCGACGAGGCCGTGGCCGCCTACAGCCGGGCCCACGAGCCCAAGCGCCTGGTGCTGCTCCCCGGCGGGCACTTCGACGCCTACACCACGTCCTTCGACCAGGCGTCCTCCGCGGCCGCGTCGTGGTTCGCCGAGCACCTGGCCGAGAAGGCCTGATCGGGAGGGGCTCCGACCGGCCGGCCCGTCATACGAGGCCCAGGGCCACCATGGCCCGGGCCACCTTGAGGAAACCCGCCACGTTGGCGCCGACCACGTAGTCGCCGGGTGCGCCGTACTCGACCGAGGTCTCGTGGCACAGGCGGTGGATGCCGGCCATGATGTCGGCCAGGCGTGCCTCGCTGTGCTCGAAGGTCCACGAGTCCCGCGATGCGTTCTGCTGCATCTCCAGAGCCGAGGTGGCCACCCCCCGGCGTTGGCCGCCTTGCCCGGGCCGAACGCGACGCCCGCCTGGCGGAACACGTGGACGCCCTCGGGCGTGGTGGGCATGTTGGCCCCCTCGGCCACGGCGATGCAGCCGTTGCGCACCAATGAGGTGGCGTCGCGCGCCGTGAGCTCGTTCTGGGTGGCGCAGGGCAGGGCGACGTCGCAAGCCACGTCCCACACGGACCCGACCCCCGAGAAGGTGACCGTGGAGCCCCGCCGCTCGGCGTAGGTGGTGATGCGTCGCCGCTCGACCTCCTTGACCTGCTTCAGCAGCTCGACGTCGATGCCCTTCGGGTCGACCACGAAACCGCTCGAATCCGAACAGGCGATGACCTTTCCGCCGAGCGCCTCCACCTTCTCTATGGCGTAGATGGCCACGTTGCCCGAGCCCGACACCGTGCACGTCCGCCCGTCGAGGGATGACCCCCGGGCCCGCAGCATCTCCTCCATGAAGAAGGCGGTGCCATACCCGGTGGCCTCCTTGCGCACGAGGGCCCCACCCCACTCGGTGCCCTTGCCGGTGATCACCGGCGACTCGTAGCGGTTGGTGATGCGCTTGTACTGGCCGAACAGCCAGCCGATCTCCCTGGTGCCTACGCCGATGTCACCGGCAGGCACGTCGGTGTACTCGCCGATGTGACGGTAGAGCTCGGTCATGAGGCTCTGGCAGAAGCGCATGACCTCGCTCTCCGAGCGGCCCTTGGGGTCGAAGTCGGCACCACCCTTGCCGCCCCCGATGGGCATGCCTGTCAGTGCGTTCTTGAAGATCTGCTCGAAGCCGAGGAACTTGACGATGCCCAGGTACACCGACGGGTGGAAGCGGAGGCCGCCCTTGTAGGGACCGAGCGCACTGTTGAACTCGACCCGGAACCCCCGGTTGATCTGCACCTCGCCCCGGTCGTCCTGCCAGGGCACACGGAAGATGATCTGGCGCTCGGGTTCGCACACGCGCTGGATGATCTTGTGCTCGGCCAGTTCGGGGTGCTTCGCCAACACCGGGCCCAGGGTGTCGAGCACCTCGCGCACGGCCTGGTGGAACTCGACCTCGCCCGGGTTCCGCTTCACGACCTCGTCGAAGAGGGGTTCCAGCTTCTCGTCCAGCACGGGCCGGAGGGTAGTCCCAACTGAACGAACTCTGTCCCCGCGGTCCGTGGCGCAGAGAGCCGGTCGGGGAATGGTGGTGGGGCGTAGGGTTCGGCCATGTCTGGTGAGCTGACCGGCGAGGTCACCGAGCTGTTGCAGGCCTTGATCCGCAACGCCTGCGTCAACGACGGCACCCCCGATTCGGGGAACGAGGTGCGTAGCAGCGACCTGCTGCAGACGTACCTGGAGGGGGCGGGCCTCGACGTCGAGCGCTTCGAATCCCGGCCGGGCCGGGGTTCGATGGTGGCCCGCATCGAGGGCACCGACCCCACCGCACCCACGTTGTGCCTGATGGGCCACACCGATGTCGTGCCCGTGAGCCCCGACGGCTGGTCACGGGACCCCTTCGGCGGCGAGCTGGTCGACGGCGAGGTGTGGGGGCGCGGCGCCCTCGACATGTTGAACCTGACCGCGTCCATGGCCGTCGCCTTCCGTCACCTGGCCCGCTCGGGCTGGCGGCCCCGGGGCACCCTCGTCTACTTCGGGGTGGCCGACGAGGAGGCCGGGGGCACCTACGGCGCCCGGTGGATGGTCGACCACCACTGGGACGCCATCGCCTGCGACTACGTGCTCACCGAGCTCGGGGGGTGGGCCTACGGCGGGGGGCGCCACGTCAGCGTGTCGGTGGGGGAGAAGGGCATCGCCTGGCGCCGCCTGGTTGTCGGTGGCACCCCCGGGCACGGATCCATGCCCTTCCGGTCCGACAACGCCCTGGTCAAGGCGGCCGAGGTCGTGCGCAGGCTGAGCGCCTACTCGCCCAAGGCCAACCTCGACGAGCTGTGGGCGGCCCGGGTCACCGCGTCCGAGCTGCCCGACCACGTGCGTGACGGTCTGCTCGACCCCGCCCGCATCGAGGACACCCTGGCGGCCATGCCCGCCGTCGAGGCCCGGCTCCTGCACGCCTGCACCCACACCACCATCTCGCCCAACGTGGTCCACGGCGGGGTCAAGACCAACGTCATCCCCGACACCGTGACCATCGACGTCGACATCCGCACCCTGCCCGGCGTCACCGGCGAGGACGTCAACCGCTACCTGGCCGAGGCCCTGGGCGAACTGGCCGCCGACGTCGCGGTCGAGGAGCTGTTCAACGACGAGTCCACCACGTCGCCGTCGCGGACGCCCCTGTGGGATGCGGTGGGTCGCCAGGTGCGGGCCGCCTACCCCCAGGCCGAGCTCGTGCCCGAGCTCATCATGGGAGCGACCGACAGCCGCTTCTTCCGGGAGAAGGGGGCGGTGGCGTACGGGGCCGGGCTGTACAGCCCCGACGTGACCTTCGCCGACTTCGCCTCCCGCTTCCACGGCAACGACGAGCGCATCGACGTTGCGTCTCTGGGCCTGACCACCGACCTGTGGCTGGGCGTGGCCCGTGACCTGCTGGAACGGGAGCCCTGAGGTCCTCCGCGGTGGCCGCAGGACCCTGCAGACAGCCCCGGCCGCCACCCCCTAGGGTGACGCTCGTCCGTCGTTTGAAAGAGGGGGTCCTGCCATGCGCGTCGGCGTCATGATGTTCCCGACCGACAAGGCCATCCAGCCCATCGAGCTCGCCCGCGAGACCGAGGACCGGGGCTTCGCTTCGCTGTGGTTTCCCGAGCACAGCCACATCCCCGTCTCCCGCGACACCCCCTGGGGTGGGCCGCAGCGCAAGGACGCACCTCCTCTGCCCGAGGAGTACTGGCGCACCCACGACCAGTTCGTGGCCCTGGCTGCGGCCGCGGCGGTGACCACGAGCCTGCGCCTGGGCACGGGCATCTGCCTGGCCGCGCAGCGCGACCCCATCTGGCTGGCCAAGCAGGTGGCGTCGCTCGACGCCATCTCCGGCGGTCGCGTCGACTTCGGCATCGGCTACGGCTGGAACATCGAGGAGATGGCCAGCCACGGCATCGACTTCGACACCCGGCGCGAGCGGCTGCGGGAGAACGTGCTGGCCATGAAGGAGCTGTGGACCAAGGACGAGGCCAGCTTCTCCGGCGAGTACGTCAACTTCGAGCCGTCGTGGTCGTGGCCCAAGCCCACCCAGAAGCCCTACCCCCCGGTGTGGCTGGGCGGAGGCGGCGGGCCCAAGATGTTCAAGGCCGTGGTCGAGTACGCCGATGGCTGGATGCCCATCGGCGGGCGCTACCCCATCCTCGAAGAGGTGGCCAACCTGCGCCACACCGCCGAGGACGCGGGCCGGGACCCGGCCACCATCTCCTTGGGCCTGTTCGGGGCCAAGCCCGACCAGGGCTACATCGAGGAGCTGGCCGACGCCGGCTTCGAGTTCGTGGCGCTGGGCCTGCCCCCGGCCGAGCCGTCCACGGTGTTGCCCCTGCTCGACCGCTATGCCCCCCTGGTCGAGCACTTCAACAACGCCTGACGCCTGTCGGGCGACAGCGGCGGCGGCACGCGAGGTTCGAGCGACGGCCCTCCTCGGGGGGCCGTCGCCGCGCGCCGTGCCTCCAGGTTGCCGTTACGGACGGATTACGATTGCGGCATTCTGATGAAGGCGGTGTACCTCATGATCGGACGATCGTCCCTACCCCGAAGGCGATTGGCAGCGCTCGTGTCCCTGCTCGTGGCCACGCTGTTCGCCGTGGGCCCGGTGGGAGCCCAGACCCTGCAACCGGCGGCCAACGGCCGCATCAACGTGACGGCCACGTTCCGCGGCCAACCGGTGGGCAACCTCGCCGTGCTCATCAACAACAGCGCCACCAACCCCAACACCATCAACAACTTCGACGGTGCCAACTTCACCGGCGCCGGCGGCACCTACAGCCGTGACCTGCCCCGGGGCAACTACGACGTCCACGTGGCCGACTACCCGAACAACAACTCCGTCTACGGCAGCCAGGTCATCTACGAGATCAACCTGCCCGACGGTGGCAACGTGAACGTGGCCTTCGAGCTCGACCAGCCCGCAGGCTCCATCACCGGCGTCGTCACCCGGCCCGACGGCTCACCGGCCGCCGGCGTGCTCGTCGACGCCTTCGGCTCCAGCGCCGCGGGCGACACCGCCCCCTTCGGCTGGGGCAACGTGCGCACGGGCGCCGACGGCAGCTACACGCTGGGACGCCTGCGCCCCAACGAGTACTACGTCATCTTCGCCTCCGAGATCGGCTACCGCATCGAGGGCACGCCGGTGCGGGCCGGGCAGACCACCACCAACGTGAACCTGCCCAACCCCGGCCCCTACGGCTTCGTGGGTGGCGGGGGTAGCGGCGGCGGCGGCGGGACCCTGCCCGGTGGCCTGCCTGCCGGGTCCCTGCCCACCCTGGGCGGCCATGTGCCCGTGGTCGGGGACTGGGACGGCAACGGCACCGACACCCCCGGGGTGCGGGCCGACATCCACTTCCTGCTGCTCAACTCGATCCGCACCGCTGTGGACCCCGACGTGGTGGCGTCCTTCGGTGCTCCCGAGCACCTGCCCCTGAGCGGGGACTGGGACGGCAACGGTAGCGACACCATCGGCGTGTGGGCCGGTGGCTGGTTCCTCCTGAAGAACAGCAACACCAGCGGGGGAGACCCTGACATCGCCGCCCTGTTCGGCAACCCCGACGCCGTGCCCCTGGTGGGCGACTGGGACGGCGACGGTCGCGACAGCATCGGCATGTGGAGCGGTGGCACCTTCTTCCTGAGCAACGGACAGAAGACCACGGGTGCCGCTGACCTGGTCTTCGCCTACGGCAACCCCACCTCGGTCCCCCTGGTGGGTGACTGGGACGGCGACGGCACGGACACGGTGGGCATCTGGGAGAACGGCACGTTCTTCTTCCGCAACAGCAACACCGCCGGCTTCGGCGAGGTCACCTCGACGTTCGGCAACCCCGACGACGTGCCCCTGGTGGGTGACTGGGACGGCAACGGCACCGACACCGTCGGCATCCGCCGGGGCAGCACCTTCGCCGTGAGCAACGTGCTCAGCGGCCGCGTCGATGCCGAGGTCGTCTACGGCGCCCCCACCTCGGTCCGTCGCTGATCTCCTCGGCCCATCGCCAGCGTCGGGAGGTCCCCTCCCCGCGCTCGAGACCATGGTCCCGGTGCGCTGTCGACCCGACGGCGCACCGGGTAGGTCTTTGGTCCCGAAAGGGGCTGTAACGGCGTGAGGAGCATCGGAATGTAGTGACACCTCCCGCCGCCGCTGGTACACGGTGTGCATGGCGGAGAAGCGACGGGGCCTACGGGCGTACCGGCGGGCGTGGTCGGCGCGCTCGCTCGGGGGAGCGGCACGACCGGAGCACGATGCGGTCGGTCATGGGGCGGTCCACGACCAGCAGGCGGTCCACGACCAACACGCGGTCGATGGGTGCCAGGCCGGCGCCCCCCGCGGCAGCACGGCCCGCACGGCGTCAGCGCCGGCACAGGGCCATGACCCAGTGGTGGGCGGCGGCCTGCTGGCGGACAGGCTCGGCTTCGAGGCCGAGCGGGGCGCGCTGGCCCTGGCCACCATCGACTACCCGTGGCCCGACGTGCTCGACGGCTGGACCATCTACTTCCTGCCCGGACGACCGGGCCTGCTCGGGGGCACGTGGACCTACGAGCACCGCATCGAGGTCTACGTGCGTCCCGAGCACACCGTGCTCGAGGTGGCGTTCACCCTGGCCCACGAGTTGGGCCACGCCGTGGACGTGGTGCGGCTGTGCGACGTGGGCCGGGCCCGGTGGCGCTCGGCCCGGGGCATCGCCTACGACGTGCCCTGGTGGGTGGAGAGCGGCGCCACCGACTTCGACAGCTGCTCGGGCGACTGGGCCGAGGCCTTCGCCGTGTGGCAGGTCGGCGGCCACAGTGCCAGCCGGGCCGCGGCCCAGCCCACCCCCGCCCAGCTCCGCCTCCTGGCCCGTCTGGCCAGCTGACCAGCCCCCGGCCCGAGGTCGGGTGGGCGGCCCGTCGTCCCCCTCAGCTGTGGGCGGCGGCGATGAGGCGGTCGGTCAGGTGGGCGGGCACGGTGTCGTAGTGGTCGTGCTCGGCGGTGAAGCGGCCCCGACCCCCGGACAGGGAGCGCAGGTCGATGGCGTAGCGCAGCAGCTCAGCCCGGGGGACCAGGGCCACGATGAGCTGCTCGCCGTCCCCGGCCGCCTCGGTGCCCTGGACCCGGCCCCGGCGGGAGTTGAGGTCGCCGAGCACGTCGCCCTGGGCGGCCAGGGGGACGATGACCTCGACCCGGGAGATGGGCTCGAGCAGGGCGGGCTCGGCCCGGGTGCACGCCTCGCGGAAGCCGGCCCTGCCGGCCATGCGGAAGCTCATCTCGTCGGAGTCCACGGCGTGGAACTTGCCGTCGTAGCAGGTGACCTGGACGTCGACGACGGGGAAGCCCAGGGCGCCGCCCTCGGCCATGAGCTCGGCCACCCCCCGCTCCACGGCGGGGATGTACTGGCGGGGGATGGCACCGCCGACGATGGCGTCGACGAACTCGAAGCCCTCACCCCGGCCCCGGGGCTCGACCCGTAGCGAGCACACGCCGAACTGGCCCCGGCCCCCGGACTGCTTCTTGTGGCGGCCCTCGGCCTCGGCCCGGCCCTGCACCGTCTCCCGGTAGGCGACGCGCACGTCCTCGGTGTCCACGGCCACGCCGAACTTGCGGGCCATCTTGTCGAGGCTGGCCCGCAGGTGGGTCTCGCCGTGGCTCCAGAGGATGGTCTGGTGGGTCTCGTCGTTGCGCTCGAGGCGCAGGGACGGGTCCTCCTCCAGCAGGCGGTGCAGGGCCACGGACAACTTGTCGTCGTCGGCCTGGGTGCGGGCCCGCACCGCCGTGGGCAGGCTGGGCTCGGGCAGCTCGACGGCGGGCACGGTGACGGGCTTGCCCCGGGGCGCCAGGGTGTCGCCGGTGTGCACGTCGGCCAGCTTGGCCACGGCCACCAGGTCACCGGTCACCGCGGCGTCCACGGGGGACTGGTCGCCGCCCCGCATGCCCAGCAGGGTGTGCAGGCGGACGTCGTGGCCCGTGCTCGAGCCCACCAGGTGCAGGTCGTGGTCGATGCGGCCCGACAGCACCTTCATGAGCGAGAGCTGGCCCACGTGGCGGTCGGCCACGGTCTTGAACACGTAGGCCAGCGGTTCGCCGCCGGGATCGGGGGTGATGCCCACCGGCTGACCCCCGGCCAGCAGGGTGACCTCACCCCGGTCGAGGGGGGAGGGACCGATGTCGCAGATCAGGTCGAGCAACCGGTCCACACCCACCTGGCGGGTGGCGGATCCGCACAGCACGGGGAACACCTCGCCCCGGGCCACCTCGCCGGCCAGGGCGCTGGTCAGGGCCACCGCTTCGGGCACCACCCCGTCGAGGTAGGCCTCGAGCAGGGCGTCGTCTCCGGCCACGATGCCCTCGACCAGGGCGTCGTGGACCTCGACCTCGTGACGGGCCAGCTCGGCGGGCACGGCCGCGGTGTGGCTGCGGCCGTCCTCGTACTCATAGGCGGTGTCGGTGAGCAGGTCGATCACGCCGTGCAGCTCGGCCTCGGTCCCCTCGGGCAGCTCGACGGCGGCCACGGCGGCACCGAAGTGGTCCGCAAGGTCGGCGAGCACGGCCTCGAAGTCGGCCCGCTCCCGGTCCAGCTTGTTGACGAAGAAGGCCCGGGGGATGCCCTGGCGCTCGGCCATGCGCCAGATCACCTCGGTCTGGACCTCGACGCCGTCCACGCCACTGATGACGAAGACGGCCAGGTCGGCCACCCGCAACGCGGCGGCGACCTCGCCGATGAAGTCGGGGAAGCCCGGCGTGTCGAGCAGGTTGACCTTGTGGCCCCGCCAGTCGAACTGGGCCACGCCCAGGCTCATGGACATGGCCCGGTCGCGTTCTTCAGGGTCGTGGTCCATGACGGTGTTGCCGTCCTCGACCCGCCCCAGGCGGTTGGTCGCCCCGGCCTGGTGCAACATGGCCTCGGCCAACGTGGTCTTGCCCGTGTGGCCATGGCCCACGAGCACCACGTTGCGGATCTCTGACGGCGTCGCTGGCTTCACGTCCGCAAACCCCCGCGTCTGGGCCCGGTCGCGGCCCTCACCCCGGCCGAGCGGTGTGTCACCTCCGGAGCAGCCGACCCCCCAGCGCCCCTGGGCCCTGACACTACCCGGGGCGTCGCCGTCGTGGGCCCTGGTCTGGGCGGTCGCTACATTTGGCGCCCATGGTCGATGCACCCGGTCCCGGCTTGTCCGCCCTGCTGACGGTGCAGAGCGAGGACAACCACATCGAGGCGGCCGAGCGGCGGCTGTCGAGCCTGCCCGAGAAGGCGGCGCTCGATGCGGTGCTGGCCGAGGTCGACGTGCTCGAGGCCGAGCTGGCCGAGCTCAACGCCCCCCGTCACGCCATCGAGCGCGAGCAGAAGCGACTGGAGGACGAGGCCGCGGGGTTGCGGGCCAAGGCGGCCGAGGCCGACAAGGTCCTCTACTCGGGCCGGGTGACGGCGCTGCGCGAGCTGCAGGCCCTCCAGGAGGAGGTCACCACGTTCAACCGGCGGGCATCGGAGCTGGAGGACCGCATCCTCGACCTCATGGTCGACCTCGAGGGCCGCCGTGAGGGTGACGAGGAGCTGACGGCCCGGCGCGACGAGCTCGAGGCCCGGGCCCGGGCCGCCACCGTGGCCCTGGCCGAGGCCGAGTCCCGCGAGCACAACGAGATCGAGGAGGCCCGGGCCCGTCGGGCCGTGGCCGCGGCCACCGTGCCCGCCGAGGGCCTGGCCGAGTACGAGCGGGTGCGGCCCGGCTTCGGCTTCGCCACCGTGGTCCGCCTGGTCAGCGCCCGTTGCGAGGGCTGCCCCATGGTCATGCCCGCGGTGGAGGCCGACCGCATCCGCCGGCAGCCCCCGGGCCTGGCCGAGTGCAACGAGTGCGGCCGCCTGGTCCTGCACGGCCTGACGAACGCCTGAGCGCCCGTGTTCCTGTGGTTCGCCGGGCTGTCCATGATCATCGTGTGGTCGGTGTTCAAGAGTCCGGCCGTGGACTACCGCACCGTGGCCCTGGGGGCGGTGCTGCCCGTGGCCGAGCTGGCCGCAGGGCGGCCCCTGGTCCTGCACACCCTGGTGGCGGCGGCCTTCACCCTGGCCCTGGTGGTGCTGGTGACCACCCGGGGCGGTGCCGCCCGCCAGCGCTGGCTGGGCCTGCCCATCGGCATGCTCCTGCACCTGGTCCTCGACGGGGTGTGGGGGGACAAGGAGCTGTTCTGGTGGCCGGCCTTCGGCCTGGACTTCGCCGACCGGCGCCTGCCCGAGCTCGACCGGGGCCTGTTCGACGTGGTGCTGGAGCTGGCCGGGGCGGTGGCGCTCGTGTGGTGGTACCGCCGCTTCGGTCTGGCTGACCCCGTCCGGCGGCGCCGCTTCCTGCGCACGGGCCAGGTCGACGGTGCCGTGCCCGGGGGGCCCGGCGGGCCGGGGCGCGCTAAGAAGCGCCGATGATCATCCTCGTGCGCCACGGCCGGACCAAGGCGAACGCCAGTGGCCTGCTCCAGGGCCGGGTCGACAACCCCCTCGACGACCTGGGCCGGGTCCAGGCCGCGGCCATCGCCGCGTCGATCCCCCGCCCCGTGCGGGTGGTGGCCAGCCCCCTGCTGCGGGCCCGTCAGACGGCCGAGGCCTTCGGCTGCCCCATCGAGATCGACGAGCGCTGGATCGAGCTCGACTACGGCCATTGGGACGAGAAGCCCGTGCGGGACGTGGCCGTCCACGAGTGGGCGGCGTGGCGGGCCGATGTGGGTTTCGTGCCTCCGGGTGGGGAGAGCCTGTCGACCCTGCAGACCAGGGTGGAGGCGGCCATCGCGGAGCTGGCCGAGGAGGCGGCCGACGCCGATGTGGTCGTGGTCAGCCACGTCAGCCCCATCAAGGCCGCGGTGGCCTGGGCCCTGGGGGGTGGGGCCGAGCTGACGTGGCGCATGTCGGTGGGCCAGGCCTCGGTGAGCCGCATCCGCACGGGCCGACCCGGCCCGGCCATGACCTCGTTCAACGAGGTCTGGCACCTCGACGGCTGACCGGGGGGCAGCCGCCCCGTAGGGTACGGCCGCCGGGGGGTGCCGAGGGGTGGCCCGGGAGGGGAGCGCCATGTGGAAGATCGGTGAGCTGACGGTCACCAAGCTCGAGGAGAAGGGGGCAGCCTGGCCGGGCTCGGTGCTGTTGGCCGAGGCCACGGCCGATGAGCTGCTGTCCCGGCCCGAGCTGCGCCCCGACTACGTCCGTGACGACGGCAAGATCATCATCTCGTTCCACTCGTTCCTGATCTCGGTGGGGGACCGGCGCATCGTCGTGGACACCTGCGCCGGCAACGACAAGCCCCGCGACAAGCCCTTCGGCTACCTGAGCACCGACTACCTCGAGCGCATGACCGAGGCCGGCTTCGGGCCCGACGACGTAGACACGGTCATATGTACGCACCTCCACGTGGACCACGTGGGATGGAACACCCGGCTGGTGGACGGGCAGTGGGTGCCGACCTTCCCCAACGCCCGCTACGTCTTCGCCCGTCGTGAGTGCGAGTTCTGGGCCGAGAACGAGAACCCCACGACGGGGGGCGGGGGCGTCGTGTTCGAGGACTCCGTGCAGCCCATCCTCGACGCCGGTCTGGCCGACCTGGTCGAGCCGGGTGCCGAGGTGGCCCCGGGCGTGACCGTGGTGTCCACGCCGGGCCACACGCCGGGCCACGTGGCCGTGCTGCTGAGCTCGGGGGGCGAGCAGGCCGTCATCACCGGCGACCTGATCCACCACCCCGTGCAGGTCGAGCAACCCACCTGGCACTGCCTGGCCGATTCCGACCCCGACCAGGGCGTGGCCACCCGCCAGGCCTTCCTGGCCGAGCACGCCGGGGCGGCCAGCCTGGTCCTGGGCACCCACTTCGGCGGATCCAGCGCCGGCCACGTGGTGGCGGCTGACGGCGCCGACGGCTGGCGCTGGACCCCCCGCAACTAGCCGACCCGGTCCCCGGCCCCCGGGCAGCATCCGCAGATCAGCGGATGCTGCCCAACAGGGTGCTGATCAGGGGACGTCGAGGACGTCGCCCTCGGGCCCCAGGTGGTGGGGTCGGGGCTGGTGGGGGGGCTGGACGGGGGTACCGCCCACAGGCACCTTGCGGGCCAGGAACTCCACGACGGAGCTGGCGAAGATGTCGTTGCGGTCCCCGGCCACCATGTGCCCGGCCCCGGTGACGTTCACGTACTCGCTGTGGGGGCACAGCTCGAGGAAGCTCTGGGCCCCCTCCTCGCTGAGGATGTCCGACAACCCGCCCCGCACCAGCAGGGCGGGCAGGGTCAGGTTGCGGGCGCAGGCCTCGAGGCGCACCTGGCGGGCCTTGATGTCGCGGTTGCCCGTGCGGAAGCGGGGGTCCCAGTGCCAGTGGTACTTGCCGTCGGTGCCCAGGCGCACGTTCTTGGCCAGGCCCTCGAGGTTCTTGGGCCGGCTGCGGTGGGGCTGGTAGCTGGCGATGGCGTCGGCCACCTGGTCGAGGGACTCGAAGCCCTCGGGTCGCTGGGTCATGAAGGCCTGGATCTTGCCCACGCCCTCGGGCTCGATCTTGGGGGCGATGTCCACCAGCACGAGGGCGGTGGCGTCGACGTGGTCCTCGCCCACGGCCACCAGGCTGACCCCGCCGCCCATGGATGCCCCCACCAGCACCGGGCGCCCCCCGCCCAGTGCGGCGACCACGGCTTCGAGGTCGGCCACCATGACGTCCTGGCCATAGATCCCGTCGGGGGCCCAGTCGGAGTCACCGTGGCCCCGGGCGTCGAAGGCGACGGCGTGGTAGCCCGCCTCACCCAGGGTCTCGCCGGCGCCCTTCCAGGCGTGACGGGTCTGGCCGCCACCGTGCTGCAACAGCACCAGGGGCCCGTCGGGGTCGCCCCAGGAGTCTCCGGCGATGGTGACCCCACCGGACCCCGGCCAGCGGTGCATCGGTTCCGGGGTGCCGGGCAGCCGTGTCCCTGCGCTCATGTGCGTCCCTCCCTCTCCCCGACCGTCTAGCACCACCGGCCGGGCGGGCGCCCGTCCACTTCAGTTGGAGGTTCAGTTGCAGGCGGTGCCGTCGCCGTCGCCGTCGAGGCCGTACACGTCGACATCGCGCACCTGGGCGGTGCCGGCGAAGAAGGCGGGACCGTCGCCCGTGCCCGCGCAATCGACGTCGAGGGCCACGGGCACGCAACCGTCGTAGTGGGGGCTGCAGCCGGCCCTGGCGGTGATGACGACGCGGGTCGAGGCCAGTGGGCCCGACGACTTCGTCCCGGCTGCGGGGGCCACCGCCGTGGTCGCGGTGACCGCCGGGCCGGGGGCATCGGCGGGTGCGGTGGGAGCCACCGTGGGCACCGTCGTGGTCGGCGCGGCCTGGACCGCGGTGGGGCCGGTGGCCGCCGGTGCCGTGGTCGGCGGGAGCGGCGGTTGGGGGGGTGGTGCGGTCACCGGGGCCGACGCCGACGGTGCCGGGGCCCCGGAGCCGATGGTGCTGGCGCCCGCCGTGGTCGGGGGCGCCGTGGACACCCCGGTGCCGGTGGACGCCGCCGTGGCAGACGGCGCCGAGGCCGCTCCGGTGGCGGGCGTGGTCACCGGGGGTGCAGGTGAGACCGGGGGGGTCGAGGGGATGGGAGCCAGGCGGGCGCCTTCGTCCCCGCCGCCATCGGTGGCGGGCGCGACCGTGGCTTGCGGCGTGGCCAGCGCGGCCCCGTCGGGCTGCTCAGCCGTGGTCGCGGGTGCATCGGCCATCTGGGTGGCGCCCTGGTCGCTGGCGGCGACGAGCCCGACGACGAGGAAGGCACTGCCGAGCACGGCCAGGGCGCTCATCACCCAGGCCCACCGGGCCAGGCGCTCGGTCCGGCCCCGGTCGGTCCCGCCCTGATCGACGGCGGACGAACCGGACGAAGCGGTGGCCAGCACCAGGGGCCGGGCCGAGCGGGCGGTGTCCAACCACTCGTCCACGTCGACACCGGAGGGCACCGCCCTCACGACCTGGTCCGTCCAGCCGTCGCCGTCCCAGTACCGGTGCGCGCCACGGTCGAGGGGATCGGGGTACCAGCCCGCCTCCACATCGAACCCGCCCATGGTGCCCATCGTCGCCTACCTGCTCTGACTCTGATCCATATGGCCGATGGCCAGTCAACCCGACAGATGCTTAGGTGCACACTCTGTCATGGATACGTCACAGTTCAGACATCAGTGACCGAGACAGTCGGTGCAAGATGTCGGGTCCACGTGTCGGGTCCACGTGTCGCGTCCAGGTGTCGCGTCCGGGAGTCAGGGCCGGGACGGGGAGCTGGGGTCGACGGCCCGGTCCCGCTTGAGCTCGTGGAACTGGGGGATGGCGACCAGGCCCACGTAGTGGTCCCACAGACGGCCCGCGGCCTCGCCCTGGGGCACGGCGGTGAGCACGGGGCCGAAGAAGCCGTGGTCATGGCCATCGAGGGCGAGGATGGGTGAGCCGGTGCCCGAGCCGGCCAGGGCGTGGGCCTCGTCCATGGAGGCGCGGATGGCGGCGTCGTGGCCGGTGTCGTCGCCCGCTGCGGCCAGGGCGGGGTCGAGACCGGCGGCCTCGAGCACCGCAGCCAGGTTGGGCCCGTCACCGTCAGCACCACCGTCACCACCGCCGTCGGCACCGAAGGTGCGGAACCCGAGCTCGGTGTAGAAGGCGGCGATGGCCCCGTCGGCCTGTTCACCCTGTTCGGCCAGGGACACGATCACCCGCAGGGCCCGGTGGCTGGCCTCGGCGGGCCCCCGGTACTGGGCGGGGATGTCCTCGCCCCCCTTCACCAGCAGGCTGTAGGGACGCCAGTGGATGTGCAGGTCGCGTTGGTCCGCAGCGGCGACCAGCCAACGCGAGGTGACCCACGTCCACGGGCAGACGGGATCGAAGAAGAACCGGACGTCACGGGTGCTCGGCTCGGCCATGGTGCGCTCCTCGGACGGAGCGGGCCGGCGATCGGCCCCGGCTCCATGCTGGCGCGGCCCCGGAGGCCAACTGCGGTCAGCCCGCGCCGGGGGAGGTGGGGTCCTCGACGGCTGCGGTGCACGAGGGCAGCTGGTCACCGGCCGCCCGCAGCAGCAGGTCGTGCAGCGTGGCCCGCTCGTCGTCGCTCAGGGCCCGCAGCAGGTCGTCCTCGACACAGGCCAGGCGCAGCTCCGAGGCGCACAGCTCGTCGCGGCCCCGGTCGGAGAGCTCGACGATGTGGCGGCGACGGTCGGCGGGGTCGGAGACCGTCGGGGGCGCCGACCGATTCCGCCGCCCGGCGCCCGACGCGGGCCAGGTGGTCGAGCAGGGCCAGCGAGTGGTGCCGGGCCTGGTTCGACGAGCCGGGGGTGTCACGCCCCGAGGGCACCGTGACCTACCGCGACCTGGCCGCCGACCCCGTGGCCCACCTCGACGAGGACGGCTACACCACCCCCGTCATCGATCCGGCCCGGTGCACCCCGGCCCAGGCCGAGGCCCGGGCTCTGGGCGAGGTCCTGGCCGGGGAGCTGGTGGCCGCGGACGCCGTGGTCATCGGGGTGCCGCTGTACAACTTCAGCGTGCCCAGCACGCTCAAGGCGTGGACCGACCGCAGCGTCGTACCCGGGCTGACCCTGGGCGAGGACTACAGCGGTGCGCTGGGCGGACGCACGGTGGCGGTGATCTCGGCTCGGGGCGGCGGCTACGGGCCGGGCACGCCCCGGCACGGATGGGACCACCGCGAGCCCTGGTTGCGCCACCTCTTCGCCCACCTCGGTGTCACCGACATGGTGTTCATCGACGCCGAGCTGACCCTGGCCCGTGAGTCCCCGGCCATGGCCGCCTCCACCTGGGCGGGGCCGAGGACGAGTCCCTGGCCGACGCCCACGCCGCCATCGAAGGCCTGTTCCTGCCCGTGCCCGTGGCCGGATGACATGACAGTCGTGTTGCAGGCCTGGCGCCGGGGCCGGCAGCTGCCGATGGGTCGGCGAGGCGGGAGCTACCTCCGATAGGGGGTCATGGCGGGACAGGGGTGGGACATGAGCGCGACGACCACGACGCCGGCAGGTTGGTACGACGATCCTTCGGGGCAGGCGGCGCGGCGCTGGTGGGACGGCTCGGGGTGGACGGAGCACACCGACGGCCCGCCCCCGCTGGCCAGCCCGGCGACGGCGTCGGCGTTCGCGCCCGCGTTCGCTCCCGTCGGCTCCACGGCGGCGACGGCAGCCCGGGCCGGCGCCGGGAGGTCGCCGGTGGGCTCGTGGCTGGCCATCGGCGGGGCGGTGGCCGCGGCCGCCGGTTGCTTCCTGCCGTGGATGTCGGTGGCCGCACCCTTCGTGGGCAAGATCTCCGTCAACGGGCTCGAGGGAGGCAGCGACGGCTGGCTCATCCTGCCGGCGGTGCTGGTGGCGGGCATCGTCGCCGTCGTCGGCCTGCGCACCCGACTGGCGTGGGGTTGGGCGGCCGCCGCCTGCCTGGCCGCCCTGGTGGCCTCGGCCGTGGGCGTCTACGACCTGTTCAACGTCCTCGACGCCGTGGACGGCGGCAACGCCGAGGACATGTTCGCCGCGAGCATGGGACCGGGTGTCGTGCTGGCTGCCGTCGGTTCGGTGGCGGCGACGGTCGGTACCGCCATCATGGTGTTGGCCGCCCGCACCGATACCTCGAGGCCGGCTGTGGTCTGATCGCCCCGGCGACCCTCGCGGCCGCGGGCACCAGGGATGGGTTCGACGGGATGGGGTTCGAGGGGATGGGATCGGTGGGATGAGCGACGCAGGAGCCACGCCCGCGGGGTGGTACCCGGACCCCGCCGGTGGGGGCGGTCAGCGCTGGTGGGACGGCTCGGCGTGGGCCCAGCAGGCGGTGGGCCCGATGGGCTACCGCATGCCGCCTCCGCCCCCCACGGCCACCAACGGCTGGGCGGCGGCCTCCCTGGTGCTGGGGGTGCTGTGGTTGTGCGGGCTCGGCTCCATCGCCGCGGTGATCTGCGGGCTGCTGGGCCTCGACGCCATCAAGCGTGGCGGAGACCGCCAGGCCGGAAAGGGCCTGGCCATCGCCGGCATCGTCGTCGGTTGCGTCGGTCTGCTGCCGTGGGCCCTGTACGTGCTCCTCCTGCTGTCGGGGGACACCTTCAACCCCTGAGCGGAGGTCGACGGCCGACCCCGACGGGCTGCGTGGCGATGAGTTCCGGCTCCCGGGAGCGTTACCACTGGTGCTGCATGGCCACGACCACGAGGAGGGCTCCCATGGCCACCTACGTCCTGATACCCGGAGCCGGATCGGGGCCCTGGTACTGGCATCGGGTGGTGCCGTTGCTCGAGGCACTCGGCCACGAGGTGGTGGCCGTCGACCTGCCCGTGGACGACGACTCGGCTGGTCTGGCCGAGTACACCGACATCGTCCTCGCCGCCATCGGCGACCGTGACCACGTCGTGCTCGTGGCCCAGTCGATGGGCGGGCTCACCGCCCCTCTGGTCGCCGCCCGCCGACCCGTGGGCCTGTTGGTGCTGGTGGCGGCCATGGTGCCCAAGCCTGGGGAGACCGGGGGCGAGTGGTGGGACTCCACCGGTCAGGCCGAGGCGCAACGGGCCCGGGCCGTGGCCGACGGCCGCGACCCCGACGACGGCGACCCGTTCACCACCTTCGCCCACGACCTGCCGCCCGACGTGGTGGCCGAACTGCCCGCCCACGTGCGGGAGCAGTCGGGCACGCCCTTCACCACGCCGTGGCCCCTCCCCGCCTGGCCCGACGTGCCCACCAGGTTCCTGCTGTGCCGCGACGACCGGCTGTTCCCGGCCGACTTCCAGCGCCGCGTCGTCCAGGACCGCCTCGGCTTCATCCCCGACGAGTTGCCGGGTGGTCACCTGCCCGCGTTGGGACACCCCGACGAGCTCGTGGCCAGGTTGGAGGCGTACCGCCAGGAGCTGGCCGCAGCGGACGGCTGAGCGCTCAGGTGCCGACGGCGGCGGTCAACGGCGCGAGCAGCTGGTCGAGGGCGTAGGGGATGGCGAGCACGGACGGTGTGCGCAGGGCCGACCACACCGTCGGTTCGACCGGGAGCACGTCACCCCGTTGCACCACGGCCAGCCCGGAGAAGACGGGGGCCGACATGCCGATCTCCTTTCCCCAGGGCTCCTTCACGAAAACGGTGATCCCTGCAGCCGAGCCCGCGTTCGGTCGGAGGGGTGAGCGATACTGAGGTTCCATGACCGTGATGTCGGCGCCGCCGGGGATCGACGTCGAACGGCTGGCCGCGGTGTCCCGACTCCTGGTGGACTCGGGCCGGGTCGTGCCGGGCATGGACGTGGATGCCGCGGGCCGGGCCCGGTCGCGGTGGTGGCCCCTGCCTGCCGTCGGTGACCGAGACGTGCTCGCCTCCCTCGTGCCCGACGACACGTTCGAGGGTCACGCCGGGGCCGCTGCGGCCCTGGCCGATGCCGTCGATGGCGAGGTGCGACGGCGGCTGGCCGACGCATCGGTCGAGCTGCTCGCCCGACGCAGCGGACGGGTCGGGCGACAGACCGTCCCCCAGGCGTGGCTGGTCTCGCTCATCGCGCCCGACCCCTACCTGGCTGCCTCCCTCCCCCCGTCCCGGGTGGCTGCCTTCGCCGCCGCCCTCGACCGTTGGCTGGCCTCGGGCGCGGCGTCGCTCGGTCGGGCACGCCTCTGCCTGCGCGTCCACGAGCCCGTCATCGACGTGGGCGCCGAGGTCGGAGCCGCGGTGGACGTCACGGGGATCGAGGCGGACGAGCGCTGGGCGGTCGAGATCCTCGTCCAGGACGCGGACGAGCCCAGCCTGCTGCTGCCCGTGGCCGACCTGTGGGCCGGTGCCGTCCCCTTCGCCACCGGGGCCATCGAGGACGTGCTCACCGGTCTCGGCCGGCTCACCCGCGTCGCCCCCGAGCTGGCCAGCCTCCTCGACGAGGCCGCTCCCACCGAGGTCCTGTTGGACACGGCCACCCTGCTGGACCTGGTCCGCGATCGCACCGAGGCCCTGGCCGACATCGGCGTGGCCCTGCTGCTGCCGTCGTGGTGGGCTCGGCGGGGGCGGCTCGGTCTGCGGGCCCGCACCAGCTCCACCAGCGTCAGCACGCCGGGCGTGGTCACCGAGGCCGGTTTCGGCCTCGACGAGCTCGTGGCCTTCACCTGGGAGGCGGCCCTGGGCGGCGAGCCGCTGACCGATGCCGAGTTGTCCGAGCTCGAGCGGGCCGCCGCGGCCAAGCAACAACTGGTCCGCATCCGGGGGGAGTGGGCCGAGGTCGACCCCACCGAGGTGGCCGCCATCCTCAGCCGGGCGGGCCAGCGGGGCCGGGCCACCGCGGCCCAGTTGTTGCGGGCCGGGCTGGGTCTCGACACCCTCGACGCACCACCCGGTGCCCGGGTCGACGTGGTGGCCACGGGCTGGCTGGGCGACCTCCTCGGCGACGCCGTGCACGCCACCGTCACCCCGGTGGGGCCGGTGCCCGGCTTCGTGGGCGAACTGCGCCCGTACCAGCAGCGCGGCGTGGGCTGGCTGTCCTTCCTCGGTCGGCTCGGACTGGGTGCCTGCCTGGCCGACGACATGGGTCTGGGCAAGACGGCACAGCTCATCGCCACCGTGCTCAACGACGCCGTGCCGGGCCCCACCCTGGTCGTGAGCCCCGTCTCCGTGCTGGGCAACTGGGCCCGCGAGCTCGAACGGTTCGCCCCCAGCCTGTCGGTCATGGTCCACCACGGCGCCGGACGGCTGCGGGGCGACGGCGGTGACGGTGAGACCGACAGAGGCGATGGCGGCGACGGTGAGACCGACCGAGGCGGTGGCGGCGGCTTCGTCGCCGTGGCCGGGGCCCACGATGTCGTGCTCACCACCTACTCCCTGGTGGCCCGGGACGTCGAGCACCTCGCGGCTGTTCCCTGGGCCCGGGTCGTCCTCGACGAGGCCCAGCAGGTGAAGAACCCGGGCACGGCCCAGGCCAAGGCGGTAGCCCAGCTCCGGGCGCCCCGGCGGGTGGCCCTGACGGGCACGCCGGTGGAGAACCGCCTGGCCGAGCTGTGGTCCCTCATGCAGGTCCTGAACCCCGGCCTGCTGGGCACGATGTCCTCGTTCAGGACCCGCTTCGCCCGTCCCATCGAGCAGGACCACGACGACGCCGCCACCGCCACCCTCAAGCGCATCACCGGCCCGTTCGTGCTGCGCCGGCTGAAGAGCGACCGGTCCATCATCGACGACCTCCCCGACAAGGTCGAACAGACCGAGCACTGCCCCCTCACCCGCGAGCAGGCCACCCTCTACCAGGCCGTCGTCGACGAACTGCTGGCGGCCGCGGAGGCCACCGACGGCATCGCCCGCCAGGGTTCGATCCTGGCCGGCATCACCAGGTTGAAGCAGGTGTGCAACCACCCCGCCCACCTGCTGGGCGACGGGTCGGTCCTGGCCAACCGCTCGGGCAAGCTGAACCGGGTCGAGGAACTGCTCGACGAGATCGTCGACGCCGGCGACAAGGCCCTGCTCTTCACCCAGTACGCCGAATGGGGTGAGCGCCTGGTACCCCACCTGACCCGGCGTTACGGGGCCCCGCCGCTGTGGCTGCACGGTGGCGTCCGCCGGGCCCGCCGCGACGAGATGGTGGCCGCGTTCGGCGAGCCGGGCGGGCCCCAGCTGTTCCTGCTGTCCCTCAAGGCGGGAGGCACCGGACTGAACCTGACCGCCGCCTCCCACGTCATCCACCTCGACCGGTGGTGGAACCCGGCGGTGGAGGACCAGGCCACCGACCGCGCCTACCGCATCGGGCAACGGCGCACGGTGCTGGTGCACAAGCTGGTCTCGACGGGGACGATCGAGGAGCGGATCGACGAGGTGATCACCAGCAAGCGTGCCCTGGCCCAGCGGGTCGTGGGCACGGGGGAGCGCTGGGTCACCCAGCTGTCCACCGACGAGCTGCGGGCCGTCGTCTCCCTACGCCGGACGGAGACGGCATGAGCCCCGCCCGCGGCTGGGACGACCCGTGGCCCCGGTACGCGCCGTCGGTGCCCCGGCGGGCCGAAGGGGGGATCGTCACCCGGCGGCAGCGGGGGGCCATGGCCACCACGTGGTGGTCGCAGCGCTTCGTCGCCGCGCTCGAGGCCTACGGGCTCGGCAGCCGCATGGACCGCGGTCGGCGCTACGCCCGCACCGGGCAGGTCCTGTCGGTGGAGGTGACCCCGGGCGTGCTCACCGCCCGGGTGCAGGGCTCGCGGCGCGTGCCCTACGCGATCAGGGTCCGTGTCGCCCTGCCCTCGGCCGCCCAGTGGGCCGACCTCGAGGCCACGCTGCGCTCCCAGGTCCGCTTCGCAGCCCGACTGCTCGCCGGCGAGGTGCCCCCCGAGCTCGAAGCCGCGGGCGCCGCAGCCGGCGTGGCCCTGTTCCCCCGCAGCTGGAAGGACGTGCACGCCACCTGCAGCTGCCCCGACGGGCAGAACCCCTGCAAGCACATCGCCGCCGTGCTCTACGTGTTCGCCGACCAACTCGACGCCGACCCTTGGCTGCTGCTGGCGTGGCGGGGCCGCACCCGTGAACAGGTGCTGGCCCAGCTCGGCGTGGTCGCGGCGGGAGCCGGGATCAGGGCCCGGGAGGACGGGCTACCGCCGTGGTGGCCCCTCGTCCCCGGCGCCCTGGGGGCCGACGGCACCCGCTCGACCCTGGCCCCGCTGCCGCTGCCCAGCCCGGCCACCCCGCCCGACCGGGTTCTGGCCCGCCTCGAGCCCCTCGGGGCCGATGTGGCGGGTGTGCCCATCGTCGAGCTCCTGCGCCCCGCCTACGAGGCGCTGGCCGCGGACCCCGGACCGGTCCCCATCGCGCTCAAACCGGCGTAGGGATCTACGATCACCCCCGTGGGCGCGCCCGACGTCGTCGTCGCCTACCGGGCGTCGTGGGTGGAGGACTTCCGGGCGATCGCCGACCACCTCGAACCCTTCCTGGTCGGGGTGCCCCACCACGTCGAACACGTGGGCAGCGCCAGCGTGGCCGGCCTGGACGCCAAGCCGATCATCGACCTCGACGGGGTCGTCCCCACCTGCGGGTCTGTCGCCGCCGCCATCGCCGGCCTGGTGGCCGCGGGCTATGAGCACCGGGGTGACCAGGGCATCGCCGGCCGGGAGGCGTTCGGCACCGTGGACGGCCTGCCCTACCACCACCTCTACGTCGTCGTCGCCGGCCGCCCGCCCTACCGTGACCACGTCGACCTGCGTGACCACCTGCGGTCGACTGAACGCATCCACCTCCGCCCGCGGTACGTGCATGCGTCCGATTCAGCCCGGAGAGGGGCAGGGCGCCCGCTCTTCTCTTGCCAGCCGGCCGATCGATCTCGGTCGCCATCAGCGGGGGAGTGCAGCCGCTGACCTGCGGGGGTGTCGGTGAGTCGGTCTGTAGGCGGGGTTCTGTCCACGGGCCCGTTGCCGGGATCCCGATGGGTGGCCATCCATCTGAGCGGCTCACCTGGGGACATGTGGGCGGGCAGCCCGTCCCCGTCTCGGCCTTGCTCCGGGTGGGGTTTGCCTAGCCGCCCGGGTCACCCCGGGCGCTGGTGCGCTCTTACCGCACCGTTTCACCCTTACCGGCCCGTCTCCGGACCGGCGGTCTGTTCTCTGTGGCACTTTCCTGCGGGTCGCCCCGACTGGCCGTTAGCCAGCACCCTGCCCTGCGGAGCCCCGACCTTCCTCGACGCCTGCGACCACGTCGCCGCGGCCGTCGACGCCGCGGCCACCCAACCGACTCACCGACCTGTGCCATGCTACTCGCCGGCCCAACCTGGGTACATGACCCCGATCACAGCTCGACGAGCACCGATCGCCGTTGGCGATGGCCTCTCTGAACTACTAATACGATCGTTTCAATCGAACGATCACGAGTGCGCTAGGGTCGAGGACGTGAGCGACACGGTCGACAACGGAGTCGGGCTCGCTTCCCTCGAGGGAAGCGTCGACGCAGATCTGCTGCCTCGCTGGATGCAGCAGGCGTGGATGCAGCACGGCATCTGCCACGGGCACACCGAGCTCTTCTTCCCCCCGGCGGGTGAGCGTCCCCACCAGAGGGCCGAGCGTGAAGACCTGGCCCGTTCGGTGTGCGGGGAATGTCCGGTGCGTTGCGAGTGCCGTGCCTACGCCCGGTACCACCGCGAGCACGGCTTCTGGGGTGGCGAGTCGGAAGAGGAGCGTCTCCTCGCCGGCTACCCGCCGCTGCACCCCATCGTGCCCCGGTCGGTCCGCCGCCAGATGAACAGCAAGGTCCCTGCGGCCTGAGGCTGTGGCGGCGGGCGACGCCGTCGTGCAGCGATCGTGAAGAAGTCGTGAGGAGCCTGCCGGGCGTCCCGGTAGGCTCCTGTGCATCACGCCCGTGGTGAGGTCGCTGGCCGGTGTCGGCGCTGTGTGGTGCCCCGCAGAACCACTCTGCGGGGCCATTGTCGTTGGCCCGTCGTACCCCAGGTCAGGGCCGGCGCAGCGCCTGTGACCGAGGCGCTCGAGCGGCCGGGCGCACCTCGTGCTGCCACGGGCGCCCGACCGCTCTGCATGCGGTAGTTCGGCGTGTTGTCCCTGCTCACGCAGCGGGTGCGCTGACAGAGTGCCACGACCGTAACCGCCCTCGCGCCGCAACCTTACCCCCTGTTCGGCTCCGTGTCCCATGTCGACGACCCAGAATGCGGTCTGGTCAGGGCCGACGTGACCCGAGCGATGTTCAGCGTCCGCCCTGTCCGAAAGTCACTCAGGGTGACCATTTGTCAACGTCGGTCCGGATTGACGTTGCGCGGCGAAGGCAGCGCTCGCTGTGGTTGAGCGGGTGATGACCATGTCAGCGACGGCCCGCACCTCGGCCGACCTGCGCTCCTGTGTCCAACCGAGCTCGTCACCGACGAGCTCGGCCACCGAGGGAGCAGCCGCACCCACTGCGGTCGGATCCTGCAGCAGCGCCGGCATCCGCCGATCGAGGAGATCGAGGAGACCGCCGGCCATCTCGTAGCGCACCCCGAAGAGCGCCTCGGCCCTGGAGTAGGGCAGACCCTCGACCAGGGGGTGGCGGAGAGCGGGCTCGTGCTCGAGCATGGCCAACACCACCCGGGCCTCGCCGCCGTAGCGGTGGGCCAGGCGATGGCGGGTGTCGTCGTCGACCACGCGCCCCGCCGTTCCCAGGTCACGCCTGTCGCGGACCTCGTCCCAACCGGCTGAGCCCCGCACGTGGAGGCGACGGGCCAGCGACCGACCGTTCAGCCGCAGCCGGGTGCGGTCGTCCAGACCGTCGACCACGGCATCGACGGTCTGACGGGCCAGCTCCCGATAGGTGGTCACCGTGCCTCCCAGCACCGACACCCGTCCCGGGCCCGTCAGGCGCAGCGGGTGGCGGCGGGTGGGCTCGAGCCCCTCGTCCCCGTCGTCGTCCACGTCGGGCGGGGGGCACACCTCGTCCCACCGGGCGGTGACGTCGGCGGGGGAGACGTCGACCCACAGGTGACGATGCACCGCCGCCAGCAGGGCCGCGGTCGCCTCGGCGCCGTGGAGGTCGGGGCCGAGCACGGCTCCCAACCGGGTGTGGCGGCCGTCGGGCACGCAGCACACGGCGGGCGCCCCGGCGTCACCGGACAGCACGAGGGCCGCCCCCAGGGGGAGCAGGGCGGCGGGCAGCGCCGCCCGGGTGACCCTTCGACCCCGCCGGGTCGAGTCCGCCGGCACCGAGGCATCGACGATGATCCGGGCCGAGATGGTCACCGTCTCCCCGTCGATGTCGACGCTGAGCGATCCGCCCGGGAGGTCGTCGCCGTCCACGGTCGAGCGGATGCCCACCCGGTTCAGCACCACCGCGGCGCCGTCGAGGGCGGCCGTGCGGGCCAGGGCCAGGGCCAGGACGGCCTCGTCGACCTCGACCCGGTTGTTGACCCACGCCCCCTCCAGCCCCTCGGTCCGCAGCCGGGGCACGAGCTGCAGGGCTGTGGCCAGCGAGGTCAGTCCCACCTGGCGGGCCCGACGGCGGGCCCACGGCCACAGGTGGCGCCCCCGGCCGGCCTGGGCATCGGGGTCGTCGGCCGGGGCGGGCAACAGGATGGGCAGCTCCTCGACCAGGTGGGGGGCGACCTGGCACAGGTACTGGCGCTCGGCGGCCGACTCGACCACCTCGAACACGTGACGGGGCCGCAACCCTCCGCCCGGCGCCTCCAGCAGGGCCAACAGGTCGCTCGCCCCCCGGCACTCGTCGACGCCGAAGTCCTCGGGCTCGAGCAGGGCCGTGCGCAGCCCCCGGGTCGACGCGTCGAGGGCGATGCCCGCGCCGACGAGGTTGCCGCCCACCACGATGAGGTCGAAGGGGGTGGCGGCCAACCGGGCCCGGGTGTCGCGCCGGGCGAAGCTCCCCTGCGCCATGGGCGGGGATGCTACCCGGGCGTCTCCGACGGACCCCGCCGCTTCGCCGCCTCCGTCTCGGGCGACCCGGCGGTGACGACAGCCTAGGATCGCCGACCCGTGGGATCGACGGCCGCGGACGTGAGGGACGTGGTGCCCGAGACGGGGGAGCAGGACCGGACGTGGAGCTGACCGACATCGGCGGGTGGACGGGCGTGCTGGGCCGTCTGGCCGCGCACCAGCCCCTGACCCGTGACGAGGCGGCCGCGGCCATGTCCGCCATCCTCGCCGGCGATGCCACCCCGGCCCAGGTCGCCGGTTTCCTCGTCGCCCTGCGCATGAAGCGTGAGACCACCGACGAGCTGCAGGGCCTGCTCGACGGCATGCTCGGCGCCGCCACCCTGGTGCCCCTCGACCTCGAGGCCACCCCGGTCCTCGACCTGGTGGGCTCGGGTGGTGACGGCAGCCACTCCATCAACGTCTCCACCCTGTCCGCCCTGGTGGTGGCGGGTGCCGGAGGCCGGGTGTGCAAGCACGGCAACCGCGGTGCCTCATCGCGCAGCGGCTCGGCCGATCTGCTCGAGCAGCTCGGCGTGGCCCTCGAGGTCAGCCCCGAGGTCGTGGTCCGCTGCGTGCTGGGAGCCGGCATCGGCTTCTGCTTCGCTCCCCGCTTCCACCCCGCCATGCGCCATGCCGGACCGGCCCGACGCGAGCTCGGGGTGCCCACCGCGTTCAACTACCTGGGTCCCATCGCCAACCCCGCCCGGGTCCGCCGCCTGGTGCTGGGCGTGGGCGACGGCGCCATGGCCCGCCCCCTGCTCGACGTCCTCGCCGCCCGGGGGGCCGAGCGGGTGCTCGTCGTCCACGGTGACGACGGCATGGACGAGCTGACCACGACCACGGCGTCGACGGTGCTCGAACTGGTCGATGGCGACGTTCGCCAGTGGTCCCTCGAACCGCTCGAGCTCGGTCTGGCCCGGGCCCAGCGGGCCGACCTGGCCGTGTCAGGACCGGAGGAGTCCGCGGCCGCAGCCCGCCGGGTGCTGGCCGGAGAAGTGGGCCCCCACCGTGACATCGTGGTGCTCAACGCCGCAGCCGGCCTGGTCGTGGGCGGGGTGGCGACCGACCTGGCCGACGGTGTGGCCCGGGCGGGCGCGGCCATCGACGATGGTCGGGCGTCCCGGTCCCTGGACCTGCTGGTCTCGCTGTCCCACGCCAGCTGACTGCGGCCGGTTCCGATCCGCTCGCCTCAGCGGCCGGCCCCGGACCGGTTCAGCGGGCGCTGACGGGGGTGCGGTGGCCACGCGGCGCATGGGCTGCTACCCAGGGCTCACCGCTTGTGGCGGTGACCGGCGGATCTACGCCCGGGGCCCCGAGCTCGACCCGGGCCTGGTCGATCAGGTCGATGCGCTCGGCCAGGTCGTCGAGGTCGTCGCCGGCCCACCCCGCCGGGGCCACGGTCGTCGGGCGGGCCAGGCCGACCAGGCGCACCGCGGTGCGCTCGACGAGGACCACGCGCGGGGTCAGCTGACGGAGCTGGCGGCCGCGTTCGGCCCGGGGCAGTCGGGCCAGGCGGACGACGTGGGCGTCGACGCGGATGGCCTGCTCGTGCAGTTCGTCCACCTGGTCCCGCAGGGCCGGTGACCACGGGCCGTGCGTGGTGGTCAGCCGCACCGCCCCCCGCAGGCGACGGTGGGTGCGGGCACCCAGGACCGGCGAGACCAGCCACACCAGCGGGGCCCCGGTGCGTGACCGGGGGTGCACCCGGTTCCGGCGGCACAGCAACCACACGGTGAGGGCGGTCAGGGACAGGGCGGCGACGACCATGGAAGCCGCCACGACCGCCAGGGCCAGCAGGACATCGCTCATCCCCGGACACGCTAGCTGCGGGCCCCGGGCTGGGGACGTCGGACCGTGCCGCGGTGCAAGGGCGCATCGGTCGCGCCTACCGCTGGGTACAGTCGACGTTGCCGTGCCTGATCCGTCCCCACCTGCCTTGCGACCCGTCGCCGAGCTGGCCCTGGGTGTGGCGCGGCTGGGCGAGGGCGAGGTGCCGGTCGTACCCGCCCCGGCCGCCCTGCGCCCGTTCCTGTCCTTCGCCCGGCTGCCCCCCACGGCCCAGGCGCTGGCGCTGCGGGTGGTGGACGAGGACGAGGCCTTCCGGCAACGGGTCCGCGACGCGGCCTGTGCCGAGGACGTGGGGGAAGCGGGCTGGCTCTTTCTGTGCCGGCCCGAGGGTTGGCAGGACGCCTGCGCCGCCGTGTCCGGGTCCTCCCGGGGCCCCGGGGGTGGCGGAGGTGCGGGGGAGCGCGACCAACGTCGCTCGGCCCGTCGCCAGGCCCACGCCGATGCGGCACGGGCCCGGCTCGAGGAGCGGGTGGCCCGGGCCGAGGGCGAGCTCGACCGCCTGCGGGCCGAGGCCGGCGAGCTGCGACGGGCCCAACGGGTGTCGCTGGCCGAGGTCGACAAGCTGAGCGCCGAGCTGGTGTCGGCCAACGAGCAGCGCTCCCAGGCCGTGCGCCAGTTCAAGGCGTCCGAGGCCCTGGTGGCCGAGCGATCGGTCGAGGCCCGCAAGCTGCGCCAGCGGGTCAACGACCTCGAAGCCCTCCTGGCCGGCGCGGCGGCGACGTCCGCCACCGGGGCTGCGGCGGTCGACGCCCCCGCCGTGGCCGCGGCAGCCAGCGGGCTCACCCGGGCGGCCGCGGCCGCGGTCGAGGCCGCCACCGCGGCCGACCGGCTGGCCGTCGCCCTGTCCGAAGCCGTGGCCGCCCTCGGTGTCGAGGTCGGCCCGTCGGCGGGGCCGTCCCGGGCCCAGGAGCCGTTGCGGCCGCTGCGGCGCACCGCGGCCCGCCTGCCCGCCGGGGTGGTCGACGACACCGAGCCCGCCGCCGAGCACCTCCTGCGCCTGCCCGGCGCCATCCTCCTCGTCGACGGGTACAACGTGTCCAAGACGGGCTGGCCCGACCTCGAGCTCGGCACCCAGCGCCTGCGCCTGGTCAACGGCCTGGCCGATCTGCGGGCCCGCACCGGCGCCCAGGTCGAGGTGGTGTTCGACGGGGTGGAGCAACGCCAGCTCGCCGCCCGGGGCATCCCCAGCACCGTGCGGGTGCGCTTCTCCCCGGCCGGTGTCGAGGCCGACGACCTGGTGCTGGAGCTGGTCGAGGACCTGCCCCTGTCCCGCCCGGTCATCGTGGTCTCCACGGACAAGCGGGTGCGTGACGGTGCCCGCCAGCGGGGAGCGTCGACCCTGTCGTCGCAGACCCTCCTCTCCGTGCTGCGCTGAGCGCGGCCCGGCCCGCCGGGCCCAGCCTCGTCAGACCCTTCGATGTCACACCTCATGCGTACGGTGCGGGCCCGGGGTTGGAGGCCGTGCCGTGTCCGGAAGCGATCGCATGAGGTACCTGCCATGCCCGAGGACGACGAGCCTCCCCAGCCTGTGCTGCTGAGCTGCACGGCGTGTCCCGCCCGCCACAGCGTGGCTTGCGACGACTGCGTGGTGAACGTGCTGTGGCGTGACCGCCCGGGGCGACCGGCCGAGGTGCGGGCAGCCGAGGTGTGGGGGGTGGATCGGGTGTGGTGAGCGGGTTGCGCGATCATGGGCCAGGTGCGCCGCCCGGTCGATGTCGATGCGCTGAAGGCGGCCGCGCTGGCCGCGGGCCTCGACGCGGTCGGCATCGCCGGGGTCGGGGTGTTCGACCATGCCCGTGTCGCCCTGCACCAGCGGCGCCGCGACGGGCTGGCCGCCGACATGGCCTTCACCTACAAGGACCCCGATCGGGCCACCGACCCTTCCCGCCTGCTGCGTGACGCCCGCTCCCTGGTCGTGGGGGCCCGGGGCTACCGCCGGCGCGAGCCGGCCCGGCCCGACGCCCCGGCCGGCCGGGTGGCCCGCTACGCCCGCCAGGACCACTACGGCGATCTGCGGGCCGCCCTCGACGTCGTCGTCGACCACCTGCGGGGCCGGGGCTGGCGGGCGGCCGTGGTCATGGACGGCAACGCCCTCGTCGACCGGGCTGCCGCCCACCGGGCCGGGCTCGGCTGGTACGGCAAGAGCAGCAACCTGCTGCTGCCCGGCCACGGCTCGTGGTTCGTGTTGGGCTCGGTGGTCACCGACGTCGAGCTGGTCGTCGACGAACCCGTGCCCGACGGCTGCGGCCCCTGCCGTCGCTGTCTGGACGGCTGTCCCACCGGGGCCATCGTCGCTCCCGGCGTCGTCGACGCCCGCCGCTGCCTGGCCTGGCTCGTCCAGGCGCCGGGCACCTTCCCGCCCGAGCACCGCGCCGCCCTGGGCGATCGCATCTACGGCTGTGACGACTGCCAGGAGGTGTGCCCGCCCAACCGCGTCGAGGAGCGGGCCCGTGCGGCGGCCGCGGCCGCGCCCGGCGCCGCCGCCTGGGTCCCCCTCGTCGACCTGCTGGCGTCGAGCGACGCCGAGCTGCTCGACCGTCACGGCCGTTGGTACCTGCACGATCGGGATCCCCGTTGGCTGCGCCGCAACGCCCTGGTGGCCCTGGGCAACGTGGCCGACCCCGGTGACCAGGCCGTGGCCGTCACCCTGGCCGCCCACCTGATCCACCCCGACCCCGTCCTGCGGGCCCACGCCACCTGGGCGGCCCGACGGTTGGGGCGCGACGACCTGGTGTCCGCAGCCGGGCCCGACGACGACGCCCTCGTGGCCGCCGAGCGCCGCGGGGTGGTCGCGGTCCGGGGCCACGGCGGCCCGGTGCCGGTCGGGGCCGACGCCGTTCCCGTGGCCCTGGGGAGGCACCGATGAAGCACCTGCTGGTCAGCAACGACTTCCCCCCCAAGGTGGGGGGCATCCAGAACTACCTGTGGGAGCTTTGGCGTCGCCTGCCCCCCGACGAGGTCGTCGTCCACACCACCCCCTACCGGGGGGCGGCCGACTTCGATGCCGAGGCCGCCTACACCATCAGCCGCTGCCGCGAGCCGTGGCTGCTGCCCAGCCCCGTGGTCAGCCGCCGGGTGGACCGCATCGCCGACCGCCACGACGTCGACCTGGTCGTCCTCGACCCCGCCCTGCCCCTGGGGCTCATCGGGCCCTTCCTCGAGCGGCCCTACGCCGTGGTCCTGCACGGGGCCGAGGTGACGGTCCCGGGCCGGGTGCCCGTCACCGATGCCATGTTGGCCCGGGTGCTGGAGGGGGCCCGCCTGGTCATCGCCGCCGGTCCGTACCCCGCGGCCGAGGCCGAGCGTTGCGTGGGCGGGCCCCTGCCCATGGTGGTGGTGGTGCCCCCCGGCGTCGATCCCGAGCGCTTCCGGCCCCTGTCGCCCGACGAACGCCTCGAGGCCCGCCGCCGCCTGCAGCTCGAGCCCGAGGACCTGGTGGTGGCCAGCGTCAGCCGCCTCGTGCCCCGCAAGGGCATGGACGTGCTCATCCGGGCCTCGGCCCGGCTGCGTGACCGTCACCCCGGGCTGCGCATCGTCATCGGCGGGCGGGGCCGTGACCGCGAGCGGCTGGGTCGCCTGGTGGCCAGCCTGGGGGCCCCCGTCACCTTCCTCGACTACGTGCCCGACCGCGAGCTCCCGGCGCTGCTGGGCTGCGCCGACGTCTTCGCCATGCTGTGCCGCAGTCGGTGGGGCGGCCTCGAGCAGGAGGGCTTCGGCATCGTGTTCGCCGAGGCCGCGGCCTGTGGCGTGCCCCAGGTGTGCGGCCTGTCGGGGGGATCGGCCGACGCCGTGCACGACGGTGAGACCGGGGTGGTCGTCAAGCGACCGTCCTCGGTGGCCAGCACCATGGCCGCCCTCGATCGCCTCCTGCGCGACGAGCCCCTGCGCCTGGCCCTGGGGGGAGCGGCCCGGGTGCGGGCCGTGGCCGACCTGGCCTATCCGACCCTGGCCGCCCGCCTCCAGGACGCCCTGCGCGCCGCGTGTGCGCCCGTCCCCCCGGCGCCGATCCTGATCCCGCACCCGAGACCACGGCCGGTGGCGCCGGCCGCCGGCACCGAGGAGCCCCCGCCCCGATGAGCAAGCCCCTCCTCAGCAGCGAGACGACCATCCGCGTCCTGTGGGTGGGTACCGCGGCCTTCGTGGTCACCGCGGTGGCGGCCGCCGCCCTGCCCCCCGACCCGCTGCGTCCGGTGGCCGTGGCCGTGGCTGGGGCGGCCTTCGTGGCCGGTAGCGCCTTCTACCTGGCCGGGTACGCCCGTGCCGTGCAGCGCAGCCGCCGCGACGAGATCTCCATGGCCGCGCTGACCTTCCTGGCCGGGGACACCGCCCCGGCCTCGGTGCGGCGGCAGCTGCTGGGCGCCACGGCGCTGCAGGTGGTGGTGGCGGTGGCCACGGCCGCGGCCCGCCCCTTCAGCACCCTGGCCTTCGGCATCCTCGCCCCCGTGTTCGGCATCGGCGTCCAGACGTTCTGGGCGTCGCGCTTCGGCACCTTCCCCCGCCGTGAGGTGGCGCCGCCCCGGACCCGCCGCCCATCGTCGCCGCCCACCCCGCCGGACGCCTCGGCCCCCACACCGTGAGACGGCCGGCACATCACCGCAGGTCAGCGTAGAACTCCTCGCAGCGGTCGCTGGAGGTGCCTACGATGCCGAGGCACCTGCAGCTGTGGCCGAACGGCCCGACCGAGGCGGAGGTGCGATGGCCCCGATCACCCAACCCGAGGTCCGAGAGCTGGCGACGTGGCAAGGCCGGGAGGCCATGACCAGTTGCTATCTCGACGTCGATGGACGGCGCTTCGTGCGCCAACAGGATCTGGATCGGGAGGCCGAGCTGCTCGTCAAACGAGCTCGAGGACGCATGAACGGCAACCGTTCCGTGCACGCCGACCTCGACCGCATCCTGGCCTACGTGCGCCGCGGTGTGGACCGCACCAGCAACACCCGCTCGTTGGCCATCTTCACCTGCACCGCCGAGGACTACTGGCGGGTCGTGCCCATGCCCGCCACCGTGACCAGCCAGGTCATCGTGGGTACGTCGCCTGCGGTGGCCCCCCTGGAGGCGGCCCTCCAGGACCACGAGCGCCTGGCCGTCCTGCTCGTCGACCGCCAGCGTGCCCGCCTGGTGGTGGTGGGCTGGGGCGGGGTCGAGGACGAGGTGGAGCTGGCCGTGGAGGCACCGGCCTGGCAGCCCGGTGACCACGCCGGCACCCGAGACCGGCCCGTGCGCTCCGGCACCCGGGAGACGGACGGCAACGTGGCCCGCCAGGCGGCAAAGGCCGTGTGGGAGCTGCACGAACGGGTGCCCTTCGACCGCCTGGCCCTGGCCGGGCCCGACGAGGTGGTGGCCGAGCTGGAACGGGCCCTGCACCCCTACCTGGTGCAGCGCTGCTGCGGTCGCGTCGCCGTCGCCGTGGGTGCACCCACCGACGAGGTGCAACGGGCGGCGCGGATCCTGGCCGTCGAGGTCGAGCGTCGCCGCGAGGCCGAGGTGGTCCAGCGCCTACGGGACCTGGCTGCTGCCGGGGGCAGGGCCGTGACCGGCCTCGATGCCACCCTGGCTGCGGTGGGTGCCCAGCGGGTCGAGCGCCTGGTGGTGTCCCACGGCTTCAGCGAGAGCGGTTGGCGCTGCGAGAGCTGCGGCTGCCTGGCCCGGCTGGGACGCACGTGTGCCGGGTGCGCCAGCGAGATGGTCGAGGTCGAGGACATCGTGTCCGAGGCCATCGACTGCGCCCTGCAGTCGGGGGCCAGGGTGGACCTGTGCGTGGGCGACGCCGACCTCGACGTGTTGGGACGGATCGGGGCCCTGCTCCGGTTCTGAACGGGGTTCTGGACGGGGTTCTGGACGGGTTCAGAGCGGGGTTCTGAGCTGGCCTGGGCCGGCCGGTCGGGGGTTGTTCCGGGGAGGGCCCACCTCTCCGGGACGGCCACCCCGCTCGCGGGGAGCGGCACGGGCAGAGGTCGAATCGCCACGACCAGGGACTGCTGGCAGGCTGGGCCCGTGTCTGGCTACACGATCGGCATCGACGTCGGGGGTACCAAGGTCCTGGGCGTGGCCGTGGACCCCCGCGATCCTCGTGAACCGCTGGCCCAGGTCCAGGTGTCGACGCCCCGGGGGGTCGAGCGCCTGGGCGCCGTGCTCCTGCTCGTGGTGGCCGACCTGCGTCGTCGCGTCGAGCGCCACCTCGAGGGTGTGGGTGTGGGCATGGCCGGCTTCGTCGACCGTGCCGGGGTGCTGCGGGTGGCCCCCAACCTGCCCGGCGACGAGCGCTTCGACGCGGCCGCCCGCCTCGCCCCCCAGGTCGGCGTGCCCGTGGTCGTGGACAACGACGCCAACTGCGCCCTGTGGGCCGAGGTGCGAGACGGCGCCGCCCGCGGCTTCGACGAGGTGGCCTACGTGGCCGTGGGCACCGGCATCGGCGGCGCCCTGGTCATCAACGGCCAGCTGGTCCGGGGCGCCCACGGCTTCGCCGGTGAGCCCGGTCACATGATCCTCGTGCCCGGGGGCTGGCCCTGTGCCTGCGGACGGCTGGGTTGTTGGGAGGCCTACGCGTCGGGTACGGCCCTGGGCCGCATGGCCCGCGACGCCGTGGCCGAGGGCCGGGCCCGGGCCGTGCTCGACGCCGCCGGAGGGCGTCTCGACGCCGTGCGGGGCGAGCACGTGACCGAGGCCCTGCGGGCGGGGGACCGGGATGCCTCGGCCATCATGGACCGCTTCGCCCATTGGGTGGCCATGGGCCTGTCCAACGTGGTCAACCTGCTGGATCCCGAGCTGGTGGTGCTGGGGGGGTCCATCGTCGAGGTGGGCGATGCCCTGCTCACGCCGGTGCGGGCCGCCTTCGCCGAGGTGTCCCTGGGGGGCACCGAGCGCCCGGACCTGGCCATCGTGGGCGCGGCCTTCGGCGCTCGGGCCGCGGCGACGGGTGCGGCACTGCAGGTGGCCGGGACCGCGGGGAACGCGCAGGAGCGGGTGGCGCTGCGGCGGTAGGTTGGCGGCCATGGAGTTCCGCCGCATCAACTCGATGCCGCCCTATGTCCTCGCCACGATCAACGAGCTCAAGGCCGAGGCGCGGCGAGGTGGTAGCGACGTCATCGACTTCGGCTTCGGCAACCCCGATCTGCCGTCGCCCGACATCGCGGTGGACAAGCTGGCCGAGGCCGTCCACAACGCCCGCAACCACCGCTATTCGGCCAGCAAGGGCATCCCCAACTTGCGCCTGGCCATCGCCAACCACTATGAGCGACGCTTCGGGGTGACGCTGGACCCCGACACCGAGGTGATCAACACCATCGGGGCCAAGGAGGGCTTCACCCACCTGATGTGGACGCTGCTGGCCCCCGGCGACTCCTGCCTGGTGCCTGCGCCCAGCTACCCCATCCACATCTGGGGCCCCATCTTCGCCGGCGCCGCCATCCGCGAGGTGCCGTTGGCCGAGGGCCAGGAGTTCCTCGACAACCTCGAGCGGTCGTGGCAGTACGTGTGGCCCAAGCCCCGGGTGCTGGTCATCTCCTTCCCCCACAACCCCACCACGGTGTGCGTCGACCTCCCCTTCTTCCAGCAGGTGGTGGACTTCGCCCGTGAGCGTGAGCTCATCGTCGTGCACGACAACGCCTACGCCGACCTGGGCTTCGACGGCTACGAGCCCCCCTCCATCCTGCAGGTGCCGGGGGCCAAGGACTGCTGCGTCGAGCTGTACTCGATGACCAAGTCCTTCTCCATGGCCGGCTGGCGGGTGGCCTTCCTCCTCGGCAACCGCGAGGTCGTCGCCGCCCTGGGCAAGCTCAAGAGCTACCTCGACTACGGCACGTTCCAGCCCATCCAGATCGCGGCCACGGTCACCCTCAACGAGGCCTACGAGCACCCCAAGTTCGTGCGGGAGATCTACCAGTCCCGTCGCGACAGCCTGTGCGACGGCCTCGAGAACATCGGCTGGGAGGTCACCCGGCCCCGGGGCACCATGTTCGTCTGGGCCCGCATCCCCGAGCCCTACCGGCACATGGACTCGCTCGAGTTCTCGTCGTTCCTGGTGCGCGACGCCCACGTGGCCACCTCCCCGGGCGTCGGCTTCGGGCCCGGGGGCGAGGGCTACGTGCGCTTCGCCCTCATCGAGAACGAGCAGCGCACCAAGCAGGCCATCCGCAACCTGCGCCGGGTGCTACCCGCACTGGGCTGACCACGGTCGGAGGCCGTGAGCGGTCGGTTTGCGACGACCGACACGCTCACGGTGCGTTCCCCGGCCGGAAACAGGGCGTTCATCGCCGACCCGTAGCGTCTGTCGCCATGGAGAGCCACATGGACAGCCCCCGCGAGGATCCCCCCGTGACCCTGGCCGTGCGCATGTGGCTGCCCGACCGCCCCGGTGCCCTGGGTGGGGTGGCCAGCCGCATCGGCGCCGTGGGCGGCGACGTGGTCGGCATCGAGATCCTCGAGCGCGGCGCGGGTCGGGCCATCGACGAGATCATCGTGCAGCTGCCCCAGGCCAGCCTGACCCCCCTGCTCGTGCGGGAGATCAACGAGGTCGACGGCGTCGACGTCGAAGAGGTCCGTGAGCTCAGCGACGGCACCGTCGACCCCTGGCTCGACGCCGTCGAGGCCGCCGCCCAGCTCGTGGGGGCGACGGACGCCGACGAACTGCTGGAGACGCTGTGCGACCGGGCCCACCGGGCCTCGGGCGCGGTGTGGACGGTGGTCATCGGGCTCGAGTCGGGCGAGGTCGAGGTGTCCCGGGGCTCCATCCCCTCCGCGGCCTGGCTGGCCGCCTTCGTCGAGGGCAGCCGGGCCTCGGCCCGCACCATGGGCCTGTTCACCGACGACGTCGACTGGGTGCCCCTGCCCGCCGCGGGCATGGCCCTGGTCCTCGGCCGTGAGGGCACCGCCTTCCGGGCCAAGGAGCGCCGTCAGGCCGCGGCCCTGGCCCGCATCGCCGACGCCTGGCTGAGGGCCATGCGCGAGCGGTCGGCCTTAGCGGCCCGCATGGCCCACCCGTCCCGGGGTGACGACTACGTGCGCGCCGACCCCCGGGACCAGCCCATGCCCACCTCCACCGCCCGCAGCCAACCCTGGTAGTCGGCGTCGGCCCGGGTGCGATCGGCGCTGGGCTGCACCACCACGTCGACCTCCCAGCGGTCGGCCACGTCGCTGACGTCGGCCCACACCCCCGCCCCCAGGCCGGCCAGGAAGGCCGCGCCCAGGGCCGTGGTCTCGGTGAAGCGGGGACGGGCCACGGGCACGCCGAGCTGGTCGGCCTGCAGCTGCAGCAGCAGGTCCATGACCGAGGCGCCCCCGTCCACCCGTAGGTCCACCACCCGGCGCCCGCTGGCCGCGGTCATGGCGTCGACGACATCGCGGGTCTGGTAGGCCATGGCCTCGACCACGGCGCGGGCCAGGTGGGCCCGGTTGGTGCCCCGGGTCAGGCCCACGATGGTGCCCCGGGCGTACGGATCCCACCACGGGCTGCCCAACCCGGTGAAGGCGGGCACCAGGTACACCCCGTCCGTCGAGCTCACCGACGCGGCCAGCGGTCCCGTCTCGGCCGAGTCCTCGATGATGCCCAGCCCGTCACGCAGCCACTGCACCGCGGCCCCGGTCACGAAGATGGACCCCTCGAGGGCATAGGTGGGCGGGGCGTCGCCCAGCTGCCAGGCCACCGTGGTCAGCAGGCCCTCGACGGGGGTGGGACAGGTGGTGCCCACGTTCATGAGCACGAAGCTGCCCGTGCCGTAGGTGTTCTTGGTCATGCCCTCGGTGAAGCAGGCCTGGCCGAACAGCGCCGCCTGCTGGTCCCCGGCGATGCCCGACACGGGCACCCCGGCCGGCAACTGGGTCGTGCCCTGCGCCGTGCGCCCCAGCTCACCCGAGGAGGGCAGCACCTGGGGCAGGCAGCGCAGGGGCACGCCGAACAGGTCGGCCATCTCGGGCGACCACGCCGCCCGGCGCAGGTCGTAGAGCAGGGTGCGACTGGCGTTGGACGGGTCGGTGCCGTGCACCCTGCCCCCGGTCAGGTTCCACAGGATCCAGCTGTCGACGGTGCCCGCGGCCAGGTCGGCGGTGTCCTCGACGACACCCTGCTCCAACAGCCAGGCCAGCTTGGTGGCGGTGAAGTAGGGGTCGAGGATGAGCCCGGTGTGGGCGCGCACGTCGTCGAGGTGGCCGTCCTCCTGCAGCTGGCGACAGCGGTCGGCGGTGCGGCGGTCCTGCCACACGATGGCCGGGCCCAGGGGACGCCCCGTGCGCCGGCTCCACGTCACCACCGTCTCGCGCTGGTTGGTGATGCCCACCGCGGCCACGGGCCCGGGGAGCTGGGTCAGCAGCTCGGCCAGGGTGGCCTGCACGGCCAGCCAGATGTCCGAGGCGTCGTGCTCGACCCAGCCGGGCTGGGGGTAGTGCTGGGCGAACTCCCGGTAGGCCCAGCCCAGGGGACGTCCGTCCTCGTCGACGGCGAAGGCGCGCACCCCCGTCGTGCCGGCGTCGATGGCCACGATGGTTCCCACGGCGTGCTCCTGTTCCAGCCCGGCGGTTCAGCCCGGTCGTTCAGCCCGGTGGGGCCTCGGCGATGATGGCCGGGGCCCGCCGACGGGCGGTGATCGAGCCCCGCCGGCTGCCCGCCCGGGCCCGGGCGGGCACACCGGGGGCCCGCAGCCGGGTGAGCAGGGCGAGGGCGGCCACGTTGACCACCACCCCGGCGGCCAGCGACACCCGGTAGCTGCCGGTGACGTCGAACAGGTAGCCGGCCAGGAAGGGCCCCGCCGCCGCGGGACCGCCGGCCCCGGCGAAGATCAGGCCCACGATCGTGCCCGCGGACAGGCGCCCGAAGTAGTCCCCCACCAGGGCGGGGAAGATGACCACGCCGCCGCCGTAGGAGAAGCCGAACACCGCCGCGGACAGGTACAGGGGCACCAGGGCGCTGGACACGGCGAGCCCGGCGAAGCCGACGACCTGCAGGGCGAGCATGGCCCCGAGCGCCGAGGTGCGCCCGAAGCGGTCCGACGCCACCCCCATGGACAACCGCCCCAGCAGCCCGCCCACACCCACGGCCGACAGCACCGAGGCCGATACCACCTTGCTGTAGCCCAGGTCCTCGGCGAAGGCGGGCAGGTGGACCATGGGCACGAACACGGCCATCCACGTGAGCAGGAAGACGCCGTACATGACCCAGAACGCCTGGGTGCGCACGGCCGCTCCCGCCGTGTAGACGGCCTCGGCCTTCAGCGTCCCCACGCCCGCGCCGGCGGCCCGGGCCATGGGCACCTCGGCGTCGGCGGGATCCGCGGGCCCGGGGTCGGGCGGGGCCCCGTCGGGACGCAGGCCCATCTGCTCGGGGTCGCGCACGAGCACGAACGCACAGGCCACCATGACCGCGGCCGAGCCCACGCCGATCCACAGCCAGCTGGCCCGCCATCCCAGCGCCCCGATGAGGGCGGCGGCGGCCAGGGGGGCGACGATGTTGCCCACGCTGCCCCCGCTCGAGGACAAGCTCAGGGCCCGGCCCCGGCGGCGCACGAACCAACGCACCACGGTGGCGTTGCAGGGCACGAAGGCCGCGCTCATGCCGATGCCGGCGATGAGGCCCAGCACCAGGTACACCTGCCACAGGGCATGGACGCGGCTCATGAGCACGTAGCCCGTGCCCAGCAGGATGGCGCCGATGGCCACCACGATGCGGGGCCCGAAGCGGTCGGTGGCCCAGCCCGACACCACCGAGAACACCGAGTAGACGGCGATGTACACCGATTGGGGGTAGGCGAGCTCGCCGCGGCTCCAGCCCAGGTCGTCCTGCATGGCCCGCACGAAGACCCCGTAGCTGAACTGGGCCCCGTAGGCCGTGGCCAGCACGACGAAGGCGGCCACGGCCACGTACCAGCCGTAGAACAGCCGCGGCTGCTTGCCGATCACCTGGCGCGCGCCCCCGCCGCCGTCCCGTCCCCCATGGGGTTGCAGGCTACGTGGCGGTCCCCGCGCTCACCAGCCGACGCACACCGCTACTGTCCGCCCATGCATGTGGCCATCCTGACCGGCGGCGGCGACTGCCCGGGGCTCAACGCCGTCATCCGCGCCGTGGTGCGTCGGGCCGAGGTGACCTACGACGACCAGGTCACCGGCAGCCTCGACGGCTGGCGGGGCCTGATGGAGGGCGAGACGGTGTCCCTCGACGTGGAGGCCCTGCGGGGCACCCTGCCCCGGGGTGGCACCGTGCTGGGCACGTCACGGCTGCAGCCCTACGCCGTGGACGGCGGGGTCGACAAGGTGCGGCGCACGGTCGAGGCCCTGGGCATCGACGCCATCATCGCCGTGGGCGGCGAGGGCACCCTCGGCGCGGCCCGGGACCTCTACGCCGATGGCTTCAACGTGGTCGGGGTGCCCAAGACCATCGACAACGACATCAACGGCACCGAGCTGACCTTCGGCTTCGACACCGCCGTGCAGATCGCCCTCGACGCCATCGACCGCCTCCACACCACGGCCGAGTCCCACGACCGGGTCATCGTCGTCGAGGTCATGGGCCGCCACGTGGGCCACATCGCCACCTGGGCGGGGATCGCCGGGGGGGCCACCATGACGCTCATCCCCGAGCGCCCCTTCGACATCGAGCAGGTGTGCGAGGCCCTGGTCCGGCGCCACCAGCGGGGGCGCTACGCCTCCATCGTCGTCGTCGCCGAAGGGGCCCTGCCCGCCGAGGGCACGCTCGAGCTGCCCGACGCGGTCATGGACCAGTACGGCCACCTACGCCTGGGCGGCATCGGCGCCATCCTCGCCAGCGAGATCGAGGCCCGCACCGGCTTCGAGACCCGGGTCACCGCCCTGGGCCACGTGCAGCGGGGCGGCACCCCCACCGCGTTCGACCGGGTCCTCTCCACCCGATTTGGCGTGGCTGCCATCGACGCCGTGCACGAGGGAGCCTTCGGGCAGATGGTGGCCCTCAAGTCGGGCAAGGTGTGCCACATCTCCCTCGACGAGGCCCTGGCCAGCCTGAAGACGGTCGACGACGAGCTCTTCGACGTGGCCAGCGTGTTCTTCGCCTAGACCCCGATCAGGGCCCGGACGGCTTGCACGTCGTCGTGGGCGCCTGAGGCTGGGGGGCGAGGGGCCGGGCCGGCACCGTCGTGCCCGTGCTCGGCGTGTTGCGGCGGTCGAAGTCCTGCAGGTCCTGCATGCTCACCTCGCTCACCGACTTGCCGTCCCCGGTGCGCACGTCCTCGGGCTGGCCCCGGACGAAGATGGCCAGCTCGGTGCGGGCATCCAGCTCTCCCAGGGTGTACACGATCTGGGCGATGGCCAGGGAGACCTCGTCGGCGTTCAGCCCGGGGAAGTAGCTGTCGAGGTCGAGCACGACGCGCGATCCGGCCTCGCGCACCTCGAGCAGACGGGTCTGGCTGGTGATCACGTTGGACAGGCCGGCCTCCTGGTCGGCCTCGGTGGGGCGGGCGTCGAAGAGGGCTCGCAACACCGTGGCCGTGTTCTTGGGCGCCGCCACCTTCCGCTCCACCCGGGCGACCGTGCGGTCATCGGCGTTGACCAGATAGAGGTAGGCGACGTCGGTGATGGCCCCGCAGGCCAGGGTGACGGGAGGCGCGGTGGTAGGGGAGAGCAGGTCGTAGCCCACGCTGTCGGGGTCGAGCAGGCGGGGCTCGTCCTCGGCCGGGAAGCCGCATGCCCCGGGGACGAGGGCCAGCACGGCGAGGACGCGCATGGCCACGAGGGCGCGGCTCACGGCGCGGCACGCGTTCACCCGTCGGCCCCCACGGAGAGCACGTCGATGGGCGCGTCCTCGTCGTCCTCGTCGTGCAGGCTGCGGGTCTCCGTGGGTAGGAAGAAGGCGAACCTGGCCCCCGGGGGTCCCCCGCGGGCGTCGTCGACCCATACCCGGCCGCCGTGGAGGCGCACGTGCTCGTCGACCAGGGACAGGCCCAGCCCGGTACCCGAGTCCGAGCCCCGGTTGCCGGCCGAGGCGCCGCGGGCGAAGCGGTCGAAGATCAGCAGGCGCTCGCTCTCGGGTACGCCGGCCCCGGCGTCCTCGATGCCGATCTCCACCCCGCCGTCGACGAGGTCGACGGTCATGGCGGTGACCCCGCCTGCGTATTTGGCCGCGTTGTCCATGAGGTTCGAGAGGATCTGCACCAGACGGCGCTTGTCGGCCTCGATGGTGAGCTCCTCGACGGCCTCCTCGCCGATGACGTGCACGTCGCGGTTGCAATGGGCCCGGCCGAACTGGCGCAGGAACTCGGCCGGCAGCAGCGTGGACAGCTCCAACTCCTGGCTGCCCGAGTCGAAGCGGGAGATCTCCAGCAGGTCCGAGACCAGGTACTGGAAGCGGTTGACATCCGCCGTCAACAGGTCGAGGGCGGAGACGGCCCGTTCAGGCAGGTCGTCGCGGCGACGCTGGAGCACCTCGACGGACGCGGCCAGGGTCATCAGCGGGGAGCGCAGCTCGTGGCTGACATCGGATGCGAAGCGGGCGTCGCGCTCGATGCGGTGCTGCAGGGCCTCGGCCATGTTGTTGAAGGCGGTGACGAACCCCGACAGGTCGGGGTCGTCGGTGATGGGCAGACGGGTATCGAGCTTGTTGGAGGCCATGGCCTCGGCCGCTTCGGTGACGTCGCCCAGGGGGGCCAGCACCATGCGCGACGCCCAGCGGCTGCCGATCAGGGCCGAGGCGACCGTGGTCAGGGCCACGGCGGCGGCCAGGGCCACGGCCAACGCGTTCTGGGTCTGTTCGAGGTTGGTCAGCGGCGAGAGCTCGAAGTACGCAGCGTCGGCGCTGCGGATGGGCACACCGACGACGACCACGGGCTGGCCGCTGCCCGGCAGCCGGTAGCGCTGGATGGCCGGCACCCGGTCGTTGGCCACCTTGTTCCACAGGTCCGAGGGCAGCTTGCGCTCGGACAGCTGGCGGATGTTGGACGAGTAGTACTCGCCGTTCACCCACAGGATGCCCACCCCACCCGTGGGGCGTTCCAGGTTCGACACCACCCGGCCGATGGTCGTGGACGAGGCCAGGCGGTCGCGCAGGATGGAGGCGTTGAAGAAGGCCGTCTGCTTGGCCTCGCTCTCGAGGTCGGGCAGCTGGATGGCCCGCAGCAGCCACAGGGAGCCGGCGGCCAACGTCGAGGCCAGCACCACCGTGACCAGGGGGAACATGATGCTGATGCGGGTGCGCAGGCGCATGCGGCGCCGCAGTCGGTGCACCGGGGGGGGCGGATGCGCCGCCGCCGCTCCGGCGTCACGTGGCCCCGCCGCGGACCCCGACCTCTCGGTGGTGGCCGCGGCGCGGCCAGGGAACTTCACCCCTGGAGCTTGTAACCGAGGCCACGGACGGTGACCACGTGGCGGGGGTTGGCGGGATCCTGCTCGACCTTGGTCCGCAGGCGGCGGATGTGGACGTCGACCAGGCGGCCGTCACCGAAGTAGCCGTAGCCCCACACCCGCTCGAGCAGGACCTCGCGGCTGAACACCCGGCCCGGGCTGGACCCGAGCTCGACGAGGAGGCGGAACTCGGTCTTGGTCAGGTGCACCTGGGTGCCGCTGACGGTGACCACGCCCTCGTCGGGCAGGATCTCGAGGTCGCCGAAGCGGAGCTGGCCGGCGGAGTGGTCGGTGGTGCGCACCCGGCGCAGGAGGGCGCGGATGCGGGCCGACAGCTCTTTGGGCGCGAAGGGCTTGGTCAGGTAGTCGTCGGCCCCCGCCTCCAGCCCGGCCACCACGTCGTGGGTGTCGTTGCGGGCGGTGACCATGATGATGGGCACGTCGGAGATCTTGCGGATCGACCGGCAGACCTCGAACCCGTCGATGCCGGGCAGCATGATGTCGATCAGCACGACGTCGGCCGGGGTCCGGGTGAACTGGTCGAGCGCCTGCTCGCCGTTCTCTGACTCGGCGACGACCCAGCCCTCGTCCTCAAGAGCCAGCTTCACCGAAGCCCGGATTCGCTCGTCGTCCTCGACGGTCAGGATGCGTGTGCCCACGCGACCATCCTGCCCCACTCGGAGCCGCAACCGGCGCCGTCGACCCAGGTTTCGTGCTCTTCGCCCAGCCCGTGGCCCTGCGCGGGACGTGCGGATGGCCTCAGACCGCGCCCACGCCCGCCTCTCGCAGCAGGGCGCACAGCGCTGCGTTCACCCCGGGGGCCGCGGCCACGCACAACCGGGTCGAGGGTTCGCCCACGCCGCCGTCGGTCACCAGGGCCCCCGCTTCGCGGGCGATGACGACCCCTGCGGCGAAGTCCCAGGGGTTCAGCAGCTCCTCGTAGTAGGCGTCGACCCGTCCGCAGGCCACCGAGCACAGGTCGACCGAGGCGGCCCCGGCCCGGCGGATGTCGCGCACCCGGGGGAGGACCTGTTGCAGGGCCGTGGCCTGGGCCGTGCGTCGGTCCGCCCGGTAGGAGAAGCCGGTGGCCACCAGGGTGGCTTCGAGCCGGTCCACGGGGTTGACCCTGATGGGGACGCCGTTGCGGGTGGCCCCCCCACCGACCACGGCCCGGAACGTCTCGCCGTGCACCGGGTCGACGACGACCCCCGCCACCAGCTCGCCATCGAGCTCGGCGGCGATGGACACGCCCCAGCCCGGCTGGCCGTAGAGGAAGTTCACCGTGCCGTCGAGCGGGTCCACGATCCAGCGCACCCCGCTGCGCGACGGTCGCGACGACCCCTCCTCGGCCAGCACACCATCATCGGGTCGGGCCCGGGTCAGCGCCTCGACGATCAGAGCCTCGGCCCGGTGGTCGAACCCGGTGACCACATCGGTGGGTGAGGTCTTGGTGGCGACGGCCACCCGCGCCCCCTTCAGACCGGCCAGGAGCAGGGCCCCGGCCTGTTCGCCGACCGTCACCGCCAGCACGGCCAGCTCATCGAGGTCAGGTCGGGGACGGGGGTCGTCGGGCACGGCCCACGACGCTAGCCGGGCGGTCCGGTGGCGCTGCGGTGGCGCCCCGGGGCCCGGCGGTGGACAGCGGGTGCCAGCTCGGTGGCCATCGTTGCGGGCCGGAAGGTGGGGGTCGGCGTGCGGCGTAGCCTGGCGGGCATGGCGCGGCTCCTCGATGACCACCCGATCAGCGCCCTGGCCATCTTCCCCCACCCCGACGACGTCGAGGTCTCCTGCGGCGGGACCCTGGCCCGGTGGTCCGCCGACGGCTGCACCGTGCACGTGGTGGTGTGCACCCGGGGCGAGAAGGGTTCGGTCGACCCCGGCGCCGACACCGACGCCCTGGCCCAGACGCGTGAGGCCGAGACCCGCCACGCCGCCGACGTCCTCGGGGTCAAGGGCCTCGAACTGCTGGGCTACGACGACGGCACCGTCAGCAACGACGTCGAGCTGCGGGGTCGCCTGGTCGAGGCCGTGCGTCGGCTGCGCCCCGAGTGCGTGATCTTCCCCGACCCCACGGCCACGTTCTTCGGGTCGACCCACGTCAACCACCACGACCACCGTGAGGTGGGCTGGGCCGCGCTCGACGCCTGCGCACCGGCGGCGGCCAGCCCCCTCTACTTCCCCGAGGCGGGACCGGCCCACGCCGTGTCCACCCTGCTGATGTCGGGCACGCTCGAGCCCGACGCCTGGGTCGACATCACCGACTCCATCGACCGCAAGGCCGAGGCCGTGCGCTGCCACCGCTCACAGCTGGGCGAGGACGAGCCCCTGGCTGCGGCCCTGGTGCGGGCCCGGGGTGCCGACGAGGGTGCCAGGGTGGGCGTGCCCTACGCCGAGGGCTACCGCTGCATCCAGCTGGCCTGAGCCCGCCGAGCGGGCTCGATCAGCTGGGACGGCGGCGGCGCTGCTGGCGGGTGTGCTCGGGGGTGGCGTTCCACTCGCCCATGGCCCGCAGGGTCAACGAGGACACCACGGCCACCCCGACGGCGGCGCCCACCGCGGCGACCAGGCCGACGCCGGCCGCGGCGGGCTTGCACCCGTCCTCGCAGCTCAGGTCGGTCACCGCGTAGCCGATCAGGCCACCGCACACCCCGGCCACGACGATGGCCAGCACGGCGAGCAGACGGGCGATGGGGGGAGGTTCGGCCGTGGCGGGGCCGGGCCGGGGACCGGCACCGGGAGAGGGATCGGACATCGCCGCAGATCGTACCGAGCCCGCTCCCGCTGACCGGAAGCGTCCGCCCCTGCCCCAGCTCAGCCCTGGCGCAGGGGGGCGACGACCCCGCCCGTGGCCGCCACCAGCCGGGCCGGGGCCACGGAGAAGTTGTCCCTGGGGGTGCCGGCGGCAGCCCACACCTCGTCGAAGGCCAACAGGTCCTCGTCGATGAAGGTGGGTAGGGGAGCGGGGAAGCCGAAGGGGGGCACCCCACCGATGGCGAACCCGGTGGCGGCGCGCACCGTGGCCGCGTCGCACCGGCGGGCGGCGGCGGCGCCGGCAGCGGCGGCCAGACGGGACTCGTCGAGAAGGTTGCGCCCGCTGACCAGGGCCAACACGGGCACGGCCCCGTCAGTCCCGTCGTCGGCGGCCTCGTGCTTGCCGGCCCCATCGTCACCGGCGCGGACGGTGCTGCGGGGCACGACCAGGAAGATCAGCGACTTGACGATCTGGGCCACGTCGCAGCCCACGGCGGCGGCGGCGTCCTGGGCCGTGCGGGTGCCGGCCGGGTAGCTGCGCACCTCGATGTCGAGGCCGAGGGCGGCTGCGGCCGCGGTGACGCGGCGGGCGTTGGGGTGGACGTCGGCGTCGGCCATGGGCAGGGCAGGGTATCGGCGCCGGTCGGGCGCGGGCGCACCCGCCGGTGCAAGACTGGAGGGTCATGCGCCAGTGGACCGTTGCCGGAGCGCTCGTCCTCGGACCGGGCGGTGTGCTGCTCGTGCGGAACAAGCGCCGCAACGGCTCCCACGACTGGTCACCCCCGGGCGGGGTGATCGACGAGGGGGAGACCGTCCTCGAGGGTCTGACCCGGGAGGTGGCTGAAGAGACCGGCCTGCAGGTCACGGGGTGGGCCGGGCCCATCTACGAGATCCAGGCCTCGGCGCCGGGGCTGGGGTGGACGCTACGGGTCGAGGCCCACGTGGCCACGGGCTACGAGGGCGAGCTCAAGCTCGAGGACCCCGACGGCATCGTGGTCGAAGCCCGCTTCGTGGACCCCGACGACTGCGCCCTGCACCTCGACGGCACCCATCGCTGGGTGCGCGAGCCCCTGTCGGACTGGCTCGTCGAACGCTGGGAGGGCAGCCGCAACTACGGCTACCGCATCGACGGCAGCGACCAGGCCACCCTGGAGATCATCCGGCTGTGAGCGTGCCGGGCGCCCCGGTCCCCCCTGGCCGGCAACGGTGGGACCGGGCCGTCCTCCACGTGGACATGGATGCCTTCTACGTGTCCGTCGAGCTGTTGCGCCGACCCGAGCTCCGGGGTCGCCCCGTCGTCGTGGGGGGCACGGGTCGTCGGGGGGTGGTGGCCTCGGCGTCCTACGAGGCCCGGGCCTACGGGGTGCGCTCGGCCATGCCCATGGGTCGGGCCCGGCGCCTGTGCCCCCACGCCACCGTGCTGCCCGGCGACCACGCCCGCTACGGCGAGGTCAGCACCCGGGTCATGGCCATCTTCGCCCGCTTCACCCCCCTGGTGGAGCCCCTGTCCCTCGACGAGGCGTTCCTCGACGTCACCGGCGCCCAGCGTCGCCTCGGCCGGCCCGAGGACATGGCGGCCACCGTGCGCCGACAGGTGGCCGACGAGGAGGGGCTGTCGTGCACCGTGGGCGTGGCCCCCAACAAGTTCCTGGCCAAGCTGGGCTCCGAAGCCGCCAAGCCCCGGCCCTCGGTCGCCGGCCCCGTGCCCGGGATCGGGGTGCAGGTCGTGCGGCCCGGCCGCGAGCTCGAGTTCCTCCACCCCCTGCCCCTGCGGGCCCTGTGGGGCGTGGGCCCCGCCACCCTCGAACGGCTGGGTCGACTGGGCATCGCCACCGTGGGCGAGCTGGCGGCGCTGCCGACGCCGGCCGTGGTGGGGGCGGTGGGTGACGCCGTGGGCCGCCACCTCAGCGCCCTGTCCCGGGGTGAGGACGATCGCCCCGTGGTGCCCGACCGGGCGGTGAAGTCGGTGGGCCACGAGGAGACCTTCCCCTACGACCTGTTCGACGCCGAGGTGTGCGAGCGCGAGCTCCTGCGCCTGGCCGACGCCGTGGCCGGTCGCCTGCGCCGCCAGCAGCTGACCGCCCGCACCGTGACCCTCAAGGTCCGCTTCGGCGACTTCCGCACCGTGACCCGATCCCACACCCTGGCCACGCCCACGGCGTCGGGCACCACCCTGGCCGAGGAGGCCCGCCGCCTGTTCCGGGCCCTGCCCCTCGAGGCCGGCATCCGCCTGCTCGGGGTGTCGGGGAGCGGTTTCGCCGCGGACGACTCCCGTCAGCTGACCTTCGACGACCTCTCGGCGGGAGCTGCGGACACACCCGAGGGCCGCAGCCAGGCCGACCGGGCCATCGACGCCATCCGGGACCGCTTCGGCGCCGCAGCCATCGGTCCCGCGGCCCTGGCCGATCCCGCTGGTGGCAGGGGTGAAGGCGGGGGTGGGGGCGGCTTGCGCGTGCTCCGACCGGGTGCCCGGCAGTGGGGTCCCGACGAGCCGCCCGGGCCCTCGGCCGACGCCGACGTCGAAGGTGGCTGAGCGCCCAGACACACCGGGGGGCGGACCGGTAGAGTCCATGGGGCGGAGTGCCGTTGTCGTGCAGGCCCAGCCTGTGCGACACTCGGCCATCCACTGCGGGCTCGTCGGGCCGAGCGTCGGCTGTTGGTAGGTAAGGGTAAGGGGATCGGGGTGCCGCTTTCCGAGGATGAACAGCGCATTCTCCAGGAGATCGAGGCCAGGCTCTACGAGGATGACCCCGCCCTCGCTCGCGAGGTCGGCCAGACCACGCTCTACAGCCACGCCTTCCGGAACATCAAGTGGGCGGCGCTGGGCTTCTTCGTGGGCCTCGCCGTCCTCATCTTCACGCTGTCGACCCACTACGTCCTGGCCTTCAGCGGCTTCCTGATCATGTTGGCGTCGGCCCTGTTCATCGAGCACAACGCCCGCAAGATGGGCCGGGCCGGCTGGCACGAGATCACGAACTCGGTCAAGGCCAACGGCATGCGCACGTTCATGGGCTCGACCAGTCGCAAGTTCAAGGACCGCTTCCAACGCGACACCTGAGCGACGACCTCCGCCCGCCGGCGGTCGTCGTGGTCAGCGTGAGCGCAGACGCCCCACCATGGCCTTGGGCGACAACCTGTAGCCGAGGCGCTGGCCCAGCGTCGTCCGCTCCCTGACGGCGTCGAGCACGGCGGTCGAGGTGCGGCCGGCCTCCGTGGCCACCTCGGGCACCAGGGCTTCGGTGGGGGCGTAACGGGCCTCTGTCGTCATGCGGGCCAGCTCATCGAGGCCCTCGCCGGTCAGGCGCCCCCGGCGCACGGCCCGGTCGGCGAACTCGGTGGGGGTCTCCGACGGTTGGGCCATGATGCCCAGCACGCGCACCGAGTCGACGGCCTCGTCCCAGGCCAGGTCGATCTGCTGGCGGGGGGTGACCGCCCGCCGCCGTCGCCATCCCCGTAGGGCGGCACCCCCGCCGAGGACGACACCCCCGTACAGGGCGGCTGCACCGACCACCACGAGCACGATCCACCCCAGGGTCGCCGCGGCCCGGCTGCCCCTGGAGTCCTGCGACGCCGGGGCGGCGGCTCCCGACGCCGTGCCCCCCTCGGGGAAGGCGTCGTCCAGGCCGTCGCTGGACGAGGCCGCCGCCGAGGTCGTCACCGACGTCTCCGTCGTCGCCGTCTCACCGTCGGTGGCCGGCGAGGTCGAGTCGGGGTCCTGCTCCTCGCCCACGCCGGTGTAGCCGGCGTTGGGGGCACCCCGGCCCGGGGTGGGCTCGAAGAGGACCCAGCCGTACCCGTTGATGTAGACCTCGGGCCAGGCGTGGGCGTGCTTGCCCAGCACCGTGTAGAGGGTGGGGTCGTCGGGGTCGACGTCGCCGGGGGTGAAGCCCACCGCGACCCGGGCCGGCAGGCCCACCGCCCGGGCCATGGCCGCGTAGGCGCCGGCGTACTGCTCGCAGTAGCCGATCTTGCCGGTGAAGAGGAAGTCCACCAGGCGGTCGTCGCTGTGGCCCTTCTGGACGTCGGTGGAGTACGTGAACTCGCCGCTGCGGAAGAAGTCCTGCAGGGCGATGGCCTGCTCGTAGGCCCCACCGGCCCCGGCGGTGATGCCCTGCGCCAGCTCGATGACCCGGGGACTGATCTCGGCCGGCAGGCCCAGGTACTGGTCGCGGATGGCCTCGGGCACCGTGGCCGGGGCGCCGGCCAGCTGATCGGCGTCGACGTCGGGCAGCTCGGACACCACCGAGTACTCGAGCCCGTTGGAGGTGTCCTTGTCGACGATGAGGGTGGAGGTCGAGCTCTCCCAACGGACGAGCACGCCGTCGATCTCGATGTCCTTGGGCTGGAACGCCGCCGGTAGCCAGATCTGGCTCAGGTCGCGGATGGTGAAGTCCTGGACGACGGGCTCGGTGCGCCCCGCCGCCCCCGTCACCGCGGGGAGCTCGTTCTCGACCCGGCTGAAGCGCTGGCTCGAGCGCCACACCGTGCCGTCGAAGCTGTCGAGGGCGGTGAGCCTCCAGTACGCCCGGCGCTCCGAGCGCACGGTGAAGGCCACGTTGTCGCGCTGGTTGACCAGCCGGGACTGGATGTCCACCAGGGGGCTGACGGTGATCCTGGTCCCCTGACGGGCGCCGATCTCCTTCCAGTTCACCAACCCCGTGCTCTCGGCGCCGGGGACGAGCGGGGCGATGGCCAGGCCCACGAGCACGCCCACGGAGGCCAGCACCGCCCCGCCGCGCACGTAGGCGCGGCTGCCCCGCCGGGCGTCCCCCCGCACCCAGGGCATGCCCACCTCCTGGCGGGCGCTGCGGTGCAGGAGCACGAACACCAGGCAGCTGAAACCGAAGACCAGGGTGAGCTGCAGTCGCAGCCCGTCCGCCCCGAACAGGGCGGCGAAGACGAACAGGCCCCCGGCGGGCACGGTGGCCTCGACGGCGGCGTCGAGGCGGAAGGCGGCCCAGTCGGCCAGGAAGGCCGCGGCCCAGAACGATGCCGCCGTGGCGAACACGAAGCCCCGCATGACCTCGGCCGGGGCCTTGACGTCGCGGAACAGGTCGAGGGCGGCGCGCAGATCGGTGCCCACCGCGCTCAGGGTGGTCGGTGTGGGCAGACCGAATCGCAGGGTGTGCTGGTAGAAGACCCACGACAACAGCACGGCGCCGATGACGGTCGAGATCACGGCGGCGACGACCAGGGGGACCCGGCGGGCTCTGAGCACCCCGGCCACCACGTGGGAGACGACGAGCAGGCACAGGGGCTGGACCAGGAACGACCAGTCGACGAACAGGCGCCGGAACCCCACCAGGGCGGCCACGCTCACGGCCACGAGGGCCACCTCGGCCGGTAGGCGCAGCGACGCCTGGGTGCGTCGGACGCTCACAGCGCCTCCGCCGTCTCGGCCGTGGTCACCGGGGCCACGCCCGCGGGTCGTACCGACGGGCCGGCCACGGCCCCCCAGCTCAGGTCGGCGGGGACGCCGGTGGGGGCAGCGCGGCCGAACTGCGATGCCCACGCCAGGGCGAAGGGCTGCTCGGCGGTCACCCGTACCACCCCGGCCCGGGTGGGCACGGCCTGGTCGACACCGGTGGGGTCCCAGCTCGACGGTTCGAACAGCACGGTCACGATGCGCCCGAAGCGGGCGGCCAGACCGTTGACCCGGCGCTGGTCCTGGGCGCCCAGGCCCGCGGCCACCACCACGAGGCTGCCCCCGCCGCTGCCCCGGCGGGCCAGCAGCTCCAGGCAGCGGTGCAGCGAGGCCAGCTGGTCGACGCGCACCGTGGCCAGCTGCACGAACACCGCCTCGAGCTGGGAGCGACCCGATCCGAAGCCCGAGTCGAAGCCCCCCGTGGTCACCAGGCGCACCTGGTCGCCGCGGTGCACGGCGCCACTGAGCACGCTGGCCGCCGCGGAGACGGCCAGCTCGAAGGAGGCCGCGGTGTGGGCGGCGGCCCGCACGTCGAGCACGAGGGTGGTGCGCTCGTGCCACGGCGTCTCGTTCTGGCGGATCATGAGCTCACCCCGTCGGGCGGTCGAGGGCCAGTGCACCCGGCGCAGGTCGTCGCCGACCACGTAGGCCCGCAGGCCGGAGAAGTCGTCCCCGGTGCGCCCCAGGGCGCTGGGTTGGCGGGCCGACGAGCTGGCGTCACGGCCCGAGGCCGCATCCAGGCCGACCAGGGGCTCGACCCGGGGGTAGACGATGAGCTCGGAGCGGCCCACCGTCGTCGTGGACGAGGCCGTCAGCCCGAAGGGGTCCGACACCGTCACCCGCAGGGGCCCCACCTGGAGCACGCCCCGCCGCTCCGAGGGCAGCAGGTACGCGGCGCGCACCGAGGACCGACCGAGCAGGGGAGCGACGAGCAGGGAGGCGCCCCGGGTGCCGGTGACGGGGTCGTGCAGGTGGAGCACAGGGGTGCGTCGGCCGGCGTCGTTGGTGACCGCAAGCTCGACCCGGGCCGGGTTGCCGGCGTGGACGCGGAGGGGCTCGAGGCGCCGGGCGACGCCCAGGCGTAGGCGGATCAGGCGCACCCACACGGCGGCAGCTGCGAGCACGCCGGCCACAGCCACACCCAGGATGACCAGCTCGAAGACGCCGAACAGGCGCCCCCCGGCCAGCAGGGCCACGGCCGCAGCGGCGGTGAGCCAACCCTGGCGGGTCAGCATCAGCGCTCTGAGGGTACGGGCACCGGCACGTGGGCCAGGAGCTCGCGGACCACCTGGTCGGAGTCGATGCCCTGTAGCGACGCCTCGGGCGTGAGCAGCAGGCGGTGGGCCAGCACGGGCTGGGCCAGGGCCTTCACGTCGTCGGGCGTCACGTAGTTGCGGCCGTTGGACGCCGCCCGGGCCCGCGACACCCGCTGGAGGGCCAGGGTGGCCCGGGGCGACATGCCCACCCACACGGCGGGGTGGCGCCGCGACGCGTCGGCCAGGTCCACCAGGTACTCCTTGACGGCGGCGGCCACGTGCACCTGGTGCACGGCCTGGGCCATGGCCAGCACCCCCCTGGCGTTGACCACGGCCTTGAGCTCGTCGAGCCCGTCGTTCTCACCGTGGGCGTCGAGGATGGTGATCTCGTCCTCCCGCGTCGGGTACCCGACCGAGATCCGCATGAGGAAGCGGTCGAGCTGGCTGTCGGGCAGGGGGTAGGTGCCCTCGTGCTCGATGGGGTTCTGGGTGGCGATGACGATGAAGGGCCGCTTGAGGGCGTGCGTCTGGCCGTCCACCGTGACCTGGCCCTCGGCCATGGCCTCGAGCAGGGCGGACTGGGTCTTGGGCGAGGCCCGGTTGATCTCGTCGGCCAGCACGATGCCCGAGAAGACCGGTCCGGGGCGGAAGCGGAACTCGCTGGTGTGCCGGTCCCACACCGTCACCCCGACCACGTCGGAGGGCAGCAGGTCGGGGGTGAACTGGATGCGGCCGAAGGTGGTGTCGACCGTGCGGGTCAGCGCCTTGGCCATGGTCGTCTTGCCCACGCCCGGGCGGTCCTCGATGAGCACGTGGCCCTCGGACACGAGGCACAGGACGAGCAGTTCGATGACCTCGGCCTTGCCCTGGATCACCTCGCCGATGTTGTCGGCGATGCGCCGGAACAGCTCGGCGAACGTGGCCGGCTCGCGCCGCGTGGTCAGCGATCCATCTCCGGCCGCCAGCGGTTGCTCGCTCAGCAAGACCACGCTCCTCTGCGTCGACTCGTCGGCCGGTTCGACCGGCTGGACGTCGCAACCCGAACGACGCCTAACTCGAACGACGCCAGGCTACTGGCGTCCGCCGGGCTCGTCCGGCGTGTCGTGTGTCCTCTCCAGCATCTTCTCCACCTTCTTGTGCCCACGCCCCCACTCCTCGTGCCCCACCGTCGTACCCACGCCGGCCGTCTCGTCGTCCCGCACTACGGTCCGTGACGTGGATGTCGCCCTCGCCGTCGACGTGGGCGGCACGAAACTGGCCGCGGCCATGGTCGATCGCCGCGGCTCCGTGCTCGTCCGGGGCCAGGTGCCGACCCCCCGGGGTGCGGGCCCCGAGACGCTGTGGCAGACCCTGGTCGACCTGCTGAGCGCCACGGTCGCCCAGCTCCCGGGCTCGGCGCCCGTCGTGGTCGGCGTCGGTTGCGGGGGGCCCATGGCCCCCGGTGGCGAGACCGTCTCGCCGTTGAACATCGCCGGCTGGCGGGCCTTCCCCCTGCGGGCCCGGCTGGCGGCGTGGTCCGGGCTCGACGTGCACATCGACAACGACGCCAAGGCCCTGGCCCGGGCCGAGGGCTGGATCGGCGCAGCTCGCGGCCGTCGGGACTTCCTGGCCATCGTGGTGTCCACGGGCGTCGGCGGCGGCATCGTCCTCGACGGCCGGTTGCTCGACGGCGCCTCGGGCAACGCCGGCCACATCGGCCACCTGGTGGTGGAGCCCGGGGGCCGGACCTGCGCCTGTGGAGCCCGGGGCTGCCTGGAGGCCGAGGCCTCGGGCACGGCCATCCGGGCCCGCTACGGCGTGGCCGCCGCCGACGCCCCCGTCGCGGCGCGGGTGCGCACCGGCACCCTGGTCGGTCGGGCCGTGGCCTCCGTGGCCACCCTGGTCGACCTGCCGCTGGCGGTGGTGGCCGGCTCGGTGGCCCTGGGCTACGGCCCGACGTTCTTCGAGGCTGCCCAGGCCGAGGTGGACCGAAGCTGCCACCTGGCCTACACCGTGGGCACCCGCATCCTGGCGGCGGGACTGGGCGGCGACGGGCCCCTGGTGGGGGCGGCGGCGTTGGGCTGGGCCGGCCTCGACGCCGACCCCTAGCTCCGGCCCGGTGCGGGCCGGGGGAGCGGGCTACCCTGCGGCCATGGGGCCACCGGGTGGTGAGGGAGCAGGGCCACCCGCTCTCGACTGGGTGGCGGCCGTGCGCACCGTGGGCGTCCGACCGGGCCTGTGGCCCACGGCGCTGCGTCAGGTGGTGCGCCTCGCTCCCCGGGGTTGGTGGCGACGGGCCCCGTTCCTGCCCCGCCCCGACGGACCGTGGACGGCGTTCCGCCTCCAGACCATGTACGGCGACGCCGGCCACGCCCTCGAGCCCGCCGACCTCGTGGCCTGGCTGGGTTGGGCCCGCCGCGCCGGGGGCCGCCGGAACCGGGCGGCCTCGCCGGGACCGCAGGGATAGCCTGCGGCCATGAGCCGGGCGCTCGTCCTCAACGCCTCCTACGAGCCACTCGGGGTCGTCCCCGACCGTCGTGCGTTGGTGTTGGTGTTGGACGAGAAGGCCGATGTGGTCCACGACGCCGGGCGCCAGGTGCGCTCCGAGCGGCAAGCCTTCCCCCTGCCGTCGGTGATCCGGCTGCGCTACCTGGTGAGGGTGCCCTTCCAGCGTCGCATCACCCTGTCGCGGCGGGCCGTGCTGTTCCGCGACGGGCGCCGCTGCCAGTACTGCGGGCGCGACGCCGACTCCATCGACCACGTGGTGCCTCGCAGCCGGGGTGGCCAGCACAGCTGGGACAACGTGGTCGCCGCCTGCCGCCGCTGCAACCTGTCCAAGGGCAGCAGGCTCCTGGCCGACACCACCATGTCCCTGGCCCGTCCCCCGGCCGTGCCCAAGCACCTGTCCTGGCTCTACGTCTCCCTCGAGCGCGTGCCCGACCAGTGGAAGCCCTACCTGGGCGATCAGCTGCTCTCGGCATGAGCGCAGGATGAGCGCGGCATGAGCGCAGGATGAGCGCGGCATGAGCGGAGGATGAGCGCGGCGGGCGTCGAGCTGGTCCGCCTGTGGCGGGTGGCGGTGCCGCTGCACGAGCCCTTCACCACGGCCCACGGCGTGGAGCGCACCCGGGGTGCTGTGCTGGTCGAGGTTGTGGTGGACGGCATCGAGGGCTGGGGGGAGTGCTCGGCCCTGGCCCGACCGACCTACACCGAGGAGTGGCTCGACGGGGCGTGGGCCGTGCTGCGCGACGAGCTGGCCCCCGCGGCCCTGGCCGGCGCGGCTTCACCGGTGCGCGGCCACGCCATGGCCCGGGCCGGGTTGGCGGACGCCGTGCTCGACGCCCGCCTGCGTCGGTCGGGCCGGAACCTGGCCGACACCCTGGGGGCCTCGCGCCGCCGTCTCGAGCGGGTGCGGGTGGTGGGCATGGCCGGGGGAGCGGTGGCCGACCCCGCCGCGGCCGCCGTGGCCGCGGTGGCCGCGGCCCTCGGCGGCCACGGTCCCGCCGCGTCGTCCGCCCCTAGCGCGCCGGGGATCAAGCTCAAGGTCGACCGGGCCACCGCCCGGGTGGTGTTGAGCGAGGTGCGCCGGGCCTTCCCCACCCTGGTGCTGGCCGCCGACGCCAACGGCTCGTGGGCGGGGGCCCGGCCCGAGGACCTGATCTGGGTCGACGGCCTCGACCTGGCCTACCTCGAACAGCCTCTGGCTCCCGAGGACCTGGTGGGCCACGCCGAACTGGCCCGGGCCCTCGATACCCCCGTGGCCCTCGACGAATCCCTGGCCACCGCCGGCCTGGTGGAGACGGCCCTGGCCCTGGGCGCCGCCGACGTGGTCAGCGTCAAGCCCGCCCGCCTGGGTGGGGTGGAGACCGCCGCGGCCGTGGTGGCCCTGTGCCGGGAGCGGGGTGTCCCCGCCTTCTGCGGGGGCATGCTCGAGCTCGGGGTGGGCCGGGCCGGGGCCGCGGCGGTGGCCGCGCTGGCCGGTTGCGCCCTGCCCACCGACCTGGGCCCGTCCCGCCAGTACGTGGGGCGTGACGTGGCCGGCCCCGTCGTCGTCGACGACGACGGCCGCCTGGTGGTCCCCGAAGGTCCGGGCAACGGGGTCGAGGTGGACCGGGGCTGGTTGGCCGAGGTGGTCGACGAGTGCGTGGAACTGGTGGCGTGAGCGGCACCAGCTGGGCGGTGCGGGTGGACAGCGGCTCGGCGGCCGAGTTCCACGGCCGGGAGCCGGCCGCGGGCGGTGGGCGCGAGGTGTGGGTGTTCCGGGTGGCCCGACCGACGTTCGTGCTCGGCTCCACCCAGCCCGAGGGTGACGTCGACGCCGCGGCCGCGGCCCGTGGGGGTGTCGACGTCGTGCGCCGGCGCAGCGGCGGTGGCGGCGTGCTGCTGGTGCCGGGCCAGGCCGTGTGGATCGACGTCGTCGTGCCCCGGGGTGACGTGCTGTGGGATGACGACGTGTCCCGCGCCGCGTGGTGGCTGGGCGAGGCCTGGGTGGTCGCGCTCGAGGCCCTGGGGGTGAGTGGGGCGACCGTGCACCGAGGTGCCCTGCAGCGCACGCCGTGGTCGGACCGGGTGTGCTTCGCCGGCCTGGGGCCGGGCGAGGTCACCGTGGGCGGGCGCAAGGTGGTGGGGGTGTCCCAGCGGCGGGCCCGGGGCCGGGCCCGCCTGCAGAGCGCGGCGCTGCTGCACTGGGCGCCGACCGAGCTCGTCGGGCTGCTGGCCCCGCGGGGGGGCGGCGACCCTGATCCGGCCCCGTTGGCGGCGACCGCCGTGGGCCTCGACGAGCTCACGGCGGGGTCCGGGGCGGCCGGTCGGGCCACCGCCGCTGCTGTGGAAGCGGCGATGTTGGCCGCCCTGACCGAACGCTGACCGACCCCGACCCTGACGCACCGTCGTCCGGGACCGGGCCCTGGACGTCCTGCGTTCGTGGTCGATCGGGGGTTCCGACCTGGGCCGGGGCCGCGTCCAGGGCCGTGCTGCGTGCTCTGGGTGGTGAGGCGAGCGCGCTCCGAGTTGGTTGGGTTCGCCACCATTGGGAGAGAAATGGTTGCGGGTGGGGCGATGTGGAGTAATGTGGCGACTCGTGGGGAGCAGGAGCGGCGCAAGCCCACGGAAGGTCGGAGAGGCGGTGGCACGTGTTCGTCGGAACGTTCGAGCATTCGCTCGACGACAAGGGACGGCTGGTGCTGCCGACCGCGTTCCGGCCCCGACTGGCCGAGGGCGGCTACCTCACCCCCTACGAGTCCTGCCTGGCCCTGTGGGCCCCCGCCCAGTTCGAGGACTTCGTCGACCGGTTGAGCGAGAAGGTGCGCTCGACGGAGGCCAGCCCCAACGCCATCCGCGTGTTCATGGCCAACGCGTCCGAGGTGCGACCGGACAGCCAGGGTCGCTTCGCCGTCCCGCCCCGGTTGCGGACCTACGCCGGGCTGGGCTCGGGCGTGGTCCTGGCCGGGGTCAGGGACCACATCGAGCTGTGGGAACCCCAGCGTTGGGAGGAGGTGTCCTCCCAGGGGGACGCCAGCCTGGCCGACGCCGTGTCCACCCTCGGCATCTTCTGAGCGGGTCGCCGTGCCCCGCCATCACCGACCCGACCACCGTGACGATCGAGGATCGCCCATCCGCTGCCTTCCGGCCGACGGGATGGAAGGCCCCCAACTCCGCCCGCTTTGCCATCTTTCGCCCAGCCGGACCAAACATCCCGGCGGGCCAGTTGGCCGGAGGGCAGCCGATGGACGATCCCGATCTACACGGGGCGCTCAGCCCCCGAGGCACGCCGTGGCCGAACCCCAGCCCCCAGAACCCGACCAGCCCGCACCCGACCAGCCCGAACCCCCACCCAGCGAAAGCCTGACCTCGCCGTCGGGGGGGTTCGACCATCGCCCCGTGCTCCTCGACGAGGTGGTCGAGCTGTTCGGCCCCGTGCCCGCGGGTTGGGTCGTCGACGCCACCCTGGGCGGTGCCGGTCACGCCGAGGCCGTGCTCGACCGCCACCCCCACCTCTCCGTCCTCGGTCTCGACCGGGACCCCTCCGCCGTCTCCGCCGCCCGAGCCCGCCTCGAGCGCTTCGGTCCCCGCGCCGTCGTCGTCCGCACCCGCTTCGACCGCCTGGCCGAGGTCGCCGCGGACCACGGCGTGCTCCCGCTCTCCGGTGCCCTGTTCGACCTGGGCGTCAGCTCGCCCCAACTCGACCGCCCCGAACGGGGCTTCAGCTACCGCATGGATGCTCCCCTCGACATGCGCATGGATCCCGACCAGCCCTTCTCGGCCGCCGACGTGGTGAACGGCTACGACGTGCGCGACCTGGCCCGCGTCCTGCGCCAGCACGGTGACGAGCAGCACGCCAGCAGGGTGGCCCGGGCCATCGAACGCCAGCGCCCGGTGACGTCCACCGCCGAGCTGGCCGAGATCGTGCGCGACGCCATCCCCGCCCCCGCCCGCCGTCGGGGCGGCCACCCGGCCAAGCGCACCTTCCAGGCCCTGCGCATCGAGGTCAACGGTGAGCTCGATGTGCTCCCCCCCGCCCTCGACGGCGCCCTGGCCTCGACCGCCCCCGGGGGCAGGGTGGTGGTCCTCAGCTACCACTCCGGCGAAGACCGCCTGGTCAAGGCCCGCTTCCGCCACGAGGAGACCGGGGGGTGCACGTGCCCGCCCCGGTTGCCGTGCCAGTGCGGGGCCACGGCCCACGCCCGCCTGCTTCGCCGGGGGGCCACGAAGGCGTCAGCCGCTGAGATCGCCGCCAACCCCCGAGCCGAATCCGTCCGCCTCAGAGCCGTGGAGATCCTGCCGTGACCAGCCCGCCCCGAACGGCCGCCGCCCCCGCCCCCCGGCGGGTCGCCGACGACGAGCCCCACCTCAGGCTGGTCCGGGCCCAACGTCGCGCCCGGACCCGGTTGTTGGGCGGGGCCGCGGTGACGGTGGTCTTCGTCATGCTCTTCGGGGTGGCCGCGCTGCAGGCCGTCCTGGTCCAGGGCCAGCTGCGGCTGGACCAGCTCGACCGGGACATGACGGGCGACGTCGAGGCCCGTGAGCAGCTCCAGCTGCAGGTGGCGACACTCGAAGCACCGTCCCGCATCGAGGAGACGGCCCGCCAGCTGGGCATGGTGCCGCCGCCCGAGGTCGTGTTCCTCGAGGCCCCCAGCGGGCCCGTCGCCTCGCCCTCCACCTCGGTGGCCGTGGCCCCCCCGCCCGATCCCGCGCTCGTCGCGGCCCGGCCATGAGCGTCAAGCGTCCGCCGTCGGGGCCCGTCGGGCACCGGCGGCCGGGCGCTACCCGGGCCCTCAAGGGGTCCGGCGTCGTGCGACCACGTGACCTCGGGGGGAGCCCACGCCCGCCCCGCGACCCCCGCCAGCCCGTGGCCGCCCCGCTGCGCCGCCGTCGCCCGCCCCGGGTGCTGCGGCACCGCGCCCGTCGCCAACGCCTCATCGCCCTGCTCCTCATCTTCGTGATCCTCTTCGGCGGGCTGGCCATCAAGTTGGCCCAGCTCCAGGCGGTCACCCCCGACCGCTACGTGGACCTGGCCGTGGGCCAGCGCACCCGGTCCCAGACCCTGCCCGCCTCCCGCGGTGCCATCCTCGATCGCAAGGGCCTGCCCCTCGTCACCTCCATCGATCGCAAGACGGTGTGGGCCGACAGCCGCCTGGTCGACGACCCCCTGGGCGCGGCCACCGCCGTGGGCCCCCTGCTGGGCCTCGAGGTCGGCGCCCTGCAGCGCGAGCTCATCTCCGGCGACCGCTTCATCTACCTGGCCCGCCTGGTGCCCGACGACATCGCCGCCCAGATCGAGGCCCTGGGCTTCAAGGGCATCAACCTGGTCGACGAACCCACCCGCTACGAGCCCTCCGGTGACCTGGCCCGAGCCGTGCTCGGCGCCGTGGACACCGACAACGTGGGCACCGCGGGCATCGAGCAGCAGTTCGACGAGATGCTGGCCGGCCGGCCCGGCCAGCTCGTCGAAGAGGAGAGCAACGACGGGCACCGCATCCCCGCCGGCGTGCACACCTACGTGCCCGCCCAGCAGGGCAGTGACCTGACCCTGACCATCGACCGCGACCTGCAGCACATCGTCGAGCAGGCCGTGGAGGCCCAGGTGGCCGAGACGCGGTCCAAGCACGGTTCGGCCGTGGTGCTCGATCCCCACACCGGGGAGATCTACGCCCTGGCCAACGTGGCCGGCAGCGACGACCCCGCCGGCAAGCCCACGTCGACCAGCCAGAACCTGGCCACGACGTTCATCTACGAGCCCGGGTCGGTGCTCAAGTCCCTCACCGTGGCCGCCGCCCTCGAGCAGGCCGGGGTCACCCCCGAGACCAAGCGCATGGCCCCCCAGCACGTGACCATCGCCGACGCCACCTTCGAGGCCGAGCACCGGTCGGGGGACGAGGAGATGACGGTGCGCGACATCCTGGCCCAGTCCGACAACGTGGGGACGATCGGGCTGGCCACCGAGGTGGGCGCCACGGGCATCGACGACTACTTCAACCGCTTCGGCCTGGGCCGGCCCACCGGCGTCGAGTTCCCCCGTGAGGAAGAGGGCCTGCTGCCCGACCTGAAGGACTGGTCCGACACCTCGCTGCCCACCATCGCCATCGGTCAGGGTGTGGCCGTGACCCCCCTGCAGCTGGCCGCGGCCTACGCGGCCATCGCCAACGGTGGCCTGAAGGTGACCCCCACCCTGGTGCGGTCCCACAGCGACGGTGACGGTGACCAGGTCGCCGTCCCCGACGCCGAGCCCACCCGCATCATCGAGGAGCGCACCGCTGCGCAGCTGCGGGACATGCTGCGGGCCGTGGTCGACGACGGCACCGGTTCGGCCGCCGCCCTGGCCGGCCACGAGGTGGCGGGCAAGACGGGCACGGCGTGGAAGGCCCAGGACAACGGTAGCTACGAGGTGGACGGTGGCGGCCGGGCCTACGTGGCCACCTTCGCCGGCTTCGTCCCCGCCGAGGATCCCCGCCTGGTCATCGTGGTCATGATGGACGAGCCCCAGGGCGCCCACGTGTCCGGCGGCGACGCCGCCGCCCCCGCCTTCTCGGCCATCGCCGGCCCCGCCCTGGTCCAGCTGGACGTGGCGCCCCAGGGTGGCGTGGGCGAGGTGCTGGCCGGGGGCCGGGTCCGGGCCGCGGCCGCCGAGCCCGCCCCCACCACGACCACGACCACGGCGCCGCCCCCTCCGGCCGCCCCGCCGGTCA
>JBBSLP010000006.1:0-124732 GCA_038255145.1 Acidimicrobiales bacterium
CCTCGGCCACACCGTCACCCTCGCCCCCGCCGCCTGACACCCCACCCCCACAACACACTCCGGGGTGAGGGGCTCCGCCCCCCACCCCGGACCACACGCGCCACCGCCTCAACCAACTACAGGGAATTTTCCGGTCAGATCAGACGACGTCGTTGTCCTCTTGGTCGAGCGGACGCTGACCCCAAGCGACATGGAAGACGAAGCCGTTTCGGACCTCGCCGCACTTAATCGACTCAACAAGTTTGTCTAGCTGATCCTGTGTCATGAGACCCGGCGCAACGACGAAAGGCGGACCAGCCGCCTCGATGGCTTGCACCATATATGCCTCGTAACGGTTTCCCGGTAGCGGGTTTGGGACCTGCCCGTAGGATTCGACGTTGGCGAATCCCGCCGTCGAGAGAAGCTGCGCAAGCGAGCCGCCTAAGCGGAAGTCGGCGTGGGGTAAAGTCGCAGCGACGACCGTCTTCCGAGCTAGTGCGAAGAGTTCTTCAGCCTCATTTCGCGGACCCTCAATATCGATATCGAAAGACGGATCAACGACCACGAGCCACCCACCTGGGCGGAGGGCGCCGTATATCTGCATCAAAACGGTTCGTCGATCTTCCGGACTGAGATGCATGAGCAACAAGCGACAGTGAACGAAATCGTAGTAGCCCTGTTCCAAGAGGTCCGTCCGCAGGTCGCCGCAGCGAAGCTCAAGATGTCCGCTTGAGGTTTCCGGAAACAGATGGTCATCCAGATCGACGCCAACTACATGTCCGTCACTACCGCAGCGGTCGGCCATCCACATTGCCATGGATACCGCACCGACTCCGGCCTCCAGACATTTCGAGCCTGGCCGAATGTCAAGGCTCGACAGGACTCCCATTGACACCCAGTCCAACGCCGCTTCTTGCAGTCGCAGGCGCTTGGCCTCCTGCTCCTCCGCCACCGACCGAAAGACGTAGTGATCTTCGCTCACGACTGCGGACTGTACCGGAGTTGCATGTTGCCTGCCCGTGGAATGCGAACGTCCAATCTGGCACGATGCCAGTAGGAGTACTCACGAGATCATCCACGCCACTTCGAGGTCGTCGGGGATCTCCTCCTGAGCCAGCCACGCCGTGTTGCGGGCGATGCGTTCGATCGGGCCGGCGCAGATCCAGTCCGGGGCGCCGGACGCTCGCAGTCGTTCGAGGTGAGCCTGGTCCTCGAAGATCCGGGTGGCGAAGTGGACCTGGGCTTCAGGGCTCATCCAGCTCATGGGTTCAGCCTCAGTCCCACGGCCCGATGCCGCCGTTTCGCTTCAGTCTGGACAGCTCCTCAGCGAGCTGCTGCATGGTGACCACCGAGCCGGCCACGTTGAGGTTGATGACCGTGCCGGCTGCCTGTCCGGGGGTGAGCACCTTCTCGCCGTCCTGCAGGATGGCCAGACCTTCGCCGCCAGGGTTGGAAGCGTGGAACACGCCACCTCCGTGGAAGCGAGGGACCGACGCCAGGGCGGCGGTGTCGGACTCGGCCGTGAAGTTGCTCTCCGACAGGGCCATGTAGTCCACGAAGTTCGGGTTGGCGATCTGGCGGCGGATGCGGGCCACTTCGAGCTCGTGGAGCAGTTCGGCGGTGGCGGCCTCCTTGACCCGCTTCTGGGCTTCCTCGATGCGGGTGGCGGCCTCCTCGGTGGCCTTCGCCCGGGCCGCTTGCGCCGTCTCGTACTGCTGCTTGTAGGTGGCCTCGGCGGTGTCGACCGCCCTGCTGGCTGCGGTCACCCGAAGACGGGCGCCTTCGATCTGCGAGGCGGCCGACTCCGCGGCGCGGGCCTTGGCGTCCTCGCCACTGACGATGGCCTCCTCCAACCCGGCCTCGGCCTCGAGGACACCCTCGACGGCTTCGGTCTGACGGTTGCGTGCCTGCTCGATCCGCTCGGTGGCCTGTTCCTCGGCCCTGGCCCGGTCATCGGCCGCTTGGACGTGGGCGTCGCGTAGGTCTTCCTCAGCCGACTTGACGTCGCTGGCGGCGTCCTTGTTCGCCTCGGTCACGTCCTCTTCGGTGCGCTGCAGGTCCAACAGGGCCTTCTCACGGTCCCGCTGCGCCTCGTAGGGGTTGTCCTCGGTGAGCGAGCCCAGCAGGGCGTCCTGGTAGGCGGAACGGGCGTCTGCGAGGGAGCGGGCCCCGTCACGTTCGGTGCGCCGCGCCTGTTCGCGGGCGTCGGTGACGTTGCGGGTGGCGTCGACGATGCGCTTCTCGGAGTCCTCCGCCGCTTCGGCGAGGTCGCGCTGCACGTCGACTTCGGTCTTCGCCAGGTCCTTGTCGGCGCCGATGCGCTTCTCGCGGGCGTCCTCGAGGCGCTTGGACGCCGTCGCCACCTGCTTGTCGGCCGACTTGGCGGCGTCGGCCATGGTGCGGGCGGCGTCACGCTCGGCCTTGGCCAGATCGTTCACCGCGTCGGCCTGGCCTTGGCGGGCGTCCTCGACGTTCTGCGCGGCGTTGATGATCGACTGCTCAGCGGCGGCGTTGGCCTGCTGAACGGAAGCGGAGGCGTCGGCCTCAGCGTCGGCGTAGCCGGTGGCGGCCTCGGCCACGGTCATCTTGGCGTCGCTGATCGCCTGGTACGAGGACACCAGGTCACCGCGCAGCCCGGCGACCCGCTTCTGCTCAGCCTCAGGGATGAGCAAGCCGGCGAAGTCGGCCATGCCGGCGTTCAGGGCCTGCTTCGCCGCACCGATCAGCGACGCTGACTCCTTGACGTCACCAGCGGCGTCGACCCACTGCTCACCCACGAAGACGGCAGCGCGGCCGGCCAGGTTGCCCGCGCCGGGGATGGACTCCAACCCGGCCTTGAGGATCTCGGTGCCGATCGTGACTGCCGGGCCGAGGATGTCGGCCACCTTGCCGGCGTTGGCGGCCACGTCGTTCAGACCCTGGGCCAGGACCACGACGTAGGGGGCGAGCTCGGCGCCGACCTGCGTGCCCAGCAGACCGAGCTGAGTCTTCGCCTCAGCGACCGCCTGGGAGTACTGCTGGGCGGCGGCGGTGTCCTCCGGGGACAGGACGTTGCCAGCCTTGCCCTTCAGGGCGTCGAACTCGGCGTTGGTGAGCGACAGCAGGGGCATCAGCTCCCGGTACGCCTCCTCACCGAGCGCGATGGAACCCACCGACGCCCGTTGCGCGGCGTCACCCGACCGCCAGGCGGCCGCCACGTTCATCAGGGTGCCTTCGAGGTCGGCCGACCCGTCAGCGAACCTGGCCTGCTCGATGCCCAACGCCCGGAACTTCTCGGGGGCGGCAGTCAGGTTGGTCTGCATCTGCACGAGGCCGTCGATGGCCTGGGTGGTGTCCACGCCCTTGGCCTGAAGGGCGTACCAGAACCGGGTGGCCTCCTCGGTGGAGATGCGCATCGTCCCGGCGAGCTGATCGATCTGGGGGGCGATCTCGGTCAGCTTCCCCAGGGAGAACTGGCCCACCTTCACCAACGCCGCACCCAACGCCACGGCCACGACAGTTGCACCAGCCATCGCCGTGCCCAAACCGCCGAGCTTGCCGACAGCGGCGCCGATGTCGTCGGAGAACTCACCCAGACCGGCGGAATCGGCCAGGTCGGTGATGCGATCGGTGGCGCGGGTCTGCAGAGAGCGAACGTCAGGTGCGGACTTGCCGCCACCAGCCTTGGTCCGGTCGAGCCCGGCTTCGATCCGCTGGGACTCCTTGTAGATCGCATCAGCGACCGCCTTGTAGTCGCCCTCGGTCGCCGCCAACTGGGCGGACAGCTTCTTCAGCGCGGCCACAGCACCAGCGGAGTCGCCGGTGAGGTTGACCCTCATCACCGTGGTCTTGCTAGCGGCCATCGTGTTGTCCCCGTCCCCGTCCAACCCTCAACTGCAGCACCTGCTCATCGAACGCCGCCCGATCCCGCCACACCGGACGCCCGTGACCACCCACCTGGCCGCGCTCGGCAGGGGGCACGTCATGCTCGACGCACCACTCGATCACAGCCCGTTTGTGCGCCATGAAGGCGTGCAGCTCGGCCGCCTCGACCCGGTCCATGGGCGACCGATCGCTGACCATGTCCCCGTGCGTCGTCCAGTCCTCGACGACGCACCGGACGAGCTCGACCGGCAGGACGGGGCCCTCGTCGGGTTCCTCGTCGGGCCTACGACGCCGCATTGGGGCGGTTCCGCTTCTCCTCGAGCAACCGGACCCGACCCCACCGCACGTCAGCGGCCTTCTTCGCCCGCCTCGACGCCGGGGTCGCACCCTCGTCGCTCTCCTCCAACGGCCACGACAAAGCGTCCACCAGGCGCTGGAAACACAACCGGGCCTGGCGCAACTCACCCGGGATAGGACTCAGACGGGGCTGACCACGGGACCCGTCGACCATCAACCCCTGCTCCACCAACAGCGCTTCGAGGTCGCCGATCAGGTCCAATTGGGCGCACGCCTGTTCCAGAATTGCCGTGTCGGACACGGTCAGCTCGAACTCGGCGGTCGCTAACACCCAGAACCGACGCCCCCGGTCCCCCAGGTGGGCCGGCACTCCGTCACCGGGCATCGCGAAAGTCCTCGTCAGAGGCTGTTTCTAAGGCACTTTCGCAAAGGGGCAGTGCTACTGGCCTGTTTCGCAGCCGGTCTAGGGGGGGATGAGAGGGGGTGGCCCGGTGCCCCCCTGACCTGCGGTTATGTGTCCATACACCGTTTGACCTGGGCTTTTGTTGACCCTCGGTCTTTCGCATCTCGACTGTGTTGATAATCGGGTCGGGGTGGTCACGCCGCTGCCCTGCTGGTGACCTGCTGGGCCTGCACCCATGCCAGGCCCCTGGTGGTCACGTACTCATCCGGGGCGGTGGTGACGTTGAACTCCCCGTCCACGACGTGGTGACCCTCGACGGGTGTGGTCCACCGCTTGGCTGTGATGACCACGTCCCGCCCACCCCAGATGGTGCGCACCCACAGGATGGGCCCGGTGCGCATGTCGGTCAGCTCCTCGGCGTACGCGTCGAGGGTGTGTCCGATCAGTCTCAGCTCGACGGTCATGCCGCCACCTGTGCCCGCTCGGCGGCGTAGAAGGTGGTCGTGGCCTGTGCTCGACCTGCTGGGCTCGGGCGGCAGCTACTTCGGCGTGCACGGCGGCCAGCTCGTCGCGGGCCCGACCGACCGCTTCATGGGCCTTCAGGTTGGGCTCCTCGGCGTGGATGAGGGAGCCGAGGGCGGTAGCGGCGGCGTTCTCGTACGCCCGTTCGGACTCGAGGTTGCCGAGGCGGCGGGCGTTGGTCAGTTCGGCGTCGGCGGCCAGGCGTTCGTGGTGGGCCTTGATAGGCCCGAAGATGCTCCTCATCAGGACGTCGTCGCTGCTGCGGGGTTCGACGGCCATGGCGAGCGCTGCGACCCGTCGGGCGTCGTCATCGCTGATCTCCACGGGGTTGCGAGGCAGCCGCTCGAGCCACATCACATCGGTCCGACCAAGTTCCTTGGGTGCCTTGGAGAAGGGGTCGGCCTTCATCGTGGCGGCCCACGGCACGGTGTACGCCTTCAGGGTCACCGGTTCTGTCGCTGCCAACTTGGCGGCGACGTATGCGGCCAGGTTCGGGTCGGCCTGGCTGGGCCCGTACTTCTGACACTTCGACAGCAGGTAGTTGAGCCGGCCCCGGTCGAGAGGCTTGCGTGCGTCGAGCCGGCGGGCCTCCATGATGTCGTCGCGGGTGATGGTCGATTCCGCCATGTCAGGCTCCTTCGTTGAGGTATCGGGCCAGCTCGCTCTCGGCGATCAGCCGTCGCCGCCGGACGCTCAGGGCCTTGAGTTGGCCCTGAGCGACCAAACGGTGGACTGTCCGCACCGATACGCCAATCCGGGTCGCAGCCCCCGGGTAGTCATGCGCGAGCGGCACCTGTCCAGTGTGCGCCGCACCGCCGTTGGCCTGCTCGTTTGTCAGTTCCTGACAGCTCGGGGCAGTTCCTGGCAGTTCACGGCTGATCCGGTCGAACAGACGGCTCAGTTCGTCCAGCTCCCGCGCTGCGACGCGCTGCCCGTTGGACCGCAGCCGCGGCACGTAGCTCGCCAGGGCGAGGGCAGCGTTCTCGGCCAAGGTCCGGTTGCTATGCACGAGCTCGTCGACCGAGGGGGTCACGCTGCCCGCCTCATCCGGCAGCTCGGGCACGGGGCCGTTCGCCACTCGAGGTTGGACGGGTAGCTCGGTGGTGCGTCCCTGTCGACAACGCACAGCCGGACCCGACCGAGGTCGGTGAGCCCACCGCACGACGGGCACCCGCCCGCTGCGGCCACAAGGCCGTCGTGAAACAGCCGCTCTGGATCGAGCCCGAGCTGTTGCTGCAGCGCCACCCGGGGCAGTGGCCCTGCCGTCAGCCGGGCCGCTCGCCACCGATGTTGGACCGCCTGCCTCGCCTTCTCTCTCCAGCTCGCCATGTAGGGAGCGGGAGCCGATTTTTCCCCCGCACGGTCAGGGTGTGCCCCGTGCCCCCTCTTAAGAGGGGGGGCACTGGGCACGCTCCCACCAGATGCGTGCCCACGCAGATGGGCACGGTTGGGCACGCTGGGCACGCTTGGTTGAATGTCCTGGTCAGACGGGGTTTGACCGTGCCCCGTCCTTGTGGCGGCTCCGAGGTCAGTCATCGACGCCCTCCGAGGGGGCGTGCCCATCGCTCTGGGCACGCATCAGGTCGTCCACTTCCCGGTACGGCTGGACGCTCCGAAGCCCCCCGGTGACCTTCTCGGCGTAGCCCTCGTCAACGAGCACCTGGACGGCCAAGTCCTTGATCTCGTTGCGGCCGGACACGTTCTCCCGCACCCCGCGCATTGACATCGGCTTGTCCGCCAGCTCGAGCGCCCGGGACACCTTCTCCATGAACCCGGTCGGGCGGAACCGCTCCTCTGAGGGCTTGGCCAGCACCCATCGCACCGTCTCACCGCTGGGTGACGACGACAGGGTGAGCTCGGCGAAGTCCCGATGCTTGTCCCCCGCGCAGTGGCGCCGCACCTGACCCGGCCGGTCCTTCACGACCGACACGGCGGCCATGCCCGTCAGCCCCACCCCGAAGGGCTTACGCATGGTGACGCCGTAGGCCACGTCGACCCCGGCGATCTTGTGCTGGGACCCGATCGCCCGGCCCTCCTTGCCGGTCTGTTCCTTCGACCGGTGCGGTGTGTGGTCGATGAACGAGACAGCGGCACCACGTCGGGCTGGAACCCGGCCGGCGTAGGCGTAGAACTTGGCCACGTCGGCGGTGTCGCTGATGTTGAGACCGTGGACGGCCATGCCTTCGCTGAGCCCGTCGAGGACCACGAGCGCCGCCCCGTCGCAGGCGTCGGCGTAGGCGGTCAGCGCCTCGATGTGCAAGGCCGGGGCCCCGCCGTTGCGGGTGACGAACAGCGGCTCCTCAGGGCGGCTGTAGCGGAACCCGGACAGGATGAGCACCGGTGGCACACCGAGGGCCAGGAGGCGCCCCACGACGCTCTCCGGGCTGTCCTCGAAGTCGATGTACACCGCTACCCCGCCGTCCATCAGGACGGTGGCGCAGGCCACCAGCAGGAGCCACGACTTCATCGACTCGGACTCACCGATGACCGTGTGCAACTTGCCCGGGTAGAACATGGCGGGCCCGTCGAGGCGGGGCATGATCGCCGGCTCGGGCGGGACGAACGTGCCGTCCACGTAGGCGTCCAGCGCCAACGGCGACCAGCTCGACGACTGATCATCCTCAGCCTGACGCTCGTCCTCTTCCTCCTCGGAAGGCTCAAGTACCTCGTGCGGTACCTGCGCCTGTTGAGGGGACCGACTGCGCCGTTCGGCCACTCGCTGCGCTGCCATGAACTCGGCGTGCTCCCGCTTCTCCCGCTTGGCGTCCTCCTGCGCCCGCTCGAACTTGGCCTTGCTCTCGCGCTGCCAGTCGGGGACGTCGGGGCAGCCGGCGTCGATGCACATGCGACCGGCGTGGTCGTGCTTCTTGCGGGCCTTGTTCACCTCGCGGGTTGCAGTAGCCCCGCTGATCCGCCCCCACTTCTCGGTGGCCATCCGGTGCCGCCGCAGAAGGTCAGCCATCTGGGTGTCTGAACACCCGGCTTCGGCTGCGCGACACATGAAGCGGTAGATGGCGTCGCTGCGCTTCCCAACGGGGGCCACGTCGTCCAGGCAGGGCTCGACGATCTTCTGCAGCACCTCCGACGAAGCACCCCCGTCGCCGCCGGTGGCCAGCTTGACCACCGTCGGCTGGTGCGGGTCGGGCGGGAGGTTCGCGTCGAGACGGGCGAGGCTGACACCGGTCATGCCGCCACCGCCATGTCGTTGGTGTGGCCGCCGCAGGGAGCGAAGTCCACGACCACCGGTCGGTCCCCGTTGCGGACCCGACCCTTGTGGTGGAACGTCCCCGGCAGCCGCAGCAGCACGCTGGCGTCCCACTTGGAGTCACCGCCGAACTTGGCGGCCAAGCGGCGGTTGTACAGCTCGAGCTGCTCCCACACCACGGGCTCGTCGAGGCGGACGTACAGGTGCCGCCGGCCTTCACCGCCGGAAGCGACGAGGAACGACCCGGGGCCGGCGATGTTGTCGAACATCATCTGGTCCCGCTGGGTCCATGGCCGGTCGATCTCCCCGTACAGGAACCTCGACGTCCCCGCGGTGGTCTTCACCCGCCTGCGCTCAGTGCGCAACACCGGGGCCAACCACACGTCCCGCTCGTCCCGCAGTTCGAGCGCCAGGCGGTAGAGCTCGGTGCGCTCCTGAGGCCAGCGAACGAAGTGCTCGGCGAAGTCCTGGTGGGCGTAGCCACCCCGCTCATTGAGGTGGGGCACCCCATGGGCGAGGCAGGCGTAGCCCTCCTGCTGGGTGAGGCCCCAGAGACGCACGCAGTGCTCGGCGATGGAGTCCACAGGGCGGGCGGTCATCGCTGACCTCCATCGCCAGGCGTGAAGATGATCATCGACGAGGGGGCGCCACCCATCGGGCAGGAGACCTCGTGCGCGGCCTCGATGTGCTCGGTGCCGTCCGCCTCGTGCCACAACCGGGTCGAGGGCTTGCAGATACAGCCCTGCGCCCGCGCCACGGCCAGGGCGCCGCTGATCTTCGACTGCCGGGACCAGTTGCCCAGGTGTCGGCGACGACGCATGCGGCCGCTCACAGGTCACCCGCCGGAACCACGACGGGCTGGCGGAACCGGACGCCCGTCTCCACGGAGAACACCCGCACGAACACGAGGTAGCCGGGTTCGCACAGGTCACCACGCAGGCAGTGACCATCGGCGGCTGCGATGGGGTTGCACAGCTCGTGCTCCACCGGGGGACGGATGTAGGCGTGGACATCGGGGTGATCGGCGAAGAACGCCCGGTCGATGTCGTTGGCGAACTCGATGGCCCGGCCGTGGATGTCGGATCGGAGATCCAAGCGGCGACTCACGACGCCACCTCAGCTAGAATCCTTCGTGAACCCGCCGCCACAGCTTGGTTCTTGTTGAGGTCCGGGGAGGTCAGCCCCGGACCTCTTCGCGTCGGGGCCATCATGCGGCGTCTCCGTCCAGCTCTCGACGGATTCGCCGGGACTGGCTCGCCTTCAGCGACAGGCTGATGAAGTACGCCTTGCGGGCGTGCTCCGCTCGACGGGCCCGCTCCTCGGGGGCGAGGGCGCCGTTTGGGTCGACCTCATTCTCGAACCGGGCATTGAACGCAGCCCGGGCAGCTTCGGTGTTGGTACCACCGGCTGCGTGGAGCCTGTGAGCAGCGAGTCTCGCTCGGAGAGCGCGCTGTTGGGGGGACATAGGCACAGAGACCGTCCTTCCGGAAGGTTCATGTGCCGTGCGCCTCTACACAGGCCTCCGCTGGGTGCATTGGCACGGTCGAACCTGGTGCTGCACTCGTATGCGGAGCTTTCCCCGTCACGGGGTGGCTCGGTTAGGTACGCCCCCAGCATAGCAGTACGACCGTTGTGCTATGGCACCTTCCTGCCCGGTTTGCGTCGTGCAGCCTCGTGCCGGAACCTCGCCACCACTGCGTCGAGGTCAACCTGCTGGATCCCGTGCTCCGTGCATACAACCGAAACGGGACTTCGTGGGTGCCAGCCAGCCAGGTCGGCCCAATGGGCGAGCTGCAGGAAGGAGAAGCGGGCACGATCTTGTCGGCCACTTGCAGCCCGACGCTCCTTCATCTCGTCCACAGAAAGCACCGTGCTCATGGGCACCAGGACCATGAGGCCTAGCGAAGTCCGGTACCCGGTCACCAACTGAAACCGACACCCGCGGCCACAACGCCAGATGTGGTCGGGACCGCGGGGGGTCGTGACCTGCTCGGCCCACAGCTCGAGAGCGTGCACCTCATCACGAACCACGGGCCTGGCGTTCACAGCCTGTCTCCCGGGCCGAGCCGGCGGTGCGCTTCCCGGGCCCGTTCGTCAGCGACCGACGCGCCGTACCGCTGGACCATCTCCCGGGACGACCACCCGGTGAGCCGCATCAGGTCGCCCTCGTTCCCGCCGGCGGCGAGCCACAGATGGGCGAAGCTGTGCCGGAACCGGTGGGGGTTCACGCGGGGGATGCCGGCCTGCTCGCACCGGCGCTCCAGCATCTGTCGGATCCCGGAGTCGGTGAGCCGTCCCTTGGTCGACAGCCACAACCATGGCTGAGAGGCGTCAGGATGGCGTGTGCGGGCCCGCAGGTACCGGTCGAGGGCTTTGGCCGTCTTCGCCCCGAACGGGCACGAGCGGGGCTTGCGTCCCTTGCCCATCACCAAGGCGACGTCGTGGTCGAAGTCGACGTGGACCACCTCGAGCCCGGTGAGCTCGGCCAGGCGCATCCCGGAGTCGATGAACAGCCGGATGATGGCCATGTCCCGCCGCTGCTCGAACCGGGGTCCCTCGCAGATGGCGAACAGCGCGGCCAGGTGCTCGGCGGTGATCACCGGCGGCGGCGTGGTGGGGATGGCCGGCGGGCGCATCTTCGTCATCGGGGACACGGCCAGCTCGTCCTCGTCGACCAGCCACTTCATGAACTGCTGCAGGTACCGGTAGTGCGTGGCCACCGAAGACGGCTTCAACCCCCGGTCCACCAGCTCGACCAGGTAGCCCTCGACGTGGGAGCGAGCGACCTGTTCGGGGTGGTGAACGCCCTGGCCGACCAGCCAGACGTCGAACGCCTCGGCCACCTTGCGGTACCCGCTGATCGTGCGAGGACTCTTGTTCCCGGCGCGCAGATGCCGTTCCCACGAGGGGAACAGGGCATCGAACGGCGCTAACTCGACAGGAATCGGAGGGTCCGCCACTCCCACCATTATCGCCTGTCGTACCGCTGTGCTTCAACCACCTGCGGACGTTTGTCCTGGTAGAGCCCGAGAGGAGAATTGAACTCCTGACCTGCTCATTACGAGTGAGCCGCTCTGCCGACTGAGCTACTCGGGCAACCGGCTGACGAATCTAGCAGCACCAGCGCCGCCGCGGTCCTCCCACCCGGCCCCGGGGTTTCGTGACGCCGTCGCGTAGGGGAACGCGCCTTGCGTCCGTATCCTCCCTAACAGTGCCGCAGCGACGGCACCGAGCCGACGCCAGGCCTTCGTTCTCGGTCGGCCAGATGGGAATCGGGCACGGCATTGGTCCAGCCGGGGACATCTCGAACCGCCGCCGAGCGTCCTGCGACGCCGGCTTCCGCATCCGGGGGTACCGACGGTGACGCCATGACCCCGCCCGCCCCTGCCGGGTTCGACCTGGTCCTGCGGGCCGCCCCCCTGCCCATCTGCCTGCTCGACGGCCGTGGCTACGTGCTGGCCTGGAACCAGGCGTGCGAGGACAGCTTCGAGCGGCGGGCGGCCTCCGTCGTGGGCAGCTCGTTGGCCGACGCCCTGGGCAGCCCCTCCGACCACGTGGCTCCCCTCGTGTCCCTGGCCCTGGCCGGCGACGTGGTGCGCCAGGTGCGGGTGCCCGGTCGCCGACCCGACGGCACCCCCATGCAACTGGTGGTCTCGCTGGGCTCCAGCGGCGTCCGTGATCAGGGCGGGCTCATCTGCGTGCTCACCGACGTCACCGCCGAGGCCCGGGTCGAGCACACCCTGCGCACCAGCGAGAACCGGCTGCGCAAGATCCTCCAGAGCATCAACGACACCATCACCGTCCTCGACGAGCACGGTCATTCCCGCGACGGCAGCGGCTCGGTGACGACCATCCTCGGCTACCCCCTGTCGTTCTGGGACGACCAGGACGTCTTCGCCCTCGTCCACCCCGACGACCTGGTGCGCATGGCCACCCTCTTCGACGAGGTCAAGGCGGCGCCTGGTGCCCGGGCCCGGGCCGAGATGCGCATCCGCGACGTCGACGGGTCCTGGCAGACCATCGAGGGCACCGGGGTCAACCTGCTCGACGACCCCGACGTCGGCGGGGTGCTCGTCACCACCCGCAACGTCACCGATGCCAAGCGCACCGAGCAGCTCGTCGCCGGCCAGGCCAACATCCTGCGCCTGGTGGCGCGGGGCGCGGCCATCGATCCCACCCTGCTGGCCGTGGCCGAGCTCGTCGAACGCCAGATCGGTACCGGGAGCTGCGGGATCGTGGTGGCCGAGCCCGGACGCCGGCGCCAGGTGGTCACCCCCCACCACCAGCTGGCCGGTGACCTGATCATCGCCCTGGGGGCGACCCTCGACGGTGCCGCCGCGTCACCGGGCCACACCCTGGTGTCGAGGTCCGCAGCCGACCCTGCCCTGGGCGCCGTGGGGGTGCGACTGGCCGAGGCCGGATGGGCGTCGTGCTGGTCCATGGCCGTCATCGGGGCGACGACGGGACGACCGGACGGCAGCATCACCTGCGTGTTCGACACCGACCGGGCCGTCACCACCTGGGAGCACGACGTGGCCGCGGTGGCTGCCGACCTGGTGCCATCGCCCTCGACCGCCATCGGGCCGAGCGTCGCCTGGCCGCCCTGGCCATGCTCGACGGCCTGACCGGGCTGGCCAACCGGCGCCTGCTGACCAGCCGGCTCGAGCTGGCCATACCCCGGGCCCAGCGCGAGCGGACGAGGTTGGCCCTGGTGTTCCTCGACCTCGACCGCTTCAAGGCCGTCAACGACACCTACGGGCACGAGGCCGGCGACGTCGTGCTCCGTGAGTTCGGGGCCCGCCTGTTGGACTCGGTGGGTGCCCGGCACACCGTGGCCCGCTTCGGCGGCGACGAGTTCGTCGTCCTCGTCGAGGACGTGGGCCGCGACGACCAGGTCGACGAGTTGCTCGACGCCGTGCGGTCCAGCCTCGACGCGCCCTTCGGCGTGGGCGACGGGTTGCACCTCACGGCCAGCCTGGGCGTGGTCACGAGTCAGGGGCGGGACGGCTCGGCCGTCACCCTGCTGCGCGATGCCGACGCCGCCATGTACCGGGCCAAGGCCCGCCGCCGCCACCGGGCCCGGGCCTTCGACGCCCCATCGCGGTCCGAGGTCGTGTGGCGGCTTCGGGTCGAGGGTGAGCTGCGGCGGGCGCTGGAGCACGACGAGCTCGAGTTGCTGTACCGCCCCTCCCACGACCTGGCGTCGGGGCGCCTGGTGGGCGTCGACGCCCTGGTCAGATGGGCACACCCCGAACGGGGCCTGCTCGACCCCGCCGACCTCCTCGAGACGATGGACGACGCCGAGACCGTGGCCCGCGTCGGCGCGTGGTTGACCGATCGCGCCCTGCACGAGCTCCACGCCGACCACCCCCACCTGCCGGTGGCCATCGACCTGCCCACCCACCTGTTGGTGCGGCCCGGGTTCACCGAGGGCCTCGACGAGGTGCTCGACCACCACCACCCCGAGCCCGGCCGTCTGGTGGTCCGCGTCGACGGTTCCCCGGCCCTGGCCACCGACGACACCGCCCGGGCCGCGCTGGCCCACCTGGTGGGCCGAGGGGTGCCCCTGGCCGTGGGTGACGTGGGCGCCAACGGCCTGCTACCCACCCCCGGCCACCTCACCCGGGGGCTCGACGGCGTGGCCCATGCCGCACTGGGGCACCGGATGTTGGCCGACCTGCTGTCCTCGCCGGCCACCGCTCCCTTCGTCCGCGCTGTGGTCGACCTGGTGCGCGCCGTGGGTCTCGAGCTCACCGTCACCGGGATCGGCGACGCCGCAGACGTCGCCGCCCTGCGCGCCCTGGGCTGCGAACGGGGCCAGGGCCCGTTGTTCAGCGGCCCGGTGCCCGTCGACCAGCTGCGCCACCTGGGCTCCGCCGCCCGCCGCTGACCTCGCCCTGCAAGGGCTCGAGCCGGCACAGCAGGGCCTGCAACAGCAGGGTCTCGTTGGGGTTTCGCTCCAGGGCCTCGGTGGCCGACTGGATGGCGGCGAAGGGGGCATAGGGATCAGCCGCCCCGCCGGGCGGGCCCGAACCCGACGCGGACCCTGCCCCGGTCCCTGCCCCGGCGACCACACCGGTCAGGAGCCGATCCCGGTAGGCCCGCGACAGCACCCCGAGCCCGGCCCGCAGCTCGTCGGTGCGCAGGCGTCGACGCTCGCGCCGGTGGCGGGTCTCGAGCTGACGCTGGCCGGCGGCCGACAACCCGTAGCTGCGGTCCCGCTCGACCAGGGCGGCCATCTCGTCGCGCTGGCGGGCGTCGATGGGAGCCAGCGACGCCTCGAGCTGGGCCACCAGCCCGGCGGCCACCCGGGCCGCCACCATCCCCGTCCCGTCGAGCTGGTCGGGGACCCGACGCCAGGCCTCCATGCGCTCCACCAGGCCGGGGTCCCCGGCCAGCAACCGGGCCCGTTCCAGGTCACCGGCCGCGGCGTCGGCCACGGCCCGGGCCACGGGGGGATCGATGCCGTCGGCCACCAGGCTGGCGACGACGGCCTCGGTGGTCAGGGGGGCGAAGTGCACGACCGCGCAGCGCGAGGCGATGGTCACGAGCTCAGGGGAGATCTCGTCGGCCAGGATGACGAACACCGTGCTCGGCGGAGGCTCCTCGATGGTCTTGAGCAGCATGGGAGCGGCCCTGTCCACCAGGTGGAACTCGGTCAGCAGCAGCACCTTGACCGCGCCCTCGACCGGGCTGCGCACGGCCCGCTTCACGATGTCCTGAGCCTGGGCCACGGTGATGAAGGGGCCCTCACGCTCGACCACGATCAGGTCGGGGTGGGCTTCGAGACGGGCCAGGCGACGGTGCCGGGCGGCGACCTCGCCCGTGCTGTCCCCGGCCAGCAGATCGCCGGCGAAGGCCCGGGCCGCCTGGCGGGAGCCGGTGCCCGACGGCCCCACGAACAGGTATGCGTGCACGGGCCGGCCCAGGGCGGCGCGCAGCTGGGCCACAGCCTCGGGCTGACCGACGACATCGGCGAACGGGTCGACGAGCAGATCGGCGGGCGGATCGGCGGGCGGGTCAGCCGTGGGCTCGTCCATCACCGGGCTGCGCCTGTCGGAGCGGGCCAGGGACCGAAGCGGCCTTCGACAGCGTCGAGGATGCGCCCGGCGGTGGCGGCCTCGTCGCCGTTGGCGTCGACCACAGCCCACCGTTGGGGGTCCTCGGCCAGTTGAGCCTGGTAGCCGGCGGCCACCCGGGTGCGGAAGGCGTCGTCCTCGGCCTCGAGGCGATCGACCCGGGTGCGGGAGGCGAGCCGGGCCGGGCCGGCCAGGAACAGCACCAGGTCGGGCAGGAGGTCGTCGACGGCCCACAGCGACAGGCGACGGATGGTCTCGGGATCGAGCTGGCGGCCGTGCCCCTGGTAGGCCACCGACGAGTACAGGTAGCGGTCGGACACGATGTCCCCGCCGCCGGCCAGCACGGGTTCGACGACCTCGGCGATGTGCTGGGCCCGGGCCGCCGCCATGAGCAGGGCCTCGGTCCGAGCCGCCACCAGGCCCAGCTCGGGGTCGAGCACCAGGGCGCGGATGCGCTCACCCAGGGGGGTTCCCCCGGGCTCGCGGGTCAGGGTGGCCCCCAGCCGACGGGCCAGCCGACGGGCCTGGGTCGACTTGCCGACCCCGTCGGGCCCCTCGAGCACGATGAAGCGGCCCCGCCCCTGGCCCGGGGCCCGCGCTGGTCGTGCAGGCAGGCCCGTGTCCACGGCCCGAGCTTACGGGATGGCCGGGACACCGTTCCCTCCCCGCCTCCCAGGGGGTCGGCGGGGAGGGAACGGTGTCAGGCCGGTGCGGTGTCGGCGCCGGCCGTGGCCTTCTTGGCCGGAGCCTTCTTGGCCGCCGGCTTCTTGGCCGCGGGCTTCTTGGCCACCGTGGTCGTGGCCCCATCCGCAGCCTTGGCCGCCGCGGCCTTGGTGGGCGCCTTCTTGGCCGCAGGCTTCTTGGTCGCCGGCTTCTTCGCCGTGGCCCGCTTGGCCTTGACCTTGGGGTTGTTGAGGTCGCGCTCGCGCCGCTCGGCCAGCAGCTCCACGGCCCGCTCGTCGGTCAGCTCCTCGACGCTGTCGCCCCGGCGCAGCGAGGCGTTGGTCTCGCCGTCGGTGACGTAGGGGCCGAAGCGACCCTCCTTGACCACCATGGCCTTGCCCGAGGCCGGGTCGGTGCCCAGCTCCTTGAGCGGGGGCTTGGGGGTCTGGCCCCGGCGCCGCTTGGGCTCGGCGAAGATGGCCCGGGCCTGGTCCACGCTCACCGTGAGCAGCTCGTCCTCGCTGCCCAGGCTGCGGGTGTCGGTGCCCTTCTTGAGGTAGGGCCCGAACTTGCCGTTGCTGGCGATGACCTCTTCACCGTCGAGCTCGCCCAACGACCGGGGCAGGCTGAGCAGCTGCAACGCCTGGCCCAGCTCGATGGAGCCGGGGTCCATGTCCCGGAACAGCGACGCCCGCTTGGGCTTGCCGCCCTCGCTGTCGTCCTCGCCGAGCTGCACGTAGGGCCCGAAGCGGCCGTTGCGCACGTAGATCTGCGCGCCGGTGGCCGGGTCGAGGCCCAGGGGGTGGTCATCCGCAGGAGCGGAGAGCAGCTCGAGGGCCCGGGCCACGGTCAGCTCGTCAGGGGGCAGGTCCTCGGGCAGGCTGGCCCGCTGGTCGCCGCGCTGCAGGTACGGGCCGTAGCGGCCCACGCGCACGTCGACGGCCACACCGTCGGGGTCGGTGCCGATGCGGATGGCGTTGACCAGCCGGGGATCGATCTCGTCGAGGCGGTTGGAGACCAGGTGCTTGAGGCCGGCACCGGCGGGGTGCGGGTGGTCGGGCGAGGTGTCCTCGACGCCGCCGAAGTAGAAGCGCGACAGCCAGGGCACCGATTCCTCGGAGCCCGACGCGATGTGGTCGAGGTCGTCCTCCATGCGGGCGGTGAAGGCGTAGTCGACCAGGTCGGGGAAGTGGTCCTCGAGCACGCGCACCACGGCGAAGGCGGTGAAGGAGGGGATCAGGGCCGAGCCCTTCTTCCACACGTAGCCGCGGTCCTGGATGGTGGTGAGGATGGACGAGTAGGTCGACGGTCGACCCACGCCCAGCTCTTCGAGCCGCTTGACCAGACTGGCCTCGGTGTAACGGGCCGGGGGCTGGGTGGTGTGGCCCTTGGCGTCGAGGTGGGTGGCCTCGAGGCGGTCACCCTGGCGCAGCTGGGGCAGGCGCCGCTCGGTCTCGTTGGCGTCCTCGCCCTCGTCCACGTCCTCGACGTAGACCCGTTGGAAGCCGGCGTGGGTGATGACGGTGCCGCTGGTGGAGAACTCGGCCCGACGGCCGGCCTCGGTGGAACCCTCGAGCCGCACGGTGACCGTCTCACCGGTGGCGTCGGTCATCTGGGAAGCCACGGTGCGCTGCCAGATCAACTCGTAGAGCCGGGCGTCCGTCGCGTTGACCTCACGGGCGATCTCGGCGGGGGGCCGGAAGGTCTCGCCGGCAGGGCGGATGGCCTCGTGGGCCTCCTGGGCGTTCTTGACCTTCTTCGTGTACTGCCGGGGCGACTTGGGCAGGAACTCGTCACCGAAGCGCTCGCGCACCACGCTGCGGGCCGCACCCAGGGCGGTCTCGGACAGCGTGGTGGAGTCGGTGCGCATGTAGGTGATGTAGCCGCCCTCGTACAGGCTCTGCGCCGCCCGCATGGCCTGGGAGGAGGAGAGCCGCAGCTTGCGGGCCGCCTCCTGCTGCAGGGTGGAGGTGATGAAGGGGGCAGCCGGGCTGCGCCGGTAGGGGCGGGCCTCGACGCTCTGCACCTCGAAGGGCCGGCCGTCGAGCTCGGTGGCCAGGGTGGTGGCGGTGGCCTCGTCGAGGACCACGGCCCCGCTGCGGCTCAGGTCGCCCTGGGCCGAGAAGTCCTTGCCCGTGGCCAGGCGGGCGCCATCGAGCGCCACCATGCGGGCCCCGAGGTCGTCACCCGCCGCCGTCTGGAACTGGCCGTCGAGGTCCCAGTAGGAGGCCACGACGAAGCGCATGCGCTCCCACTCGCGGGCCACGACCATGCGGGTGGCCACGCTCTGGACCCGGCCCGCCGACAGCTTGGGCAGCACCTTGCGCCACAACACCGGGGAGATCTCGTAGCCGTACAGGCGGTCGAGGATGCGTCGGGCCTCCTGGGCGTCGACGAGGCGGCGGTCGATCTCCCGGGGGTTGTCGATGGCGGCGCGGATGGCGGCGGGGGTGATCTCGTGGAAGACCATGCGCTTGACCGGCACCCGGGACGGGGGGTTCAGCACCTCGAGGAGGTGCCAGGCGATGGCCTCGCCCTCGCGATCCTCGTCTGTGGCCAGGTAGAGCTCGTCGGCGTCCTTGACCAGCTTGCGCAGGCTGGCCACCTGGGCCTTGCGATCGGAGCTGACGACGTAGAGGGGCTTGAAGTCGTTGTCGACGTCGACGCCGAGGTTGGCCCACGACTCGCCCTTGTACGCCTCGGGCACCTCACGGGCGTTCGCGGGCAGGTCACGGATGTGACCACGCGAGGATTCCACCAGGTAGTCAGCCCCAAGGAACCCCGCGATGGTGCGGGCCTTGGCCGGCGACTCGACGATGACCACGCGGCTCCCCATCAGGTCGACGGTACCGGGGTGGCGGCACGACGTGTCAAGGCGTCTCCTCTGGACGTCCCTCGTCCCACCCCGGCTGGGGTCGGTCTCGGGGTGCGGTGTCGGGCCGTTGGGCCCCGACCTCGGGGCTGCCCGGCACCGGGCGGATGGGGATGGCTAGCCAGCGAGCGGGGACGGTGCGTAGAGCACCAGCCGCACGTTGGTGCCCTCGGACGAGGACACGAACTCAGCGTGGTCGCTGTGGCTGCGCATGAGGGGGATGCCCAGGCCGCTCTCGTGCTCGAGGCGCTCGGGATCGGTGGCCGCGGGCAGGGCGTCGATGCCATCGAGGTCGAACCCGCCGCCCTCGTCGACCACCTCGACCTCGACTCGGTCATCAGCCAGGGAGCAGCGGATGCGGACCGCGGCCTCGGTGCCGGCCAGGGCGTGGGCCTCGATGGCGTTGGCGCAGGCCTCGGACACGGACAGGCGCAGGTCCTCGAGCCGATCATCGCCCAGGCCGGGCCAGGTGGCGGCGGCGGCCACCACGACCGAGCGGGCCAGGGCCAGGTAGTCGGTGCTCGAGGGGATGGTCAGCTCGACCACGCGTTCGACCGTCATGGGGCCACCTCACCGCCGGGGCCGTTCCAGCCGTGGGGGGCGCCCACGACGGCGGCGACGCTGTCCACCGATTCGAACACGCCACCCATGCCGCCCTCGGCCAGGCGGTCGACCAGAGGGGAGGGGCAACCGGCCAGGACGAGGCGACCGCCGTGGTGGGCCAGTCGCTGCTGCAGGCCGACGAGGAGGCCGATGCCGGTGGCGTCGACCAGGTCGACGCGGGACAGGTCGACGACGACCCGTTCGGCGCCGTGGGGCAGGCCGCTCAGGGCGGTGGCCAACCGGGGGGCGGAGGACAGGTCGAGGTCGCCGCGCGCCGAAAGGACCAGCCAGTCTTCACGCTCGGAGATCTCCATCCCGAACACCAGGCGCCGCTCCGTGCTCGAACTTCTTCGTGGGGGGGGGTCGATCCATGCGCGCTCGACGCGACGAATCGGCGACGATTCTAACGATCCCGTCGCGGTTCTCCCGTGCACCCTTCATGACATCGGGCCACAGCGATCGACGTTCTGGCGGGGAAGATGGGTGCTGCGCCTGTAATTCCACCGCTGCAAGCCCTACGCTCCCCCGGTGGTCGCTGTGCTGGCACCGGCGACGTCGAGTGCATCGGGCGTCCCCCCTCGTTCGACGGCGGAGGCGTGGCTCGACCGCCTGCGTGGCGACGAGCGCCTCGTGCACGTGCACCACACCCCTGCCCGCAACGCGTGCTACGGCACCCTGGCCCGGCCCCTGCCCGCCGCCGTCGAGGCCGCCCTGGGGGTCGAACAGCTGTGGTCCCACCAGGCCCGGGCCATCGATCTGCTGCGTGACGGGCGTTCGGTGGTGCTGGCCACGGGCACGGGCTCGGGCAAGTCGCTGTGCTACCAGGCCGCCATCGCCGAGGCGGCGACGGAGGCCATCCGCCCCCGCACCGCCCTGCTGCTCTTCCCCACCAAGGCCCTGGCCCACGACCAGGCCCGCGCCATCGGCCGGCTCGGCCTGAAGCGCCTGCTGGCCGCGACCTACGACGGGGACGCCTCCGCCGAGGAGCGGACGTGGGTGCGCAACCGGGCCAACCTCGTGCTCACCAACCCCGAGATGCTCCACCACGGGATCCTGCCCAACCACACGAGGTGGGCACGGTTCCTGTCCCGGCTGGCCTACGTGGTCGTCGACGAGCTCCACGTGCTGCGGGGCATCTTCGGCAGCCACGTCTCCCACCTGCTGCGCCGCCTGCGCCGCCTGTGCGCCCGCTACGGGTCCTCGCCCACCTTCGTCTTCGCCTCGGCCACCATGGGTGAGCCCGAGCGTCTGGCCCGGGCCCTGAGCGGGGTCGATGTCGTACCCGTGACCGAGGACGGCTCTCCCCGGGGTGAGCGCCACTTCGCCCTGTGGAACCCTCCCCTGCTCGACGGTGACGGCACCCGGGGTTCGGCCGCGGTCGAGGCCGCCGGGCTGGCCTCGTCCCTGATCGCCTCGGGCCAGCGCACCATCGTGTTCAGCCGCAGCCGCAAGGGGGCCGAGCTCCTAGCCGCCGACGTGCGCCGCCGGTTGCCGCCCCACCAGGCCGAACGGGTGGAGCCCTACCGGGGCGGCTACCTGGCCTCGGAGCGGCGCGACATCGAGGAGGCGCTGGCCCAGGGGCGCCTCGACGGCGTGGTGGCCACCTCGGCCCTGGAGCTGGGGGTCGACGTCAGCGGCCTCGACGCCTGTGTGCTCACCGGGTTCCCCGGCACCATCTCGTCGATGTGGCAGCAGGCGGGGCGGGCCGGTCGATCGACGGACAGCTCGGTCGCCGTGCTCGTGGCCGGCGACGACCAGCTCGACCAGTGGCTGGTGCGCCACCCCGAGGAGCTGTTCTCCCGCCCGCCGGAACCTGCGGTCATCAACGCGGCCAACCCCTCTGTCCTGCTCCCCCACCTCGAGTGCGCGGCGGCGGAGCTGCCCCTGACCCTCGACGACGAGCGCTTCTGGCCCGACCACCTGGAGGACGGTGTGCGCCGCCTGGCCGTCGACGACCGGGTGCAGGTGCGGCGCCGGGGCCGACGCAACGAGCCCACGGCCGTGTGGGGAGGGTCGGGGTGGCCCAGCCACCAGGTCGGTCTGCGCAGCTCGTCGCGGGCCGAGGTGCAGATCCGCGACCTCGACGACGAACGGGTGGGGACGGTGGACGAGGCCCGGGCCGGCAACCTCGTCCACCCCGGTGCCGTCTACCTGCACCAGGGTGCGGTCTACGAGGTGGTCGACCTCGACCTCGGGACCCGGGTGGCCCGGGTGCGCCCGGCCGACGGCGGTACCTACACCGTGGCCCGTTCCACGACCTCGTTCCGGGTCCTCGACACCGACCGCCACCGCCAGGTCGGCCGGGCCGGTCTGACGCTGGGACCCATCGAGGTGTGCTCGCAGGTGACGGGTTACCAGCGCTTCGACACCCGTACCCGGGAACGCCTGGCCACCGTGGGCCTGGACCTGCCGCCGTCGCTGCTCGTCACCCGCGGGGTCTGGTACACCTTCGACGACGACCTGGTCGATGCCGCCGACCTGGCCCGTGAACGCCTGGCCGGCACCTTGCACGCCCTCGAGCACGCGGCCATCGGGCTGCTGCCCCTCTTCGCCATCTGCGACCGGTGGGACGTGGGCGGGGTGTCCACGGCGCTGCAGGCCGAGACCGGCCTGCCCACGGTCACCATCTACGACGGCTACGCGGGCGGGGCCGGCATCGCCGAGCTGGCCTACGACGCGGCCGACCGCCACCTGCGGGCCACGGCCGAGGCCATGGCCTCGTGCCTGTGCACCAACGGCTGCCCCTCGTGCGTGCAGTCGCCCAAGTGCGGCAACGGCAACGAGCCCCTGGACAAGGACGGGGCGTCGGCCCTGGCCCACGCCGTGCTCGGTCACGTCACCTCGGCGACCGCACCGGCGACCCCGCCCACGGTCACACCCATTCGGCTCGCATGCTGACCGCGGCCTGCAGGACGACATCGCCCAAGGCGTCGGCCAGCAGCGGGACGACCACCGCCGAGCGGTAGCGCCCCTGGGCATGGACCATGGCCCCGTCGCTGCGGACCTCGACCTCGAGGCGGGCCGGATCGAGACCGCCGGCGGCCGGTGACGGGGCTGAGGCCCCCGGGGTCACGGCTGCCGCCCGGGCCGCTTCCCGGGTGACCTGTACCAGTAGCACCTGGTCTCGGGCCACCAGGCCCACCTGCAGGGCAGCCAGGACGAGGCCCAGGAAGATGGGCAGCAGGATGGCCAGCTCCACGGTGGCCTGGCCCCCCTCGCGGCCGAGGCGGCCAGGGCGGTCACGGCGCGACGATCTCGACCTCGGCCGGCCCATCAGGCGACCTTGGAGGTCACCGACTCGATGACCCGGTCGAACAGCTCGCCGATGGCCCCGGTGCGCGCCGCCCACGCCACCACCAGGAGGGCCAAGGCGGCCGCAGCCAGGATGACCAGGGCGTATTCGACGGTGGACTGGCCGGATTCGCGGTCTCGGAGGCGGGGGCGGTCGCGGCTGGTCAGGAGGGTGACAGCGAGGGCGACCGCGGCGGTCAGGGCGGTGTGGACGCGGCGGTGGAGGAGGGGCATGGGTGGGTTCCTTCGGGATCGTCGAATGGACTAGGGCCTGACGCAGGCCCGACGGCAGGCCCCGGTCAGGGGCCTGTCGACCGCACCGCCTGCAGGGAGCTGACCAGCAGGGGGACCACGGTGAGGAGGACGAAGGCGGGCAGCACCCCGACCACGAGGGGGAAGAGCAGGCGCACGGGCACCCGGCGGGCCTCGTCTTCGTCGAGGCGGCGGGCGGCGAGCTCGGCGTCCACGGCGAGCTGGGCCAGCGGGGCCCGGAGGGGGGCGCCGTAGCGGTCGGCCGCGGCCAACGCCGCAGCCAGGGGGCGCACAGCAGGACCCACCCGGTCGACCAGCCCGTCGAGGTGGTCGGCGAGGGCGCCGGCCCGGGAGCGGTCAACCGCCGCGGCCAGCTCCGATCCCAACGGGCCATCCAGCCACGGCGCCACCGCAGCCAGGGCGTCACGCACGGTCAGCCCACCGGCCACGGCCAGCTGCAGCAGGGGCAGGGCCTCGGCCAACTCGGTGACCACCAGTCGACGTCGGCGCTGGACGGCCCGCCGGTCGCCCACGGCCCCGACCGCCCACGTCACCGCGGCCACCACCACAGCGGCGCGCCGGTCGACCACGGCACACAGGCCACCCAGCGCCAGGGCGCAGCCGGCCCGCCGGTCGAGCGCTCCGTCGGCAGCCAGGCCGACCAGGCGGCGGGCCGGCTGGCCCATGGCGATGAAGACCATGTCGACGACGCGGCGCAGTCTGGTGCTCACCGGTGCCTCATCGGCCCACACCCGAGACCATGCGCACCATGACCGCGAACGCGCCCACGTCGAGGGCCAGGCCCAGGACCAGGCAGACCAGCCCGATGGGGGTGCGCAGGAGGAACTGGCTCGAGCCGCTGCCGGCCACCAAGCCGAGCACGACGAAGAGCAGGGGGGCGCCGGCCAGCACGACGGCCGACGCCCGGGCCTGGGTGGCCAGGCCCCGGGCCTCGGCCCTGGTGTCGAGGCGCTGGCGGGCGGCGGCGGCCACGCGGTCGACGATGTCGGCCCGCAGGCCACCCGTCTCGTGACCCAGGGCCAGGGCCGCCGCCGTGGCCCGCACCGCGGCTCGAGGGCGCTCGTCGGACCAACGTCGCAGCCCATCGCCCAGGGTCATCCCCTGGTCGAGGCGATTCAACAGCCGCACGACGTCGTCGGCCACCGGCCCGGCCACCGTGGGTCCGGCCTCGGCCAAGGCGACGTGGGCCCCGACACCAGATCGCAGGGACCGGGCCAGGGCCGCCAGGAGCTCGACCACCCCGGCGTCGTACAGATCGCCACGACGCAGGCGGACGAGGGCCCGGCGGACGGGGCCGGCACCGGCCACCACCACGATGCCGAGGACGGCGGCGCCGGGTCCGCCGAGCAGGGCCCCGACCCCGGCGACGACGGCGAGCCGAGCCAGCCGGGGCCCGGTCCCGAGCGGCGGCACCCCCGGGGCTGCGGCGTCGAGGCGCCCGGTGACCACGGCTCGGTGGTGGCGACGACGCAGGGCTCGGACCACCACGACGGCGGCGACCACGAAGATGCCGACCACAGCCACCAGCTCAGCGGCCACTGGGCGCCTCGTCGTAGCGGGTGAGCAGGTCCTGGCCCGTGGCCCAGTCACCCTCCGGTCCCACGTCGAGCACCTCGACGACCCGGCGCCGGCCACCGGCGTCCCGAGCCACGTGGACGAGGAGGTCGATGGCGGTGGCGAGCTGGGCCCGCACGAAGGCCAGGGGCACGTCGGTGCCACCGAGCAGGGCCATGGCCTCGAGCCGGCGCAGGGCGTCACGGGGCGAGTTGGCGTGGCACGTCGACAGGGATCCCTCGTGGCCGGTGTTCATGGCCTGGGCCATGTCGAGGACCTCGGCGCCACGCACCTCGCCCACCACGATGCGGTCGGGACGCATGCGCAGCGCGTTGACCACCAGGTGGCGCACGGTGACCTGGCCCACCCCATCGGCGTTGGCCCGCCGGGCCTCGAGACCGACCACGTGGGGGTGGTCGAGCGCGAGCTCGGCCGTGTCCTCGACCGTGACCACCCGCTCGCAGGCGGGGATGGCGCTGGCCAGGGCGTTGAGCAGGGTGGTCTTGCCCGAGCTCGTCCCCCCGACCACCACGATGTCGCGGCGCTCGGCCACCGCCGCCGCCAACAGCTCGGCCAGCGCCGGGGGGCCGAAGTCGGCCAGGCTGGCCTGGCGCAGGACGAAGCGGCGGATGGTGATGTGGGGACCGCCCAGGGCCACCGGGGGGAGCACGATGTTGGCCCGGCTGCCGTCGGGTAGGCGCAGGTCGGCCAGGGGGCTGGCCCGATCGACGCGGACGCCGCCGGCCGAGGCCAGCCGGTCGACCAGTAGGCGCAGGTCGGCCGCGCCGAGCGTGAGCTCGTCACGCTCGAGGCGACCGTGACGCTCGACCCACACCGCTCCCCCGTTGACCATGACCTCGCTGACCTCGGGGGCGGCCAGGAGTGCTTCGAGGTGGCCCAGGCCCCGGGAGGTGACACCGAGCATCACGGCGCCTGGACCAGGGGACGCATGGCCCGGCCCAGGCTGCGGGGCAGGCGGGCAGCCAGCAGACCGGCGTCGACGGCCCGGGCCACGGCCGCTTCCACGGGGATCTCGGCCACCACGGGCACCCCCAGCACCCCGGCCACGTCGCGGGCCTGCAGGGCCCGACCGGCCTCGACCACGAGCACCACGCCGCTGGGCCGCAGCGACGCCTGCACCCCCCGGCGCAGGGCGAGGAAGCAGGGGCGCAACACGAGGAGCGACCGGGTGGCCCCGGCGGCCAGCTCGGCGGCGACCTCGGGTGGGGCCTCGCCGGTGGGCAGGGTGCCACAGTCCACGACGACGGCCCGGCTGTCGGCGGCCAGCAACGCAGCCAGGGCCGATGCGTGGCGGGGCGCCAGTGGACCCCGCCCGCGGGGCAGGAGTGACAGGCCACCGCCCACGACGACCTCGAGCTGGCCGAGCCGGGCGGCGACAGGAGCATCGCCGGCCAGCCACGAAGCCAGACCGCCGCCGCCCGGGCACGCGCACCCGAGCACGGCATCGGCGTCACCGTCGAGGTCGACGAGCAGGGCGCCCCCCGGTGACGACTCGGCCAGGGCCAGCGCCAGGGCCGCGGCCACCACCGTCGTTCCCGAACCGCCTTTGGTGGACCAGCAGGCCAACACCACGTCTTGTCTCCGTCAGCACGGACCCCGCCTGGGGCGGGGACAGCACGTCGCTCCCGCAGGGCGGGGGACGCACCAGGTGTCGAAGGGGAAGCTCGACCGCACGGAAACCTATGTGATGCATCGAGATGACGTCAAGGTGGAGCGGCAGCGGCATCCCGGGGCCGAGTAGCGTCGCCCTCGGAGGTGTCTGGGTACCTGGTGGGCTCCCCCGCCTTCAAAGCGGGTGGGACGGGTGATCCCCGTCCGGCGGGTTCGATTCCCGTCCACCTCCGCCATCTCCCCGAACCTGCTCAGGCGGTCACGACGAAGGTGTGGTCCCCGGGCAGGTGGACGGCCCGCCGGTCCAGCCCGCCCGCCTTCGTGGCGCCGACGACGGCGGGTTCGACGCTGCCGGCGATGCTGCGGGTGCCCCCGGGCAGGTCGACCACCACCACCGCGCGTTCGGGCCGCGCCGCGGTGGCGGCCAGCACCGTGGCGGCCACGACGGTGGCCGTTCCCGAGGCGTCGGGGTCGACAGGGCTGGTGGCGGTGGCCGCAGCCGTCTCCGCGGTGAGGTCCCGAAAGCGGTAGCCGGCGACGGCGGGCTCGGCGCCCCACACGGCGAAGCCCTGCTTGGTGATGACGCCCGACACCGTCGTGACCAGGCCCCGGGCGCCGGGTCGGCAGCGCAGTTCCTGGGCGAGCTGGGCGGTGGCGTGGAGCACGAAGTTGTTGAAGGGCCCGCCGGCGAAGGGCATGCCGCCGGTGAAGCAGTGGGGTCCGTCGGGGGCCAGGCCCAGGGCCTCGGCGTACAGGGCCACGGCCACGGGGAAGCAGGAGTACAGCTCGACGAGGTCGAGCTCACCGACCCGGCAGCCGGCGGCGTCGAGCACGGCCTGCCCGGCCAGCTCGGCCCCCGGGCTGCGGTGCAGGTCGGTGCGGGCGGTGATGTTGACCATGTTGTTGGCCTCGGTGAAGGCGTGGGGGTGGACCCACCCCGATTCGGGCACCCCGGCCGCCCGGGCCGTGGCCACCGAGCACAGCAGCAGGGCCGAGGCCTGGTCCACGCTCCACTGGCTGACGTGGTGGCGGCCGTAGGGGAAGGCGATCATCCCCTCCTCCCGCACGATCTCGGCCGAGGTGGGCGCGTCCCGCCAGCCGTGGGGGTTGCGGGCGGCGATGGCACTGAGCTCGGCGTACTGGCGGGCCATGCGGTCCCGGTGCTGATCGACCGACAGGCCGTGGCGGCGACGCCTGGCGTCATCCACGAGGGCGCAGTAGCTGACGGGCATGTCGCCCAGCAGCTCGCGCTCGTAGCCGGGCAGCATCTCGTGCTCGGGCTTGAGCACCACGTCGGCCAGGTCGGTCGACAAGGTGTCGTGCAGCTCGGTGCCGGTGCGGGAGGCCCGGGCCAGGCGGTGGCCGGCCTCACCCCCCACCACCAGGGCCGCCCCGACCTCGCCCCGGGCGATGGCGCCCACGGCGTCACTGATCAGCGTCTGTTGGGACACCCCGGGAAGGGCGCTGATCGAGGTGGCCCGGGGGACGCCCACGGCTTCGCCCACCAGGCGCCCGGGGTTGCGGTAGCGCCAACGACCGACGGGCACGGCGATCCGCTCGACCTGGCCGAGCACGCCGGGGGCCTCGGCGCCCGCGGCCAGGGCGGCCTCGACCATGAGGGCCAGGGGTTCGCGGGCCCGGCCGGGATCGTCGAGGCGTTGGGACACCAGGCCCACGCCCACGAGGACGGGGGCGTGCGGATCCTCGGGCCTCTTGGATCCTGGTGCGACTGCGGCCACGGGTACCCCCAGGTGATCAGGTCCGACCGCCGGGACGGTAACACCACGCTCCCGATGCCCGAGGGAACGCCGACCACGAGCTGCGGCCACGAGCCGAACCCGGTCGGCCGAGGTCGACGGGGGCTACGGTGCCGCCAGCCGCGGGGGTGCGGCCGCGACGACGGTAGGGGGACCACGGTGCAGTTCGGGCTGTGCGTGCACTCGAAGATTGACGACATCGACCTGGTGGTCAGGGCCGAGGAGCTGGGCTTCGACGCCGCCTGGTTCGCCGACTCCCAGCTGCTGTGGTCGGACGCCTACGCGTGCATGGCCCTGGCCGCCACCCGCACCAGCACGATCCGCCTGGGCACCGGCGTGGCCGTGGTGGACACCCGCCTGGCTCCCGTCACCGCCCACAGCATCGCCAGCATCAACGTCCTCGCCCCCGGCCGCACCGTCCTCGGGAGGCCGGCCGGGACTTCGACCCCGCCGACTACGAGCTCACGACGCTGACCGCCACCGCCGTGCTCCGTCCCGGCGAGGGGCTCGACTCGGAGCGGGTCGTCGAGCAGTGCGGTCCGATGGCCGTCATGGCCCTGCACTACGCCTACGAGCGCCAACAGCAGTTCGGCCTCGAGCCCCCCGCCCACCTGCGCGACCACTGGGATCGCTACGTGTCCCTGGTCGAGAAGGCGCCCCCGGCCCAGCGCCACTTCCGCATCCACGCCGGCCACGGCACCTTCCTGCACCCCGACGAGCGCCAGTTCGCCACGCCCGACCTGATCCGCATGACGTGCCTGGTGGGTCGGCCCGACGAGGTGGCCAACCAGATCCGGGCCCTGGAGGACGCCGGCCTGACCCAGGTGATGGTGCTGCCCGGCTTCGCCAGTCGCTTCCACGCCATGGAGGAGCTGGCCACCGAGGTCTTCCCCCTGCTCGCCTGACCGGGCCTGGAGGGCCCCGCCACCGGGGGTGCGTGACGCGGTGGGGGTCGGGCGGCCATGCTGTGCGGACGATGCGCTTCACCCGCGCGCCGGGTCCGGCATGACGGTCGATCCCCACCCCGGCGCCTCCCCCTCACCTGCCACCGGCAGGCTCACCCGCAAGATCATCATCCGCGCCGGCCTCATCGGGCTGGCCGGGGTGACCCTGTACCTGCTCGCCCCCAGCCTGGTGGCCGTGTACGCGTCCCTCGACGACGTACTGCACCTGCGCCCGTGGTGGTTGGCCGTCATCGTGGCCTGCCAGGCCCTCAGCTTCGTGTGCGTGTGGGAGCTGCTGCGCCTGTCCCTCGACACCCGCAAGTGGTTCGTCGTCGCCACCTCGCAGCTGGCCAGCAACGCCTTCAGCCTGGTGGTGCCGGGCGGGGCGGCGGCGGGGGCGGCGCTGCAGATGCGCATGCTGACCGATGCCGGGGTGGACACGGCCCGGGCGGCGTCGACCCTGTCGGTGGTGGGCCTGGTCACCACGGCCAGCCTGTTCGCCAGCCCCATCTTCGCCCTGCCTGCGGTGGTGGGATCGACCGCCGTGCGCAGCGAGCTCTTCTACGCCGTGTGGTTGGGGGCGGTGGGGGCCCTGCTGCTGTGCGCGGCCCTGGTGGTGGTGTCGGTGTTCGACCGTCCCGTCATCTTCATCGGCGCCCTGGTCGAGCGGGTCCACAACCGCCTGCTCACCAAGCGGGCCGCCATCACCGGCATGAGCAGCCGCCTGCTGCAGGAGCGGGACGAGGTCAAGGTCCGCATCGGCAGCCGCAAGTGGACGGCCATCGCCGCCACCGCGGGGAAGGTGGGCTTCGACTACCTGTCCCTGCTCGCCGCCCTGGCCGCAGTTGGCGCCAAGCCCCAGCCCACCGTGGTGCTGCTGGCCTTCGCCCTGAGCCAGATCGTCAAGATGATCCCCATCACCCCGGGGGGACTGGGGTTCGTCGAGGCCGGTCTGACCGGCGCCCTGGCCCTGGCCGGCGTGGGGGCGGCGCAGGCCCTGGTGGCCACGGCGGCCTACCGGTTGGCCTCGTTCTTCCTGCCCCTGGTGACCGGCGCCGTGGCCTACGTGTACTTCCGCATCGAGATCAACCGGTCCACCAGCCGGGCCGGGGCCTGAACGCGGTGGTGGCCGGGGCCATGGGCCCCGGCCACCACCGGAAGAGCTTGCTCAGTTGGGCCGCAGGTCGGGCCGAGGGCTCAGACGGCGAGCAGGTCCCGGGCGCCGGTGTCCGAGGAGGGGTGCCGCAGCTTCGACATGGCCCGGGCCTCGATCTGGCGGATCCGCTCACGGGTCAGGTTGAAGTGCTCACCCACCTCTTCGAGGGTCCGGGGCTCACCCCGGTCGAGCCCGAAGCGGAGCTTGAGGATCTCGCGCTCCCGGTCGTCGAGGGGGGCGAGCAGCCGGTTGATCTCCTCGGGCAGCAGCGCGGTGGCGGCGACCTCGAAGGGAGACTCGGCAGAGCGATCCTCGACCACGTCGCCGAGCTCGGCGTCGCCGTCCTCACGCAGCGGCTCGGACAGCGACAGGGGCTCGGCGGCGAACCGCAGGGCCTCGGTCACCTTGTCCTCGGGCATCTCGACCTCGGCCGACAGCTCGGAGAGCGTCGCCGGACGGCCGAGCTTGAGCTCGAGGCGGGCACGTGCCTTCTGGAGCCGGGCGAGGGTGTCGCCGGCGTGGACGGGCAGACGGATGGTCCGACCCGTGTTGGCGATGCCTCGGGTGATGGCCTGACGGATCCACCACGTGGCGTAGGTGGAGAACTTGAAGCCCTTGCGCCAGTCGAACTTCTCGACTGCGTGCATCAGGCCCAGGTTCCCCTCCTGGATGAGGTCGAGCAGGGGCAGGCCAGAGGCCTGGTACTTCTTGGCGATCGACACGACGAGCCGGAGGTTGGACTGGACGAACGTACGCTCGGCGTCCTCTCCGGCCCGGGTGACCCGACGCAACTCGCGCCGCCGACCGGGGCTCACCTCGGACGCAGGACCCTCGAGCTCGGTCCTGGCCTCGTTCCCGGCCTCGATGGCCTGAGCGAGACGGACCTCGTCCTCCTTTGTGAGGAGCGGGTACTGACCGATGTCAGTGAGATACAGCCGGACGAGGTCTTCCTCGTCGCGCTCCACGCGCTCCTTGGGCAAGGCAGACACCCTCTCTCGGACTCGTTAGTGCCTCGTTCACGATACCGAGGCGGTCAAGCGTAGCGGCCGTCTTCACGGTGATCGTTCGGGGAACCACTATCCGCGGTATTTGCCCACCACCACGTCACCAGCCGAGATGAATCGGTCCTCCAGATCGGTGAGCCAGGACCCCACTGAGCTGCGATCTCGTACAGAAGGTTGCACAGCGAGCAGCTGTTGGGCCGCAGCTTCCCCCCGCCGCCAGTCGGCCACCTCGTCGGCGACGACCAGATCGAGCCACCGCGACACCGGGCCGTCGGACACCGGGTTGACCGCGGCCCGCAGGCGGTCGTAGGCGGCGATCTTGCGGGGCTGCAGCACGCGGTGGAAGCCGAGGAGGCGCTCGACGGTGCCCGGGGCCGCGGCCAGCCGGTCGAGGGCCTCGGCCAGCGCCAGCGACGCGGGCACGGTGGCCGCCGCGAGGTCGTGGCCGTAGCCGGCGGGGAACCGGGCTTCCCACACCTCGGCGTGCCATGCGTGGTGGTAGCACTGCTCGGCGAAGGCCGCCTTGACCTCGGGCTCGGGGGTGTCGGCCACCCATCCTCCCTGCACCTCGAAGCAGCGCTGCTCGAGGAAGCGCGCGTGACCCAGCCACGCCGCCAACTCCGCCAGGGTGCCCATCGTCAGACCGTGCCCGGGGCGTCACCGGGCCCGGTGGTGTTGACTGGCCCGGGGCAGGACTCGACCGCCCCCGGGCTCCGTGCCTGCAGCTCGATCATGGCGGCGGACCGTACTTCAGCTCGACCACCACCTCCGAGGAGGCCCCCCATGGACCCATTGGTGACCACGGCCTGGCTCGAGGACCACCTCGATGACCCTGACCTGCGGGTGCTCGACTGCACGGTGTTGTTGGAACCCGCACCGGGCGGGCGGTTCGTGGCCCGCAGCGGGCGCGACGCCTGGGCCGCGGGGCACATCCCCGGAAGCGCGTTCGCCTCCCTGCCCGACGACCTGTCCGACCCCGACAGCCCGCTGCGCTTCACCCTGCCCACGGCCGATCGCTTCGCCGGGGCCATGGAGCAGCTGGGGGTGGGCCAGGGCACCAGGGTGGTGCTCTACGACAGCCGCCTGAACATGTGGGCGGCCCGGTTGTGGTGGATGCTGCGGGCCTTCGGCTTCGACGACGCCGCCGTGCTCGACGGCGGCTGGAGGTCCTGGGACGACGAGGGTCGGACCGTGTCCAGCACCCCGCCCGTCGTGCGCCCGGCGACCTTCGTGGCCCAGCCCCGGCCGGGCCTGTTCGTGGATCGCGACGAGGTCCTCGCCGCTCTCGACGACGGAGCGACGTGCCTGGTCAACGCCCTGAGCGCCGAGCAGCACCGGGGGGAGACCGACGACTACGCCCGTCGGGGTCACCTGCCCGGGGCCCAGAACGTGCCCGCGGCCGCCCTCGTCGACGCCGGTCAGCGCTACCTGCCCCTCGACGAGCTCCGCCGGCACTTCGCCCCCGTGCTCGACGGGTCGCCCGGGCGCATCGTGACCTACTGCGGCGGAGGGATCGCGGCGTCGTCGGACGCCTTCACCCTGTTCCGGCTGGGCTTCGACGACGTGGCCGTCTACGACGCCTCGCTGCAGGAGTGGGCCGCCGATCCGGAACTGCCCCTCGTCACCGGGGGGTGACGGGAGGCGGTCTCGATCGATGGGTCGGCCGGCACGACAGGCCGGAACGTCAGGCTGGTGGGCGCCGCCGGATCAGCGGCCGCCGGACATGCCCTCGAGCAGGCCGGAGAGGTCGCCGCCACCCTCGAGGAGGGCCAGGGCGGCCAGGGGGACCTTGATGTCGATGGCCTTGTCGACCACGTCGGCCAGGTGGGACTTGACCATGGCCACGATGGGGGCGGGCACCTCACCACCGGCGGCGGCCTCGTCGACGTGGGTGGTCAGCTCGGCCACGAGGTCGTCCACGACGGCCTGACGGTCGAGGCCCTTGGCGGTGATGAGATCACCGATGCTCTGGCCCGAGGTCAGGGCGGCCTCGACCTCGTCGGGGGTGGAGTCGAGGGCGGCGGCCAGCGTGGCCAGCACCTGGACCTTGACCTCGTCCAGCTCGGCCTTGACCTTGTCCACGGTGGCCGAGAGCTCGTCGCCGTAGGCACTGGTGACCGAGTCGGCCTGGGTCTGGGTCAGGGTGCCGTCGGCCACCAGGCCGTCGAGCGCCTTCTGCAACGGCTCGTCCGCCGAGGACCAGTCCAAGGCGGTGGCGGCGGGCGCTTCGATGGTGGTCGGGGTGTTGGTCTGGGCGCCGACCAGGTTGGGCAGACCGACCGAGGCCACGGTCAGGCCCCCACCGACGATGACGGTGGCGGCGGCGACGGACGCCGCCCAGCGTTGGACCTTCATGGTTGCTCCTCTTGCGGTCGGGGCGACCGGCGGCGGGGTCGATGGCCAGGTGCGCTCATGAGACGGCCGAGACCGGCGCGGGTGCAGCTGGGCGAGCGAGGTGTACCCACCTAGAGCCCGTCACGGTGAAAGGAGGGGTAAAGCTAGGGGGATGACGACTCTGAGCGGCCAGAGGGACCACGTGCTGCGGACGGTCGAGGAGCGGGGGGTGCGCTTCATCCGGCTGTGGTTCACCGACGTGCTCGGTTTCCTCAAGTCCTTCGCCATCACCCCCGCCGAGCTGGAGCTGGCCCTGACCGAGGGCATGGTCTTCGACGGTTCCGTCATCCAGGGCTACTCCCGGGTGCAGGAGTCGGACATGTTGGCCGTGCCCGACCCGGCCACCTTCGAACTGCTGCCGTGGCTCGGCGACGAGGCCCCGGTGGCCCGCATGATCTGCGACATCTGCCTGCCGTCGGGCGAGCCTTTCCCCGGCGACCCCCGCCACGTCCTGCGTCGCAACCTCGACGCCGCCCGCAAGCTCGGCTTCACCCTCATGGCCGGCCCCGAGATGGAGTTCTTCGCCTTCACCTCCAAGGACCTCCCCGTGCCCGTGGACAACCTCGGCTACTTCGACCACTCGGGCTCGGCCCGGGCCTCCTCCCTGCGACGCCGCGTCATCCTCGACCTCGAGGGCATGGGCGTGGCCGTCGAGTACAGCCACCACGAGGTGGCGCCGGGCCAGCAGGAGATCGACCTGCGGGCGGCGGAGGCGCTGACCATGGCCGATGCCATCGTCACCTTCCGGGCCGCGGTGAAGGAGGTGGCCCAGGGCATGGGGGTGCACGCCACCTTCATGCCCAAGCCGCTGACCGGGGTGAACGGGTCGGGGATGCACACCCACCTGTGGCTCTACGAAGGCGACGTCAACGCCCTGCACGACCGCAACGCCCCCGACGGGCTGTCGACCGTGGCCCGTCACTTCATGGCCGGGTTGCTGCACCACGCCCGGGCCATCACCGCCATCACCAACCCGTGGGTGAACTCCTACAAGCGCCTGGTCCCCGGCTTCGAGGCCCCCGTGGACGTGTGCTGGGCCCGCAACAACCGCTCGGCCCTGGTGCGGGTGCCGGCGCCACCCCGGGGTCGGCTCGACCGGCTCGGCCTCGAATACCGGGCCCCCGACCCCGCCTGCAACCCCTACCTGGCCCTGGCCGTGCTCGTGGCCGCGGGGCTGGACGGGATCGAGCAGCGCCGGGAGCTGCCCCCCGAAGCCGAGGACAACCTGTGGAGCCTGGACGGCGCCGAGCGGCGGGCCTTGGGCATCCACTCGCTGCCCACGTCGTTGGCCGAGGCCCTCGACGAGCTCGAACGGTCCGAGCTCGCCGCCGAAGCGCTGGGCGAGCACGTCTTCGCCTACGTGCTGGCCAACGGCCGCCAGGAGTGGGCCGAGTACGCCGCCCACGTGTCCCAGTTCGAGCTCGACCGCTACCTGGACCTGCTGTGAGCGACCGGGGATCAGGGTCTGCCGCCATGGCCGACGCCGTCGAGGTCGCCCTGGCTGGCGCCGCTGATGCCCGGGCTGGGCGGGTGGCCATCGACCGGCTCGTCGAGGGCCACCCCGAGCTGGGGCCGGAGCTGGCCTCGCACCCCATGCTGGCCCGGGGGGTGGTGGCCCTGGCCGATGCGTCGCGCTCACTCACCGAGGCCGTCATCCGTCATCCCGAGATGCTGGAGCCCCTGCGGGACGAGGCCGGGTTGCGCGCCGAGCGCGAGCCCGCCGCCTACCTGGCCGCGGCCCCCCTCGACCCCGGTCAGCTGCGCCGGTGGAAGCGGGCCGAGCTGGCCCGCACCGCGGTGCGGGACCTGTTCGGCTACGCCGACCTCGACGCCGTGGGCCGCGAGCTGGCCGGCCTGGCCGACGCCTGCCTGGCCACGGCCCTGACCCTGGCCGAGCCCGCCGTGCCCATGGCCGTCATCGGCATGGGCAAGCTCGGCGGTAGCGAGCTGAACTACGCGTCGGACGTCGACGTCCTCTTCGTCCACGCCGGCGACGAGCAGGCCGCGGTGGCCGCGGCCCGGCGGCTGCTGACGATCATGGCGGAACCCACGGCCGAGGGCATCGTGTTCCGCACCGACGCCGACCTGCGCCCCGAAGGCCGGGCCGGCACCCTGTCACGCACCGTGGGCGCCTACGCCGACTACTACCGGGCCTGGGCCGGGCACTGGGAGCGCCAGGCCGTCATCAAGAGCCGCTTCGTGGCCGGGGACCGGGCCGTGGCCGGCGCCTTCTTCGACGCCGTCCTCCCCCTGGTGTGGGACGGAGCCCTCGACCCCGACGCCCTGCGGGAGATCCGGGCCATGAAGTCCAGGTCCGAGGCCCTTGGAGCCGGTGAGATCAAGCGGGGCCCGGGCGGCATCCGCGACGTCGAGTTCGCCGTGCAGCTGCTGCAGCTGTCCCTGGGCCGCCACGACCCCGGCATCCGCTCGGGCACCACGCTCGAGGCCCTGGCCCAATTGGCCCGGGGCGGGTACATCGACGGGGCCGACGCCGAGCACCTGAGCGTCGCCTACCGCTACCTGCGCACCGTCGAACACCGCCTGCAGCTGCGCGACGAACAGCAGATCTACGCCCTGCCCGAAGGGGTCGAGGCCCGCACCCGCCTGGCCCGGGTCATGGGCTACCGGGACAACTCCCAGGCCACGGCCCTGGAGCAGTTCGAGGCCACCCACCGTCGCCACCAGGCCTCGGTGCGCAGCATCCACGAGCGGCTGTTCTTCCGTCCCCTGCTGGAGAGCCTGGCCGGCTCCCGCCCCGTCGACGGCACCGACCTGGGCGAGCAGCTGGCCGCCTTCGGCTTCCGCGACCGCGACGCCACCCGGGCGGCCATGACCGAGCTCACCGCGGGGATGAGCCGCAACGCCACCCAGTTCCGCCAGCTCTTCCCCCTGCTGCTGGCCTGGCTGTCGACGTCGCCCAGCCCCGACCTGGGCCTGCTGCAGCTGCGCACGGTGGCCGACGGGCCCGTGCGGGCCTCGGCCGTCGTGGGCACGCTGCGGGACTCCCCCGTGGCCGGGGAGCGCCTGTGCCTGTTGTTGGGCTCGTCCAAGGTGGTGGGCCGGGCCCTGCGCCGCCACCCCGAGGCCCTGTCCGAGCTCACCCACGACGACGCCCTGGCCCAACCGGCCACCAGGGACGAGCTGCGGGTCGAGGCCGGTGCCATGCTCAGCCTGCGGGCCGACGACGTGGCCGCCCGCCACAAGGCCCTGCGGCGCTTCGTCCGCCGCCAGGAGCTGCGCATCGCCGAGCGCGACCTGTTGGGCTTCGTGGCCACCGATGCCGTCGGCGCCGAGATCACCGCGCTGGCCGAGGCCACGCTCGAAGCCGCGCTGTCCGCCCTCGATCCCGGCTTCCCCTTCACCGTCATCGGGCTGGGCAAGCTCGGGGGTGGAGAACTGGGCTACGCCTCTGACCTGGACGTCTTCTTCGTGCACGACGGCGATTCCCGCGAGGCCGAGCGGGTGGCCGAGGCCCTGGTCCACGACATCGGGGCCCAGACCGGCGAGGGTCGGGCCTTCGACATCGACACCCGTCTGCGGCCCGAGGGCCGCTCGGGAGCCCTGGCGCTGACCCTGGACGGGTTCCGCAGCTACTGGGCCGTCCGGGCCCAGCTGTGGGAGCGCCAAGCCCTGTTGCGGGCCCGTCCCGTGGCCGGCGACGTGGCCCTGGGCCAGCGCTTCGACGCCCTGCGCACCGAGGTGGTGCACGGCACCGCGCTCGACGAGGCCGGGGTGCGTGAGATCCGCCGCATCAAGCTACGGGTGGAGCGCGAGCGGGTGAAGCCCAACGACGATCCCACCTTCCACCTCAAGCTCGGGCCCGGGGCCCTGGCCGATGTGGAGTGGACAGTGCAGCTCCTGCAACTGCTGCACGGCGCCGACGAGCCCTCGCTGCGCTCACCGTCGACCATGGTGGCGCTGGCCGCCCTGGTCGAACGGGGGTTGCTGGACACGCAGGACGGCGACCGCCTGGCCGCCAGCTACCGGTTCTGCGAACGGGCCCGCAACCTGCGCTACCTGCACGCGGGCACGTCGGCGGACTCCCTGCCCACCCGGCCCGACGAGGCCGTGCACCTGGCCCGCATGCTCGGCTTCGTGGACCGACCCGAGACCTCGTTGCGCGAGGCCTACCTCCGGGTCACCCGTCGGGCCCGGGCGGTGGTGCAACGGGAGTTCTACGGGAGCTGAACGCTGGTCGACGCCGGCTCCAGTCGCGCGGGCTCAGGCGCCGAACGGCTTCAGTGGCCCGTGAAGACGGCGGGGCGCTTGTCCATGAAGGCCGCCTGGCCCTCGACGTAGTCCTGGGAGCGGAAGCATGCCTCGACCAGGGCGTTCACCTTGGCCACGTCACGGCTGGCCTCGTCGCGGCGGGCCTCACGGATGGCGGCCTTGGCCGCCCGCACCGTCATGGGGGCGTTCCCGGCGATGGTCGTGGCCAGCTCCCTGACCACCGTCTCGAGCTCGTCCGCAGGGACCACCCGGTTGACCAGGCCGATGGTACGGGCCTCGTCCGCCGACAGACGCCGGGCCGAGAAGAGGATCTCCGACGCCCACGCCGGGCCGACGAGCTGGATGAGCTGGTGCACGCCGCCGTAGGCGTAGCCCAGGCCAAGGCGGGCCGCAGGGACGCCGAACTGGCTGCCCTCGCCGCAGATGCGGATGTCGGCGGCCATGGCCGTGATCAGGCCGCCGCCGATGCAGTAGCCCTGGATCATGGCCAGGATGGGCTTCTCGACCCCGGCGTAGGCCCGGCCCACCTCGGCCGACGCCGCGTCGTACTCGGCCCGGGCCTCGGGGCTGGTGCGCTTCTCCCCGAACTCGGAGATGTCGGCCCCCGACACGAAGGCCTTGCCCCCGGCCCCGGTGGTGACGATGACCCGCACGTCGTCGTCGGCCTGGAAGCGGTCGAGCACGGTGGGCACGGCCTGCTGCATGGACATGGACAGGGCGTTGAGGCGGGCGGGGCTGTTGTAGGTGAGCCAGCCGACGCCGTCCTCGATCCGGGCGAGCAGCTTCTCCGTACCGGTCTCGAGGTCCATGGCCGGCGACCCTAATCTGGTGTCGCCGGCACCGGGCATCTAGTGATCACCCCGTGCCCGTCATCCCCCTCGAGGACCCCGCCGACCCCCGCCTGGTGGAGTACTTCGGCCTGCGGGACCACGAGCTGCGCCGTCGGCGCGAGCGGTCGGGCGGCGACATGGCCGGCATCTTCGTGGCCGAGGGCGACGTGGTCGTGGGCCGGGCCCTGGCTGCGGGCTACGTGCCCCGCTCCGTGCTGGTCGACGCGTCGCGACGCAAGCCCCTACCCGAAGGCCTGGGACCCGACGTGCCCGTCTACGCCGCGGGCAAGGCCGTGGTCACCGAGGTGACGGGCTACCCGGCCCACCGCGAGTCCCTGGCCAGCTTCGATCGCCGCCCTGTGCCCTCGGCCGCCGAGGTCGTGGCCGGGGCCACGGGGCTGGTGGCGCTGGAGCGGGTGGTGAACCCCACCAACGTCGGCGTCATCACCCGGTCGGCCGCGGCCCTGGGTGCCGACGGCATGCTGTTGGACCCCACGTGCTGCGACCCCGTGTACCGACGGGCGTCGAGGGTGTCGATGGGGACGTGCTTCGAGCTCCCCTACGCCTGGACCGGGCCCTTCCCCGCCGGCCTCGACGGCGCCCGTCAGGCCGGCTTCCTGGTGGTCGCCCTGACCCCCAGCCGCGACGCCCTGGCCCTCGACGAGCTGACCCTGGCCCCGGGCCAACGGGTGGTGCTCGTGCTGGGCACCGAGGGACCGGGCCTGAGCGAACCCACGCTGGAGGCGGCCGACGTGCGGGTGGCCATCCCCCTACGCCGGGGCGTCGACTCCCTCAACGTGGGCGCCGCCGCTGCCGTGGCCTGCTACGAGGTCCTGTCCCGCCGCCGTTGACCTGCCCCGGCAGCCGCGACTGCGCTCCGCACGAACCCCGGGCCGCGGAGGGGAAAGCGACCTCGGTCCGGGACCGACCTGGCTGCACGGCCTACGCCCGAGGGCGCAGGACGGGCTGCGCCGCTGGGGGGACGACGGCGGGGGTCGACCGGCGTACCTTGCCCCCATGGGATCCGTGTCGAGGCGCGCCGTGGGACTCAGCGCGCTCGGCATCGGCCTGTTCCAGGTCGTGGGGTCGTTCGGCGCGGCCGACAACCAGCCCGAGCGCCGGGCCCTGGACGTCGTCGCCATCGTCCTCGTGCTGCTGGGTCCCCTCGCCCTGGCCCGGAGAGACCGGTGGCCCCTGGTCGCCGTGGCCCCAGGCGACGACAGGTGGCGGTCGCTTCCGCACCATGGGTGCCATGACCACGCCAGCCCTGTCCGTCGCCGGACTCACCAAGCGCTACGGCGCCCGAACCGCGGTCGACGGCCTCGACATCGAGGTACCGGCCCGGGTCGTCGCCGGCTTCGTCGGCCCCAACGGCGCCGGCAAGACCACGACCATGGCCATGCTGCTGGGGCTGGTGCGGCCGACGGCGGGCACGGGCACCGTGTTGGGCCACCCCATCAGCCACCCCGCCGCCTACCTGGGCCGGGTCGGGGCCCTCATCGAGAGCCCCGCCTTCTACCCCTCCCTGTCGGGGGCGGAGAACCTGCGGGTGTTCGCCACCGTGGGCCGCCACGACCCCTCGACCATCCCCGGCCTGTTCGACCAGGTGGGCCTGGGCGAACGGGGCGACGACCGCTACCGCAGCTACTCGTTGGGCATGAAGCAACGCCTGGGCATCGCCGCCGCCCTCCTCGGCGATCCCGACCTGTTGATCCTCGACGAGCCGTCCAACGGCCTCGACCCCCAGGGGGTGCGGGAGATGCGGGCCCTGATCAGCGCGCTGGCCAGCACGGGCCGGACCGTGCTGGTCTCGTCCCACGACCTGAGCGAGCTCGAGCAGGTGTGCGACTGGCTGGTGCTCATCGACACCGGCCGCTCCCTCTACCAGGGCCCCACCCGCCAGCTGCTCGACAGCGTCACCGCCGGTCTGGCCGTGGTGCCCGAACGCCTGGGCGACCGACCGGTGCTGCGCGACCTCCTGATGGCCGCCGGCCATCGGGTGCAGGTGGACGACGACCGGCTGGTGGTCGACGTCGCCGGTGCCGACCTCGTCGCCCTGGCCGCGTCGATCAACCGGGCCGCCTTCGCCGCCGGCCTGGTGCTGGTCGAGCTCAACCCCCTGCGCACGACGCTCGAGGACCGCTACCTGTCCATGGTGGGCAGCGGCAACGGCGTGGCCCGATGACCACCATCGTGCGCGCCGAGCTCCTGCGGCTGCTGCGGCGCCGCACCATCGTCATCCTCGGGCTGGCCTCCCTGGCCTTCGCCGTCGTGGCCACCCTGACCGTCTTCTCCTCGGCCCAGGCATCGTCCGGCGCCCCGTCGCGGCGCAGCCGCGCATCGCTCGACGCCCTGGCCAGACACGGAGGCGGCACCCAGGCCTTCGCCATCGGGGCCTCGTTCGTGGGCTTCTTCGTCTTCGTCGTCTTCATCGCCCTCCTGGCCAGCGAGTTCTCCGCAGGCACGTTCCGGGCCCTGCTGCTGCGTGACCCCCATCGGCTGCGGGTCATCGTGGGCAAGCTGGTGGGCATCCTCGTGGTGGCCGCCGCCGCGCTGGCCTTCGCCGAGGCGGCCAGCTTCGTGATCTCCCTGGTGCTGGCGCCGTCCAGGGACATCGCCACCGGACCGTGGTTCTCCCTCGCCGGCCTGGGGGCAGGGTTGCGGGACTACGGCACCGTGTTGGCCGGTGTGACCGGCTGGGCCATCTTCGGCACCACCCTGGCCGTGGTGTTCCGCTCGGTGCCCCTGGCCCTGGGCGTGGGCTTCGCCTGGGCCGGTCCCTTCGAGAACATCGTCGTGGACTCGTGGTCGGGGGGCTACCGCTACTTCCCCGGCCAGGTCCTGACCTCGCTCATCCGCGGAGGACCACGGAGCTGAGCATCGATCGGGCCCTCGTCACCGCCGTGCTGTACTCGGCCATGGCCGCGGCGGTGGCCCTGGTGCTCGTGTCCCGACGGGATGTGACGGCCTGACCGCCCCGGCTTCGGCCCGGGCACTGGCGGTGTGACCGATGGTTGCACGAAGCAACCGACCACGGTAGGGTCAGTTTTGTCACGATACTCAGGGCCGCGAACGGGGACGTCCCGGTCGAGCCGACGGAGGGGCGCACATGGACATCGAAGGATCGGTCGTGCTGGTCACCGGGGCCAACCGGGGTCTCGGCCACGCCTTGACCCGGGCGCTGCTCGAGCGGGGGGCGGCCAAGGTCTACGGCGGAGCCCGTGATCCCGACTCCGTGACCGTGCCCGGCGTCATCCCCGTGCGGCTCGACATCACGTCACCGGCCGACGTGGCCGCCGCCGCCGCAACCTGCGCCGACGTCACCCTGGTCGTCAACAACGCCGGCATCTCCACGGGGACCGCCCCTCTGGCGGCCGACGCCATCGACGGTGCCCGGCGGGAGATGGAGACCAACTTCTTCGGCACCCTGGCCATGAGCGCCGCCTTCGCCCCCGTGCTCGGCGCCAACGGCGGTGGCGCCCTCGTCAACGTGCTCTCGGTGCTGTCGTGGCTGGCCTCCCCCTCCACGGCCATGTACTGCGCCTCCAAGGCCGCAGCGTGGTCGCTGACCAACAGCCTGCGGGTCGAACTGCAGGGTCAGGGAACCCTGGTGGTGGGGGTGCACTGCGCCTACCTCGACACCGACATGACCGCCAGGATCGAGGCACCCAAGACCGCCCCCGAGATCGTCGCCGGCCTGGCCCTCGACGCCGTGGCCGCAGGGCGCTACGAGGTCGTGGCCGACGAGGTCAGCCGCCGGGTGCGATCGGCGCTGTCCGGGGACGTCGCCCTGCTCTACCCGACCCTGGCCCCGTCGTGACCGTTGCCGGCGCCCTGGTGGCGCCCGGAGACCGGGCCACCCCGAACCGGACCGCCGTGTTCGCCGTCACCGCCGTGGGCTCGTTCATGGCCGCCCTCGACCTGTCCATCGTCAACGTGGCCTTCCCCGACCTCGAACGCTCCTACCCCGACGCCGGGCCCGCCGCCCTGGCCTGGATCATCACCGCCTACTCCATCGTCTTCGGCTCCCTGCTCGTCGTCGGCGGGCGCACCGGGGACCGGCTCGGTCGGCGGCGCACCTTCCTGGGCGGCATCGGCGTCTTCCTCCTGGGCTCGTTCCTGTGCGGCATCGCCCCCAACGTGCCCGTCCTCATCGCCAGCCGTGTGCTGCAGGGGGCGGGAGCGGCCTTCCTGGTGCCGGCGTCGATCGCCCTGCTCATCGGGGCCTACCCACCCGAGCGGCGCACGCAGATGGTGGCCCTGTGGGGTGGCATCGGCGCCCTGGCCGTGGCCACCGGGCCCACGTTGGGCGCAGCCATCGTCTCGGCCGGCGGCTGGCGCTGGGCCTTCATCGTCAACCTGCCCGTGGGCGCCGGGCTCGTCGTCGTGGCCCGCCGCGTGCTGGTGGAGTCCGAGCGCCAGGACACCGCGGCCCGCCCCGACTACCTGGGCGTGGTCATGATCTCCCTGGCCCTGGCCGGCGTGGTCGCCGCCGTGTCCGAAGGAGCAAGCTGGGGGTGGACGGACCCCCGCATCGTCGGTGCCCTGGTCGTGGCGGCACTGCTGGGCGTGGCCTTCGTCCGCCGCTCCGGTCGTCACCCCCAACCCGTCATCGACCTGGGCCTGTTCCGGGAGCGGTCCTTCGCTGCCGCGAACGCGGCCACCCTCGTCTACGCCATGGGCTTCTTCCCCATGCTGCTGGGCAACATCCTGTTCCTGACCTCGGTGTGGGACTACTCGATCATGCGGGCCGGCCTGGCCGTCACCCCCGGCCCCCTGGTCGTCGCCGTGTTGGCCGGGCCTGCGGGCAAGCTGGCCGGCCGCATCGGCTTCCGACCCATCCTCCTGGCCGGCGCGGCGTGCTTCGCCATCGGCCTCGGCACCTACGTGGCCCGCGTCGGGGTCACCCCCGCCTACGTCACCGACTGGCTCCCGGGGACCCTGATCGTGGGCCTGGGCGTGGCCCTCACCTTCCCCGTGCTCAGTGCCGCGGCGGTGGCGTCCCTGCCGCCCCAGCGCTTCGCCGTGGGCAGTGCGGTGAACCAGACGGCCCGCCAGATCGGCGGTTCCCTGGGCATCGCCGTGCTGGTGGTGGTCCTGGGCGAGCCCGCCGGCCTCGACGATGCCGTCAACCGCTTCCGCCACCTGTGGATCTACGGTGCCGCCACCGCCGTGGTCTCGGGCCTCATCGGTTCGCTCATCCCCCGTCCGTCACGGACCGAAGCGGCCGAGATCGACGAGCTCGCACCCGAGCTGGTCAGTTCCGACGCCGAGCTGCTGTTGGCCGCCCCCGTCCGCACTGCGGACCTGCCCCTCCCCGGAGCCCACCCATGACCACCTTCGACGGCACCCGCACCGCACCCGAGACCGCCCCGAGCGTCCTGACCGCCCCACCGGCCCCGAGCGACGGGCCCTGGGTGCACGAGGTCGAGCTCGACGGCTCGTGGATGGGCATGGGCGGCATCCTCGGCGGCAAGGTGGCGGCCACCGCCGCCGAGGTCAGCGCCACCCTGGCGCCGGGACGCCACCTGCGCACGGCCACGACCAGCTTCCTGCGGCCCACGGCGCCGGGTCTGGCGCTGATCACCGTCGAGCGGCCCCGGGAGGGGCGGGCCCTCACCACCTTGGAGGCCGAGGTCAGCCAGGGAGGACGCCGCACGGCCACGGTGCGGATGACGTTCCTCGCCGATGTGCCCGCCCTGTCCTGGGAGGCGCCCAACCCGGCCAGGCTGGTGGCCAGGGACGCCTGCATCCCCATCGCCCCGCCGCCCCAGGCCCTGCACTTCGCCCACAACCGCTTCGTGCTCGACCCCGCCTTCGAGCCCTTCTCCCACAACGACGTGGCCCGGGTGGCGGGCTACGTGCAGCCGCTCGGGCCCCGGCCCATCGACGCCCCGTGGCTGGTGATGGTCCTCGACTCGTTCCCGCCGTCCCCCTTCACCCGCCACGACCCCCCGACCGGGGGGACGAGCATCGACTTCACCGTGCACGTGCACCGCACCCTGCCGATGCTGGCCGCGGACGAGTGGCTGACCGGTGAGTTCGAAGCCGACATCAGCGCCGACGGCCTGGCCCTCGAGCGGGGCGTGATCCGCGACCCCGCCGGCCGGGCGCTGGCCGAGTCGTTCCACACGAGGTGGACGGCAGCGGGCTGACGGGCCGGCGTCAGCTGTAGGCGTCGAAGGCCAGCTTCACCGCCAGGCCCAGGCCGGCGATGGCGATGGCGATGCGCAGGCCGTCAGCGGGTAGGCGTCGGACCACGGCCGGCCCCAGCCGGGCACCGACGAACAGGCCCAGGCCCAGGGGCACCACCACCGGCCAGCTCACCGAGCCGAAGACGATGAAGGCCACCGCGGCGATGGCGTTGGCCACACCGAGCACGACGTTCTTGAAGGCGTTGGCCCGGGGCAGGCTCTCGTCGGTGCCATGGAGCAGCAGGGCCAGCAGCAGCACCCCGGCCCCGGCTCCGAAGTAGCCGCCGTACACACCGATGAGCCCAGTGCCCACCACCACGACCCGGCCGTGATCGCCCGGCTCGGCACCGGGGTCGTGGACCAGCCGGCGGCGGAGGAGCATGACCAGGGCGCCGAGGGCGCCGAGCCAGGGGACGACGAGCTCGAAGGAACCCTCGGGCGTGACCAGCAACAGGGCACCGCCCACGGCGCCGCCGAGCAGGCCGGCGACCGCCAGCGGACGCAGCCGGGTGCGCTGGCCCCGAAGCTCGGGCCGTGACCCGCTGATGGCGCCGGTGCTGGAGAAGACGAGGGAGACGGTGTTGGTGACGTTGGCCGTGACCGGGGCCAACCCCAGGGCCAGCAGGGCGGGATAGGTGGCCAGGGAGGCCAACCCGGCGATGCTGCCCGTGAGCCCACCACCCACGCCCGCGGCGAGGAGGATCAGGACTCGGCCGACCGACACGGAGGCAGTGTCCCAGGGCGGCGGACGAGCACCCTGACCGAGCAGTGCGTCGTGGGTCACGGCCCGTGCCCCACGACGGGCTCGAGGCGGTTGAATCTCGGGGATGGCCTCGACGCGCGTGGTGGACCCGAAGGGGAACGAGTGGAGGGTCCGCCGCAAGTGGGTCCACCGCCGGCTCAGGTGGCGGGGCCGGGGCCGTCGCTCCATCGACCTCCTGGACGGCGCCGAGCTCGCATCCGTTGCCGGCGAGCTCCCCGTCATCGGCGTGATCCTCACCGCCGTCGCGCTCCTGCTGGTGGCCATCGCCGCGGTGGTGTTCATCCTCCCCGCCCTGATCTTCGTGGCCGAGCTCGTGGTCATCCTGGGCTTCGTCGGCCTGGGACTGGTGGGTCGTGTGCTGTTCGGCCGGCCGTGGACGGTGGAGGCCCGAGTACCGGGCGCCGGCGGGGCCTACGAGTGGAAGACCAGTGGTAGGCGAGCGAGCCGTGAGCTGGTGCGATCCGTGGCCGACCAGTTGCAGGCGACGGGGATGCCGACCGGGGGAGCACGCGTGTCCTAGCCGGTGCCACACACGCGAACCGGCCCCCGGGACCCCCTGTGCAGGGGGTCCCGGGGGCCAGGCGTGCGGGTCAGCCGGGGCGGGTCAGGCGGCGAACTCGTGGGCGGTGTAGATCATGCCGTTGGCGCCGACGGCCACACCGACACCCATGGCGGTGAACCCGCTGGAGATCAGGTTGGCGTAGTGCGACGGGCTGGCGTTCAGGGCGCCGTTGATGGCCACGGCCGAGGGGCCGACGCCGACGTTCTCGCCGACGGTCGAGTAGCCGTAGGCGGTCATCAGAGCGGTGATGTCGCTGTGGAAGATGGTGCCGGCGTTGGCCATGGCCTGGGCCTGGGCCTGGGCGTAGGCGGACAGGCCGGCGTCGTAGCCGAGGGCGGGCACGCCGACACCGGCCCGGGTGACGTTGACGAGGTTGAAGAACTCGACGGGGGCGGCGGCGGGAGCGAAGGTGTCAGCCACGGGATCGGCCCCGGCGGTGGGGGCGGTGACGACGGCGGTGCCGGTGAAGGTGAGCAGGCCGGCAAGGGCCGCGCCGAAGAGAGCGTTGCGTGCGGAGGTCATGTCCAAGGTCCTGTCTGTTCGGTAACCCGGCTGACCTCGAGGGCCCCGTGGTTTTGCGTCCCCACCTCGCAGTGGGTTTGCCGTTCTCGCTTGACATGACAAGTAGCGGCAACTTTCGTCATCCCCTTGACCGGATCGGCGATCGATCACCGGAAATGGGGATGGCGAGAGCGCTGGCCATTAGCGGCCCGAACCGGGCAGGGTGGAGCGGTGTCGACGCTCCGCCCCCTGCTCCTGTCGACATCGACGGCGTCCTGAACGTCTACGGGGTCGACGTCTGCCCACCGGGTTACAACGCCTACGAGCTGTTCCCCGACGCCGAGGAACCGACCAGGCTGGCCGCGGTGCACGGCGAGTGGCTGCGAGAGCTGGCCGGGGCGTTCGACCTGGTCTGGGGGTCAGCGTGGGGTTACGACGCCCACCGCCTCCTGGGCCCGATCCTCGACCTCGACGAGATGCCCTTCGTGCCCATGCCCCCCATCCGCTCCCGCCCGGGGACAAGGTGCCGGCCATCGCCGCCTACGTCGACGACCGGCCCGTGGCCTGGATCGACGACGTCATCGTGCCCGAGGCCATCGCCTGGGCGCAGTCCCGGTCGGCCCCCACCCTCCTGGTGCAGACCGACCCCACCCTGGGGATGCAACATGACCACGTCGACCACTTGTTGGCCTGGGCCGCCGCCCTGGAGCGCTGATGCATGACCGACAGGGACGAGTGGGTCAGCGCACCCGGCCGACCGGCGGCTCGTCGTAACAGAGGAACTCCACCAGGTTGTCGTCGGGATCCCGGACGTAGAGGCTCACGCCGCTCGCCGTGCCTGCCGCCCGGCCACCGACCCGGTCGACCGGACCCTCGATGACGTCGATGCCGGCCGCAGCCAGGATCTCCTGCAGCGCAGCGAGGCCGCCCTCCCACACGAAGCACAGGTCACCGCAGCCCGGCACCGCCGTGGGACCACGGAGGCTGATGATGAAGCCGGGCGGATGGACGTTGATCTTGTTGTCACCACAGGCGAGCGAGAAGATCGGGAACCTGCCCTCACGCCATGCCTTCTCGTCGGGGCTGGTGAAGCCCAGCGCCTTGTAGAAGGCCAGCAGCTCCTCGGGATGCGCCGTGGGCAATGCGACGTGGTCGAAACCCCTGACCGGCATGGCGGCATCCTTGCATGGCGTGGCCCGTTGGCGCCGAGGGCTGCCGAGGTCGCTCGCAAGCAGCCCGACGGTGGACGGTCAGAGCGCGATGACGACGACTTCCGGATGTCCGCTCGCCAGCGGCTCGAGGTCGTCCGGGTCCCCGTGAGCACCACACCACCACCGAGCCCGATGACCGAGGCGATCACCAGGGCGTCGACCGTGGAGGTCGAGCGTGCGGCGCCGAGCAGCGCGCCCGCCACGCGACCGGCCGCCTCGCGCGAGCCAGTGACGTGGCCCACGGACTTGATCACGCGATCGGCCGAGGGCGCCCTCGGCCGAGCCGCGCACGGTCTCGGCGACCACGACCGACAGCGCCGCTGTCGAGGATCAGACGCTGCGGCGGCGGGGCTTAGGCACGGCGGCGGGTCCTCGCCACAGCTCGCGGGCCTCCTCCATGAGCTCGTCGGGGATCGGGCCCGACTCCGCCTCCATCGTCGCCAGCAGCTCACCCAGGCGGTCGTGCTGCAGTTGGCGACGGAGGGCGTCCGTCATGTACGACGACAACTCGCGACGACCGGCCCGCTCGCGGGCTTCGGCGAGCACGTCTTCCTCGATGCTGAGGGACACCTTGGACACGGCCACGACGGCCTGACCCCGGGGTCAGATCGGTGAGGAGGAACTCGTCAGAACGATCTAGTCGGAGCCCTGTGCCTCGATCACCCGGTGGACACCGATCGCGGCGAGCACCCAGAACGGGATGCCCACGTAGGCGGGGATGTGGATGTCAGCCACTCGGAACGGGATGCTGAGCACGGCGATGAGCATCCAGGCGAGCACGATGGACGCGAACCAGACGTGAACCTGGTGGCGCGTCGGACCCAGCCGGGCGCCTCTTCGCTGGCTCCGCCTCGATCGCTCACGCCCGCACCTCTGCCCGCGGCCGTAGACGAACGCCGGGCCAGGGCAACCGGCCCGCCGGATCGAGACGGGCACGGATGTGGTCGTGGATGGACGGACCGGGCGAAACGGGTCGAACGCGATCAGCCACCGATGAACTCTCCCTCAGTTGCCACCTACAGCGCTCTCACCTGGCTCCAGGGCGGTGCCCGTCGCGGGGTCGTTAGGGTTCGCCAACGTGGCGGTGGCGAGGACGTTCGATCTCGGTGAGCTGTTCCGGCGGATCGACCGGGTGCGTATCGAGTCCGGGCCGTCGTGGGCATCGGTGTCGGGGCTGTTGGGCGTGGCGGTGTCGACGATCCGCCGCTTCGAGACGGCTCCTGATGCCGAAGCCGACGGCGTCCTCGCGCTCGTCGGCTGGCTGGGTGCCACTCCCGAGGAGTTCATCACCGCTGGTGGGGTCAGCGGGGAACGTTTGGCACCGGCGAACGGCGACTTCGTCCGCGTGGACATGGCTCTTGTCGCCGCGGTCACCGGTGGGCGTCGCGTCACCGGCCGCACGACCATCCAGCGCCTCGTCGCGGCGGCCCAGACCTCGGGCCGCCCGATCGCCTCGTTCACGCAGTGGAGCGCCGGTTGACCCTCTGCCCGTGACGTTGGTGACCTGGTTGGCCTCGACATCTGAACTAGTGCAGGTAGGCTGCCGGTCATGTCGGTCAAGACCATTCCGTACAGCGCGTTCCTCCGAGGGCCGAGCTCGGTGCTCCCCGCCCTGGATGAGGGCGACGTCGTGCTCGAGCGTCGCGATGGCGACGACGTCGTGCTCAGCGGCGCGGCCCGGTTCGAGGCCAGGCAGGAAGGGATGGTCTTCGCAAGCCGCGTGTTGCGCCACCTGGCCCGCACCGAGCCCGCGCAAGCGGCCGAGCTGATGGCCGAGGAGCTTCCGTGGCTGCGGTGGCTGCCCGACGGCGAGCGGGCCGACTGTGTGGCCGAGCTGCTCGGCGATCTCGCCGCTGGGGCAGACACCGGCAGCCTGGAACCGTTCGGCCGCACGCTGGCCGCGTGGCGCTCGACGGCCGAGGTGTGGGCCGACCCTGAGCTGGCGAAGCGGCTGCTGGTTGATCACCCCGGGAACGGTCCCGAGATCAGCCGACCCGCTGACGCCCGTTGACCAAGCGCGGGGACGAGGTCGCTCGACCTCGCCCCTGGCGGGTGCACGCCGCAAACCGGCAGGCCGGCGAAGGCTGGGACCTGCTCGTCGCCCAGCACAGCGAGGCAGCTGACCGGGCCTGGGTGGTCATCACCAGCGACCCGCGGCGAGTGGACGGCCGCCAGCACCAGCTCAAAGGCCAACTGGCCACAGCGACGGTCAGCGGTCGCCGGCTGCCTCAGTGGCAGTACGAGGTACTCAGCGCTGGGCGTGTCTGGTACGCCATCAATGACGACGAGCGCACGATCTGGATCACGCTCGCCTCCGTCGGCCATCCGAAACAGACCGACAAGCGACGCCGCTGACGACCCCTCTGCCGGATACGGCCTGGGCTGACGGCTCGAAGGTGCCCTGTCGGTCGAGGTAGTCGCTCTCCTGCCAGAAGCCAGCGACCTCGTCGTCCTGGGACGCGTACTCGTCTTCGCGCCGGCCGGCGCCACGCTTCAGGTAGCCCATCGCCACTCCTCGCTCCATGGCAGCTCTGGCTTCGCGCTCCCCCACGCAGAACTCTTTGACCACTGCGGCCAGGGGAACCCATCGCGGTTTCGGCTCGTTGGACACGAGCGCGCTCATCTCGATGACATGGGCGACCATGTGGAGTGGATGGTGGCTTCTCATGTAGTGGTGGACAAGGTCGATGAACGGCGGTCGTCGCTCACCGCCGCGTCAGGACAGCCCCAGCCGCTTGGCGATCTCGGCGACGTCGAAGCCGAGCACGGCGCTACGCAACGTCTCGACCATCTCACCCGCGTTGGCCAGGTAGCAGCGGACGGGACCGTCGGGGTCCACGACGAGGAGCTCATCGACCCGGGTGGCGTAGAAGTCGAGCTTGTCGAACGTCTCGTCCCCGGGGGAGAGCACCTCGACCACGAGACGGGCCCGGGCCACCCAGGCGCCGGCGGTGCCGGCGTCGACCAGGCCGGCGTCGGGCACCCGGAAGTCGTGGGGTTCTCCCAGGTTGAAGGGCCCACCGGCACGCAGGTCTCTGGGCCCGGCGAGCTCCAGCAGCAGACCAACCACCCGGGCTTGCACGTCGGAGTGTTCCCACCGGGGAGCAGCAGCCACGTGGTACACCCCGTCCCACATCTCGTCGTACAGGTCCTGGCCCAGCCGCCGTCGACGCTCGATGAGGTCCTGGACCGGGGACTCGTCGGGCAGCAGCACCTTCATGGGATGAGCCTACGCCGGCGGTGTGACAGCGTCCCCGGCGGACGGCCTCGACGAAGGTGTGCTTGGGAGCTCGCTTCCCGACGTCCTCAGGTTCCTGTGCCTTCAGCCTCCCCAGGGAGGTGAGGTCTGGTCCAAGGCCACGGGTCACCCCTCCCCCTCATTGCGCCCCGTCGCCTCGCCGGCCATGTCCGTCCGGGAACGCATGTGGCCACGTAGCGTGGGGATGACCGTCGGCGAAGGACGGGGGAGGCGGCAGTGGAATGGGGAACCTCGACGATCTGACGCCTGCCGCCCTCATCGGCTGGCGTCGGCGCCCGAGCCCATGGAGCCCAGTGACGAGCAGGCCAGTACAGGAGCCTGATTCCATCCCATGAACAGCGACCAGCTTCCTGGTCAGCGGTTCCTGGCCCCAGGGCCATCCGCCACCCCGTGCACCAGCGGCTTCACAACACCTGTGTAGCGCAAGTACCAACTACGTTCGACTACGGGGGGGACGACGTCGGGCTCGTGACAGGCTGCGTCGATTCGTTATCGTTGTTAAATTAGTACACCTGACTCGTTCAGCTTCTCGGGCGCTACTGTCCGTGACACGTCATCGACGTACCCGCCCAGACCCTGCGGCTCCATGTGACCGTTGCGTCTGGAAGGTGTGCGTGGTCCACGAGGAGAAGCTCTCGGCGGTGCTCAGCGAGTTCGCTCGCACGATGGCCACTGATTTCCCCATCCAGGGCATCCTGGATCACCTGGTCGAACGGATCGTGGAGATCCTGCCCATCACTGGGGCCGGCGTGACCCTGATCACCGCCCGCAAGGCTCCCCGCTACATCGCCGCCTCGGACCCGTCAGCGTTGCGGTATGAGCAGCTCCAGACCGAGGTCAAGGAAGGTCCGTGCCTGTCCGCCTACGAGCTGGGTGAGGCCGTCGCTGTCCCTGACCTGCGCGCTGACACCCGGTTCCCCAGGTTCTCACCGGCCGCGATAGCTGCGGGCTTGGCGGCGGTGTTCACCTTTCCCCTGCGCCACGATGATGGCCGGCTGGGCGCGCTCGACCTCTACCGCGACACCCCCGGCCCGCTGGATGCCGACGACCTGGCCGCCGCACAGACCCTGGCCGACGTGGCCGCCGCGTACCTACTCAACGCTCAAGCGCGGGACGAAGCCAGGGTCACGTCCGACCGCTTCTACCACAGCGCTCTCCACGACCCACTCACCGGGCTACCGAACCGCCTGCTGCTCGAAGAACGCCTGGAACACGCCGGCCAACGGGCCCGCCGATCCCACGCCTACCTCGCCGTCCTGTTCACTGATCTCGACCGGTTCAAACAGGTGAACGACATCCATGGCCACAGGGTGGGAGACGATCTGCTGCTCGCCGTCGCGAACCGGTTGAGCAAGCTCATCCGATCGGGCGACACCCTGGCACGGGTGTCGGGCGACGAGTTCGTCTTCCTGTGTGAGGACCTGCATCACGAGAGCGACGTCTACCTGCTCGCGCGACGGATCGACCACGCCTTCACCGAGCCCTTCCTCCTCGACGGTCTCTCCCTCTCCATCACGGCCAGCGTCGGCATCGCCTTCGCCGGTCTCGGTGAGGACGTGTCTGACCAGCTCATCGTCGACGCCGATGCGGCCATGTACCAGGTGAAACGGAAGGGCGGGGGCGGTCACCAGGTCATCGACCTGCGCGAAGCCCTCCAGGCCGACGAGCGCAACAGCCTCGAAAGCGATCTGCGGATCGCCGCCGTTGCCGGCGCATTGGATGTGGCGTACCAGCCCATCGTCCGCGCCGACAACGGATGCGTGACCGGCGTAGAAGCGTTGCTGCGGTGGAACGACCGTGATAGCGGACCCGTGCCTGCCATCACCATGATCCGCATCGCTGAACAGAGCGACCTGATCAACGAGATCGGTGCCTGGATCCTCGAACAAGGCTGCCGCGATCACTGCCGGTGGCTGCATGAACACCCCGGCATCACGCTGGATGTAGCCGTCAACGTTTCCGTCAAACAGCTCATGAGCCCCAACTTCTGCGCCGCGGTCAAGCAGATTCTCCAACTCACATCCATGGACCCGACCGCGCTCATCCTGGAGATGACCGAAGACATCTTCATCGAAGACACGGACCGGGCCATGGCCGTGCTCGCCGACCTCAAGAGCCTCGGGATCCGGCTCGCGCTCGACGACTTCGGGACCGGATACTCCTCGCTGAGCTACCTCCGCCGCCTACCCGTACACCTCATCAAGATCGACCGGGCCTTCATCGCCGACATCGATCACACGCCCGCTGGACGGGTCATCGTCGCCGGTGTCAGCGACCTCGCCCACGCCCTCGGCCTGAGCGTCACCGCAGAAGGCGTCGAAACCCTGTACCAAGCCGACCAAATCCGAGCCATCGGCTGCGATTTTGTGCAGGGGTACTTCTACGCCCGACCAATGACAGCGGCCGACATCACCGCAAACCTTGGAAACGGGGACCAGCAGTTCCCCCGAGGGGTCCAGAGTGCCGCCCATTGGCCCGTAAAGGGCGCACGAGAAGACCCTGACGCGCACGCACACGTGCCCTTCCGGATGGCCGTGACCACGGCAGGTCGCGACTGATCATCGGTCTGGGGCCGAGCTGGATCTAGCCTCCAGGCGGGCGCTGACGCAACAGGCCCACCCACAAAGACGACTCCGACAGGGTGTGCGTCGATCTGTCAGTGCTGACCGACATCCAGTGGTGGACTTGCAGCGCTGGTCGCACTACGAACGGGCAGCCCCCAATCCACATCAGCGGTGCCACCGACTCGGTGCGTCACACCATGGAAAAGGTGGGTCTGGTCGTCCACCTCAACGTCAAATGGTTTGTCGAACCATTCACCCGCTGCCATCGTGCGGCGTTACCAGCTCACAGCCTCAGTGGACCTCGCCCGACGGGTCACCGGACGCACCGGCACGGGCGCGGTGCTGTAGAGGAGCGTCGCGTGGCCGAGAAGCCTGGGAGGGCCAGGTCGGGGCTGAACACGACCTCGTGGTCGAGCGGCCTGACCCGGGCCGAATGTCACCGCTAGCCCGGCGCCGAGAAGGAGCGAGCGTCAGCACACCGCTCGGGGACCGCGGCGCGTGGCGTGGTCACACCAGCGCCACGTCCGACTCGGCTCCACCGCCTCGTCAGGAGAGGTCAGCTGGGGATTCCTCGGTCGGTCACGGCATGGGGATCATCCGCGGCCTGTGGCCGTCGCTGAGACCTGTCTGGTGGAGCGGGGCGGGACCAGCGGCCCCGGAGCCAGCATCCGCCTCGGCCCACTTTGGGACCACACGAGGACAGATGCTGGCCGGAGACGCTGACAGCCGTTGAGAGACATTTTGCCAGGTCTGAGCATCTTTTGCTCGCTCCGGCCCAGGTCACGAACCCCCAAAATTAGATGTCGTAGTAGAGGTGGAACTCGTAGGGGTGGGGGCGCAGGCGGATGGCGTCCACCTCGTTGATGCGCTTGTAGTCGATCCACGTCTCGATGAGGTCGGGGGTGAACACCCCGCCGGCCAGCAGGAAGTCGTGGTCAGCCTCCAGCGCGTCCAACGACGCCTCCAGCGAGTCGGGCACCTGGGGCACCTTGGCCAGTTCCTCCGGCGGCAGGTCGTACAGGTCCTTGTCGACCGGCGGCGGCGGCTCGATGCGGTTCTGGATCCCGTCAAGGCCTGCCATCAGCATGGCCGAGAAGGCCAGGTAGGGGTTGGCGGACGGGTCGGGGCAGCGGAACTCGATGCGCTTGGCCTTGGGCGACTTGGAGTACAGCGGGATGCGCACCGCAGCCGAGCGGTTGCGCTGCGAGTACACCAGGTTCACCGGGGCCTCGTAGCCGGGCACCAGGCGCTTGTACGAGTTCGTCGTCGGCGCGGCGAAGGCCAGGATCGCCCCGGCGTGCTTGAGCAGCCCACCGATGTACCAACGGGCCATGTCCGACAGCCCGGCGTACTTGTCACCGTCGTAGAACAGCGGCTCGCCGTCCTTCCACAACGACTGGTGGCAGTGCATGCCCGACCCGTTGTCCTGGAAAAGCGGCTTGGGCATGAACGTCACCGTCTTGCCCGCGGCCCAGGCCACGTTCTTGACGATGTACTTGTAGAGCATCAGCTTGTCGGCCACGCGCAGCAGCTCGTCGAAGCGCATGTCGATCTCGGCCTGCCCCGCCGTGGCCACCTCGTGGTGGTGGAGCTCGATCTCGACGCCGGCGTCCTCGAGGGCGGCCACCATGTCGGCCCGCAGGTCCTGGAACTGGTCAGCGGGGGGGACGGGGAAGTAGCCCTCCTTGATGCGGGGCTTGTACGCCCGGTTGGGCTTGCCCTCGGCGTCGAGCGGCTTGCCCAGGTTCCATGCCGCGGCGTCGGAGTTCACGTAGTAGTACGCCGCCCCCATCTCCTGGGCGTAGTACGCCGAATCGAAGATGAAGAACTCGGCCTCGGGACCGAAGTAGCAGGTGTCGGCCAGACCGGTGGAGGCCAGGTAGGCCTCGGCCTTGCGGGCGATGTTGCGGGGATCGCGGGAGTACGCCTCGCCGGTGATCGGGTCGTGGACGTAGCAGTTCAGGTTCATCGTCTTGCGGGGACGGAACGGGTCGATCACCGCCGTGTTCGGATCCGGGAGCAGGATCATGTCCGACTCCTGGATCTCCTGGAACCCGCGGATCGACGACCCGTCGAAGCCGAACCCCTCCACGAAGACATCCAGCGTCAGCTGGTGCATTGGGGCCGAGAAGTGCTGCATCAAGCCCGGGAGGTCGCAGAAGCGGAGGTCGACGTACTCGACCCCCTGTTCCTGCGCAAAGGCCAGGACCTCTTCAGGCGTACGCTTCTCCACGTGGTTCCCCTTGCTGTCGTCGACTTGGTCAGGGCCGTCCGCCGGCGACCAGGGGGGCGGCGGGCGGCAGCGGTCTGCAGGCTAGACCGGTGGCGGCGAGGCTCCCAGCGAGCCGTTACCCTCCCGTTGCTCAAATGTGAACGGCCCGTGAACGGCAGCCAGCTGTTCACCGTGGGGCCCCTGTACGCGCCACCATCAGGGCCGATGAGGTCATCCCGGAGGTCGACGTAAGTGACACGCCAGCAGGAGTACGTGCTCCGCACGGTCGAGGAACGAGGCGTCCGCCTGATCCGGCTCTGGTTCACCGACGTGACCGGCCAGCTCAAGTCGTTCGCCATCACCCCCGCCGAGCTCGACACCGCATTCGGGGAGGGCATGCACTTCGACGGCTCCTCGATCGATGGCTTCTCCCGGGTCCAGGAGTCCGACGTCCTGGCCCGGCCCGACGCCACCACCTTCGAGATGCTGCCCTGGGCCTCGGACACCGAGACCTCGGCCCGCATGTTCTGCGACATCGAGAACCACGACGGAAGCCCTTTCGCCGGGGACCCCCGCTACGTCCTGCGCCGCAACATGGAACGGGCCCGCTCCCTCGGCTACACGTTCATGGTCGCCCCGGAGATGGAGTTCTTCTACTTCCGCAACGGCGACCCCCGTCAGGCTCCCGAGCCCCTCGACCAGGGCAGCTACTTCGACCTGACCATGGCCGACGTGACCTCCGACATACGGCGGCGCACCATCTCGTTGTCCGAGGCCATGGGCATCCCCGTGGAGTACTCGTTCCACGAGGATTCCCCGTCCCAGCACGAGATCGACCTGCGCTACACCGACGCCCTCGAGATGGCCGACAACGTGATGACGTTCCGCCTGCTCGTACGGGAGATCGCCATGGAGGCCGGCGTCTACGCCACGTTCATGCCCAAGCCCCTGGCCGGCGTGCAGGGCTCGGGCATGCACACCCACATGAGCCTGTTCCGGGGCGACACCAACGTGTTCCACGACCCCGAGACCGGCGGCCTCTCCGACGTGGCCAAGGGCTTCATCGCCGGCCTGCTGCGCTTCGCCCCCCAGATCACCGCGGTGACGAACCAGCTGGTCAACTCGTACAAGCGCCTCATCCACGGCACCGAAGCACCGCCCTATGCCACCTGGGCCCACAACAACCGCTCCGCCCTGGTGCGCGTGCCGGTCACCAAGCGGAACAAGCCCAGCTCGACCCGGATCGAGTACCGGGCGCCGGACCCGGCCTGCAACCCCTACCTGGCCTTCTCGGTCATCCTGGCCGCAGGGATGAAGGGCATCGAGGAGGGCTACGAGCTGCCGCCCGAAGCCTCGAGCAACCTGTATGAGTTGTCCCCCGCCGAATGCGCGAAGCTGGGCATCGTGCCGCTACCGGGATCGATGGGTGAGGCGCTCGATGAGATGGAGCGCTCAGAACTCGTCCACGAGGCCCTGGGAGACCACATCTTCGAGTGGTTCCTGCGCAACAAACGGGCCGAATGGGCCGAGTACCGCTCGCAGGTGACCCAGTTCGAGCTCGCTCGATACCTGCCGAGCTGGTGACTGGCCGCCCTGGATGCAACCTCTCCTCGTCTACCCCGATCCGGCACCCGCCGAGCTGGCCCAGGCCCTCGACGCCAGCGGCTTCCCCTGGCGGGCTGTCCGCGACGCCGCCACCGCCGACGCCGAAGAGCCCGAGGACGGCTGGTCGGGCGCGGTCATCGGGGCCGACCGTCGCCCCGACGACGCCTTCGCCCTGTGTTCGGCCCTGCGCAAGCGCGAGTTCCCCCTCGAGCCCCTCCTGGTCGTCGTGGCCCCCGAGCAGCTCAAGGAGCTCGACCTGCGCTCGGACCTGCTCGACGACTTCCTGATCCTGCCCCTGCGCCACTCCGAGCTGAAGGCCCGCGTCGAGCACCAGTTCTGGCGCCGGGGTCGGGGCACCCGCCCCGAGCTCGTCGAGTACGGCGAGCTGGTGCTCAACCTCGAGACCTACCAGGCCGCCATCGGCCGCAAGCCGCTCGACCTCACGTACATGGAGTACGAGCTGCTGAAGTTCCTGGCCCAGCACCCGGGCAAGGTCTTCACCCGGGAGACCCTGCTCAACCGGGTGTGGGGCTACGAGTACTACGGCGGCGCCCGCACGGTGGACGTCCACATCCGTCGCCTGCGGGCCAAGCTCGGCGAGGAGTTCGCCGGCCTCATCCAGACCGTGCGCTCGGTGGGCTACCGCTTCGGTCAGTCCCGCTGGTCGGGCTGAACCGGTCGGGCTGAACCGGTCGGCTCAGTAGTTGAGCTTGCGCCAGGTCTCGTCGCCCTCGGCCTCGGCCGTCTCCTTGCCGAGGAAGCCGAGGATGGCGGCCATGACCGCCCCCGACATGATCACCCCGACGGGGATGGCCACCACGAGCACCACGACGATGATGAGGGCTCCGAGCACGGGCTGATCCTCCCACGTCGACGCCGGCGCGCTCCATCCGCGCCACAACACGCCACCGATCAGCGCAGGTGGACACCGGTGGGCCACTGCGGGGGGAAGCCCTGCCGCATCCACACCGCGGCGGCCACCGCGGCGAACACGGCGTCCGACGCGGCCACGGGTTCGGCCGACGAGGGGGCCAGGCGGACCTCGATGGGTGGGGTGTCCATGGCCCGCAGCACCCCCAGGGACCGCACGGTGAGGTCGACCGGGGTGCCGTCGGTGCCGACACCGATGCCTTCGGACGTCACCCACCCGGCGGCGGCATGGGCCGCACCCTGGTAGTACGAGCGGGCCACGACCTCGTCGAGGGGATCGCCGGCGTCGACGTGGACCACCAGGGACCCGTCGGCCCCCACCCTGGCCCGGACCCGCCCTCCACCGGGGGCGACCACCTCGTCGACGGTGCCGGTGGCCGCAGCCCGCAACACCACCCCCTCGGCCCAGCCCGCCGCCCGCAGGGCCATGCTGGTGGCGGGCCCCACCACCTCCACCTCGTCGATGTCCACGTCGAGGTCGGGGCCCAGGCCGGCGAGCAGGGCCTCGACCACCCCGGGTGTGGCCGCCACCCGCACCGACACCCGGCCACGGGCGGGGTCGACGCCGGCGGCCAGGGGTGGGCGCTTGGGACCATGGCGAACCGTGTCCTCCCGGCTCCACAGGACCCGCACCGGCCGTCCCGCCTCGTCGGCCAGACGCCGGGCCACGGCGGCCACCGGCGAGACCACCTTGCCTCCGAAGGCGCCGCCGTTGGCCAACGGGCTGGCCGGCGTGCCCCCCGGAGCGCACCACGACGCGTCGGGCTCGAGGTAGGCGGCATCGACCCACGCCGTCTGCAGGGTGATGGGCCACTCACCTGCGGGCACGGCCACGGGGTGGCGGAGCGCTTCGGTGCTGCGGCGTCCAGGTACCTGTCCGGCCGAGGCCCGGGCCTCGGCCAAGGTCTCGCCCACGGCCCAGCCCCCCCGGCCGTCGGCCACCGCCACCAGGGCGTCGGCGGGGGCCTCGTCGTCGGCGAAGCCACCCCGACCCAGGGCCACCTCCGGAGCCACCCGCTGGGGCCCGCCCCCCTCGAGCTGGGCCCGCCGCGCCGCCGCGACCAGGTCTCGACCGGCGACGCCGTCCACGGGCCCATCAGCCGCGGCCAGGGTCCAGGCGTCGAGGATGCTGCGCCACCCCGTGCACCGGCACAGGTGGGCCAACAGCGCCTGCTCGACGGCGGGCAGGTCGGCCGGTGTCGTGCCCCGCCGGTGCAGGGCCTCGAGGCGCACGATGATGCCCGGGGTGCAGAAACCGCACTGGCTGGCCCCGGTGGCGCAGAAGGCCTGGGCCCAGCGCTCGGCGGGCGGACCCAGGCCGTCGACCGTGGTGACGTGGCGGCCGGCCACCCGGCGCACCGGGGTGACGCAGGCGACACGGGCGGCACCGTCGACGAGCACGGTGCAGCACCCGCACTGGCCCTGGGGACTGCAGCCGTCCTTGGCCGAGCGGGCACCGAGGTGATCACGCAGGGCCTCGAGCAGGGAGGATCGCTCGTCCTCGACGGTGACGGGACGTCCGTCGAGGGTGAAGGAGGTGCTCACGGGCGCCGTCGGCGGCACTTCACGGGCGGCTGTCGACGCGTCGTCGCCGGCTGCTGACGCATCGTCGACAGGGACAGGGGGTGATGACACCGCGGCACGGGCCGAGGATAGGGTCGCCGCCGTGACCTCATCGAGCGCCGGCCCGCGGCTCAACCGCCGTCAGCTCCTGGTCGGGGTGGCCGGCACCGCCCTGTTGGCCGCCTGTGGTGGCGGGGGTGCCAGCGGCGGCACCGTCGACGACGAGGACCTGCGCTTCCTGGTGCCCTTCTTCGCCACCGGCGAGATGGAACCCCCCATCCTGCGCACCGGCGTCGAACAGCGCATGCCCTGGGGCATCGGCGACGGCGAAGGCATCCCGCTGGGGGCCGACGCCCTGCCCCCCACCATGGACATGGTGGTGAGCAGAGACGGCACCGCCATGGCCACCGTGACCGCCGCCCTGCACGGCGAAGGGGTGCCCAGCCCCTACTACGCCCTGCGCCACACCTTCGCCGACCCCGGTCGCTACGAGATCGCCGTCACCTTCGACGGCGAGGAGCTGAAGCGCAACATCCAGGTGGCCGCACCCCAGGACCTGGTCCTGGTGCAACCGGGCGAGCGGGCCATGCCCGTGCTCACCCCGACGATCGCCGACAGCCGGGGCGTGGACCCCATCTGCACCCGTGACCCCCAGTGCCCGTTCCACGAGATGACCCTGGCCGATGCCCTGGCCAGTGGGAGCCCCACGGCCTTCCTCATCTCCACCCCCCTGTTCTGCCAGACGGCGGTGTGCGGGCCCGTGCTCGAGCTGCTCGTCGACGAGGCCGGCCGACGCCCCGGCCTCAACGTGATCCACGCCGAGGTGTACGCCGACGCCGTGGCCAAGGGCAACGTGATCGGCGCTTCGCTGACCGAGGCCGTCAACGCCTACGCCCTGAGCTTCGAGCCCAGCCTGCTCATCATCGACGCCACGGGCATGGTGGCCGACCGCCTCGACTTCGTCTACGACGCGTCGGAGCTGCGCCTGGCCCTCGACAAGGTGACGGGCTGACCGTCGCCGGACGCGGGACGGACCGCCCCGGAGGGCGGCCCGTCGAGAGATCTCGTGCGCTGCCTGTCAGCTGGAGGAAGAGCGTGTCAGCTGGAAGACGCGCTCAGCTGAAGGAGGAGCCGCAGCCGCAGGTGCGCTGGGCGTTGGGGTTGTTGATGGAGAACCCCCCGCCCTGGAGGCTGTCCTTGTAGTCGAGGGCGGCGCCGGTCAGCATCTGGGCGCTGGTGGCGTCGACCACGACCTTGACCGGGCCGTAGCTGGTGACGATGTCGTCACTGGCCACCTCGGTGTCGAAGAACATCTCGTAGCTGAAACCGGAGCAGCCGCCGGGCCGTACGGCGACGCGCAGGGCGAGGTCGTCGACGCCTTCGGCGTCCATCAGTTCCCGGACCTTGGCTGATGCCTGGTCGGTGACGGTGATCACGTCAGGGCCTCCTCGATGGAGCATGGGTCGTTGACCGCGTAAGAGACAGCCTATCCAGCCGTCGACCCTGGCAACAGCGTCGAGCCGACGGCCATTCCCCCGCCGTCGTCCACCCGGGCTCCCACCCCGTCCACCATGCCGTCCTCGAGGCCGTCGAAGCCGGCGTCGAAGCCATCCCACCCGCCGTCGATCTCGACGTCGACCTGGCAGGGGTCCCGGTCCACCAGGGTGCGGAAGTCGCTGACCTCCCCCCCGCCGGCCCGGGTCACGAAGCCCTCGACCAGGCCCCGGTGCAGGCCGCACACCAGCTCGGGGTGTGATTCGGCCAGGTCCCGGAACGGGCAGTGGGCGAAGGCCACGGTGGCGCCGTTCGGGGTGGGCACCGCGGCGGGGTCGAACCCGAGCTCGGCCAGGCGCTGGACCAGGCCTCCCACGCACGCCGGTCCGGCTGCGCCCGCGGGTCGGGCCCGGTCGGCGTCCTGGCGGCCCTGCTCGCGGCCGATCTCGGTGGCGTCCTCGGCCCCGGCGCCGGCCTCGACGGCCAGGGACAGCAACATGCGGGCGGCGAAGGCGAAAACCGGGGGCTCGAGGCCCAGGGAGGGGGCGTCCGCCGCCAGGGCGTAGCGGTGCTGCGGTCGGCCCACACCGCCGCGACCGTCAACGTAGATGGCCAGCAGGCCCACGTCGCGCATGCGCTCGAGGTGGGGGCGCACCGTGTTGACGTGCAGGCCCAGGGTGTTGGCCACCTCGGCCGTCGAGCGGGGGTGGGGGGACCGGGCCAGCTCGAGGTAGATCGCGTACCGGGTGTTGTCACCGAGCGCCTTCAGCACATCGAGTCTGGCGGCCGGATCGCTCACGGATCCAAGATTACACGGGCACTCCCGTTAATATTCACCACGTGGCTGACCTGACGCACGCCCGACCCACCGCAGAGGACGTGCTGCACGTGTTGCGCGGCGTCATCGACCCCGAGCTCGGCAGCGACATCGTCGACCTGGGCATGGCCAGGCACGTGGTCGTCGACGACGACGGCAAGGTCACGGTGACCATCGCCCTGACCACGGCCGGCTGCCCCCTGCGGGCCCAGATCCAGCGCGACGTGCGCACCCGGGTGGCCGACATGGTCGGGGTCACCGAGGTGGCCCTGACCTGGACCGAGATGGACCAGGACGAGCGCACCGCGGCCATGGCCAAGGCCCGGTGGAACGTGCGGGACAAGGCGACGCAGACCGCGGTGCCCGCCACCACCAGGGTCATCTGCGTGGCGTCGGGCAAGGGCGGGGTGGGCAAGTCCTCGGTCACGGTGAACCTGGCCGTGGCCATGGCCGCCCGGGGACTGCGGATCGGCCTGCTCGACGCCGACATCTGGGGCTTCTCCATCCCCCGCATGCTGGGCATAGACGGCCGCCTGGAGGCCGCGGCCGACGGGCCTCGCAAGATCGTGCCCAAGATCCGCCCCGTGGCCGGCGGCGGCCACCTCGAGGTGGTGTCGATGGGCTTCCTCGTCGACGGCGAGGACGAGGCCCTCATGTGGCGGGGCCTCATGCTCAACCGGGCCGTGCAGCACTTCCTCGAGGACGTGCGTTGGAGCGAGGACCTCGACTACCTGCTCATCGACATGCCCCCGGGCACCGGCGACGTGCAGCTGGGCCTGGCCCGCATGCTGCCCCAGGCCGAGATGCTGGTGGTCACCACGCCAGCCCGCGCCGCCCAGAAGGTGGCGGCCCGGGCCGCGACCATGGCTCGCAAGAGCTACCTGCGGGTGTGCGGGGTGGTCGAGAACATGTCCGAGTTCGTTGCCCCCGACGGCACCCGCCATGCCCTCTTCGGCGAGGGCGGCGGCGCGGCGCTGGCCGCCGACGTGGGTGCTCCCCTGCTGGCCCGCATCCCCATCGAGCCCGCAGTGGCCGCCGGTGGCGACGCCGGCGAGCCCGTTGCCCTGGGCGTCGGTCCCGCGGCCGAGGTGTTCCGGGCCCTGGCCGAGCGCATCGTCACCGACGTGGTCCCCCCCGTCGAGATGGCCGGATGTTCGGCCCGCATGGTGGCCGCCTTCGACGCCGCCTTCGACGCCGTGCACCCCGCCAGCGCCAGCTGACGGTGCCGGCGGCATCGCCGGTCAGATGGGGGGCAGGGACGGCGGGTCACGAGGATCGTCGTGGCCCGGAGCCGCGGGTCGGTGGCGCTCACCGATGTGCTCGTCGTCGACCACGATGACCTCGGACGTGACCCGACCGAAGCGGCTGGTGCGGGTGGTGACCCCGGCCTGGACCCGGCGCCCCAGCCGGCGCAGCACGAGCCGGCGCACCAGGGCCCGGGTCGGCGGCAACAGCAGGAACACGGCGAACAGGTCGGTGAGGAAGCCCGGTGCCACCAGCAGCACCCCGGCCAGGAGCACGAGCAGGCCGTCGACCAGGCTGCCCGTCGGTACCCGCCCGGCGTTCAGGTCGGCCTGGACCCGGGTGAACACGCCCACACCGGCCCGCCGCACCACCCAGGCCCCCACCACGCTGATGAGCAGGAGCAGGCCGACGGTGTCGAGCACGCCGATGCCGTGGGCCACCTGGACGATGAGGTAGAGCTCGATGACGGGCAGGACGATGAACAGGAGCGCCAGCACCGGCAACATCGTCCGAGCGTAGGCATGTCGTCGACCCCGAGCGGAGGGGTACGCACGGACCTGGCCGACGACACCGCGGCGAGTGCCCGGCGCCTAACGTGCGACCGTGACCGCCACCGTGCCCCCCACCCCGGGCCGCACCGGTCCGCGACCGCCCTCGGTCGACGCCCTGGCCCGTTCGCTGGCCGACGTGGGCCTGCCCCACCCGCTGCTGGTCGAGGCGGCCCGGGCCGCCATCGCCGCCGGGGACCCCGACTCGGCCCGGGCACGGGCCGAGGCCCGGCGCCGCACCCTGCTGCAACCCGTGGTCAACGCCACCGGGGTGCTGCTGCACACCAACCTGGGCCGCGCTCCCCACGGCCACCACCAGGCCGCGGGCTACGCCAACCTCGAGCTGCGCCTGGCCGACGGGCGCCGGGGCTCGCGCTCGGACCACGTGGCCTCGCTGTGGGCCACCCTGTGCGGGGCCGAGGCCGCCCTGGTGGTGAACAACTGCGCCGGGGCGGTGCTGCTGACCCTGGCCGCCCTGGCCGCCGGTCGCTCCGTGGCCGTGTCGCGGTCCGAGCTGGTCGAGATCGGCGGCGGCTTCCGGGTGCCCGAGGTGCTCGAGCAGTCGGGGGCCCGCCTCGTCGAGGTGGGCACCACCAACCGCACCCGCCGGGCCGACTACGAGCGGGCCGTGACCGAGCACGACGACCTGGCCGTGCTGCTCAAGGTCCACCAGTCCAACTACCGCATCATCGGCTTCACCGAGTCGGTCGGGGTGGCCGCCCTGGCCCAGCTCGGCCCCCCGGTCGTGGTCGACATCGGCTCGGGCCTGCTCGACGCGGCGTGCCCGTGGTTGGCCGGGGGGCCGCCGACGTGGCTGAAGGACGAGCCCGCGGCCCGTCAGACGCTGGGCGAGGGGGCCGACCTCGTCACCTTCTCGGGCGACAAGCTGGCCGGCGGACCCCAGGCCGGCATCATCGCCGGGCGGGCCGACCTGGTGGCCCGGTGCGCCCGCCACCCCCTGGCCCGGGCTCTGCGCCCCGGTGGCCTGGTGCTGGGCGCCCTGCAGGACCTGGCCCTGGCCTACCTGGGCCGCCGGGGCGAAGACATCGGCTTCTGGCGCATGGCGACGACACCGCCCTCCACCCTGGACCGCCGGGCCCGGGCCGTGGTCGCCGCCGCCGGCCAGGGACGGGTGGCCGCCACCACGTCCGTTCCCGGCGGCGGGACCCTGCCCGGCGTGGAGATCCCCTCGGTGGGCATCACCGTGGACGGGGACCACACCGCCACTCTGCGGGGCCGGTACCGACCGGTCATCGCCCGCGTCGAGGCCGGAGCCACCTGGCTCGACCTGCGCACCGTCGACCCCACCGACGACGCCACCCTCGTCGACGCCCTCGCCGCCCTCCGCGGCTAGCCACCATGCACGTCATCGCCACCGCCGGCCACGTCGATCACGGCAAGTCCACCCTGGTGCGCACCCTCACCGGCACCGATCCCGACCGCTGGCAGGAGGAGAAGGACCGAGGCCTCACCATCGACCTCGGCTTCGCCCACCTCGAGCTGCCGTCGGGCCGCGAGGTGGGCTTCATCGACGTGCCCGGCCACGTCCGCTTCATCCGCAACATGCTGGCCGGGGTGGGTGCGGTCGACGCCTGCCTGTTCGTGGTGGCGGCCACGGAGGGCTGGAAGCCCCAGTCCGAGGAGCACCTGCGCATCCTCGAGCTGCTCGGGCTGAGCCATGGCGTCGTGGCCCTGACCAAGGTGGCGGGCACCGATCCCGACCTGGTCGAACTGGCCCACCTGGAGCTGGTCGACCACCTGGCGGGCACCTTCCTCGAGCGAGCCGAGGTCATCGACGTCGACGCCCCCGCCACCCTGGGCCTCGACGCCCTGGTGGCCGCCCTGGACCGCCTGACCGCCGTGGTGCCCGTGGCTGCGGACCGTCGACGGCCCCGCCTGTGGGTCGACCGGGCCTTCGCGGCCTGGGGATCGGGCACCGTGGTGACGGGCACCCTGGCCGGGGGCGGCCTCGACGTCGACGACGAGCTGGTGCTCCTGCCCCGGCGCGACGTGGTGCGGGTGCGGGCCCTGCAGTCCCACCACCACCGCCACCCCCACGTGGACCCCGGTCGTCGGGTGGCCGTCAACCTCACGGGCGTGGGCCATGCCGAGGTGAGCCGGGGCGACGTGTTGGTGCGGGCCGGGCAGTGGGAGCCCACCCGCATGCTCGACGCCTCCCTCACCGTGCTCGACAGCCTGGACCACCCCGTGTCCCGCCGGGGCGCCTACCTGGCCTACCTGGGCTCGGGCGAGCTGCCGGTCAAGCTGCGGGTGCTGGGCCACGACGCCCTCGGTCCCGGTGACCAGGGCACCGTGCGCCTCCACCTGCCCTGGGCCGTGCCCCTGCTGCCCGGGGACCGCTTCGTGCTGCGGGAGTCGGGTCGCCAGGAGACCGTGGGCGGCGGTGAGGTCCTCGACGTGGCCCCGGTGCGCCCCGCAGCCACGGCCCGGCCCGACCGTTCGGTGCTCCGGGTGGTGGCCGAGCGGGGATGGGTCGACGCCGACCTGCTGGAACGCCTCACCGGCGAGCGCCTGGCCCCGGCGGTCGGCCACTGGGTGGTCGACCCCGTCCGTCTCGACGAGGTCCGCACCGCACTGGGCGAGCGGGTGGCCGCGGCCGGGCCCCTGGGCCTCGACGTGGCCGTCCTCGACGAACGGGAGCGGGCGGCGTTGGAGCTGGTGGACGGCGTGGTCGTCGACGCCGGCCGGGCCCGGGCCCAGGCCCAGGCCGACCCCCTGGCCGACCACTCCTTCGTCGCCGCCCTCGACGCCGACCCCTTCGCCCCACCCGACGCCGAGGGCGTCCCCCGTGACGAGCTGCGCGAGCTGGTGCGCCGGGGGCTGGTGGTGAGCCACGACGGCACCTACTTCTCGGCCGCCGCCGTCGACCTCGCCGCGGTCCGCCTGGCCGTGCTGCTCGAGGCCCATCCCCAAGGGGTCACCGTGGCCCAGGTCCGTGATGCGCTGGGCAACACCCGCAAGCACGTCCTGCCCCTGGTGGCCCTGCTCGACAGCCGCGGCGTGACCCGTCGTCGGGGTGATGTCCGCATCGGTGGTCCCCGCCTGCCACCGCCACGCTGACCCCGACCGGGTGGCGGTAGGGCGAAGGGCGCGGTGGGACGGAGGGACCGTGACAGGCATGCTGTGGGGGCATGTCCGCCTTCGTCGAGGTGCCAAACTCCCCTGGCCTCGGACCGGCCGATGCCTCCCCGGCCGTCGAGCCCGTACCGCTGCCTGCCAGCCGCTCCGGCGTGCGCACCACCACCATCGCCGCCGCCACCTTCCTGGCCGTCGTCCTGGCTGCGGCCCTGGCCTTCGGCGCCGTGGCCCTGCAGACGGCCCAACGCGAGCACGACACCGCCGGGCGTTGGCGGGTCCGCAGCGCCGAGCAGGATGCCGCCCTGCGCGACGCAGCCGACCGGGAGGCCGCCGCCCTCGACCAGGCCGCGGCCAACGCTGCGGCCCGGGACCAGCTGCGGGGCCAGCTCGACGCGGCCACGGCCGAGATCGACCAGCTCACGGCGGCCCTGGCCACGACCCGTGCCGCCCTCGCCGACACCGAGGACCGCCTGGCCACCGCAGCCGGAGGCTCGGCCCAGGCCCGCGACCGGGCTGCGTTGGGCGGATGACGGTGCGTCGCGCCGTGGCCGTGGCCTGCCTGGGCGTAGGCCTGGCCGTGGGCGGGACGGCAGGCAGCATCGGGGCCTCGCGCTCTCCGGTCGTGGCCCTGGCCACCGCGGCACCGCGGGCCTGGCCCATCCCCAGCGACCTGCCCACCACCGCCGGGGTCTCCCCACCCGGCTCCACCTCCACCACCCTGGACATCCCCGGTCCAACCGAGGGTTCCCTGGGGGTGCTGTTCGGCGGCGTGCTGCGCATCCGGGCCCTCGACGCCGGTGGTCTGTCCATCGGCACCGGGTTCGCGGTGGGCGACGGCACCTGGGTGTTGACCAACCACCACGTCGTCGAAGGCTCCACCCGCCTCGAGCTCGAGACGTGGGACGGTCGCGACGCGGGACCGGCCCAGCTCGTCGCCGTCGCGCCCGAGGGCATCGACCTCGCCCTCATCCACCTCGACACCGCGGCCGCCCCCGCCTTCCACGTGCGCACCCACGACCCCGCGCTGGGCGAGGAGCTGGTGACGGCGGGCTATCCCGAAGGACGACGGCTGATCCGCACCGAGGGACGGTCGTTGGGCATGGCCCGCAGCGGCGGATCCAAGGTACTCGTCACCGACCTGACCTGTGAACCCGGCTGCTCGGGCAGCCCGGTGCTCGACCCCCTGGGCCGGGTGGTGGGCGTCATCGTCGGAGGGACGTCGGCCGGCCAGACGTTGGCCATCCCCATGACCTACGCCTCGGACCTCCTCCGTACTCAGGGTGTGGGTGCCTGAGCCGACCCCCTCGACCGCTCAGGCACCCTGAACCCCTACCCTCCCCCCCTGCTCGACCTGCCTCACGTCGCTCTACCTGCGGCGCTCGGTTCAGCTCGCTTCGCGCTCGGCGAGCAGGGATCTCCGTTCCGTCTCCGTCAGCGCGCCCCAGATCCCATGGGGCTCCCTGATGTCGAGTGCGTACTCCAGGCACTCGTCCTTCACCGGGCACATCTCGCAGATCGCCTTGGCCGCCGCCTCACGCGCGAGACGCTCGTGTTTGCGCTCGAAGCGCGGTGGCGGGAAGAAGACTGACGCGTGAGGTCCCCGACAGGCGGCTCGGAGTTGCCAATCTTCCTCAAGCCTCTGTGCACTCACGTGATCCCCCTTTCACGCGGACAGTACCCCCGGCCACGAGGGCCGACAAGACTACTATCGCGAGTGGATTGCTAACTGTCGCGAACGGTCGGATCCTCCTTGCGACCGCGTTCCCGGTAGTCCTTGGCCCCACCCTCCTCGGGCTCGACCTCCAGCACCACCCCATCGATGCCTATGACCCTGATGCGATCCCCCACCGCTATCGGTGTAGCCCGGTTGGTGCGCGCCGGCCAACGCGCCGAGCGCACCGAGACCGTCCCCCCCGGGCTCACCGCGGTGAGGGCCATCCCCATCTCCCCGATCATCCAATCGCGCCCGATGGTCGGTGTCGAGAAGCGGGTGCGCACCATCGAGGGCATGCCCGACAGGAAGGTCAGCGCCGCGCCGCCCAGGCCCACGAGCATGGTGATCCACGACAGGCCGACGCCATCGTAGAGGAACAGCGTGCCCACGAGGAACAGGGCGAAGCCCACCGCGGTCCAGAACCGGGGCACCCCCGTCTGCACGTCGACGGCGAAGGCCACGAAGGACAGGATCAGCGCGGCCAGGGCCCACACGTGGATGGGCAGGGCGGCGATGCCGTAGCTGCCCAGGGCCAGGCAGCCGGCCCCGACCACACCGGCGACACCGACACCGGCGGTGTAGAGCTCGAAGACCAGCAGGCCCAGACCGATGGCCAGCAGCAGGTAGGCCACCGACGGGCTGGCCACGGTGTGCATGAGCTGGCCGATGAGGGGCAGCTGGGTGAAGCGCACCTCGGCTTCGGGCTCGCGGCGGATCTGGTCTCCCTGGGTGACCTCGTGGGTGGGTACCCCTTCGAGGTCGACCACGAAGTCGCCCAGGGTGGGGGCCAGCACCAGGCCCAGGTCCCTGATGGCGGGGGCGTCGCCGTCGCCACCGCGGACGAAGGCGCTCTCCATGCGCACGGCCTGATCGCCCCACAGACGTCCGAACTCGTCACTGGGCAGGATCTGGGGGCCGGACTTGCCCACCCGTGCCCCCTGGGCCAGGCCGCCCGGCGTGGCCACGGCCACGAGCTGGGCGGCGGCGCCCCGGGCCTGGGCCCCGCTGGGCCCGACCCACACGGCGATGGGGACGGTGGAGTCGCGCATGCGCCGGGCCAGGGAGATGATCCGCTGGTCCGACACCACGGCGCCCGGGCTGTTGAGCTGGAGGACGACGGCCGTGTAGCCCGCGGCCCCGGCCTCGTCGATCTGATCCTCGATGTAGGACACCAGGACCTCGTCGAGCAGGCCCGCGGCCTCCACGACGACCACGGTGGCGGGGGCGTCGGTGGCACCCTGGGCGGTGCTGTCGGTCGGGCCGGCGGCCGAGGCCGAGGCCGTGCCGGCCAGCAGGCCGAGGAGCACGGTCAGGATCGCGGCGCCAGCCACGAGCACCGGTAGTCTGCGCGGGCGGGGCGGAAGGCTCATGTTGCCCACCAGTGTCGCCCCCGCCAGCCCCCTGGACCAAGACGTCGTGGAACCCGCCGCCTTCCTCGCCGCTTCGCGCGTCCACGTCATCGCCGGCAAGGGCGGCGTCGGCAAGACGACGTTGACCGCCGCCCTGGCCGTCGCCGCCGCCGACTGTGGCCTGTCGGTGCTGGTGGTGGACGTGGAAGGGCGGGCCGAGCTCCCGGCGCTGTTCGGCACCGGACCCTTGGGCTTCGAGGAACGCCGACTGGCCCCGGGGGTGTGGGGACGGTCCATCTCGGCCGACGAGGCCCTGGTCGAGCACCTCGGCACCCACGGCCTCGGGCGCCTGGCCCGCACCATGTCGAGCACCGGGGTCGTGGACGTGGTGGCCCGGTCCACCCCGGGCATGCGCGACATCCTCGTCCTCGGCAAGATCAAGCAGCTCGAGCGGACGGGGGCGGCCGACGTGATCCTCGTCGATGCCCCCGCCTCGGGCCATGCCATCAGCTTCCTGCGCTCACCCCGCGGCCTCATGGACGCCGTGCGCCTCGGCCCCATCCGGGCCCAGGCCGACGAGGTGCTCGAGATGCTGACCGACGGGGACCGCTGCCAGGTGCTGCTCGTGGCCCTGCCCGAGGAGACACCGATCAACGAGCTCATCGAGACGGCGTTCAGCCTGGAGGAGGACGTGGGGGTCAAACTGGGCCCGGTGCTGGTCAACGGCATCTACCCCGGCCTCGACCTGCCCTCCGAGGATGAGGCCGCGGTGGCGGTGGCCGGCCTGCCCGACGCCGACGCCCTGCTGGGCGCGGCCCGCTTCCGCCGGCGCCGAACCGCTCTGCAGGTGGCCCAGCTCGACCGCCTGGACCGCTCCCTGCCCCTGCCCCAGCTGCGCACCTCGTTCCGTTTCGTGCCCACCCTGGGCGCGGCCGACGTCCGGGCCCTGGCCGACGAGCTGCTCGCCGCCATCGGCACCCTGCCGTGAGCGACACCGCCCGCCTCGGCGCCCTGGTGGACCAGGCCCAGGTGCTGGTGTGCGTGGGCACCGGCGGGGTGGGCAAGACGACGACCGCGGCCGCCCTGGCCCTCGAGGGGGCCCGGCGGGGCCGGCGCACCGTCGTCGTCACCATCGACCCCGCCCGCCGCCTGGCCGACGCCCTGGACCTGGGCTCGCTGTCCAACGAACCGGCCCCGGTCGACCTCGGTCCCTTCGGGGGCGCCACGGGCGGGGCCACGCCGGCCACCCTGCACGCGCTCATGTTGGACACGGCCACCACGTTCGACGACCTCGTCATCCGCCACGCCGGCCACCCCGAGCAGGCCCAGCGCATCCTCGCCAACCGCTTCTACCGCAACATCTCGCGGTCGCTGTCGGGCACCCGGGAGTACATGGCCGGCGAGAAGCTCCACGAGCTGCACGAGTCGGGGCGCTTCGACCTGATCGTGGTGGACACCCCGCCGAGCCGCAACGCCCTCGACTTCCTCGATGCCCCCCACCAGCTCGTCCGCCTGCTCGACCACCGGGTGTTCCGGGCCCTGACCACCCCGGCCCGGGGCATGGGACGGGTGGTGAACCGGGCGGCGCACACCGTGGCCCGCACCGGGGCCCGGGCCGTGGGCGGCGAGGTCGTCGACGACGTGGTGGCCTTCTTCGCCGCCTTCGAGGGCATGGAGGCCGGCTTCCGGGACCGCTCCGAGCGCGTCGGGGCCCTGTTGGCCTCGCCGGCCACGTCGTTCGTGCTCGTGGCCTCCCCTCGGCCCGACACCGTGGTCGAGGCGGCCTACTTCAGTCGCCGCCTGGCCGAACGGGCCCTGGGGGTGGGCGCCCTGGTCGTCAACCGGGTCCACCCCGACTTCGGCTCGCCCGCCGACACCCCCGCCTACGCCCCCGCCGGCGGACGAGGTCCAGTCGGCGAACGAGGCCCAGTCGGCGGTGGAGGCCCAGTCGGTGGAGGCCCAGGCGCCGGGGAAGGCCAGCGCGCCGCGCTGGCCGCGCTACGGCGGAACCTGGCCGACTTCGTGGCCGTGGCCGCCTGCGAGCGCGAGGCGCTGGCCGCGCTGGGGGACGAGGTGGCACCGGCACCCGTGGTGCAGGTCCCCCTGCTCGACGAGGACGTCCACGACCTGGCCGGCCTGAGCCGGCTCGGGCCCTACCTGGTGGGTGGGGACCGGGGTCGGTCGCCGCTACTCGGGTGAGGAGCCGGCGGCCTGCACGGCGTGCACGGCGTCGTCGAGCGTCTCGGTGACGGGCACGATGCGGTCGAAGCCCGTGGTGTGCAGCAGACGGGTCAGGGTGGGGCGGCTGCAGGCCACGGCCACCTCGCCGTCGTTCTCGCGGGCTCGGCGGATGCCCCCGATGAGGGCACCGAGGCCGGCCGAGTCCATGAAGGGCACGGCCGACAGGTCGATCACCAGCCGGGGTACGCCGGCGAACGACGCCAAGGCCTCCCGGAACTGGGTGACCGTGTAGGCGTCGAGCTCCCCGACGGGTCGGCAGACGGTGTAGTCATCGTTCTGCTCGACCTGGATCTCGAGCATCTGGCCCTCCGCGTCGTCGTCCGCCGCACCGACGGAACGGCCGGTCGGCGAGTCATCTGGCAGAACCCGCTCACCGCGCACGGGCCGAGATGCTAGCGGGCTCGCCCACCACCACGGCGCCCCGGGGGGACGGTGGGCGGGTGACGGGCAGCCGAGCGTGGTCGGCGCGCGGTCCCCGCGGACGTCCCGCATGGTGGCCTGTGGCAGCCGCCGGGTAACCTGCCCACCGTGACCACGGTGCTGGTAGCCACGGACGCCGATTGGGTCCACGAAGAGGTCGACGCCGCGCTGGCCGACCAGGACACCCGGGTGCTGCGGGTGCGCCGGGGGCGTGACGTGCTGCCGGCGTGCCTCCAGGTGGAACCGGACCTGGTCGTGCTCGACCTGCAGATCGGCAACCAGGGCGGCGTGGCCAGCGCCCTGCTCATCCGCCAGGAGCAGGAGATGCACCGGCTGCCCGACTTCCGGGTGCTGATGCTGCTCGACCGCACGGCGGACGTGTTCATGGCTCGCTACTCCAAGGTCGACGGTTGGCTGGTCAAGCCCATCGACGCCTTCCGCCTGCGCCGAGCGGCCACCACCGTGCTCGGCGGTGGTGAGCACCACGAGGGCGACCAGGAGTCCGCCGCCCTCAGCTGACGGCCGTGCGGGCCCCGGTCCACGGGCCCGGGGCTGACTCGCCGGCTCGTGCCGGCTACCATGATCAGTCGCCGACGGGTGGTGGCGCAGCTTGGCAGCGCGCCTCGTTCGGGACGAGGAGGTCGGGAGTTCAAATCTCCCCCACCCGACGCAAGTCTGGGGCGGCGCACGCGCCGCCCCAGCCCGTCCACGGCGCCCCGTCTCCGCCGGACCGGGGGGCCGTCAGCCCGCCGACAGCGGCAGCTCGCGGATCGTGTGGCGCTCGAGGGCGGTGTCGGCCGCCTGCCGGGCCAGGTCGGCGGCGTCGATGGCCGACAGGGCCGCCCCCTCCGACAGCAGTCGACCGAGCCGGTCGCCCAGTCGCTCCTGCAGCAGCTCGCCGATCTCCCGGCGCCCCCGCTCGAAGTCGGCGTTGGGCCACAGCTCGTCCACGTGGCCGTCCACCGCCCCCACCAGGCGCGCCGCGGCGTCGTCCTCGCCCAGGCCGGCCAGGGCCACCGCCGCGCTGGCCACGCTGTTCCACAGGTAGGTGACGGTGCCGGCCTGGCGGAAGTGGGAGATGGAGATGCGCAGCACTTCGAGGGCATCGATGGGGCGACCGAGCTCGGCCAGGTGGCGGGCCAACAGGGCCCGGGCCAGGTTCAACGGTGACGTGGACCGACCCACCGCAGCGATGCGCATGGCGTCGCGCAGGTCCTCCACCCCCCGGGCGGGGTCGGTGCGGGCATCGAGCTGGCTGCGCATGATGCGGGTCCACGCCCGCACCGAGGGGTTGCCGGCCCGGTCGGCCAGGGCCACGGCCCGCTCCATGAGCTCGCCCACCGCCGCCGGTGATGCCCCCTCGCCCCCGGCCGCGGCCGTCACCGCGCCGCGCGCCTTCCACGTGAAGGCCATGGCCAACCAGCGATCGTCACCGGTGGCGGCCGAACGGTCGGCCAGGGACTGGGCCGAGGGCAGCAGCACGTCGGGTGACTCCCGCGACGCCGCCCACATGCACTGCACCGACATGGCCGACACGTCGATGCTGCCATCCGGCTCGAGCTCGAGGGCCAGGCCGGTCAGCCGGGCCGCCTCGGTGTAGTCGGCCCGCAGGTAGGCCGCCGTGGCCATGGACACGTGGGCGGCACCGAAGAGGGGGTGGTCCGAGGCGCCGGGCATGGCCGCGACCTGCACCGCCCAGTCGAAGGCCTCGAGCCGACCCCGCCACGACGCCCAGTCGTTCACGTTGCCCACCAGGCGCAGGGCCGAGTCGACGTCGTCGACCTCCCCGGCGTGGGCGAACGCCGTGCGCAGGTTGGGCCACATGGCCTCGAAGCGGTCCGACCACGTGCCCTCGTCGGGTCCCTGCACCCCGTGGTCCGCCGCCGTGGACACCTCGAGGTAGTGGGCGAGGTGGCGCCGACACATGAGGGCGAGCTCGTCGCTGCCGGCCAGGCGCTCGACGGCGAACTCCCTCAGGGTCTCGAGCAGACGGTAGCCGTCGCCGTCCACCGTCAACATCGACTTGTCCACCAGGGCGGCCACCAGTTCGCCGATGTCACGGGGGGCGAGCATCCCGAAGCCGCACACGGCCTCGACGTCGGGCAGGGAGAAGGAGCCGGCGAAGATGGCCAGGCGGTCGAACACCAGGCGCTCGCGCTCGTCGAGCAGGTCGTAGGACCAGGCCACGGTGGTGTGCAGGGTCTGGTGGCGGCCGGTGAGGCGTCGACCGCCCCGCAGCAGGCGGAAGCGGTCGTCGAGGCGGTCGAGCACGTCGCCGGGGCTCATCGAGCGCGTTCGGGCCGCGGCGAGCTCGATGGCCAGGGGCAGGCGGTCGAGCCGATCGCACAGCTCGGCCACGACGCCGTCCTCCAGGGCGATCTCGGGGCGAACCTCACCGGCGCGGGTGCGGAACAGCTGCTGGGCGTCGACCCGGGCCAACGGGCTGATGGCCACCACCCGCTCACCAGGCACGCCCAGGGCCTCACGGCTGGTGGCCAGCACCCGGACGGTACCCGCGCCGTGGGTCAGGGCCTCGGCCAGGTCGGCGGCGGCGTCGACCACGTGCTCGCAACTGTCGAGCACGAGCAGGAGGCGCTGGCCGGCCAGGGCGGTGGACACGCTGGCCAACAGGTCCGACCCGCTCTGGTCCTGCACGCCGAACAGGTCGGCTGCGGCCCGCACGACATCGCCGCCGGGGGGCAGGGGCGCCAGCTCCAGGAACCACGTGCCGTCGTCGAAGGCGCCGACCATGCGCCCGGCCCAGGCGATGGCCAGGCGGGTCTTGCCCACCCCGCCGACCCCGCTCAGGGTGACCAGGGGGAACTCGTCGAGCAGCCCCCGCAGCTCTTCGATCTCGCGGGAGCGGCCCACGAAGCTGCCCACCTCCCGGGGGAGGTTGCCGGGGTTGCCCCGGGCCCGCAGGGCGGGGAAGCGCTCGGGTAGGCCGGGAGTGACCACCTGCCACACCGGCTCGGGCCGCCCGAAGCCCGTCAGGTGGTGTCGTCCCAGGTCACGCAGGGCCACGACGTCGGCCACCAGGCGCGCCGTCACCGCAGAGACGACGATCTGGCCACCGTGGGCGGCGCTGCTCAGCCGGGCGGCCCGGGTTGGGCTGGGGCCGAAGTAGTCGGCGTCGCGCTCGTCGGCGGTGCCCGTGTGCAGGCCCATGCGCACCCGTACGGCCAACGGCTCGGGCCAGGGCTCGGACTGCAGGTCCCGTTGGGCGGCCACCGCGGCCTGCACGGCCTGGGCCGCGGTGGAGAAGGCGGCACTGAAGGCGTCGCCGGCCCGGGCGAACACGTAGCCACGGTGGCGTTCGACGGCGGCGCGGACCAGGGAGTCGTGGCGGGCCACGGCCACCCGCATCTGGTCGGGGTGGTCGACCCAGGCCGGCGTCGATCCCTCGATGTCGGTGAACAGGAAGGTGATCGTGCCGGTCGGACTGTGTCCCACGTCACCAATATCGCGCCCTGGGAGCGCCACTGGGCCCGACTTCTCGACTGACGGCCCAACTCGTCGGTCAACCGGCGGCGCGGATGACCTCTCCGGCGAATCGCTCCAGGGTGGTCACCTGGCGGGTCACGTCGGCCGAACCCAACGAGATCACCAACTCACCCACGCCCACGGCGGCGTACTCCTCGACCATGGCGCACAGGTGCTCCGGCGGCCCGTACAGGGGGGAACGGCCGACGGGGGCGTCGAGATCGACCTCCAGGCGCACCTGGATCAGCAGCCCGTCGCGGCTCCGTCCGACGACGGCGAGCTCCTCGTCCAGGGTGACCAGACGCTTGGCCACGCTGGCCGGGGCCAGCCCCAGGGGGTGCCAACCGTCGCCCAGGCGGGCCACCCGGCGCAGCGCCGGTCCACGGTTGCCACCGATGACGATGGGCACGCCTCCGTCGGCATGGGGACCGGGCGAGGCCACCACCGGCCCGAAGGTGAAGTGCTGCCCGGCGTAGGAGGGTTCGGGCTCGTTCCACAGCGCCCGCATGACCTCGATGGCCTCGTCGGTGTAGCGGCCCCGGTCGGCGAAGGGGACCAGGCCCAGGGCGTCGTGCTCGTCCTGCAGGGAGCCGACGCCGAGGCCGGCCACCACCCGGCCACCGCTGAGCTGGTCCAGGGTGGCCAGGGCCTTGGCCAGCGACATGGGGTGCAGGTAGGGCACGACGAGGACGCTGGTGCCCAGGCCCACCCGCTCGGTGCGGGCCGCCACCCAGGTGAGCATGGTCAGGGCGTCGTAGTAGGGCCTGGCCCCCAGCCGCTGGCCCACGTAGCCGACGTTGAGCACGTGGTGGTTGACCCACACCGAGTCGTAGCCCGCGGCCTCGGCCCTGACCCCGAGATCGATGACGGAGCCGGGGTCGTCGAGGCCCCAGTTGTTCGGCAGTGTGAACCCGAAGCGCATCGCGGGGGACGATAACCCCGGCGCGGACACCACGCTCGGCTACGCACCGCCGACGCCGCGGCCGACCCGGGGGCCCGGGCACCGACCCGGTCACACCTGGGGGTAGCGTCCGGCGCCGTGACGCTCGACGAGGTGCAGGCCCTCATGGAGGAGCTCTTCGGGGCCCAGGATCGTGAGCGCGGCATCCCCGCCACCGTGGCCTGGCTGTGCGAGGAGCTGGGCGAGCTGGCCCAGGCCGTGCGCAAGGGCACGCCGGACCAGCAGCTGCACGAGCTCGGCGACGTGCTGGCGTGGACGGCGTCGCTGGCCAACCAGCTCGGCCTGAGCATGGACGACGCCATGGCCCGCTACCGCACGTGGCCGCCGGGGCCCGAGGGCCACGGTGCCCCGCTCACGGCGGGCTGAGGACCAGCTGGATCAGGCCCCGGCGCTGAGGACCTCGGCGATCTCCACGGCGTTGAGGGCCGCCCCCTTGCGCAGGTTGTCGCCAGTGACGAAGAGGGCCAGTCCGTGCTCCACCGTCTCGTCCCGGCGGATGCGGCCCACGAAGGACGGGTCACGGCCGGCGGCGTCGAGAGGGGTGGGGACGTCGGCCAGCACCACGCCCGGCGCGCTGGCCAGCACCCTGGTGGCCTCGGCCGGGGAGATGGCTCGGGAGAACTCGGCGTTGATGGCCAGGGAGTGGCCGGTGTACACGGGCACCCGCACGCAGGTGGCCGACACCAGCAGATCGGGCAGCTCGAGGATCTTGCGGCTCTCGTTGCGGAGCTTCTGCTCCTCGTCCGTCTCGCCCCGGTCGTCGTCGACGAGGGCGCCGGCCAGGGGGATCACGTTGTAGGCGATGGGGGCCACGTACTTGGCGGGGGCGGGGAACTCGACGGCCCTGCCGTCGAAGGCCAGCTCGGGGGCGCGGTCGCCCACCTTGGAGATCTGCTCGGCCAGCTCGTCCACCCCGGCCAGGCCCGAGCCGGATACGGCCTGGTACGAGGCCACCCGCAGCTTGATCAGCCCGGCGGCGCCGTCGAGGGCCTTGAGCACGGCCATGGCGGCCATGGTCGTGCAGTTGGGGTTGGCCACGATGCCCTTGGGGTGCACGGTGGCGGCGTGGTCGTTCACTCCCGCGACCACCAGGGGCACGTCGGGATCCATGCGCCAGGCCGACGAGTTGTCGATGACCACGGCACCCTGGGACGCCACCCGTTCGGCGATGCGACGCGACGTGGCGCCACCGGCGGAGAACAGCACGTAGTCGAGGCCCGACCAATCGGCGACCTCTGCGTCCTCGACGACGACATCACCGCCGGCCCAGGGCAGGGTGCGTCCGGCCGAGCGGGCCGAGGCGAACAACCGCAGCTCGGTGGCGGGGAAGCCCCGCTCGGCGAGGATGGCGCGCATGACGCCCCCGACCTGACCCGTGGCACCGACGATCCCGATCTTCACGGGTGGGAAGGCTACCGGCGAACACGGGGGGCCGAGCCACCGGTTTCCCCGCCCCGCTCCCTGCCGGCTCCCCCACCGCCGTCGCCCGTCGCCACGGCGGACTACGGTGCCGGCATCGACACCATCCCGGGGGGCTGAAGGTGAAGATCCACGTCGATCCCGACAAGTGCCAAGGTCACAACCGCTGCTACGCGCTGGCGCCGGAGCTGTTCGACGTCGACGACTACGGCTACGCGACCGAGCTGGGTGACGGTCACGTGCCACCGGAGCAGGAGGACAAGGCCCGTCTGGCCGCGGCCAACTGCCCCGAGCTGGCCATCGAGCTCTCGGAATGAGAACACTGCGAGTGACCGTTGTCTCACGTTAGGTAGGTCAACAGGGTCCGCGCCGTGACGGGAACGTTGTGGAACGATGCGTTCCATGACGATCTCTGTGCAGGTCAGCGCGGGCCCGCGTTGATTGACGCCTCGCGAACGGGTAGGGATGCGGCGTGCTCCCACTGAACAACGGCCTTCGAGGCCGCCCCACAGTCCGTTGACCCTCACCCCACTCCCGACCGAGCCGAAGGCGGCGTGGCGAGATCCTTCGTCACCGTCCGTGGTCGTCATCGGTGCGGGACCCGCCGGGCTCACCGCTGCGCTCCAGTTCGTCCGCAACGACGTCACCGACGTCGTCATCCTCGAGGCCGACGACGTCGTCGGCGGGATCAGCCGCACCGTCGAACGTGACGGTTGGCGCTTCGACATCGGTGGCCACCGCTTCTTCACCAAGGTGCCCGAGGTCGAGAAGATCTGGCAGGAGCTGCTCTCGGACGAGCTCATGACGCGCCCGCGCATGAGCCGCATCTTCTACGAGGGCAAGTTCTTCGACTACCCGCTGAAGGCGGGCAACGCCCTGGGCAACCTGGGCGTGATCGAGGCCACCAAGTGCGTGGCCTCGTACCTGTGGGCCCGGGTCCACCCGCCCAAGGGTGACGAGAACTTCGAGACCTGGGTGGCCTCCCGCTTCGGGTGGCGCCTCTACCGCATGTTCTTCAAGACCTACACCGAGAAGGTGTGGGGCATCGACGCCTCGGCCATGCCCGCCGACTGGGCCGCCCAGCGCATCAAGAACCTGTCCCTGGGCAAGGCCGTGGTCAACTCGCTGCTGCCCAAGCGGGGCAGCACCCAGGTCACCTCGCTCATCGAGGAGTTCCAGTACCCCAAGCTGGGCCCGGGCATGATGTGGGAGACCTGCCGCGACCGCGTCGTCGAGGCCGGTGTCGAGGTGCGCATGCAGGCGCCCGTGCAGCGCATCGAGCACGGCGACGGTCGGGCCACGGCCGTGTGGAACCAGCGGGCCGACGGCGGCCACGACCGCAACGAGTGCGACGCCGTGGTGTCCTCCATGCCCCTGGGCGACCTCGTCCTGGCCATGGACCCACCGGCGCCGGCCCACGTGCGTGACGCGGCGGTCGCCCTCAAGCACCGGGACTTCCTCACCGTCGCCCTCGTGGTGCCGCAGGACCTGGCCTTCCCCGACAACTGGATCTACGTCCACAGCCCCGAGGTGAAGCTGGGCCGGATCCAGAACTTCGGGGCGTGGTCGCCGTACATGGTCAAGCCCGGGCTCACCTGCCTGGGCCTGGAGTACTTCGTGAACCGGGGCGACGAGCACTGGTCCATGGCCGACGAGGACCTCATCGAACTGGGCAAGCGCGAGGCGGCCAAGATCGGGGTCATCCCCGAGGGGTCGGCCCAGGCCGGCTACGTCGTGCGCATGCCCGGTGCCTACCCCGTCTACGACGAGGCCTACGCGGCCAACGTGGACATCCTGCGCCGCTGGCTCGAGGACAACACCCCCAACGTCGTCCCCGTGGGCCGCAACGGCATGCACCGGTACAACAACCAGGACCACTCCATGTTCACCGCCGTGCTCGCGGTGGAGAACATCCTCGACGGTGCCGGCCACGACCTGTGGGAGGTCAACGTGGAGGAGGAGTACCACGAGGAGGCGTCCTCGACGGACCGCCACGACCGCTCCACCCGGGTCGGCAGTTCCGGCACCGGCCGGTCCGCCCCCATCACGGGCTGAGCCCTTGGTGCTCCCGCTACCGCTACCCGGTCACCTCAGGGCTCGCAGGTCCGTGGCTCCTTGATCTCACCGCTACCCCGATCACCTCACCGAACGCTGGTCGGTGGCGGGGTAGCGGTAGAGGCCGGCGTGGTCGAGGTGCACGCCGGGCTTGTCCACCACCACCTCCTGCTCGCCGGGGCGCATGCGCTCCAGCGCGTTGCGCAGGCCTGAGCACGCCATCTGCGTGGGCGGGTAGGTCGGGCTCCACACCATCCACACCGCGCCCTCCCCGGCCCGCCGCACCGCCTCGGCGGCGAAGGCGTAGGGCCGCGACGCCAGGTGGCGGGGGCCGTAGTCGATCCAGTCGACCCGGCCCGGTGCCAGCCACAGCGGGTAGGTGCCCTGCTCGAGGTCGGCCACCGGTGTGCCCCGCAGCTCACGCGTCAGCGCCGGGCCCAGCTGGTCGGGGCAGAAGACGATCACGTCACCGGGTCGGGCTCGGGCTTCGAGCAGCTGGGCCAGCTGGCGCGCCGGTGTGCGCTCGCTGGGCACCTCGGCCGAGGCCACGCCCAGGGAGACCACCGAGGCCAGGATCAGGATCACGGCCTGGGCCCGGGCCCCGCCCACCGTCACCAGGCCCATGGCCGTGAGCACGATGAGCACGGGGAAGATGACCGACAGGTAGCGGGTGACGAAGGCGCTGCCGCTGAGGTAGCCCCCGAGCACGGCCAGGGCGGGCACCAGCACCAGCACCGCGGCCAGGCCCCGGGCCGGCGGCCGGGTGCGCCAGTCGAGCTCGGTGTGACGGCGGTCGACGGCCCGACCGAACAGGGCCAGCAGTACCAGGACCGTCAACAGGAAGGCCACGACGCCACCACCGCGGCCGCTGCCTGCGGACAGGGCGGGCACCACCTCGAGCACGTCCCAGGGCTTGGGACGGCTCGTCCACGGCGTGCCCGTGTGCTGGGCCTGGAACCGGAAGATGCCCACCCACGGCAGCCACAGCACCAGGCCCACGACGATGGCCACCGCCCCCTGCAGCGAGGCCCGCCCCACCGGGGTGCGGCGCCGGCGCCAGGCGTGGACCACGAGCACCAGGCCCACCCCGCCCAGGAGGTAGATGGACCAGTAGTGGGTGTACATCAACGCCGCCACCACCAGCACCACGGGCACCCAGCGGCCCACGGTGGGCCGTTCCAGGGCCCGGTGGAGCACGACCAGCCCGATGGCCACCTCGAGGGCGATCAGGGCGTACATGCGGGTCTCGGTGGCGTAGCGGATGGCGAAGGGGTTGGTGGCCACCAGCACCACCGCGGGCAGGACCGCGGCCCGTCCCCCCCAACGGCGGGCGGCCACGGCGATGACGGGGATGGTGGCCAGCGAAGTCAGGGCCGAGGGCAGGCGCACCACCCAGTCACCCTGGCCGAACACGGCCATCCACACGTGCAGGACGGCGTAGTACAGCGGAGGGGCGCCGTCCGTCTTGAGCAGCGAGGGCAGGTCGCGCAGGGGGACCTGGGCGATGGCGATGGACTGGGCCTCGTCCAACCACAGGGCGGGGCGGGGCCACAGCCGCAGCACCACCCCCGACGCCACCGCCAGGGCCGCGGCCACCGTGACCCAGTCCGGGGTGCGGCGGGGGCGGGGCGACGACGGGGGGGTCGCCGCCGACGTCGGGGCGGTCAGCACGGCGAGGTTTCTAACCGATGCCGGCACCGAGCTGGCATCGGGCCCGGTCAGGACCGGACCCCGCCCACGCTCAGCTGGCGACGTCGAGGCCGAAGGCGGTGTGCAGGGATCGCACCGCCAGCTCGACCTGCTCACGACGTACGACGCACGAGGTGCGGATGGGTGACGTCGAGATCATCTCGATGTTGACACCGGCCGCGGCCAGGGTCTCGAACATGCGCGCCGCCACCCCGGGGTCGCTGCGCATGCCCGAGCCGACCAGGGACACCTTGCCCACGGCATCGTCACCGGTGACGCCACGGGCACCGAGCTCGCCCAGCACCGAGCGGCTGGTGGCCAGGGCGACGTCGAAGGACTCCTGGGGCACGGTGAAGGAGATGTCGGTGCGGCCGCTCTCGGACACGTTCTGCACGATGAGGTCGACGTTCACCCCCTCGGTGGCCAGCTGGCGGAACAGCGACGCGGCGATGCCGGGCTGGTCGACCACACCGGCCACGGTGACCTTGGCGTCGGACGTGTCGTGGGTGACGGCGATGACCGAAGCCTGTTCCACAGCCTTCTCCTCCTCCTGGGATGTGCGGGGTGCTCGCGAGCCGGTGGCGGCGCTGTTGCCCGGCGCTGCGCTGTGGGTGGCGGCGTCACCCACGAGCGTGCCCGGCTCCCAGGTGAAGGCCGAGCGGACGTGCAGGGGCACCCGGTAGGAACGGGCGAACTCGACCGAGCGCATGGCCGGCTTGGGACATCCCGTGGCCGTCATCTCCAGCAGCTCGTCGAAGCTGATGCGGGCCATCTTGCGGGCCAGGGGCACCAACCGGGGGTCGGCGGAGAACACGCCGGAGACGTCGGTGTACAGCTCGCACACGTCGGCCCCCAGCACGTGGGCCAGGGCCACGGCGGTGGTGTCCGAGCCGCCACGCCCGAGGAAGGTCACGTCGCGGTCGCTGGACACGCCCTGGGCCCCGGCCACCACGGGCACCTGGCCCCGGGCGATGGCCTCACGCAGGCGGTCGGCCCGGATGTCGAGGATCTTGGCGTTCATGTGGTTGGGGTCGGTGGCGAGCCCGGCCTGGCTGCCGGTGAAGCTGACGGCGTCGAGGCCCTGGTCGGCCAGGGCCATGGCCACCAGCGCCGTGGCCTTGCGCTCCCCCGCGGTGATGAGCATGTCCATCTCCCGGGCCGGGCGCTTGCGGGACACGTCGTGGGCCAGGCGGAGGAGCTCGTCGGTCTCCTTGCCCATCGCACTGATGACGAGGACGACCTGGTCGCCGTACCTGGTGGTGCGGGCCACCTGGTCGGCCACCTCGCGGATGCGGTCGGCATCGGCCACGGACGTGCCGCCGAACTTCTGCACGATGAGGGCCACGGGGCCTCGAGGCTACACCGGCCGGGCCGGCGCCGGCAGTAGCGTGTCCGCCCGTATGGCGACCGAGAAGCGCGAGCGCAAGAGGGCCAACCGCGAGGCCCGGCTGACCGCGGCCATGGCCGCCCAGGCCAAGGCCAAGCGGAAGAGCCAGATCATCCGCATCGTGCTCATGGTGGGGCTGGCCCTGCTCCTCTCCCTCATCTACTGGTTGGTGTCGCGCGACGACAACGACGAGGGCGCCACGACGGACACCACGGCTGCCGCCGTCACCACCACGACCCCCACCACCGGCGCCTCCATCACCGGTGAGACGCCGTGCCCTCCGGCCGAGGGCGCTACGGAGCGGGTGACCACGTTCGCCGAGGCACCGCCGATGTGCATCGACCCGGCCAAGACCTACACGGCCACCTTCGAGACCTCGGCCGGCAACGTCACCGCCACGCTGGACACCACCAAGACGCCCGAGACGGTGAACAACTTCGTCGTCCTGGCCCGCTACGGCTACTACGACGACAGCGCGTTCTTCCGCACCGACCCCTCCATCGGCATCATCCAGGGTGGCGGGCTGAACAACACCCAGGACCCCGGCTACACCATCCCCGACGAGGGCTCCGGCTTCACGTACAAGCCCGGCGACCTGGTCATGGCCCGAACGGGCCAGCCCAACTCGGCCGGGGCCCAGTTCTTCTTCGCCGTGGACGCCGCCGTGTCCGCGCTCGACACCCAGGGCACCTACGTCACCTTCGGTGAGATCACCGAGGGGTTCGACGTGCTCGAGGCCATCCTCGCCACCCACAAGGCCGACCCGTCCAGCCAGCTCGGTGGTGCCCCCGACCCGCCCGTCACCGTGAGCACCGTCACCATCGTCGAGAGCTGAGCGCCCCGTCGGGGGGATCAGCCCGACGGGGCACGGCCATTCCGGCTCCGAACGTTCAGGTCGGGGTGGCGACGGCCGATACTGGCTCCATGGCGATGCTCCCCCCGACGCCGTCCCTGAACCGCGCCGCCCGCCGCGTCGCCGTGGCGGTGGGCGTGGCCGCCCTGGCCGCCCTCGCCGTGCGAGCCGAGCGCAGCCGGCGACGGCGTCGCCCCCGACGCAACACCGAACTGGCGGCCGCCGACCGGGCCACCGTCGAGGGGGTGGCCGCCGAGCTGGTCCTGCGGGGTGTCCGCGTCAGGGTCGGCCGGTTCGTCGACCTGACCCGGGAGCCCGGCGTCGAGCTCTTCACCCTCGACTACCCGGCGAGCGAGGAACGTCGGGTGCAGAAGCACCTGGCCGTCCTCCACGCCGCCGGCGTCGCCCCCGGCCTGACCGGGGTCCATCCCGACTAGTGGTACGTCGTCCAATTGGTCGGGGTAGCTCGCCGGTCCCGACCGACGGCTCGCCGAGCCCGCCGAGGGCCCCAGGCCGGCCATCTAGGGTGCGGCCATGGAGATCTCCTGCGCCTTCCCGCCCGTCCCGGAGACGCCCGACCACGTCGTGTTGGCCGAGGAGCTGGGTTACGTCCGGGCGTGGATCTACGACACCCCGGCCCTGCAGCTGGACTGCTGGATGACCCTGGCCCTGGCCGCCACCCGCACCAGCCGCATCGTGTTGGGGCCCGGCGTGATGATCCCCTCGCTGCGCCACCCCCTGGTCACGGCGTCGGCCGTGGCCACGTTGGTGGGCCTGGCTCCCGGACGGGTCGTGGTGGGCATGGGCACCGGCTTCACCGGCCGGCGGGCCATGGGCCTGCGCCCCCTGCCCTGGGCCCGGGTGGCGGAAGCGGTGACCACGTTGCGGGCCCTGCTGGCCGGCGACGTCGTCGAGGTCGACGGCCAGCCCGTACGCATGTTGCACTGGCCGGGCCAGGCCCCCGACCGCCCCATCGACGTGCCCATCGTGTTGGGGGTGAACGGCCCCAAGGGCGAGGCGGTGGCGGCCGAGCTGGGCTGTGGCCTCTTCACCTCCCGACCCCGGCCCGGCGCCGACTTCTCCCAGGTCCCTTCGGCCACCCTGCTGGGCTTCGGCACCGTGCTCGATCCCGGTGAGGATGCCGGTTCCCCCCGGGTGCTCGACGCCGCCGGTCCCGGGGCGGCGGTGGCCTACCACGCCTTCCTCGAGCAGGGCGACGACCGCCTGGCCACCCTGCCCGGCGCGGCCCGGTTCGTGGAGCTCGTCGAGGCCCTGCCCGTGGCCGAGCGCCACCTGCACCTGCACGCCGGGCACCTGACCCGCCTCAACGACATCGACCGCCAGGTCCTCACCGGCGAGGTGGTCGAACGGGTGACGCTGACCGGGTCCCCGGCCAAGGTGGCGGCGCGGCTGTCCGCCCTCGAAGACCAGGGCATCACCGAGGTGGCCTACCAGCCCATGGGTGACGACATCGGTCGTGAGCTGCGGTCCTTCGCCGAAGCCGCCGGGATGGCGGGGGTGACCGCCTGACCTGGTGGTGGATGGGTGCTCCGGCGCGGCACGGCCCGCCGGCCGCGGTTAGGTTCGCCAGCGATGGAGACGCGCAAGATCGGTGAGCTCGAGGTGTCCGTCGTCGGCCTGGGGTGCAACAACTTCGGTGCCGCCCTCGACCTGGAGGGCACACGTGCCGTGGTCGACGCGGCCATCGACGCCGGCATCACCTACCTGGACACCGCCGACATCTACGGCGGCACCGTGTCCGAGCAGCACCTGGGTGAGGTGTTGAAGGGCCGACGGGACGCCGTCGTGCTGGCCACCAAGTTCGGTCACCCCACCGGCGTGCCCGAGGGCCGCCACGGCGGTTCGGCCAGCTGGGTGCACGAGGCCACCGAGGCCTCCCTGCGCCGCCTGCAGACCGACCGCATCGACCACCTGCAGATCCACTCGCCCGATGCCGACACCCCGGTGGCCGAGACCCTGGGCGCGCTGGACGAGCTGGTCAAGGCGGGCAAGGTGCTCGAGATCGGCTGCTCGAACTTCTCCGCCGCCCAGCTGGCCGAAGCCGACGCCGTGTCCCGGGAGCAGGGCCTTGCCCGCTTCGTCACCGTGCAGAACCACTACTCCCTCCTGACCCGCGCGCCCGAGACCGAGGGCGTGCTCGACGCCTGCGCCGCCCTCGACATCGGCTTCGTGCCCTTCTTCCCCCTGGAGTCGGGGCTGCTGACGGGCAAGTACAGCAAGGGCCAGCCCCTGCCCGAGGACAGCCGCTTCGCCCGCTGGGGGAAACGGGCCTCGGCCTTCATCGACGACGACAAGCTCGACATCGTCGAGCGCCTGGACGCCTACGCCACCAGCCAGGGCCACACCCTCATCGAGCTGGCCATGGGCTGGCTGGTCAGCAACCCCCAGGTCACCTCGGTCATCGCCGGGGCCACCAAGGGCAGCCAGGCCCAGGCCAACGTGGCCGCGGCCCAGGCCTGGACCCTGACCGACACCCAGAGGGCCGCGGTCGACCAGGTCCTCGCCGGCTGACGGCCGCTCAGAAGCTGGCGGTGGGGTCCTCGTCGGGCACGTGGCCCTCGGCGTCGACCCCGACACCCAGGCCTTCGATGTCGATGAGCTCGCCGTCGACGAAGATGCGCACCTCACCGGCTCCCGACACCCGCCAGCGACCGTCGGCCTCGCGGATCAGCGCGGTCCGGTCGGCGATCCCGGCCAGGGCCAGCCCGGCGGGGGCGAGCTCGATGGTCCGGCGGGACTTCTCGGCCGACCACTGGTCGTAGCGGGGGATCAGGGTCAGCTGGTTGACCAGGCCCAACCCGACCCCGAAGCCGCCACCGCGGGGATCGACCATGGCGTCGCACAACACGGCGGCGCTGCTGCCCGCCGCGGCCAACACGGCGCCGTCCTGGTGTGCGGCCACGACGGCGTCCCACAACGGCGTCCGCTTGAGCACCGAGAGCAGGTGCATGGCCGAGCCCGAGGCGATGTAGAGGAACCGGGCCCCCCGCACGACCTCGACGTTGGCGGGTTCGAGGGCACCGTGGCGATCGAGGGCCGGCACCTCGACAACCTCGGCCCCCAGGTCGGCGAAGTAGCTGCGGGCCCGCACCACGACCCGCGCGGGATCCTCGTAGGCCGACGCCGTGGGCAGCACCACCACGGGCCCGCCCCCGGCCTCGGCCAGCAGCTCGGCATCGAAATCACAGCCCGGCCCCCACTCCTCCCCGCCCACCAGAGCCAGGGTGCCCCGGCTCATCGCCGCCACCCGGGGGCGACGGCACCGGCAACACAGATCGGGCTGGTCAGGGAGAGCGGGCTGGGCACGGCGTCACGGTAGCGCCCGACGGCCACCGGTTACCTTGGCACCGATGCCGATCGAGCCGCCGACCAGCGGGTGGGTGTTCCCCCCGGCGGACGCCTCCGACGAGCACGGCGTGGTCGGTGTCGGCGCCGACCTCGAACCGGGCACCCTCCTGGCCGCCTACCGCCGCGGCCTGTTCCCCATGCCCGTGGGCCGGCGACGCATCGGTTGGTGGTCCCCGGACCCCCGCGGTGTCATCCCCCGCCAGGGGCTGGTGGTCAGCCGGTCGCTGCGCAAGGCCGTCCGCAACTTCGACATCCGCATCGACACCGCCTTCCCCCAGGTCGTCGAGGCGTGCGCCGACCCCAGGCGACCCCACGGCTGGATCAACAAGGACATCCGCAGCGCCTACACCCGCCTGCACCAGCTGGGCTGGGCCCACTCGGTGGAGACGTGGTCCGACGGCACGCTGGTGGGCGGCCTCTACGGCGTGGCCATCGGCGGCCTCTTCGCCGGCGAGTCCATGTTCCACCGCCGCACCGACGCCTCCAAGGTGGCCCTCGTGGCCCTCATCGACCTGCTCGACGACCACCCCGACACCCTCATCGACGTGCAGTGGACGACCAGCCACCTCGTCACCCTCGGTGCCCGTGACGTCCCCCGGGACCGCTACCTGGACCTGCTGGCCGCCGCCCTGGCCCGGCCCCTGCCCCCCACCTTCGCCTGATCCCCGCCGCACCCCCGTGCGGGGGCCGCTGGCCGCGACCGCCCCCCAGCGCGCATGATGTCGCCATGACGGGGACGATGTCGGGGCCAGGACAGCAGGACCAGCCCGCGGTCCGGCGCGATGAGCCGTGGATGATGCGGACGTACTCGGGGCACTCGACGGCCAAGGCCTCGAACGCCCTGTACCGCACGAACCTGGCCCGGGGCCAGACCGGGCTGTCGGTGGCCTTCGACCTGCCCACCCAGACCGGGTACGACCCCGACGACCCCCATGCCCGGGGCGAGGTGGGCAAGGTCGGCGTGCCCGTGGCCCACCTCGGCCACCTGCGCACCCTGCTCGACGACATCCCCCTCGACAAGATGAACACGTCGATGACCATCAACGCCCCTGCGGCGTGGATGTTGGGCCTGTACGTGGCCACCGCAGCCGAGCACGGCATCGCCTCGGAAGCGTTGCGGGGCACGACCCAGAACGACATCGTCAAGGAGTACCTGTCCCGGGGCACGTTCATCTTCCCCCCCGAGCACTCCCGCCGGCTCATCGTGGACACCGTGGCCTTCTGCGCCCACCACGTGCCCAGGTGGAACCCGGTCAACATCTGCTCGTACCACCTGCAGGAGGCGGGCGCGACCCCGGTGCAGGAGGTGGCCTTCGCCCTGGCCACGGCCATCGACGTGCTCGACGCCGTGCGCGATTCGGGCCAGGTCGACGCCGGGCACTTCCCCCGGGTCGTGGCCTCCATCTCGTTCTTCTGCAACGCCGGGATCCGCTTCGTCGAGGAGATCTGCAAGCAGCGGGCCTTCACCGAGCTGTGGGACCGCATCTGCCTGGAGCGCTACGGCGTGACCGACCCCAAGGCCCGGCGTCTGCGCTACGGCGTGCAGGTCAACTCCCTGGGCCTGACCGAGGCCCAGCCCGAGAACAACGTGCCGCGCATCGTGCTGGAGATGCTGGGCGTCACCCTGTCCAAGCGGGCCCGGACCCGGTCCCTGCAGCTGCCGGCGTGGAACGAGGCCCTGGGCCTGCCCACCCCGTGGGACCAGCAATGGTCGCTGCGCATCCAGCAGGTCCTGGCCTTCGAGTCCGACCTGTTGGAGTACGACGACATCTTCGACGGCTCCAAGGTGGTCGAGGCCAAGACGGCCGAACTGGCCGACGCGGCGTGGGCCGAGCTCGAGGACGTGCTGTCCCTCGGTGGCGCCTTCGCGGCCATCGACGAGCTCAAGGGCCGCCTGGTCCGCAGCCACACCGAGCGCATCCGCCGCATCGAGTCCGGCGACCAGGTCGTGGTGGGGGTCAACGCCTTCGTGGAGACGGCGCCGTCGCCGCTGGAAGGCGACGAGCGCATCCAGCGGGTCGATCCCGGGGTGCAGGCCGAGATGATCGCTGACGTCATCGCCTGGCGGGCGGGCCGGGACGACACCGCCTGGCAGCGGGCCCGGGACGAGCTGGCCCGGGTGGCGGCCACCGACGAGAACATCATGCCCGCCTCCATCGCCCTGGCCCAGGCCGGGGGCACCACCGGCGAGTGGGCCGGGGTGCTGCGCCAGGTCTTCGGCGAGTACCGGGCCCCCACCGGGGTCGGCTCGGCCACCGTCGTCGGCGGCCGGGGTGAGCAGCTGGCCGCGGTGGCCGAGCGGGTCAAGCTCATGACCGGCGGGCCCCCCCGCTTCCTGGTGGCCAAACCGGGCCTGGACGGGCACTCCAACGGGGCCGAGCAGATCGCCGTGGCCGCCCGGGACGCGGGCATGGAGGTCATCTACCAGGGCATCCGCTCCACCCCCGAGGAGATCGCCGCGGTCGCCCGCGACGAGGACCCCGACGTCATCGGCCTGTCCATCCTGTCGGGTAGCCACCTCGAGCTCGTGCCCCAGGTCATCGCCCTCATCCGGGCCGAGGGCGTCGATGCCCCCGTGGTGGTGGGCGGCATCGTGCCCGAGGACGACCAGGCCCTGCTCCTGTCCCAGGGCGTAGCCCGGGTGTACACGCCCAAGGACTTCGAGCTCGGCCGCATCATGGCCGACATCGTGGACATCACCGCAGCACGACGGGCGCTCTGACCTCGACGTTCCCCCGACGATCACACCGTCGAGCGGTCGCAGCACCGTCGTCACCGATGCGGCAACGTCGACGGGGGGCTTTACCCAGGGCACCGAGCCGCCGATGGGTAAGCGATGTCGTCGGACCCCCGTCGCCTGCCCTCCCTCGTCGCCGGTCTCGTGGCCGTGGCTGCTGCCGTGGTGGCCCTCGTGCTGCACAGCCCGGTGGCCGTGGGCGTGGCCGGAGCCGCGGGCCTGGTGGCCGGCCTGCTCGGCTGGCTGGGCGCCACCCTGCCCCCGGCCCCGCCCCGCCAGGCCGGGGCGGCAGTGGCCAACCCCGAGCCCGTCACCGACGTGACCACCGGTGCCCTGGCCGCGGCCAGCGCCCCGTCGCCGTCCCCTCCCGCGGTGGCCGTGGTCGACCACCGCGAAGAGATCCAGACCCTGGTCGACCCGTTCAGCGGGCTGTACACCGAGAGCTACCTGCTGGTGGCCCTCGAGGCCCGCATCGCCGCCGCCCGACGACGGCTGCGGCCCATCTCCCTGGTGCTGCTCGAGGTGGTGGACGGCATGCGCCAGGGTCGGCCCACCAACGCCGACCCCCGGGCCGTGGCCCGGGCCCTGCGCGACACCCTGCGTGAGGCCGACACCGCCGGGCGGCTGACCGACGGCCGTTACGCCCTAGTGCTCGAGGACACCAACGAGAACGGCGCGGTGTGGACCATCGAGCGCCTGCGCACCACGCTGGCCAGCACCCGCCCCGGCTTCACCACCTGGGCCGGCGTGTCCTGCTACCCGGCCCACGGTTTCACCCTGACCGAGATCCTCGACGGGGCCGAGTCGGCCCTGACCCTGGCCCGGGAGTGGCGCCAGGACCGCATCGAGGTGGCCACCGTCGACTGACGGCGACGATGGGGGCACGAGCGGGGGCTACGCTCCCCCACCGGTGAGCGGACCAGGGCACGAGGCCGACGACGGGGCCACGGCCGCCCCACCCGAGTTCGGGCCCTGGTGGTCGACCGCCCTGCGCTCGCTGATCCTGGCCGCGGCCCTGTTGGCCGCCCTGGGAGCCCTGGTGGTGTTGGCCATCGTGGCCGTGGGGTCGGTCATCTCGTTGTTCTGACGGACCGCCGCGGCGGGCCGGCGGCGGCGTCAGTCACGCTCGAGGTCGAGGCGGAGCACGACGCGGTCCCGGCGGCGGGCGACCACCCCGAAGCCGGCCGCGGTGAACAGCTGCTCGGTGGCCTCGGGGGTGGGGAAGTCGATGCCCTGGACGCCGAGGCCGGACTGCAAGGCCCGACCCCGAGCCGTGCTGCCCCTCACCAGGGACATGGAGAAGCCCCGTCCCCCGGGCCGCACCACCCGACCGAGCTCGGTCGCAGCTTCGGCCTGGTCGCCCAGCTCGTTGAGCGACCCCCCCATGGCGAAGGCGTCGGCGGCACCGTCGAGGATGGGCAGGTGCTGAGCCAGGGCCTGCACGGGGGCGATCAGCACGCCGGCCGCCGCCGCCCGACGCTGAGCCGCCTTCAGGAACCCCAGGGCGTGGTCCACGGCCAGCACCAAGGTCCCCTGACGGGCCAGGCGGCGGGCGTAGAGGCCCTCGGAGCAGCCCACGTCGACCACGACCTGGCCGGGATGGGGCGCCAGCCAGGTGGCCAGCTCGCTCAGCTCCTCGGGCACGGGGAAGTGGCGGCCCGACAGCAGCGACAGCGATCGGCGTCGCCACACGGCCTCGTAGAGCTGGCTGACGACGGGGACCCGGTTGGTCAGCTGGGCGGCGTTGCGGCGGGGGCGGTGGGGGCCGAGAGCGTGCCAGATGCCGTCGAGCACCTCGGTCGACCGGCCGCAGGCCCCGCAGTGCAGCACCCCCCGACGGATGACGTCGGCGTCGCCGTCCTCGACGATCGCCTCCAACGACCCGGCTCGACACCACGGGCAGGCCAGGCGGTCGACGAGAGCGGTGAGCACACCGCAGCCTGGCCCGCCCGCTCCCGCTGCGCCCAACCTTCAGCTCCAGCCCTGCGCTCAGCCCCGGCCTACCCCTGGTGGCCAGCCACTCCCCGGCCGGCCCGGCCGTCCGGACCCTCAGCGTTGGCGCACGGCCACGGCCAGCACCACCAGGGCCATGCCCGCGACCTCGGCCAGGCCGGGGACCTGGTGGAGCACGACGGCGCCGACCCCAGCGGCGGTGACGGGCAGTAGCGCCAGCAGCAGGGCGAACTGCGACGGGGCCAGGCGGGTGAGGACGACCTGGTCGAGGCCGTAGGGCACCACGTTGGACAGCAGGCCCACCGCGGCGCAGGCCACCAGGCGCACCGCATCGGGGCGGCCGTTGACCAGGCCAGCGACGCCCAGGGGGGCCAGGCCCAGCGAGCCCAGGAGCATGGCCCAGGCCAGGGCGTCGAGCCCGTCGGCCGTCCCCGTGCCTCCCCGGGCCACCCGCCCACCCAGCACGATGTAGCCGGCCCACAGCACGGCGGCGGACAGGGCCAGGCCTACGCCCACGGGGCTGGCCGCCCACTGCACCTCGGCCACCAGGGCCACCCCGGCCACAGCCAGGACCAGGGCGCCGGCGTTGCGGGCCGTGCGGGCACCGAGCACGGCCACCACGATGGGCCCCAGGAACTCGATGGCCACGGCGTTGCCCAGGGGCAGGCGATCCACGGCCAGGTAGAAGCACAGGTTCATGGCCGCCAGGGTCAGCCCGAAGGTCACGATGGCCAGTTGGCGGGCCCGGGCCCAGGCCCGCCACCGGGGCCGGCCCCGCAGCGCCCACAGGAACAGGCCCGACGACCCCACCCGGATCCAGGCCACCGCCGCGGGGCCGAGGAAGGGGAACAGGGTCACAGCCAGCGCCGCCCCCACGTACTGGCTGACCGCCCCGGCCACGAAGAAGGCGGGTGCGGGGACGGCGTCGAGAGCGGAGGGGGCCGGCGTCGATGGGGCGGCGGGAGCGGGGGATGCGGCCACGCCCTATTGTCGGTCGCCGATGGACCCCGCCCCTCAGGCCAAGCCCGAATCGGAGGCCCCACCCGCCGACCAGGCGGGCGGCTACCCCCCGCCCGGCCACTTCCTCCGCCACCTGCGCCTCAGCGTCGACCCCCGCGAAGAGGGCCGCATCGACGGCACCATGCCCGTGCTCGACGACCTGTGCGACCAGACCGGGGCCGTGCGCCTCGGCCCCATGGCCACCCTGGTCGACTTCGCCCTCGGCGTGCTCAGCACCCACGCCGCCGCCCCCGACTGGATCGCCACCCACGACCTGGGCATCCAGCTGCTCGAGCCGGTGCGCGACGGTGACGTCCACCTGGCCGGGCGCATCGTGCGCTCGGGCCGCAACACCGTCGTGTCCGAGTCGGTGCTGCGGGACGACGACGAGCGGGTGGTGGCCGCGGCCACCACGACCTACTCCCGCCTGTCCCGCAAGGGGCCCTCAGGCCCGACGGCTCCCCTGCGGGGGGTCATCGACCTGGCCGAGGACGACGAGGCCCGCCGCACCACGCTCGACCGCTACCTGGGCTTCGAGATCGACGCCGACAGCGCTCCGGGAACCGGCACCCTGTCCTTCGAGCACCTGCCCCACCTGCGCAACTCCACCGGGGCCATCCAGGGCGGCATGATCACCGTGGCCATGGAATGGCTGGCCGCCGAACTGGCGGGCCGGGCCGTGGGCCGCCCCGCCGCGGGTCGCACCACCCAGCTGCAGGTGTATTACCTGAGCCAGGGTCGCCAGCCCCCCTTCGAGGTGCGGGGCCGCTGCCTGGGCCGCGATCCCGGTCCCCTGGGCGAGTCCTTGCACCGCCTCGAGCTCATCGAGGTGCCCACGGGCAAGCTGTTGGCCCTGGGCACGGCCCGGGCCACGGGCTGACCAGCCCTCAGTCGCTCCCGGTGTCCGACGGCCGGGCGTCGAGCTCGGCGAGGACGGCCTCGGTGTCGGCGCCGTAGGGGCGACCGGCCCAGCGCACCCGGCCCGGGGTGGCGGACAGGCCGGCCACCAAGCCCTGCATGGTCACCCCGTCGACCTCGACGAAGGCGCCCCGGGCGGCCAGGTGGGGGTCGACGGCCAGGTCGTCCATGTCCAGCACCACGGCGGCGGCGGCGTCGACCCGCTCGAAGGCGGCCACCACGTCCACGGCCGGCAGGGCGGCCACGAAGCCGGCCACGGCGGCTTCGATCTCGGCCCGATGGCCCAGCCGGTCCTCCAGGGTGGCCAGGCCGGGGTGGCGACCGAGCCCGACCAGCTCCATGACCCGGCGGGCCACGGTGTCCGTGGAGGCCGAGATGGCCACCCAGCGGCCGTCGGCGGCCTGCCACACCCCCCGGGGCAGGCTGTGGGGCAGGCCCGAGCCCATGCGGCCCTGGAGGAAGCCGGTGGCGAACCAGGCGGGGACGATGGGCCCCATGACCTGCAGCAGGGACTCGAGCAGGTTGACGTCGACGACCTGACCGACCCCCGAATGCAGCGCCACCATGGTGGCGAACGCCGCCGCCAGCCCGGCCAGCTCGTCGGTCAGGGCGACAGGGGGCAGCATGGGGGGCCCGTCGGGTTCACCGGACAGGGCGGCCCAGCCGGCCATGGCCTCGGCCAGGGTGGCGAAGCCGGCCCGATGGGCGTAGGGGCCGGTCTGGCCGAAGCCGGTCAGCCGGGTCACCACCAGGGCGGGGTTGCGGGCCAGCAGCACGTCGGGGCCCAGACCGAGGGCTTCGAGCTTGCCCGGGCGCAGGTTCTCCACCACCACGTGGGCGCCGTCGACCAGGCGCAGGAAGGTGTCACGGCCCTCGGCGTCCTTGAGGTCGAGGACCACGCTGCGCTTGCCCCGGTTCCACAGCTTCCAGCTGAACGAGGTGCCGTCGACGGGGTCGGGAACCCCCATGCGCCGGGTCGAGTCGCCGTCCGGCGGCCGTTCGATCTTGATGACGTCGGCCCCGAAGTCGGCGAAGTACTTGGCCGTCGACGGCCCGGCGATGACCGTCGAGCAGTCGATGACCCGGATGTCGGCCAGCGGTAGCGGCGCTGATGTCGCCGCCGCCGGCTGGGCGGGTTCAGGCATGGTCGGGGAGGAAGACCAGGGCCAGCTGGCGGGCGGTGGCCAGGATGCGACCGTCGGGGCTCCACACCTCGGCGTCCTCCTGGTGGATGCCCTCGCCTGTCCCCTGGGGGTGGAGCACGACCAGGCAGTGCTGGTCGGGGCCCACGTCGATGTGGTGGGTGCGGAAGTAGACCGACAGGTCGAGGGTGATGGTGTGCAGGCGCTGGTCGCCCAGCTGCTCACGGGCCGAGGGTGGCCAGTTGTCGGTGTAGAGGGCCAGGCGGGCAGCATCGACGGCCTCACCGGGGGTCAGCCTCAGCCAGCCCCCCACGGGAGCCGAGCTGGGCCCGTCGGGGATGGGGAAGGCGGTGCGCCGGTCCAGCCGGGCGTAGGACTCGACCGGTCGGGCCTCGGGCGCCTTGAACAGGGGGCAGTCGCCCACGGAGGGCACGATGGGCATGGGGCCGTAGTCGGCGTCGAAGGCCGTGTCCTGGGGACCGACCAGCACCACCCTGGCCTGGGAGGTGGCCCGCTCGCCCTGGCGCATCACCACGGACACGAAGGCGGCCTGGCGACCCGAGCGGTCCACGGTGACCTCGAAGGTGGCCGGGCCCTCGACGGGGGCCGACAGGTACTGCACGTGCAGGGCCCGGGGGTGCAGGTCGTCACGACCGGCGCCGAGCTGGGCCGTCTTGAGCAGCAGGGCGGCGGACAGACCGCCGTTGGGCCCGATGACGATCCACCAGCGTCGGGTGATGTCGGCCTCGAAGCGCCCCGGGGCCACCGGGCGCAGGGCGAGGTCGTCCTCCAGGCTCTGCGGGGCGATCGTCGGCTGTCCCCCCGGATCGACCATCAGCCGCGTCGGCCGGGGCGGTCCCGTCGCAGGGGCACGGGTTTGGCCCACCACCGGCCCGAGAAGCGCCACCGCTCGGGCTCGCCGGCGGGTACGGCGCTGCCCTCGGCCACGGGTCGGGGCCAGGCGGCCTCGACCGCGGCCACGATGGCCGCCACCTCGTCGTCGTTGGGGCCGCCGCGCGTCACCTTGAGGTCCACGGGTGCGAGATCGTAACCGGGACCGGTCAGAGCGGCATGTTCCCGTGCTTGCGCTGCGGGAGCTCCTCGCGCTTGGACGCCAGGAGCTCGAAGCCGGCCACCACCTTGCGGCGGGTCTCGGCCGGGTCGATGACGTCGTCGACGTAACCCCGCTCGGCGGCGATGTAGGGGTTGGCGAAGCGCTCGGTGTAGTCGGCCACCAGCTCGGCCTTCTTGGCCACGGGGTCGGCCGACTCGTTGATCTCGCGCCGGTTGATGATCTCGACCGCACCCTGGGGGCCCATGACGGCGAGCTCGGCCGAGGGCCAGGCGAAGCACAGGTCCGAGCCGATGGACTTGGAGTCCATGACCACGTAGGCGCCGCCGTAGGCCTTGCGCACGACGACCTGGATGCGGGGCACGGTGGCCTCGCAGTAGGCGTAGAGCAGCTTGGCGCCGTGACGGATGATGCCGCCGTACTCCTGGTCGACGCCGGGCAGGAAGCCGGGCACGTCCACGAAGGTCAGGAGCGGGATGTTGAACGAGTCGCAGGTGCGCACGAAGCGCGCCGCCTTCTCGGACGAGTCGATGTCGAGCACGCCGGCCAGCATCAGGGGCTGGTTGCCGACCACGCCGACCGGCTTGCCGTTGATGCGGGCGAAGCCGCACACGATGTTGCGGGCCCACGAAGGGAAGTACTCGAAGAAGTCACCGTCATCGACGACCGACGTGATGACCTTCTTCATGTCGTAGGACTGGTTCGAGGTGGCGGGGATGACGTCGAGCAGCTCGGGGCAGAGGCGCAGGGGGTCGTCCTCGACCTCGACAGCGGGGGCCTCGTCGAGGTTGTTCGAGGGCAGGAAGCCCAGCAGGTACTTCACGTCGTCGAGGCAGGACTTCTCGTCCTCGCTGACGAAGGTGGCCACGCCGGACTTGGTGGAGTGCGAGCCGGCCCCGCCCAGCTCCTCGAGGGTGACGTCCTCACCGGTCACGCTCTTCACCACGTCGGGACCGGTGATGAACATGTGCGAGGTGTGGCGCACCATGAAGATGAAGTCGGTCATGGCCGGCGAGTAGACGGCGCCGCCGGCGCAGGGGCCGAGAACAACGGAGATCTGGGGGATGACACCCGAGGACAGCACGTTGCGGTGGAAGATGCCGCCGTAGCTGTCGAGGGAGACGACACCTTCCTGGATGCGGGCACCGGCGCCGTCGTTGAGCCCGATCATGGGCACGCCGATCTTCAGCGCCAGGTCCATGACCTTCTGGATCTTCTCGGCGAAGACCTCGCCCAGGGCGCCACCGAAGACGGTGAAGTCCTGGGAGAAGACGCAGACCCGGCGACCGTCGATGGTGCCGAAGCCGGTGATGACGCCATCGGTGTAGGGCCGGTCGGTGGACCCCTCGGCCCGGCTGCGGGCCAGCATGTCGAGCTCGTGGAAGGAGCCCTCGTCGAGGAGGTACTCGATGCGCTCGCGGGCGAGCAGCTTGCCCTTCTCGTGCTGGCGGAGCACGGCCCGCTCGGGACCGGCGTGGATGGCCTCGTCCTTGCGTTGCTGCAGGTCGGCGAGACGGTCGCTGAGGTGGTGCTCGGCCATAGTGGGCGACAGGCTACCGAGGGGCGGGCCCGCCCTCCCAATGCGCGTGCCCGGGGTGACCCCGACCCCTACGCTGCGGCGCCCATGAACGAGTTCGATGCGGTGTGCGTGTTCTGCGGTTCCAAGGTCGGTGGGGACCCCCGCTACGAGCACGCCGCCGTGGCCCTGGGGCGCGAGCTGGCCCGTCGAGGCACCGGTCTCGTCTACGGCGGCGGGGCCGTGGGACTGATGGGTGTCCTGGCCGACACGGTCATGGCCGCCGGTGGTGCGGTCAGCGGTGTCATCCCCGTGAACCTGTTCAGCCGGGAGGTGGCCCACACCGCGCTGACCACGTTGCACGAGGTGGGCTCGATGCACGAACGCAAGGCCAGGATGTACGAGCTGTCCGACGCCTTCATCGCCCTGCCCGGGGGGTTGGGGACGTTGGAGGAGCTGGCCGAGACCCTGACCTGGGTGCAGATCGGCCTGCACGCCAAGCCCATCGGCATCCTCGACGTGGGCGGCTTCTACGACCAGCTGTGGGGCTTCCTGCAGCACACCGTGGACGCCGGTTTCACCAAGGCCCACAGCCTCGACATGGTCGTCGTCGACCCCGACCCGGCGTCACTGCTGGATCGTCTGGCCGCAGCGGCCTCCGCCGCCGCCTAGTCGGCGAGCACGACCAGGCCCGGCCGCGGCGAGACATCGACCCGGACCGAGAGGCCGCCGTTCGGTCGGCAGCGTCGGGCGAGGCCGCCTTAGGCTCGACGGCGATGCCGTTGCCCGTCGCTCCGCCCCTCCGGCCCATGCTGGCCAAGCCTGTCGCCGGGTTCGAAGCTCTGCCCGCCGGCGAGCTGCTGTTCGAGCCCAAGTGGGACGGGTTCCGCTGCATCATCTTCCGCGACGGGGACGAGGTCATCCTCGGCAGCCGCAACGACCGGCCCCTGACCCGCTACTTCCCCGAGGCCGTCGAGTACGCCCTACGTGAGCTGCCCGAACGCTGCGTGGTCGACGGTGAGCTCGTCGTCACCGCCACCGACGACAGCGGCCGCGTCCACCTCGACTTCGACGCCCTGCAGCAGCGCATCCACCCCGCGGCCAGCCGCATCAAGATGCTGGCCGAGCAGCTCCCCTCCAGCTACATGGCCTTCGACCTGTTGGCCCTGGGCGACCGCGACCTACGGGCCGAGCCCCTCCACGAGCGCCGTCGGCTGCTGGAAGAGGCGCTGGCCGGCGTCGAGGCTCCCGTGTACCTGACCGCGGTCACCGCCGATCGCACCGTGGCCGGGGACTGGTTCAAGCGTTTCGAAGGCGCCGGGCTCGACGGCATCATCGCCAAGCCCACCGGGGACCCCTACGTCGAGGACAAGCGGGTCCAGTTCAAGCTGAAGCACAAGCGCACGGCCGACGCCGTCGTCGCCGGCTACCGCACCCACAAGGACGGCAAGGGCGTCGGTTCCCTGCTCCTGGGCCTGTACGACGACACCGGTCGCCTGCAGCACGTGGGCGTGGCGGCGAGCTTCTCCATCAAGGACCGCGCCGCCCTCGTCGACCGCCTGGCTCCCTACGAGACCGACGCCCTGGTCGACCACCCCTGGGGCCAGTGGGCCGACCAGGCCGCCCACGAATCGGGGCGCATGCCCGGCGGCCTGTCGCGTTGGAGCAACGGCAAGGACCTGTCCTGGGTCCCCCTACGGCCCGAGCTGGTGGTCGAGGTGTCGTACTCAGCCATGTTGTCCGGCCGCTTCCGGGCCACCACCAAGCTGCAGCGCTGGCGGGACGACCGCGATCCCCGCTCGTGCGGCTTCGACCAGCTCGAAGAGCCCACCCCCCTGGCCCTCGACGAGGTCCTGTCCCCTCGCTGAGGGGAGCCGACGGAGCTAGAGGTCCCGGCCCTGCACCTGGCGGGCCACCCGGGGCACCAGGCGATCGGCCTGCAACTCGGAGGTCAGGGCCACGAAGTCGTCGGACGGACCCGCCCACTCCCAGTCGTCGACCACCCCCACCTCGGGGCCGTCGACGTCGAGGGTGGCCAGGCGGCGGTAGAGCAGGGCCTCACCCATGCGCTCGCGCAGGGTCAGGGCCAGGGCGGCCGGGCCCCGCACGCCGGGCACCTCCCACTGCTCGTGGGAGGCGGGGATGAGGTCGAGCTTGCCGTAGCGGCCCAGCACCAGGCTGGTCGACTTGGCCCCGAAGCCGGGCAGGCCGGGGAAGCCGTCGGCGCTGTCGCCCACCAGGGCCAGGTAGTCGGGGATCGACGTGGGCCCGATGCCGTAGCGCTCCCGCACGGCGGCCTCGTTGGCCGTGGTCTGCTTGCGTCGGTCGACCTGGACGACACGGTCGCCGCGCACGCACTGGGCCAGGTCCTTGTCCGGGGTCATGATCTGCACCTGGGTGACCCGGGGATCGGCGTCGGCCACCGCGGCCGCCGCGGCCAGGGCGTCGTCGGCCTCGTAGGTCACCTCGGGCCACACGGCCATGCCCAGTGCAGCGATGGCCCGCTCGACCAGGGGGAACTGGGCCTTGAGGGTGGGATCGACGCCGGACCCGTCCTTGTAGCCGGGAAAGACGTCGTTGCGCCACGACTCGATGACGTGGTCGAAGGCCACGCCCACGTGGGTGGCGCCGTCCTCGAGCAGCTGCACCATGGAGTGGAGCACGCCGCGGGCCGCGGCCATCTCGAAGCCGTCATCCGTCTGCCGGGGTGGGGCCCCGAAGAAGTGCCGGAAGAGCTCGTACGTCCCGTCGACCAGGTGAACCGTCAGTGCCATCCCCTGCATCGTCGCACGACCACCGTCCCCGACGACGGCCCGGCTGGCGCCGATGGCTGGGCGGCCGTTCGTGAACCGGCCTCAGGCGCCGAAGGCGCCTTCGGGCCAGCCGGGGACGCCGGTGTCGAGCTGGACGCCGGCCGAGTTCAAGAAGCCCGACACCATCCGGTAGAAGCCGGCCACCACCACCAGCTCGACGAGGGCCGATTCCGTCCACCGGGTGGCCAGCCGGGCCCACGTGTCGTCCGAGACGCAGTCATCGGCGCACAGCTCGTCGGCCAGCAGCAGCAGATCACGGTCCTCGTCGCACCAGCTGCCCTGGTCGAGGGGCAGGGTCAGGGCGAGGATCTCGTCCTCGGTGATGCCCGAGTCGAGGCCGATGACCGTGTGCTGGCCGAACTCGTAGACCGATTCGGCGTTGGCCCCCACCCGCAGGATGACCAGCTCACGCTCGCGCACGGGCAGCTCCCCCCGGAACAGCAGGGTGCCGCCCATCTGGGAGAAGCGCTTGAGCACCCGGGTGTTGTGGGCCAGGGTGGCCGAGATGTTGAGGGTGCCGGTATCGCCGCTGCCGAACATCAGCTCCTGCTGGAGCACGGACGGTGTCGTGACCGGGACGATGCGCGGGCTGGTGGGGCGCTGCTTCCGTGCGGGCATGGCGGGGGACCATAGCGCCGGACACCCTGGTCGTGACCTAGGTTCCGACGCGGACCGGGGGTGGGGCACATGACGACAGGGCCAGGAACGCGACGACGCAAGGTGCTGGTGGCCGGCGCGTCGGGCGTGGTCGGCTTCGCCGCCGTGCGCCACTTCGCCCAGCAGCCCGACTGGGACGTCGTCGGCCTGTCCCGTCGCCCCCCACCTCACCTGGGCGCCGGCGCCGAGCTGCTCAGCGTGGACCTGACCGACCCCGCCTCGGTCCGGGCCGCGGCCCCCGCCCTCGGCGACGTCACCCACCTCGTCTACGCCGCCCTCTTCGAGAAGCCGGGCCTGTTCGCCGGCTGGCGCGAGCGCGACCAGATGGAGACCAACCTGGCCATGTTGGCCAACCTCACCGCCGTCCTCGCCGAGGCCGCCCCCCGCCTCGCGCACGTGTCGGTGCTGCAGGGCACCAAGGCCTACGGCGCCCACGTGGCCCCCATGGCCCTGCCCGGCCTCGAGCGTCGACCCCGCCACGAGCACGAGAACTTCTACTGGCTGCAGGAAGACCACCTCCGGGGCCTGCAGGCCGCCGGGGCCACCTGGGGGCTGACCGTCCTGCGTCCTCAGGTCATCTTCGGCGAGGCCATGGGCTCGAACATGAACGCCATCCCCGCCCTGGGCGCCTACGCCGCCGTGCAGCGCCTGGCGGGCAAGCCCCTGTCGTTCCCCGGCGGCGTGCCCACCGTGTCCGAGGCCGTCGACGCCGACCTGCTGGCCCGGGCTCTGGAGTGGGCGGCCACCACCCCGGCCTGTGCCGGGCAGACGTTCAACATCACCAACGGCGACGTCTTCCGCATGACCGAGCTGTGGCCGGCCATCGCCGACGCCTTGGGCATGGAGGTGGGCGAGCCCCAACCGTGCTCGCTGGCCGAGGACATGCCCGCCCGCGAAGCCGAATGGGCCGAGGTCGTGCGCCGCTTCGACCTGGTGGCCCCGCCCGCCCTGGATGCCTTCGTGGGCCAGTCGTTCCTCTACGCCGACATGGTGCTGGGCCGGGGACGCGACCGGGCCCACCAGCCGTCGCTGGTGAGCACGATCAAGGCCCGAAAGTACGGCTTCGCCGACTGCGAGGACACCGAGGTCATGTTCCGCCGCATCATCGCCCGGCTCCAGGACCAGCGCCTGCTCCCGCCCCGCCACTGGTGAGGCGGTTGGGAGGCCACCGGCGCCAACCCAGACGACAGCTCAGTGCGCTGTGGGGTTCTCCTGCACCAACTCGATGAGGGTGCCGAAGGAGCCCTTGGGGTGGATGAAGGCCACGGTGGTGCCCCGGGAGCCGGGGCGGGGGGCGGCGTCGATGGCCTTGGCCCCCGCGGCGATCATGGCCTGCAACGCCACTGCGCAGTCATCGACCCGGTAGCCGACGTGGTGCAGGCCCTCGCCCCGCTTCTCGATGGCCTTGGCCACCGGGGAATCGGGCCGCGTCGGGGTCAGGAGCTGGACGTAGGACTCGGCCACCTTGAGCAGGGCCTCTTCGACGCCGTCGGACTCGACCACCTCGCGGTGGTCCACCGTGGCCCCGAAGGCCCGCTGGTAGTAGTCGATGGCCGCCTCGAGGTCGGTCACCGCGATGGCCACGTGGTCGATCTCGGTCAGCAGCACGGTGCGCTCCTCCACTCCACTTGGACGAACTCCACTTGCACGGGTCAGCCCCGCTCGAACAGGCGGATGCGATCTTCGCCGATCCGGGCCCGCTTCTCGGGGTCGTCGATGCCCAGGTCCCGCTCGGGGGCCAGGCACAACACGGCCAGCTTGCCCTCGTGCATGTTGTGGTGCACCTGGTAGGCGGCCTCGCCGGCCTCGTCGAGGTCGAAGCAGCCCGACAGGATGGGCTGGATGGCGCCCCTGTCGATCAACCGGTTCATGTCCCACGCCTCCTGGTAGTTGGCGAAGTGCGAGGACACGATCCTCTTGAGCTTCATCCACAGGTGGCGGTTGTCGTACTCGATCATGTAGCCGGACGTCGCCGCACAGGTCACGATGGTGCCGCCCCGGGCGCACACGAACACCGATGCCCCCATGGTGGAGCGGCCCGGGTGCTCGAAGACGATCTCGGGATCGACGCCCACCAGTGAGCGCACCTTCTTGCCCAGACGGCGCCACTCGCTCTCGTCCTGGGTGTGTTCGTCGCTCCAGAACCTGTAGCCCTCGGCCGCCCGGTCGATGGTGGCGGCGCAGCCCATCTTGTTGAGCAGTTCGGCCTTCTCGGGCGAGGACACCACGCCGATGGGGGTGCCGCCGCCGTTGAGCACGAGCTGGGTGGCGTAGCCACCGATGCCACCCGTCGCCCCCCAGATGAGGACGGTGTCGCCCTGCTTCATGCGGGCCGCGTGGCGGCCCACCAGCATGCGGTAGGAGGTGGAAGCGCACAGCCCACTGACCGCGGACTCCTCCCACGACAGGTGGCTGGGCTTGGGCATGAGCTGGTTGGCCTTGAGCACGGCCAGATCGGCCAGGCCGCCGAAGTTGGTCTCGAAGCCCCAGATGCGCTGGTTGGCGGCCAGCATCGAATCGTCGTGGGCCGAGGGGTCCTGGTCGTCGAGGTAGTTGCAGTGGGCCACGACCTTGTCGCCCGGCTTCCAGTTGCGCACGGCCGAGCCCACGGCCAGCACCACACCCGAGGCGTCCGACCCCAGCACGTGGTGGTCGAGCTTGTGGCGGGCCGCCCACGTCGACTCCCGGGCCATGCGGTCGAGGAAGCCGAAGGTGGAGAGGGGCTCGAAGATGGTGCTCCACACCGTGTTGAAGTTGATGGACGAGGCCATGACGGCCAGGTACACCTCGTCGGGGGCGAGCTCGGGGGTGGCCACCTCGCCGATGTGCAGGGCCTTGCGGGGGTCCTTGTCCTTGGAGGCGATGCCCTCGAACATGGTCTCGTCCTCGCGCCGCAGGTAGGCGGCGCGGTAGGACTCGGGGATGGGGATGGCCGCCAGCTCTTCGCCGCTCGCGCCGCCCTGTATGGCCTGGAGGATCGCCTGCATGATGCCGGAGGGTACCGGCCGATCCGGCTTCGCGGAAACTGAACTTACCCTCAGGTAGGTTTCCGACACGGCTGGTGGGCCCCCTCTATCCTGGCCCCAGCACCCGACCTGGAGGTCGCCCACATGGCTGGTTCCGTCATCGTCGCTGGGGCCCGCACGCCCGTCGGCAAGTTCAACGGCGCGTTCGCCGGCCTGTCCGCGGCCGAGTTGGGGGGTCACGCCATCGCCGCCGCCCTCGAGCGGGCCGGCGTCCGTCCCGACCAGGTCGACTACGTCTTCATGGGCCAGGTGCTCCTGGCCGGTGCGGGGCAGATCCCCGCCCGCCAGGCCGCGGTGAACGCTGGCATCCCCATGGACGTACCCGCCACCACCGTCAACAAGGTGTGCCTGTCGGGCCTCAACGCCATCTACCTGGCCGACCAGATGATCGCCTCGGGCGACGCCGACATCGTGGTGGCCGGGGGCATGGAGTCCATGACCAACGCCCCCTACCTCATGCCCGGCGCCCGCCAGGGCCTGCGCCTCGGCGACGCCGCCGTCGTCGACTCCCTGATGTTCGACGGCCTGACCTGCGCCTTCGACCACATGGCCATGGGCGCAGGCACCGAGCGCGACGCCGCGGCCGCCGGCATCTCCCGCCAGTCGATGGACGAGATCTCGGCCCGCTCCCACGAGCTGGCCGCCGCCGCCCAGAAGGACGGCCGCTTCGACGCCGAGATCATCCCCGTGACCATCCCCCAGCGCCGGGGCGAGCCCATCGTCGTCGACACCGACGAGGGTGTGCGCCCGGGCACCACGCTCGACACCCTGGGCAAGCTCAAGGGCGCCTTCGGCGGGGCCGGCCACGTGACGGCGGGCAACGCCAGCCAGCTCTCCGACGGTGCCTCGGCCGTGGTCATCATGTCCAAGGCCAAGGCCGCCGAGCTGGGCGTGACCCCCCTGGGCGAGATCATCGGCTACGGCCAGGTGTCCGGTCCGGGCACCAACCTGCTCACCCAGCCCTCCAACGCCATCCTCAAGGCCCTGGGCCGGCTCGGCCTGACCCCGGCCGATCTCGACCTGCTGGAGATCAACGAGGCCTTCGCCGCCGTGGCCCACGCCGCCGTCGAGGAGCTGGGCGTGGACATCGACAAGGTCAACGTGGACGGCGGGGCCATCGCCCTGGGCCATCCCATCGGCGCCTCGGGCAACCGGCTGGCCCTGCACCTGCTGCACGAGCTTGCCCGCCGTGGTGGCGGCATCGGGGCTGCCGCCCTGTGCGGTGGTGGCGGCCAGGGCGACGCCCTGATCGTCCGCGTCGACGGCTGACACGCCCGGCGACGACCTTGTCGGGGCGAGAACGCCCTGCACATGGGTAATTCTCTGCGCTGAGGGTTGTCACGTCTCCGCAACAGTCGTAATGTGATGACAACAACGACGGGGACTCAGCAGCGCTGAGAGACCCGGATGTAGCACCAGGGGTGCTGGAACGAGTCGGTTTGTACTGTCCGCCCGCGTCGACTCGGCCAGCACCCCTGTTGCGTTTTCGTGTCAGACCCTGATGCTCAGCGTGCGGTGATCAACACCCGCTGAAGTCAGCTGCGCACTTCGCGCCGGCCCTCGAAGGCCCGGCCCAGGGTCAGCTCGTCGGCGTACTCCAGGTCACCACCCACGGGTAGCCCCGAGGCCAACCTGGTCACCTTCAGGCCCTCGACGTCGCGCAGCAGCCGCACCAGGTACATGGCCGTGGCCTCACCGGTCAGGTTGGGGTTCGTCGCCAGGACCAGCTCGGATACGGGTTCGTCGGCCAGGCGCCGGACCAGATCACGGATCTTGAGCTGCTCGGGACCGGTGCCCTCGAGGTGGTCGATGGCGCCGTGGAGCACGTGGTAGAGCCCGTGGTACTCACTGGTGCGTTCGACGGCGACCACATCGCGAGGCTCCTCGACCACGCAGATCAGGGTGCGGTCGCGGCGGGGGTCGGTGCAGATGACGCACTCCTCCCCCTCGGCCACGTTGAAGCAGCGCCGACAGAACGAGATGCGGGCCTTGACCTCGGTGATGGCCTTGGCCAGTCGGTTGGCGTCCTCGGCCGACACCCGCAACAGGTAGAAGGCGATGCGCTGGGCCGACTTGGGTCCGATGCCGGGCAGGCGGCCGAACTCGTCGATGAGGTCCTGGACGGGGCCTTCGTAGACCGTGGCCACGTCAGCGGGAACCGGCGGGGGTCAGGGCTGGCCCCCCAGCAGGCCACCCAGGCTGCCCAGGTCGAGGCCACCCATGGCCCCGGACTGCAGCTGCTGCACCTTGCCCATGGCGTCGCGGATGGCCACGAGGACCAGGTCCTCGAGCATGGCGATGTCGGCGGGGTCCACGACGTCGGGGCGGATGCGCACCTCGAGGAAGTCGCCACCGCCGGTCACCTGGACCTCGACGGCGCCGCCACCAGCCGAGCCGATGACCTCCTGCTGGGCGGCCTGGGCCTGGGCTGCCACCATCTCCTGGGCCCCGGCCAGCAGGGCGCCGAGGTCGAAGCCGCCGGTCATCTCGGAGACGTCGGCCAGCTCGGGCTGCTCGACCTCGTCGGAGCGGTCGGGCTGGGCGGGGACGGGAGGCTCTGCGGAAGCGGGAGGCACAGCCCTATTCCACCACCTCGGCGCCGGGGAAGGCCTGCAACAGGCGATCGAGCACCGTGGAACCGACATCGGTGGCCGAGGGCAGGGCGTGCACGTCGCCGATGTCCTCCTCCTCGTCCTCGGGGGCGTCGGTGAGCCCGGGCGCGCCAGGCTGGCCCGCACCCCTACGGGAGAAAGGGTCGGCACCACCACCTCCCCCCTCGGCCGAGGCGTCCACCTCGAGCCGCAACGGCATCCGGCGACCGAAGTGGGCGGCCAGGGCCTGCTCCACCTCGCCCGCCTTCTCCTGGCATCGTCCCAGGTGGAAGGGGTTGGGCAGGCCGAACACGGCCGTGGGACCGTCGCTGTCGAGGAAGCGGCCGCCCTTGTAGCGGGCCCGGGTGGCGTTGGTCAGCGTGGCCAGGAGCGGCTCCCACACCGCGTCGATCTCGGCCTTGGTCGGTGCATCACCGCCACCGGCCGCGGCGGTGGCGGGCACGGCCATCGCGGGGTGGGCCGCCGGAGGGACCGCCGATGCGGTGGGCGTGGGCGTGGGCACCGCCGCCGGCGGGGTGGGGGCAGGCGGAGGCTTGGAGGCTGCGGCCGTGCCCGCCTGCCGGGCCTGGAGGCGGCGGCGGGCCTCGGCCGCGGGCGGGCCGGCAGGCGCGCCGTTGCTGGGCCCCGCGGCGGGGGCGGGGCTGGGCACGGGCGGCGGCATCGTGGCCATGGGCGGAGCGTCGGCGGCGGGCACCACCGGGGACGCCGCCGACTGGGGGGCGGCTGGTGCCGGCGCCGGTGCCGCCGACGCGGGTGCCGCCGACGCGGGTGCTGCCGACTTGGCGGGGACACCGGCGGCCAGGGCGGCTTCGAGGGCGGCCACCCGTTCGACCAGGGCGGCCAGGGAGCTGTCGGTGTCGGGCCGGGTGACCCGGACCAGGGCCACCTCGAGGGGGACGCGGGCGTCGGGGGCCTGGCGCATGTCGGTCAGGGCCGTGCCGATGGCTTCCAGTGCCCGACTGAGCACGGGTAGGCCCAGGGCCCGGCCCACTGCGGCCAGGCGCACCCGGTCGTCTTCGGGCAACTGGCCCACAGGACCGCCGGCGGCCAGCAGGAAGGCGTCGCGCAGGCGGCCCAGGAGCTCCTCGCCCACCAGGCGGGGCTCGCGGCCGGCGTCGAGGGCTGCGGCCAGGGCCGAGATGGCGGCACCGGTGTCCCGGGCCACCAGGGCGTCGAGCAGCCCGTCGAGCGATCCCCCACCGGTGGGGCGACCGCCCAGGGCCAGCACCTGATCGAGGGCGGACAGGGTGTCGCGGGCCGAACCCGAGCCCCGCCGCACCACGTAGCCGATGGTCTCGTCGTCGAGCTCGACCTCCTCCCGGCCCAGGATGTCGCGCACGTGGGCCTCGAGCACGGCCGCGTTGAGCAGGCCGAACTCGTAGTGCTGGGCCCGGCTGCGGATGGTGGGCAGCACCTTCTGGGGGTCGGTGGTGGCCAGCACGAAGGTGACGTGGGGCGGGGGCTCCTCCAGCGTCTTGAGCAGGGCGTTCGACGCGGCCGGGGTGAGCATGTGGACTTCGTCGAGGATGTAGACCTTGTTGCGTCCGGGCGAGCCGAGCGACGCCTTGGCGATGAGGTCGCGCATGGCGTCCACGCCGTTGTTGGAGGCGGCGTCGAGCTCGAAGAGGTCGAGCGAACTGCCGGCCTCGACCGCCACGCAGGCCTCGCACACCCCGCAGGGTTCGCCGTCGTGCAGGTCGGTGCAGTTGAGGGCCTTGGCCAGGATGCGGGCACTCGACGTCTTGCCCGTGCCCCGGGGTCCGGAGAACAGGTAGGCGTGGCCGGTGCGCTGCTCACGCACGGCGTTGCCCAGGGCCGTGGTCACGTTGTCCTGGCCGACCACCTCGGCGAAGCGCTGCGGGCGGTAGCGCCGGTAGAGGGACTGGTAGGCCATCGGCGGAGATCGTACCGCCGGGGGCCGACCGTCTCCGGAGCGAACGGACCCCGGGGTCGGCGCCGCTCCGCCGGAGCCGGGCGCGGGTCGGGCCGAGTCCCTTGAGGTGATGGCCAGGCGACCTGAGGCACATCGCAGGCTCCGCTGAGAGCTGCTGCCTCCCGGCCCTGACTCGGTTCACGGACTGCGATCGCGCAGGACCCGACCACCACCTCGAGCGACTCGGCCCGACCGCCGGCATGGGCGCCGGCCAGGCCGACCACGATAGCCTGTCGCTCGCACCTGCTGGCACCCCCTCCCGCGACCTCGTCGCGGAACGGCGCCGGACGGAGCACGGAGGGATGCGAGAGCGGCCTAATCGGCACGCCTGGAAAGCGTGTGTGGGGAAACTCACCGTGGGTTCGAATCCCACTCTCTCCGCCGAAGGCCCAGGTTCGAACCCCGATCGCCTCGAACGGCGCTCGGGGTTCTTCGTTGTGAGGGCCGTGAGGGTGCGGTCGACACGCCACACCCATGCCGATCAGGTCACCAGAACAGGCGGCGGGAGGCAGGTGCCAGCCCGTCCCCAGATCGGTGTCGTCGGCGTGGCGGGCATCCGACGTGGCCGGCGCCCAGGAGCGCTCCAGCCGTGTCAACGCTGGCCCGGGCCCACCCGCGGTCATGACACCCACCTCATGGACCGTTGGGGTCGTCCGATGCCCTGACGCGTTGGTCGGCGGCGGCGCGGCGGCCCTCGAGGGCCCGATCGGAGTGCGCCCGGCGGCCCACGGCGTAGCTGATGCTGACCGTGGCCATGACGAGCACGATCACCCCGAACAGCGGCGCGGGCCACTGGTGCTGCTCGACCAGCCCCCACGTCTCGCGGGCGGCGAGCAGCAGGCCACCGCCGGCCACCATCAACCACCCGGCGGCGGTGTTCACGTAGCGGGTGAAGCGCTCGAGGTCCTCGTCGGGCATGGCGTCGATGACGGCCTGGCGGTGACGGGCCATGCGCCGCCGCTGCAGCCACAGGCGCACGGGCGGCAACATCCACCACCAGCGCGAGACGAGCGACCAGGCACCGAGGAAACCGCACCACGCCAGGACCTCGTCCACGACGCCCGACGGTGTCGGAGCCCGGCCTCGACCCGACCGGTCCGGCCGTTGCCGCCCGGGGGACCGGGACGGATCGATGATCGGCCAGACGAGTCTCGTCCCGGATCGTCCCACCGGTGAGACGATCCAGGACGAGAGCTCGGCGAACCGGACGCATGGGCGTACCGCCGGCGTAGGTAGGTGCGCTCAGTCGGCAGCCACGGGACGCACCACCGGATGCAACCGCGCTGGAGGCCGGTGTCCCAGGGCGCCGTCCATCCAGTGGGCCAGACCGGCGCCCAGGTGGCTGGGCCCTCCCCAGGCGTCCTGGTGAAGTTGGGATCGAGGCCAGCCAGGACCTGGATGCCAGCCCGCAACGGCGCGTAGCAGGTGAGCACGGCGGCCGCGGTGCCCATGACGGCGGGCAGCAGGCCACCAACCACCAGGCGCAGGAGGCGTCCGGCGGACGGACGGGCCCCGGGAGGAGCGACGGCTGGAGCACCGAGCACGACGTGGGTCCGCCGCAGCTCTATGCGGACCAGCAGCCGCCGGCGCCCGGCGATGCGCAGGACCAGGAGGGCGAGGAAGGCGGCGACAGTGCCGACGCCAGGCCGCGGCAGTGCCGACAACGACGACGACGGCGATGACCAGGTGCACGGTGTTGGCCACCCAACCTACGCGGTCACGCGGCGAGCAGCTCGGCCCACACCTCATCGGAGAACGCTTCGGCTGCGACCCGCCACGGACCGACCAGCAGTGGAATCAACGCCTGGTAGCGCATGGGGTCTCGTAGGCGCAGCCTGGCAAGGCGGCGGCGTCGAGCCCGGGCCGTATCGCCGAATCCGAAGCCGAGAGCGACCGATGCGTTGGCGAAACGCAGACGACGCATGCGCTCGGCGCGCTCGACGGCGTACGAGTCGAACGTGGACGTCGACCAATCCGGATGGCCCAACAGCGCCTCGGCCACGAGGTGGACGTCACGAAACGACACCGACAGCCCTTGACCCACTGTCGGGTCGCTCCACCCGGCCGCATCGCCCACCAGCACCATGCCGTCAACGGCGATCACGTCCGTCCACGTGTCGTTGAGCGGAGCCGTGACGCACGGCCCTATCGGCGTGGCAGCGGCGAGCTCAGCCGAGCCGGGCACGCAGTCGAGGTCGAAGGCATCCAGGAAACGCCGCTGACGATCGGGCCCGGCGAAGCGGTGGACGTCACCCACGTCCCAGATGCCATAGAGGCGGACGCGGCCGTTGCCTTGGGGGAACACCAAGTAGTGGAGGTCATCTTCGACCCCGATGGTCGAGGTATCCGAGGGCCACTCCTGCACACCCTCGATCAGCATGCCGGCGATGTTGACCCGCATCGGTGCGCTCGACAGGGGTACGCCAGACGTCCTGCGCACGGTGGATCCCCGGCCATCGGCACCGACGACGAGTCGAGCGCCTACGGTCCTTACGGAGCCATCGAGTCGATAGGCGATCGACGGGTCGTCGCCCAGAGCCACGGCCACGTCGGTGACGCCACGATGGACGGTGGCGCCCGCGTCGATGGCCGCCGCCAGCAGCGCCTCCTGCAAGCCGACGTGGGGAACGGACAGGCAGCCGGGGACGCCTGGCAGGAAGTCGCCAAACCGAACCGGGTTGGCCGCAGCGACCTCCGGAGGCAACGTCTCGTCGAAGGGCAGATGACGCGTAAGCCAGTTGGCGTGCTCGACGCCTTCGGCCACATCCCGCAGGCCCAGCTCACCCAACTCGCCCACACCCCACGGTGGCATCCACTCGCCCCGGACGCGATCGCGGTAGACCGCCTCACGCTCGACGACCACGACGCCCAGGCCACCACGACTCAGGACAGCGGCCAGGGCACAGCCGGCTATCCCACCGCCAACGATCGCCACATCGGCCTGCGTCATCTCTACATTCCCCCACACCTATGCGTTAGGACCATAGTTGGGGTGGCGGCAAGGTCTCTGGATAAACGATCGAACGACGGACGGCGAGCGCCCCCAACCCGGCGTCAGGCGCCGTCGGCGGGCCGGCGGGCGAACAGGTGGGTGGGTTCGAGGCGCCAGCACGGGGTGTCGAGCGAGGCCCAGTCGTCGAAGGTGGGGTAGATGTCGCGCCAGTGGGCGAGCACGTCGGCCGAGGCCCGCTCCCGCAGGTCGACGGCGACGGCGTGGCCGTGGGTGATGACGCAGAGGCCTTCCCCCCGGGTGTGGGCGGCGCTGACCCCGGGCCGCCTGGCCAGGTGACGGGCCCGGGCCGATTCCGGGGACGAGCCGAAGATCCAGCGCCCCTTGAAGAAGAGGCCGTCGACGGGGGCCACCCGGGGCAGTCCCGAGGCCGTGACCGTGGCCAGGTCGATGACCTGCACGCGGGGCAGCAGTTCGACCAGTTCGGCCGCGGGCACCGCCGTCTCGGGCCGGAAGATGGCCTGGAGGTGGGGCCCAGCGGCAGCGACGGAGCGATCCAGGAGTTCCTGCAGCTCGGCGATGGTGGCGTCGGTCTCGTACACCGCGGCCACGGTACGGATGCCTCCCTGACACCCGATGTCAGGGTGACCCCAGACGGTCGACGAGCGGTCGACGGCCAGGGGCGGTGGCGGTACGCTCGGGCCCATCCGGAGGCTCGCCCCGGCTGAGGCTGCCTGCGGTGGGCGGGGAAGGAGGCGTGGTGCTCCCCAATGCCATCGCGGTCGCCAACGGCAAGGGCGGCGTGGGCAAGACGTCGCTGAGCGCCAACCTGGCGGGGTTGGCGGCCATCAGCGGGTGGCGGGTGCTGCTCGTCGACCTCGATCCCCAGGGGAACCTGAGCTCGGACCTGGGCTACACCGACGACGAGGACGTGAACGACGAGGGCCAGCGCCTGCTGACCGCGGTCGAGTCGGGCCGGCCGGTCGAGCCCCAGCGCGACGTCCGCCCCAACCTCGACGTGGTGACGGGGGGGACCTTCACCGAGCAGGTCGAGGACCTCGTGCGCCGCCGCCAGTACGAAGGTGACGACCGGGCCCTGAGCGCGGTGGACGACGCCCTCAAACCTCTGGTTGCCGACTACAACCTGGTGGTGGTGGACTGCCCGCCCGCGGTTGGCTGCCTGGTCGACCTGGCCTTCAGCGTGGCTCGCTACCTGGTCATCCCCACCCGGGGTGATGCGGCGTCGCTGAACGGACTGACCCGCACGGCCAGCCGGTTCGTGCAGGTGCGGCGGACCACCAACCCCGACATCGACCTGCTCGGCATCTGCCTGTTCGGTTTCGGCGCCCAGGACGTTCGCCTGGTGGCCAAGGCCCGCCAGCAGCTCGAGGATGCCCTGGGCGGCATCGCCCCGGTGTTCCCCACCTTCATCCGCCACTCCCGCAAGGCGCCCGACGACATGCGCGAGCTGGGGTTGCTGGCCCACGAGTACCACCAGACGGCCGAGCAGGCGCCGACGTGGATCGAGGACCGCAACGCCACGAGGTACTCGAGCTCGGCCGCGGCGCTGGCCCAGGACTACCAGGGCCTGGTGGGCGAGATCCTGACGGCGTTCGCCGAGCGCCAGGCCCGGGTGTCCGCCGCCGCTTGAAGAGGTCCTGACGCCGTCTCGACGCTGGACGGCGAGGGCGACGGGGCGGGCTAAGGTCCGGCCCGTGGACGACCTGTCAGCGATGGGCCTCGCGCTCGAAGAGGCCCGACTCGCCCTCGAGCACGGTGACGTGCCCATCGGGGCCGTGGCCCTGTTGGGGGGCGAGGTCGTGGCCCGGGCCCACAACGAGCGCGAGAAGCGCCAGGACCCCACCGCCCACGCCGAGGTGCTGCTCGTCCAGCAGGTGGCGGCGCAGACAGGGTCGTGGCGGCTGGGCGGGCTGACGGTGGTGGTGACGCTCGAGCCCTGCATCATGTGCGCCGGCGCCCTGCTGTCGGGCCGGGTGGATCGGGTGGTCTACGGGGCCGACGATCCCAAGGGCGGGGCCACGGGGTCGCTGTACAACGTGTTCGCCGATCCCCGGCTGAACCACGAGGTGGCGCTGACGGCCCGGGTGCGGTCCGAGGAGTGCGGCGCCCTGCTGGCCGAGTTCTTCGCCGGCCTGCGCTGACCCCGCTCACCGGCCTCCCTCACCGACCCCTTCGCAGACCGCCGTTCGCGCCGGCTAGCCTGCCCTCGGTTCAAGGAAGGTTGCCAGAGCGGACGAATGGGACGGTCTCGAAAACCGTTGAGGTTGCAAGATCTCCGAGGGTTCGAATCCCTCACCTTCCGCCACAGGGGTCCGTGGACATTCACGGAAGTCCGAGAAGTGCCCTCTGAGCAGGGAACTTCTTCCCCTGGCGTCCGATGGCGTCGTACGTTGTTCGGGGAGCGTTGCTCACGCGGTTGCTCCCGGGACGGAGGTGCGCGGCGGTGCCACGGCGGGCGTCAGGGACGCGGGGCCTGGCGGGCCACGGACACCGTGCCGGGCGAGTCTCGGCCCCGGCGGGTGCGAGACCGCCAGCTCCCGCTCCTCTCGACCTGAGGCCGCGCATCTAGCGCTCGCAGGGATCGTCCCGAATATCGGTCAATCGTCCGAAACATCGGACAAGAGACGGTAGGGTCGGTCCCGTGAACGTCGGTGCCCCGATCCTCGACATCGTGCCCGGAGCACGGGGCCGGATCCTGCAGGCCCTGTGCTGGACGCACTCTGGGGCCTCGGGCCGGGAGATCGCTCGCCGAGCGGGGGTACCAGGCTCGACCGCAGCTCCGATCCTGCTCGATCTCGCCGCTGCCGGCGTCGTGCTCCAGGAGTCGGGCGCACCCGCCTACCGGTACACGCTGAACCGTGCGCACGTACTCGCCACCGGGGTCCTCGCGCTCGCAGGCGCCCATGCAGACCTCATCTCCCACCTCCGCATGCGTGTCGCCGAGTGGTCGACCCCGCCGGTGGCCGCCTGGATGTACGGCTCGACCGCCCGCGGCGATGGTGACCGGGACAGCGACGTCGACCTGCTGTTCGTGCTCCCCCACGGACTCGACGATGAGCAACGGCAACGCTGGCACGACGAGCAGGCGGCCCCGCTCATGGACGAGGTGTTCGACCTGACCGGCAACCAGGCGTCGTACCTCTGGCACACCGTAGATACGTTCCTCGCGCTCGAGGCGAAGCGCTCAGCGTTCAGCGCCAACCTCCACGCCGAGGGCATCGACCTGCTGCCCGACAGCGGCTCGTGGCGGCAGGTCAGCCAAGCCCGCTCGGCGGCAGCGACGTGACCACCAAGCGAGGAAGCACTCGGCCGTGCAACCGGGCAGACGCCCGCGTGCGGCTCGACGACGCGTCCAGGTTCCTCGCCGCCGTCGACGCGCTCGCGACCGCCGCGGTCGACGTCGGGAACGACGTGCTGGCCACGAACGCCATCTACGCGGCGATCGCCGCCGCCGACGCCTACTGCTGCGCCACGCTCGGCCAACGGTCCGCTTCGGGTGACCACTCCGATGCCGCTGCGCTGCTCCGAGGGGCCGACCGGAAGCTCGGCACCGAGTTCGCCAAGGTGCTCGGGTACAAGAACGCCGCCGCCTACGAGACCCGAGAGACGACCGACGACGAGGTCAAGACCTGCCGGCGGGTCGCCGCCAGGCTGATCGAGGCCGCCCAGCAGGCGCTGCAGGCCGCCGCGCGTAACCCCTGGGTCACTCCCGATCGGTCGGCGTCGTAAAGCTCAAGCAACTGCTCTGAGCTGCGAATCCGCGATCGACCCGTCGGCCGACTTCGAACCCCTCACCTTCGGCCACCGGGGTCCGTAGCAGCCAGCTGAAATCCCCCTGTACTCCCTGACCAGGGATCTTCTTCCTGGTCGACCGGCTGAGGCAGGTGGCCACCGTCCACGTGGTCGACGGTGCGGGCTGGCCGGCTGTGCCCTGGCATCGTGGACCCATGTTCGTCCGACGCCATCCCGTGGCCGAGCGCAGTGCCCTGCTGGACCTGCGAGACACGCCGGCTTGGCTCAGACCATGAGCTTGGACCTGTTCGTCTTCGATGGGGTCGACCTGCCCGACAACGCCGACGCCATCGCCGCCTTGCTCGACGAGGGGTGCCCCGGCGGGACCAGGCTCACGCCGGCGTTGGCCGCCCTGGTGGCCCACCTCGAGCTCCGCTTCCCCGGCGGCGACGGCGTCGGTGGGGATTCACCGTGGGCGGCATGGCCCCTCGACGAACCCAGGGTCGGGGGCCGGGCCGTGGGCCTGAGCATCATGTGGACCGCGGACGAGGTCGTGCTCGACGAGGTGGTCGAGCAATGCCGCACGCGAGGGCTCACGCTCTACGACCCGCAGACCTTCACCATCACCAGGCTGCGCCCACCGCCGGACGCCCGCCGCCTCTGGTGGCAGCGACGGTCGCGCTGAACCGTCGGCCGGGCCCGCCGCCGCGGCCCGGCCGCTACCAGGGCCCGACGCCTCCCTCTGACGAGACGTCGGGCGTGCGCAGCACCACTTCGCGCACGCCGACGTCCTCGGTCACTTGAGCTCGTTGTCGAAGACGAACTTGGCCCGTTCGTAGGAACGGGCCCCCGCCGCCTCGTGGTAACCGGGGCCGTACACGCCGAACCCGTGGTCGGCGCCGTCGTGGATCTCGGCCTCGCCCTTGGCCAGGGCGTTGGTGGCCTCGATGAGCGGCGTGTTGTCCGAGGCGGGCTGCATCTGGTCGGCGGAACCGAAGGCGATGTACAGCGAGCCGGTGTACGACGGCACGGCGAGGTGGGGAGAGTCGGCATCCTCAGTGGTGCAGAACGACGGGTGCAGGCCGACGCCGGCGCGGAACTGATCACCTTTGTCCCGCAGGGTGACCAGGACCGACCGGGCACCGATGCAGTAACCGATGCAGCCCATGGGGCCGCCCCGGGCCGCAGCGTCCGACGGCAGCCACGCCAGCAGGGCGTCGAGATCCTCGGCGACCTGGTCCTCGGTGGTGCCCATCACCAGGCCCATCATCTTCTTCATCTCGTCGCCGCTGCGGCTCTGCATCGTGTACCAGGGCTGGGCGCGGTGGTAGCGGTCGTGGGTGACGACGTAGTAACCCCACTCGGCGATGCGGGCCATGGTCTGCTTCGAACCTTCGTCGAGGCCCGGCCCGTGGTGGAAGAACACCACCACCGGGAAGGGACCGTCGCCGTCGGGCCGTACGACATGGACACCCATGGGGCCACTCGGCGCTGTGATCATCTCTGTGCGCGTTTGCATTCCCCAACTCTTCTCGGCGAACACAAGGTCCGCAACCGGTTCGGTGGCGCCGTAGGCTCCGGCGGCTCGCCGGAGCCGGTGCGCTGTACCGGCGGGGCACGCCGCGGCCGGTCGCTGGCCCGAGGGGGGAGAAGCCGATGACGGTGGTCGATGCATGGGTCAACCTGTGGGACGAGGCGACCGCTGCCCGCTTCGCCGGCGACGGCAAGCTCGTCGACGTCCAGCGCTTCTTCGGCAAGGAGCTCGACGCCGGGCACGGCTCCGGCGACGGCCTGGTGTCGGCCATGGACGCCGCCGGTGTGGATGTGGCCCTGGTCAGCGGACCCGTCCTCGACTGGACCCGCTCGCCCAGCGTGGTGGCCGACGCCTGCCGGGCCCACCCCGACCGCCTGCGCGCCGCCCTCGAGGTCGACCCCGTCCGTTCCATCCGGGCCACCTGCGACGCCATCGAGAAGGCCGCGGCCGACCCCCTGGTGGCCGCCGTGCGGGTGGTGCCGATGATGGGCACCGAGCCCATCAACCACCGCATCCACTACCCGATCTATGAGCGCTGCGAGGGCCTGGGCCTCCCCGTCACCATCAACGTCGGCGTTCCCGGCCCCAAGTTCCGGGCCCGGTTGCAGGACCCGCTCGACCTCGACGACGTGTGCATCGACTTCCCCGACCTGGTCGTCGTCGGCGCCCACATGGGCCACCCGTGGGAGGCGCTGATGATCCGCCTCATGATGAAGTACGAGAACCTCCACCTGTCGACCTCGGCCTACCTGGCCCGCTACGTCGACCCTGCCGTGGTGAAGTTCATGGACTCGTCCCGGGGTCGGAGCAAGCTGATCTTCGCCTCCGACGAGCCCCTGCTCCCCATGGCCCGGGCCCTGGCCGATGCCCGTGACCTGGAGATCGGCGCCGAGGCGATGGCCGCGTTCCTCGGCGGCAACGCCCAACGCGTCTACCGGGGCCTGCCCGCGGCCTAGAGGTCGCCCTCGGCGACACGGCGCAGGACGGCCACGAAGTACAGGCCCTGGAGCAGCGCTCCCAGGGCCAGGACGCCGAACAGCACGCGGCCCCAACCCGAGGCGTCGATGCACAGGTAGACCATCAGGCCGAAGAGCACGGCGCGCACGGTGATGACCGCTTCGAGCGGGAGCCCCAGCCCGACCGGACCCTGCGCGTAGCGGCGGGCCAGCTTGTCGACAGAGCGTTTGACGGGTTCCCTGACGCCTTCGAGCACCCACCCATGATGACCGGCTCAGCGGGTGCGGTGGTGCAGGTGGACCACACCGTTGCCGAACCGGCGCTGTTCGAGCAGCTCGAGCTCGACCTTGATGTCGCGGGGCAGGCCGGGCTTGCCGCCACCGACGACGATGGGGAACACGAACAGGTGCACCTCGTCAACGAGCCCGGCCCGGAACGCGCGCTGGGCCAGACCGGGGCCGCTGATGCTGATCTCCCCGCCGTCACCCTCCTTCATGGCCCGCACCGCCTCGGGGTCGAACTCGCGCTCGAGCCGGGTGCGAGCTGTCCACACGGCGTCGAGGGTGCGGGAGTACACGACCTTGTCCAGGCCCCGCCACACCTCGGCGTAGTCGACCTCGGCCGCGTGCACGTCAGGCCCCTCCCCGATCGTCTGCCACACGGCCATGGTCTCGTACATGCGCCGCCCGTAGAGGTGGGTGCCGGTGGACCGTTCGAGGTCGTTGACGTAGGCGTGGACCTCGGCGTCGGGCATCGCCCACTCGAACGTGCCCTGCTCGTCCTCGATGAAGCCGTCGAGGGACGTGATCGCCGTGTACGTGAGCTTGGCCATGGGTCCTCCGGGTCGGTGGGTGACGTCCCGCATTGAGACGGTGACCGGCCGGAGAACTGTTCGCCGGCGTCGGCCGGGCCGAGCACGCGGACCCGATGGGGACCCGCTCCCCTACCAGCCGCCCCGCCGGCGGAGGAGCTTCTTCGCCGTCGCCGGCGCCAGGGCGTAGCTGGCGGCACGGGCCCGGTTGCGCCAGTCGCCGCCACCCCGGCCCACGGCGCGGCGGGCCAGACCGATCACCGACGCCTCGGCGGCCAGCTCCAGGACCCTGAGCTCGGACCGGCGCTGGGCGATGGCCTCGTCGACCGTGCTGTCGAGCTCGGGCGGGAGGAAGGCCCGACTCCGCTCGAGCTGGAGGATCTCGCATTCGATCAGGTTGCCGGCGTCGTCGGCCATGCTGCCGGGCACAACCCGGTAGAGGACGGTCGGGAAGGGCGCCAACGTGATCTCGACCCCCCGCGCCGCCAGCTTCAGCCACAGGTCCCAGTCGGCAGTGGTGTCCTGGCTGCGCTCCCCCTCGGTGAAGCCCCCGACCGAGTCGAGGTCGGCCCGGGAGACCATCGAGGCGATGAACACGTAGTTCCGGCGCACCAGGCGTTCGAGTTGCCGACTGGCGGGGGGGACGAAACCCCGGATGCGACGCTGGTAGGGCCGAGGCGGCTGGCCCGGCGTCCAGAACGAGGCCCGGGCCGAGACGATGCCGCCCTTGCGGGCGTGGAGGTCGGCGAGGACCTCGAGGTGGTCGGGGAGCAGCACGTCGTCCCCGTCGAGGATGGCGACGAGATCGGTGTCGAGACGCGCCAGGGCCTGGTTGCGGGCCCGGGCGACGCCGCCGTTGGTCGGCAACGCCACCACGTCGAGGGGGAGCACGTCGATCCAGCGAGCGGCCCGCTTGGCCGTGCTGTCCGCGGACGCGTCGTCCACCACCACGACCTGATCTGGCAGCCGTGACTGCGCGGCAACGGCGGCCAACGTCTGGTCGATGAACCGCTCACCCTGGTAGGCGCTGATGACGAGACCGACCGTTGAACGTGGTCCCGAGTTGCCGAATGACATCGTGCTCCTAGCCTTGAACTTCCAGTCACGTCACCACGTTGGGAGACCGACCGTGCCGCCGCCTTACCGAACCAGTACCCCAGGGTCCACGCCGCCGGAACCAGTGGAAGTTCCGCCTTCGCTACCCTTCGATTCGCCTCGGCGAACCGATTACCTGGTGTTCGGCCGGCCCGACATCCGCGAGGAGGAGATCGCCGAGGTCGTCGACACGCTCCGTTCAGGATGGCTCGGCACTGGTCCGAAGGTATCGGCCTTCGAGCGCGATTTTGCGGCCTACACGGCATCAGCCCACGCGCTCGCCCTGGCCAGCTGCACGGCCGGACTCCAGCTGAGCATGCACGTGGCGGGCATCGGTCCTGGTGACGAGGTCATCGTGCCGTCGATGACCTTCGCGGCAACGGCCAACGCCGTGGTGCAGCGGGGGGCAACGCCCGTGCTCGCCGACGTCGATCCCCGCACGTGCAACCTCGACCCCGCCGACGTCGAGCAGCGAATGACATCTCGGACACGGGCCATCATCCCCGTGCACTTCGCCGGCCGACCCTGCGACATGGGTCGCCTGGGTGACCTCGCCCGCCGAAACGATTTGACCATGATTGAGGATTGCGCTCACGCCATCGAGGCATTGTGGGACGGTCGACACGTCGGGACCTTCGGCGCCGCCGGGGTCTTCAGCTTCTACGTGACCAAGAACGTCGTCACCGCCGAGGGTGGCATGCTGATAACGGCCGATCCCGAAATCGCCGCCCGAGTCAAACGACTGGCGTTGCACGGTCTCTCAGCCGATGCGTGGGAGCGGTTCAGTGACCGGGGCTATCGCCACTATGAGGTGGTCGAGCCCGGCTACAAGATGAACATGACCGACATGCAGGCCGCCCTGGGCATCCACCAACTGGCCCGGGTGGAGTCCAACCTCGTCCGTCGCCAGGAGGTGTGGGCCCGGTACGACCTGGCCTTCGCCGACCTCCCCCTCGACGTGCCTGCGCCCGAGGAGCCCGGTACCCGTCACGCCCGGCACCTCTACACGGTGCTGCTGCAGCTCGACGAGCTCACCGCGGGCCGCGACGAGATCATGGCCGCGCTCCATCGGCAGCGGATCGGGTGCGGCGTGCACTACCGGGCCGTGCATCGCCACCCGTACTACCGCGACATGTTCGTGCCCGACCCCCGAACCCTGCCCAACGCCGACGACATCTCCGACAGGACGCTGTCACTCCCGCTGGGCTCGGGGCTGAGCGACGGTGACGTCGCTGACGTCATCGACGCCCTGCGCCGCACCCTGGCCCACTACCGGCGGCGCTGAACCCGGGCCCCTCCGGTCACCCGGGCCGCCAGGCGGGGCAGCTTCGCCCTGGCGATGCGGGGTATCCGGGCCAGGGCCAGCCTGAGGGAGGCATCGACGTCGGTACCGGCCAGGATCCCGTACAGCTCGGGGTGCACGATGTCCACCGGTGCCGACGCAGGCGCCGGTTCGGCCAGCTCAGGATGGTCATCGAGGTGCGCACGGTGCACGAACAGCAACACGTTCTGGCGGAACCAGAAGGGCAGCCGCGGGTCGTCCCACAGCACGGGTCGGAAGACGTCGAGCATGACGTAGTCGTGGGCGGCGAAGCGCCGGGCCCAGGTGCTCGGGAAGGCGCCGTGGGGCTGGTGCAGGACGTCCTGGGACGGCACCGCCGCCGAGAACACCACGACGGGGGCGTGGCGCACGAGGGAGCCCACCAGGGTGTCGTGGGCCGACAGGTAGCCGCCGACCTCGAGGCTCATGGCCAGGTCGTACCGACGGCCCCGGTCCACGGGCTCGCTCAGGTCGCCCTGGTCCACCAGGGCAGGGTCGACCACGAAGAGCGCAGGGTCGAAGCCCCCCAGGTCCACGCCAGCCACATCGTCGACGCCGTGGTCGAGGAACGACCTCATGAAGCTGCCGACACCCGCCCCCAGATCGAGAACGCTGGTGGGCTGCACCCGTTCCATGATGAGGGGGACCAACACGTCGGCGGCGACGCTCGAGCCCAGCTCGCCATCGAGGTTCCGGAACATCGGCGTCAGCGAGCGACGGAGACCCACGCTCCGAGCGTAACGGCGATGGTCGAAATTCAAAGCCGTTGAGGCGGAGCTCATCACACGACGGTTCCCGCCGGACCCCTCTGCACCCTTGGGCCGTCCCTCCCTGGGCCCGATCTCTACGAGTCACGACGGACGCGCCACCGCCCATACATCGGAAAGTCAGGTATCCGGGCCCGATCCCATCCAATGGTCTCAGGAGATCCGCGGACCCTGACCACGGTCGGGCTGCCGGGCAGCGACGGCGGGGAGCGCAGCTGGATCGGGCAGGCCTGCGGGTGCGCCGAGGGCGCCGAGCTCGACGACGTCGCGGCGGAAGAGGAGGGACACCGTCCAGTCGGTCACCACCCGGAGCCGCCTCGACCACAGGGGGAGCTGGTAGAGGTGGTAGCTGCGGGTGATGAACCACCCGGGCATGCCCCGGACCTGCAGGCCGAACACCTCGGCGATGCCCCGGTAGCGGCCCAGGGTGGCCACCTGGCCCAGCATCTTGTAGCGGTAGGCCCGGGTCGAGCCCGACAGGTTGGCCGCCAGCAGCCGAGCCTGACGCAGGGCGTGCTGGCAGGTGGGCGGGTCGGGGTGTTCGGGCGTGGCCCGGTTGGGCACCCGGGCACCGTCGCCCAACGCCCACACGTTGGCCAGGCCCTTGACCCGCAGGTGCTCGTCGACGACGACCCGGCCCCGCTCGTCCACGGGTAGGTCGAGCCCGGCCAGCACGGGGTTGGCCCGCACTCCCGCTGTCCACACGATGGTCGCCGCGGCCAGGCGGGTGCCGTCGGACAGCACGACGGTGTCGTCCTCGATGGCCTCGAGGGTGGTGGCCACCCGGATGTCCACCCCCCGGTCATCGAGCTGTCGCGCCGCGTAGCTGCCCAGCTTGGACGGCACCTCGTTCAGGATGCGGGGCGCCGCGTCGACCAGGACCCAGTGCTGGGGGGCAGCCTGCAACCCCGGGTAGTGGCGGATGGCGTCGGCCACCAGGTCGGCCAGCTCGGCCAGGGCCTCGACCCCGGCGTAGCCGGCACCGATGAACACGAAGGTGAGCTGGCGCTGGCGGACCTGGGGGTCGTCGGAGGCGTCGGCGGCCTCCAGGCGGCGCAGCACGTGGTTGCGCAGGTGGATGGCATCGGCCAGCGTCTTGAAGCCCAGGGCGTGCTCGGCCAGCCCGGGGATGGGCAGGGTCCGGGTCAGCGCGCCCGGCGCCAGGACCAGCTGCTCGTAGTGGATGTCGGTGACGCCGTCGTCGGTGCGGATGCGGGCGGTGGACCCGGCGGCGTCGATGGACTCGAGCTCGCCGAGCAGCAGCTCGGCGTGGGGGCACATGACCCGCAGGGGGACCACCACGTGGCGGGGCTCGAGCATGCCCGACGCCGCCTCGGGCAGCAGCGGCGTGTAGAGCATGAAGTTGTCGGGGTTGACGATGGTCGCCCCCCGCTGGCCGAGGTAGCGGGCCACCCAACCCCCGGCGAAGCCGCCGCCGATGACCAGGACACCGCCGCGGGCCTCTCGCGTGCTCATGCCCCCAGCCTCCCACCGCCGCCCCGGGACGGGTCCAGCGGGTTCAGGCGACAGCCAGGCAGGGCGATGGACGGTCGGGGGTCGTGCCAGTGCCCGGCTCGTGGTCAGGTTGGCTTACTAGGGTTTGTTCACCCAGCTCGAACTGGTGGAAGAGAGCAGCCCATGAGCATCGCTCGACCTCCCCGCCGGTGACGTGCGGGCGTTCGTGCACGGCGAGCTGCGCTAGATGCCCGCCCTGCGCACCTACCTGAGCGAGCGGGGCGTGCCCGCCGCACGGCTGTCCCTGTCCAGCTACTGGCGCGAAGGCCTCGACGAAGAGGGCTGCCAGAACGAGAAGCGCACCCTCGGCCAGCCCATCGGCTCATCCCTGGGCTCATCTCTGTTCCGCAACCCAGCCGACCGGCGTCACGCCACTTCCCGATCGTGAACGACCCCCCGTGGTCTGACCGGAACGCTGATGCGACAGAGCCTCTGAACCTCCACCGCCCGACCGGACGCGGCCAGACTGGAGGCGTGGACGACTTCGTCGTGGCCCGCAACCCCGAGGAGGGGTCGACGCTGCCGTTCCTGGTCCGCCTGCCCCTGGGGACGGACGGGATCGTGCTCAAGGTCCGGGACACCTGGCCCCGCA
>JBBSLP010000007.1:0-119668 GCA_038255145.1 Acidimicrobiales bacterium
TCCTCGAGCACGGGCTCGATGAACACCACGCGGTTGTTGAACCTCAGATGCGGGATCTTGCCGGCCCGGACCATCTCGTCGATGGTGCGCGTGCTGACGTTGTAGCGGGCGGCTGCCCACGCTCGTGGCTTGCCGTAGGTGGCGGGGGGCGCCTGCGGGGCGGGCGATGCTTCGGTGACCAACACGGTCAACCTCCGAGTACCTGCGCGGGTCCTCCAGTCCGGAACGACCCGCGGTGCGGGTTGCTCGACGGCCTGGGGCATCGCGCCCTCGGCACCTACACCGGGTCGGGCATCGCGCCGTCAGTCGGGAGGTTGTCGCTTGTCGTCGGCCTTGCCGGACGGCATCGCGCCTACCCGGTGGACGACCTAGCTATGACGCTCACCACTGTACCCATGACGGCCGTGTTAGTGGCGGACCCGTGCGCCACAGGACTCCACGAAGCCCGCTGCGCGATGGTTGCGCGAGTAGACCCCTCAATTCTGCGCGATTCGGCTCCACAGCAGTCCATAGGCATGACAAACGCCCGGGACCGTTGTTGCTGGTCACCGGGCGTTTTCGCTGTGAGCGGGTGACGAGAATCGAACTCGCATATTCAGCTTGGGAAGCTGATGTTCTGCCATTGAACTACACCCGCAGCGGGCCACCACCCTAGCCGCGCCGCGGCGGGGCCCTCAAAGCTCGACACCGGGTCGACCGGCACCACCTCTCGTCCCGAGAGCCGGCAAGGCGCACCTTCGCAGCCGCCCACCTCCTCTGGGCCGGCCGGCATCGACGCCGGTTAGGGTCCCAGGGTGATCCTCTCCGACCGCACCATCCGCGAGGAGCTCGCCTCCGGCCGGATCGTGATCGACCCCCTCGGCCCCAACGCCGTGCAGCCGTCCTCGGTCGACCTGAGGCTCGACCGGCTCTTCCGGGTGTTCCGCAACCACACCATGGGCTACATCGACGTCAAGAAAAACCTCGAGTCCCTGACCGAGCTGGTCAGCGTCGAGCAGGACGAGCCCTTCATGCTCCACCCCGGTGAGTTCGTCCTCGGCTCCACCCTCGAGCGCGTCGTCGTACCCACCGACCTCGTCGCTCGCCTCGAGGGCAAGTCCAGCCTGGGCCGCCTCGGCTTGCTGATCCACTCGACGGCCGGCTTCGTCGACGCCGGTTGGGACGGCCAGCTCACCCTCGAGCTCTCCAACGTGGCCAACCTGCCCATCACCCTCTACCCGGGCATGAAGATCGGCCAGGTCTCCTTCATCCGCATGACCACCCCGGCCGAGCACCCCTACGGCTCGGCCCGCCTGGGCTCCAAGTACCAGAGCCAGGTCGGCCCCCGGCCCAGCCGCTACTGGGAGAACTTCTCCGACTGAACCCGGCCGCAGAACCGCCCGGCCGCAGAACCGCCCCGCTGGACCGCCTGACGCGAACGACCGCCGGCCCCGCAGGACCGGCGGTCGCCGGAGCTCAGACTGGCACGGGGATCAGCTGGAGGCGGGGGGCAGGCCCGCAGGCTCGGGCGCCTCTTCGGCGTCGTCGCTGCCGTTGCGGATGACCACGTTGGGCCCGCCCATGGCCTGGCTGGCCGACCGGTTGGCATCGGCGATGAACGACGGCGTCCCTGCCGCCACCCGCTCGCCGCCCTCGATGGCCTCGAGCAGGTGGATGGCCATGTCGGCCACCCGGACCTCGTCCTCTTCCTTGCCCAGGCCCTTCACGCCGTCGTCGATCATGATGTAGCAGAAGGGACAGGCGGTGGCGATGCGGGTGGCGCCGGTGCCCACCAGCTCCTCGGCCCGCTCGTCGTTGACCTTCTTGCCGATCGACTCCTCCATCCACATGCGGGCGCCACCGGCACCGCAGCACAGGCCCTTGGTGCCGTTGCGGGGGGCCTCGACGATGTCGATCCCGCCCAGCTTGCCCAGCACCCGACGGGGCGCTTCGTAGATGTCGTTGTGGCGACCCAGGTAGCACGAGTCGTGGTAGACGAGCCGGTCCTCGAGACGGGCGCCCTCGATGTCGAGGTGGCCCTTGTCGACCAGCCACTCCAGGAACTGGCTGTGGTGGACGACCTCGTAGTTGCCGTCCAGCTGGGGGTACTCGTTCTTCAGCGTGTTGAAGCAGTGCGGGCACTGGGTGATGATCTTCTTCACCCCCATGCCGTCGAGGTTGGCGATGTTCTGCTTGGCCAACATCTGGAACAGGTACTCGTTGCCCGAGCGGCGGGCGGGGTCACCGGTGCACAGCTCGGACGGGCCGAGGATGCCGAAGTCGACGCCGGCCCGCTGCAGCAGCTTGGCCACGGCCTCGGACACCCGCTTGTTCTTGTCGTCGAAGCTGCCGGCGCACCCGACCCAGTACAGGTACTCGTGGTCGAAGGCCTCGCCGGGGTCGACCACGTCGACCCCCTCGACCTTGTTGGACCAGTTGCCCCGCTCGGACTGGCTCAGGCCCCAGGGGTTGGAGGAGTTCTCCATGGCCCGGTAGGCGCCGCCCAGCTCGGTGGGGAAGTTGGATTCCATCAGCGACAGGTAGCGGCGCATGTCGAGGATCTTGTCGAGGATCTCGATGTTCACCGGGCACACGTCGTCGCACGCCTTGCAGCTGGTGCACGACCAGATCTCTTCGGGCGTGATGCGCTCGAAGATCCAGTCGGCCTGCACGGTGATGTCCTTGTCGACCCCGATGGGGGGCGACACCACCGGGCTACCGGTGCGGGCCATGACCTCGCCCACCTTGAGCACGATCTCGCGGGGGTCCAGCGGCTTGCCCGTGATCTGCGCCGGGCAGTTGGCCGTGCACCGCCCGCACATGGTGCAGGCATCGGTGTCGAGCAGCTGCTTCCAGGTGAAGTCCTCGATGCGGGCCGCCCCGAAGTGCTCGATCTCGGTGTTCTCCAGATCGGGCAGGGGCTTCATGGCCCCCTTGGGCCGGTCCCGGTCCCGCAGGTACATGTTCAGCGGGCTGGTGAACATGTGCCGCAGCATGGTGGTGGGCAGCATCACCAGGAAGGCGGCGAACGTGATGACATGGAAGATCCACATGGCCTGGTGCCAGCCGGCCACGGTGCCGGCGTCGCGCACCAGCCACGACAGCGGGTAGCCGATGAAGCTCCACTGCTCGAAGTGGGGCCGGCCGACCAGGGCGATGCGGAACATCTCGGTGGCGAACCCGGTGAGGCCCATGGCCAGCATCACGCCGAGGATCAGCATGTGCTCGGGACGGGACTTGGTGCGGATGCGGTACGGGCGCATCCGCCGGGGCCCGTAGCGGCGGGCGATGGCCCACAGCAGGCCGGCCACCAGGGCCAGACCGGCCAGGTCGCCGACGAACGAGTACGCCTCGTAGACCCGGCCGTGCAGGAACTTCAACGACTCGGGGGCCTGGTGGTTGATCTCGAGGATGGTGGTGACGGCCAGCAGGATCAGGAAGCCGAAGTAGATGAGGCTGTGCATGATCCCCGCGGCGGGATCCCGCAGCAGGGTCTGCATGTACAGGCCGGCCCGCACGTCGCGGAAGCGTCGCTTGACGTTCTGGGGCGTGGTGGCGCGGCGGTCGGGTCGCCCCCGCATCCAGTTGTCCGACCGCAGGGCGAACAGGATGGCCCCGTAGAGGATCAACACGGGCATCATCACGTAGAACGCCAGGCGCAGGGCCCCGGGCACGTTCTCGAAGACCTCGCGGGTCACCGGTGAGTCGTCATGCCACTGCATCACCGTCCCGGTGATGCCCGAAACCGCCGTGATGACGGCGACGAGCACTCCGAGGCCGATGATGGCGTGGCGCGGCTTCAGCTTGCCGTTCATCGTCGGGGAACCTAGTGCTCTGCCGCGCAGGCGGGCCATGCGCGTCCCTGCGGCCACCCTGAGCAGGGCGGACGGCAACCCGTGTGGGGGTGGGCCGGGGTCAGGCGGTGATGGGGGCCCAGGTGGCACCGGTGAGTCGGGCCAGGTCGGCCGGGCACAGCTCGAGCTCCAGGCCCCGCCGACCGCCCGACACGTAGACCGTCTCGGCGCCTGCCGCCGCAACGTCGATCACCGTGGGCAGGGGGCGGCGCTGGCCCAGGGGGGAGATGCCCCCGACCACGTAGCCCGTCAACCGCTCGGCCACCGCGGGGGCGGCCATGGCCGCCCGCTTCGCCCCCAGCGCCGCGGCCAGGGCCCGCAGGTCGAGGCGCCCGGCCACGGCCAACACGGCCACCGCCGCCGGCGCCGTACCGCCCTCGACGGCCGTTACCAGGGTCTTGAGCACCCGGGCCGGGTCCACGCCCAGCGCGGCGGCCGCGGCGTCCCCGTAGGAGGCGATGGCGGGGTCAGGGGAGAAGTGGTGCAGCCGGTGGATCACGCCGGCCGCGTCGAGCGCAGCGGCGGCCGGGGTGGGGGCTCGGCGGGCCTTGGCCACCGTGGGGCGGTCAGCCCGCCTGGCGGGCCACGGCGGCCGCGGCGGCCTGGGCCGCGGCCGGGTCACCCACCACCCGCTCCAGGGGATGGGCCGAGAACAGAGGGGTCAGCGTCTCGCCCAACTCGTAGAGCAGGGGGATGCCCGTGGGCAGGTTGAGGTCGGGGATGTCCTCGTCGGAGATGCCGTCGAGGTGCTTGACCAGGGCCCGCAGGCTGTTACCGTGGGCCACGACCAGCACGGTCCCCCCCGCCCGCAGGTCGGGGACGATGGCGTCGTACCAGTAGGGGAGCATGCGCTCGACCACGTCCTTCAGGCACTCGGTGCGGGGGACGACGTCGGGGGGCAGCTCGGCGTAGCGGGGATCGCCGCTGGGGTCGTACTCGTTCATGGGCCCGATGGCGGGCGGGGGCACGTCGTAGGACCGGCGCCAGATGTGGACCTGCTCGGCCCCGTAGCGCTCGGTGGTCTCCTTCTTGTCCAGCCCGGTCAGGTCGCCGTAGTGGCGTTCGTTCAACCGCCACGACCGGCGCACGGGGACCCACAGGCGGTCGAGCTCGTCGAGGGCCAGCTGGGCGGTGCGGATGGCCCGCACCAGCAGGGAGGTGTGGACCACGTCGGGGACCAGGTCGGCATCGCGCAGGGCGCGGCCCCCGGCGGACGCTTCGGCCCGCCCCCGTTCGGACAGGTCGGTGTCGACCCAACCGGTGAAGAGGTTGGCGAGGTTCCACTCGCTCTCTCCGTGGCGCATGAGGACGAGCTTGGCCATGGTCCGACCCTAGTTCCCCGGAAGATCCGGGAATGAAGTTGCGCGCTCCGCGCTTAAGTTTACTGCTAGGCCAGGAAGCGACCCACCGGCTGGACGTCGGGGTGCTCGCTACGCTGGCCACCAGGCTCGGGCGCAACCCGCTCCAGAACCGCACATGACCTGGTCCGGCCCCCCGGGCCGCACCAGGACGAACAGCAGACACAGCATGAAAGAGGACGCACATGCCGAAGGCAGTGGGGATCGACCTGGGAACCACCAACTCGGTGGTCTCGGTGCTCGAGGCGGGTGACCCCGTGGTCATCGCCAACGCCGAGGGCGCCCGGACCACCCCCTCGGTGGTGGCCTTCTCCAAGTCCGGCGAGGTGCTCGTCGGCGAGGTGGCCAAGCGCCAGGCCATCACCAACCCCGACCGCACCATCCGTTCGGTCAAGCGCCAGGTGGGCACCAACTGGTCGATCGACATCGACGGCAAGGCCTACACCGCGCAGGAGATCTCGGCCCGGGTGCTGCAGAAGCTCAAGCGCGACGCCGAGGCCTTCCTCGGTGACACGGTCAACCAGGCCGTCATCACCGTGCCCGCGTACTTCGACGACGCCCAGCGCACCGCGACCAAGGAGGCCGGCCAGATCGCCGGGCTCGAGGTCCTGCGCATCATCAACGAGCCCACCGCGGCCGCCCTGGCCTACGGGCTCGACAAGGACGGTGCCGACCAGACCATCCTCGTCTTCGACCTCGGTGGCGGCACCTTCGACGTGTCCGTGCTCGAGATCGGTGACGGCGTCTTCGAGGTCAAGTCGACCCACGGCGACACCCACCTGGGTGGCGACGACTGGGACGACAAGGTCATGGAGTGGCTGATCCAGTCGTTCAAGAACGACCACGGCGTCGACCTGTCGAACGACAAGATGGCCCTGCAGCGCCTCAAGGAGGCGGCGGAGAAGGCCAAGATCGAGCTGTCGTCGACCCAGCAGACCCAGATCAACCTGCCCTTCATCACGGCCACGTCCGAGGGGCCCCTGCACCTCGACTTCAGCCTGACCCGGGCCAAGTTCCAGGAGCTGACCAGCGATCTGCTGGATCGCTGCCGCATCCCCTTCGAGCAGGCCATCAAGGATGCCGGGCTCACCAAGGGTGACCTCGACCACGTCATCCTCGTCGGCGGGTCCACCCGCATGCCCGCGGTGACCGACCTGGTCGTGGGCCTGACGGGCAAGGAGCCCCACAAGGGCGTCAACCCCGACGAGGTCGTCGCCGTCGGTGCCGCCGTGCAGGCCGGCGTGCTCAAGGGCCACGTCAAGGACGTGCTGCTGCTCGACGTCACCCCGCTCTCCCTGGGCATCGAGACCAAGGGTGGCGTGATGACCAAGCTCATCGAGCGCAACACCACCATCCCCACCAAGCGCACCGAGGTCTTCACCACGGCCGAGGACTTCCAGCCCTCCGTGGAGATCCACGTGCTGCAGGGTGAGCGCGAGATGGCGACCTTCAACAAGACGCTGGGCAAGTTCCAGCTCGTCGACCTGCCGCCCGCCCCCCGGGGCGTGCCCCAGATCGAGGTCACCTTCGACATCGACGCCAACGGCATCGTGTCGGTCTCGGCTCGGGACCGGGCCACCAGCAAGCAGCAGTCCATGACCATCACCGGGCAGTCCTCGCTCAACAAGGACGACATCGCCCGCATGGTCAAGGACGCCGAGCAGCACGCCGAGGAGGACACCCGGCGTCGCGACGAGGCCGAGGTCCGCAACAACGCCGACTCCCTCGTCTACCAGACCCGCAAGGTGCTGCGTGAGCAGGGCGAATCGTTCACCGGACCCGAGAAGTCCGCCGTCGAGGCCGCCCTGGCCGAGACCGAGGAGGCCCTCAAGGGCAGCGACGTCGACGCCATCCGCGCCGGCACCGAGCGACTGATGACGGCCAGCCAGGGCTTCTCCCAGAAGCTCTACGAGGCCGCCGCCAGCCAGCAGGGTGCCGCCGGTGGTGCCCCCGGAGCCGACCAGCCCAACGACGACGATGTCGTGGACGCCGAGATCATCGACGAGGACCGGCCGTGAGCGACGCCGAGGCGACGACACAGGGGACACCAGGTACCCCCGGGCCGTCCGACCCCGGCGCCGCGAGCAACGGCGACGTCGCCGGTGACGCCGGGCCCGGCGCGACGGGATCCGCAGCGACCGATCCGGTCGACGGGGGTGCCCGGTCAGCGGCAGCCCCCGGCGGACCGGGGGCGCCCACGGGAACGGTCAGCGTCGAGGAGCTGGTCAGCCTGGTCGAGACGCTCACCTCCGAGCGCGACACCAACTTCGAGGCCCGGGCCCGGCTACAGGCCGAGTTCGAGAACTACCGCAAGCGGGTGACCAAGCAGGAGCTCGAGACCGCGGCCCGGGCCAACGAGTCCCTCGTGGTCAAGCTGCTGCCCTCCCTCGACGCCTTCGACGCCGCCGTGGCCCATGGCGTGGAGGGTGTCGAGCCCCTCCAGGCCGCGCTGTGGGTGACACTGGAGCGCGAGGGGTTGGCCAAGTCGGTGCCCACGGGCGAGGCGTTCGACCCCAACGAACACGAGGCCGTCCTGCACGAGGAGGGCGGTCCTGACGATGAGCACGGCGTCGTGGTCGACGTGCTGCGAGCCGGCTACACCTGGAAGGGCAGAGTCATCCGTCCGGCCATGGTGAAGGTCAGAACCTGAGCGGACGGACGACATGACTGCACAGCGGGAGTGGTTCGAGAAGGACTACTACAAGATCCTCGGCGTGGCGGAGGACGCCAAGCCCAAGGACATCACCCGCGCCTACCGGCAGCTGGCCCGGAAGTACCACCCGGACACCAACTCGGGCGATCCCAAGGCCGAGGAGCAGTTCAAGGAGGTGTCCTCGGCCTACGACGTCGTCGGGGACGCCGAGAAGCGCAAGGAGTACGACGAGGTCCGCCGTCTGGGCCCCGCCGCTGCCGGCTTCGGTGGCGGGGGGTTCGGGCCCGGCGGCTCGGCCGGCGGCGCACCGGGAGGAGCCGGTTTCGGCAACTTCCGGGTCGACGACCTCGGTGACCTGCTGGGCGGCATGTTCGGCGGCCGCAGCCGTCGGGGTGGCACCCGCACGGCACCCCGCAAGGGAGCCGACCTCGAGGCCGAGCTCCACCTCTCCTTCGCCGACGCTGTGCACGGGGTGACGACGACGCTGGGGCTGACGAGTGACGCACCCTGCTCCACCTGCCACGGTTCGGGGGCGGCACCGGGCACTGCGCCCGTCAGCTGCAGCCGCTGCGGCGGACGCGGCGTGATCGACGACAACCAGGGCCTCTTCTCGTTCAGCCAGCCGTGCCCGGCCTGTGGCGGTCGGGGCACGGTGGTGACCACGCCGTGTCCCACCTGTGCCGGCCGTGGGGTCGAGCGTCGGGCCCGTGACGTCAAGGTCCGCATCCCCGCCGGGGTCGAGGACGGCCAGCGCATCCGCCTGGCCGGGCGGGGAGACGCCGGCCGCGACGGCGGTCCGGCGGGCGACCTGGTGGTCAGGGTGCACGTGGGCGCGCACGAGCGCTTCGGGCGCAAGGGCTGCGACCTGACCCTGTCGGTGCCCATCACCTACGCCGAGGCCACCCTGGGCACCGAGCTCACCGTGCCCACGCTCGACGGACCCACCGTGACCGTGCGCATACCTCCGGGGACCCGTCACGGACGGACGTTCCGGGTGGCCGGTCGGGGCGTGGACGCCAAGAAGGGCCCGGGCGACCTGCTGGTCACCGTGCAGATCGCCGTGCCCACCAACCCCTCGGCCCGGGAGCGCGAGCTCCTCGAGCAGCTGGCCGAGCTCGACGACGGGTCCCTGCGGGCCCATCTGGCCAGCTGACGGGGGTGGTGTTCGTGGATCCTGTCGAGACCCGTCGGTTGCGGGCGGTGTACGTCATCTCCGTGGCCGCGGACCTCGCGGGCATGCACCCCCAGACGCTGCGCATCTACGAGCGCAAGGGCCTGGTGCAACCGGCCCGGACCGACGGCGGCAGCCGCCGCTACAGCGAAGACGACATCGGCATGCTGCGTCGCATCCAGGAGCTGACCAACGAGGGCCTGAACCTGGCCGGGGTGAAGCGCGTGATCGCCCTCGAGACCGAGAACGAGCAGCTGCGGGCCGAGGTCGCTCAGCTACGTGAGGTGGCTCGATCGGCGGTGGACGAGGCCCAGAGGTCCCAACGGCGGGATCTCGTGCCCTTGCGTCAGACCGTGGAGCGTTACGGGTGGCGACCTCCCGGCGCGCGGTGAGCATGACGATGGGCTACCTTTCCAGCCCGGCGTGAGCGGCCATCGCTTCCGTCCGTGAGGGGGAAGCGCGACCCGGCGTCATGACCCACGAGTGGAGCGCAGTGCGTTGACAGGGAGTCGGACAGGTCGGTTCCGCGCCGCCCTGGCCGCGGTCGGCCTCATGGTCGCGTTGGTGGCCACCGGCGTGGCCCGGGCTGGCCCCGGTGGGGCCACCGAGACCTCACCGACCGTGCACCTCCAGGCGGTGACGTGCGGCTCGATGGACCGGGTTCCCGCCAACCGCCTGTCAGCCGGTGGCGAGGGGCGCGACGACACCGCGGGCGCCTACGCGGGCTGGAGCACCGTGGAGGCCAGCCACCCGGTGACGGCCTACGCCCAGGCTGGGCTCCCCGACGGCTGTCGCTTCCTGTCCGGGGTGCGCTTCCGCCTCTCCGGCGCCCCTGATGGCGTGCCTCTCGACCGCCAGGCCCCGGGCTACGTGGCCCCGGGGGCCGAGGACGGCCTCGTCACCACCGTGGTGGGGCCCACCGGGGAGAGCGGCCGGGTCGACGTCGGGGCGAAGGCGCTCACCCCGGCCCAGCGCAGTGCGGCCCTCGACCCCGGCGATGGCCGGGGCCTGTGGGTGAGTGCCGTGCTCCCCGGTGCCCCCTGGGCGTTCGCCAACCTGAGCTGCCACTACGACCACACCAACGCCGACGACTTCGAGGTCGTCCGGCTGTCGGGCCGGTCCCAGGCGAGCTGTGTCCTCTTCCTCATCGGGCCGACGACCGACGACGTCGTGTCCGGCCCCGTGGACGGCTGGCCCTGGCCCGTGCCCCTCGACCCCGCACTGCCCACCAACCCCGCACTGCCCACCAACCCCGCACTGCCCACCAACCCCGCACTGCCCACCAACCCCACTCTGCCCACCGACCCGGCTGTGCCTCCCGCCCCGGTGACGACGGTGGCCGGTGTGCCGTCGACCCCGACCGTCCCCGTCCCCTCGACCACGGCGCCTCCGGCGTTGACGACGAGCACGACCATCACCGGGGCGGGCGCGCCCACCACGACGGGCCCCACGGGAGAGGCGACGCCCTCCCAGCCCCTCGACGCCATACCCTCGCTCGACGCCGTCACCGTCCGGGGGGGCGCCGATGCTCCGGGCTCGACGGGTCCGACAGCGACGACGGCGACGACGGTCCCGGGACGCACCGCCCTCGAGCCCGGCCCCGTAGCTGCAACCGGGGCTGCGTCGGGCGTCACGACCACCACGGTGGGTCGCGCGGGTGGGGCCGGCGAGCAGGCCGGTGGGGCGGTGACGACCATGAACCTGGTCGTCCGGATCGGTGGCGTGCTCCCCCGTCCCCCCACCGAACGACCGCTCGTGGCCGAGTTGACCTGTGGGTCCAACCACGTCGCCGTGGCCCTGGACGCGAACGGGAGCACGGCTCCCCGGTCGTCGGGGCCCATGGTGCTCGACAGCGAGGACGACGGTTGCGTGGCCACCGTCACCCGGCCCGGAGGCGCCGCCGACGCCCTGGGCGGTGCCGTGGGGGTGAACATCGACGGCGAGGACGTCCCCGCCGGCAAGAGCTGGGTGCTGTGGCCCGAGGCCGGAGCGTCCCATGAGGTGGCCATCGAGGTCACCTATCGCGGGGAAGCCGCCGCGGATGGCGCGGCCCTGGGCACCACGGGCTCGTCGGGGCTGCGGCCGTGGACGACGGTGATGTTGGCGTCGTTGTTCGCCGCAGGCCTCGCGACCTCGGTGTTCGCGGCTCGTCGTAGAACCGTCATGAACCCTCAAGAATCGTGACGGGCCGCCGATCCTTGATCCCGTAGACAGGGGAGACGGGCCGAGCCCGCACCTCCCCTCGATCACCGGCGGGTTGGGCAAGGCCCGCTGAACGACGGGACCGGCGGGCGTGCCCTCCGGAGATGAGGCGATTACCTGATGCGACGTCATTCCAACGCGCGCGCCCTGGCCCTGGTGGGTCGGACCGCGCTGCTCCTCCTACCCCTCCTGTCCGCGGCCGCCGCGTGCGTGGCCATCCCCTCGGCGGGGGCGGCGGAACCGGCCGCCATCCGCGACTACGACGCCTATCCCACCGGACTCGGACTGGTGCCGGCCACGTGCACGGCCGAGGGCGCCGCGGTGCTCACCGGGGTGCGTTTCGCCGTCAACGGCGGGCCCGAGATCGCCTCGCTGCGCGACAGCGGGCTGAAGCTGGGCGACAGCATCACCATGCGGTGGGACGACTTCGCCCCCGGTTGCGAGGGCATCGGCATCGGGCTGTCGGTCAAGGCCGCTTCGGACGTGGTCTTCGACCCCAACACGAACCAGTACGCCATCCGCCAGGCCTACTGCGGGCCCGGTGGTGACGCCTGCGCCACCCCCCACTCGTTGACCCTGCAGCTGTCCGCAGCTGAGGTCACCCCGTGCTTCCAGGTGGATGCCCACATCGGGCCCATGCTCAGCGTGGTCGGCCCTGACGGCGCCTACTACCGCTTCGAGAACGGCTACGACATGCTGATCGATGCCTACAACGGCGGCACCGCCCCCTGCGAGCACCCCCCGTGCCCCGACCACCCCGAGCTGCCCATGGCCTCGGTCGAGTGCCAGCTGCTCGTGCAGTCCGTGACGACGACGACCACCGCGGCCGCTCCCGTCACCACCGGAGCGGCGCCGACCACCACGGCGCCGGTCCCCGCCACCACGGCCCCCACGGGTAGCGAGGTCGAGGCCACGGCGGCGACGCCGACGACGGCGGCGACGCCGACGACGACGGCGGCCAGCGGACAGGTCGCCCAGGGCACGCGGACGAGCGTCCTCGGCATCCAGAGCTCGCTGCCGGCCACGGGCTCGGGCCCGGTGGGCAACGTGGCCCTGGCGGGCACGCTGCTGCTCCTGCTCGGCGCGGTGGCACTGGTCGAGGCCACCGGCCGTCGGGCGCTCATGACGGCCCGGGCCCGGGCCCGCCGCAGCTGACGTACCCCCGGCCCGACCGTCCGGACCGCCCGCCGTCGGCCCCCCTATCGCCGTTCCACCCCATCCTGGGCAGGATCACCTTCGGGCACATCCTCCCAGATGGGGGGCACGGGCGTTGCCCTTCCCACCGAAGTGGGGGATAGCCTGCTCGGCAGCGGGAACATTCTGGGCAGGAAGCCACGGGAGGAACAAGCACGTGAGAGTGCCAACCAGACGTGGCCGGCGGATGGCCTTCGTGTCACTCATGACCGTCGGCTTCCTATCGGTCATATTAGGGGTGACAGCGCAGGTCAGCTCGGCTGAGCCGGCACCGATCACCGATTACGGGGCGTATCCGGGACCACTCCCGGCGACGTGTGCGGTCGACGGCGCCAACGTCATCACCGGAGCCAGCTACTCGGTCAACGGGACGACGGCGTCCGACCTGAACGACCTGGCCCCCAACCCCGGTGACACCGTCACCATGACGTGGACGGGCTTCGCTCCCGGTTGTGAGACCGTGGGCATCGGCCTGTCGGTCAAGATCGCCCTGGCGCCGACGTTCAACGCGGAGGACGACCAGTACCTCCACGCCTTCGACTACTGCGGGCCCCTGGGCCCGGCGTGCGAGGCGCCCTACACCCTGTCCATCGCCGTCATGCCGGCCTCCACGGCCCCGTGCTGGCAGATCGACGCCCACCTCGGTGCGCCGCTCTCCATCGTCGGTCCGAGCGGCTCGTACTACGGCCTGGGTCGTACGCCGAACATGCTCATCTCGGCCAACAACGGGGGTGCCAACCCCTGTGCCCCGCCGCCGTGTGAGACCAACCCGGCCGTGCCCGCCGGGGCCATCGAGTGCACCCCGGTGACCTCCACGACGCTGTCGCCGCCCACCACGGTGGCGCCGACGACCACGGCCCCGCCGGCTGTGGTGCCGACCTCGGCTGCGGTCACGCCCACCACGGTGTGCGCCGAGACCGAGGTGCTCGACGCCTCGACCGGTCGCTGCATCGAGCAGAGCTCGGTGACGGTGCTCGGCATCCGCCAGACGGCGACGACGGTGGCTGCGGTGCGGGCCACCATCCCCGTCACCGGCGCCTCCAACAACGGCAACCTGCTCCTGGCCTCGTTCGGCCTGGTCATGATGGGTGGGGCCCTGTCGGTCTTCGCCCGTCGACCGGCGACGACGTCCTGACCGACGCGGCGGTGTGACCGGCACGACCCCCGACGCGGTGGGCCGCCGTCTGGTGGAAAGGCGCTGAGGCGCCTACCATCAGCGGCCCGAACAGCCGCAATCGAGGAGGGGGCCGTGCCGGCCACCGTCGTTGTAGGCACCCAGTGGGGTGACGAAGGCAAGGGACGCTTCGTCGACCTCCTGGCCAAAGAGACCCATCTCGTCGTTCGCTACCAGGGCGGTCACAACGCCGGCCACACCATCGTGGTCGACGGCGAGAAGTTCGCCCTGCAGCTGCTCCCCAGCGGCATGCTCTACGACCACGTCGTCTCCGTGATCGGCAACGGGGTCGTGGTCGACCCCAAGGTGCTGATCAGCGAGCTCGACATGTTCGAAAGGCGGGGCTACGACACCTCCCGCCTGAAGATCAGTGGCAACGCCCACCTGATCCTGCCGTACCACCAGGAGATCGACGCGCTGATCGAGCGCTACCTGGGCGACAACCGGCTGGGCACCACCAAGCGGGGCATCGGTCCCGCCTACGCCGACAAGGCGCTGCGGGCCGGACTGCGGGTCCAGGACCTGCTCGACCCCGTCGGTTTCCGGGCCAAGCTCGAGACGGCCCTGCGGGACAAGAACGCCACGCTGGCCCGGGTGTACAACCGGCTGCCGCTCAACGTGGACGACATCGCCCGGGCGTACCTCGAGGACTACGCCCCCCGGCTGATCCCCCACATCACCGACTCGGTGTCGCTGATCCACGAGGCTCTCGAGGCCGGTCAGCACGTGCTGCTCGAAGGGGCGCAGGCCACCTTCCTCGACCTCGACCACGGCACCTATCCCTTCGTCACGTCCTCCAACCCCACCGCGGGCGGGGCGTGCACGGGTAGCGGCGTCGGGCCCCGCCACATCACCCGGGTGGTCGGTGTGGCCAAGGCCTACGTCACCCGCGTCGGTGCCGGGCCCTTCCCCACCGAGCTGTTCGACGAGGTGGGCGACCACATCGTCGAAGAGGGCCGTGAGTTCGGCACCAACACCGGTCGCCGCCGCCGGCCGGGCTGGATCGACCTGGTCATGCTGCGCCAGGCCATCCGGCTGAACTCGTGCTCCGAGCTGGCCATCGCCAAGATGGACGTGCTCGACGGCCTCGACACCGTGCGGGTGTGCGTGGCCTACGAGGTCGACGGTGTGCGCACCTCGACCCTGCCCGACGTGCAGAACACCCTGGCCCGGGCCGTGCCCATCTACGAGGACCTGCCCGGCTGGCGGACCCCCCTGCGCACGGTGCGCGAGCGCAACGCCCTGCCCGTCGAGGCCATCGACTTCCTGGCCTTCATCGAACGCCACCTGGGCATCCCCGTGAGCTACGTGGGCGTGGGCCCCGAGCGCGACCAGTACGTCGTGTTCAACGGGGGCAACCAACCCGCTGTCGTCGCCCCCGTCGCCGGCTGACGGGTCCGCCGCCCATGTCGTTCCCCAACGTGCTGGCCGATCGGTACGCCAGCCCCGAGATGGTGGACATCTGGGCCCCCGAGGCCAAGGTCCGCCTCGAGCGCGACCTGTGGATCACCGTGCTCGAGGCCCAGCGGGACCTGGGGGTGCCCGTGCCCGCCGAGGCCGTCGAGGCCTACCGCAAGGCCCGCGACACGGTCGACCTCGGTTCCATCCGTGACCGCGAGCGGGTCACCCGCCACGACGTCAAGGCCCGCATCGAGGAGTTCAACGCCCTGGCCGGCCACGAGCTGGTCCACCTCGGCCTCACCTCGCGGGACCTGACCGAGAACGTCGAGCAGCTCCAGATCCGCCGCTCCCTGGTGCTGGTGCGTCAGCGCCTCGTGGCCACCCTGGCCCGCTTGGCCGAGCGGGCCACCGAGTGGGCCGACCTGGTCGTGGTGGCCCGCACCCACAACGTGCCCGCCCAGCCCACGACCCTGGGCAAGCGGCTGACCATGTCGGGTGAGGAGCTGCTGGTGGCCGCCGCCCGCCTCGACGACCTGTTGGCCCGCTACCCCCTGCGGGGCATCAAGGGCCCTGTCGGTACCCAGGCCGACCTCGTCGACCTGCTGGGCGGGGCCGAGCCCGCCGCCCGGCTCGAGTCCGTGGTCGCCGAGCGGTTGGGCTTCGGCCGCCTGCTCGGATCCGTGGGCCAGGTGTACCCCCGGTCCCTCGACTTCGATGTCGTCTCCGCGCTGCTGCAGGTGGCGGCCGGGCCGGCAGACCTGGCCCTGCTGGTGCGCCTGTTGGCCGGCAACGAGCTGGTCACCGAAGGCTTCCGTCCTGGTCAGGTCGGGTCTTCGGCCATGCCTCACAAGATGAACACCCGCTCGTGCGAGCGCATCTCGGGCATGCTCGTCATCCTGCGGGGTCACGTGACCATGGCTGCGGGCCTGCTGGGCGACCAGTGGAACGAGGGTGACGTCAGCTGCTCGGTGGTGCGCCGGGTGGTGCTGCCCGACGCCTTCCTCACCGTCGACGGCCTGTTGGAGACCACGCTGGAGGTGCTGCGGGGCTTCGGTGCCTACCCGGCCCTGCTGGCCGAGGAGCTCGAGCGCTACCTGCCCTTCCTGGCCACGACCAAGTTGCTGCTGGCTGCGGTGGCCCGGGGCCTGGGGCGCGAGGAGGCCCACGAGCTGATCCGTGACCACGCCGTGGCCGCGGTGCTGGCCCGTCGCGAGGGGGGTGACGCCGACCACGACCTGTTGGATCGCCTGGCCGCGGATCCCGCCTTCCCCCTCGACCGCACCGAGCTCGGCGCGGCCCTGTCCGACCCCCGTGTGCTGACGGGGCTGGCCCGCGATCAGGTGCTGGCCTTCACCGCCTCGGTGTCGGACCTGGTGGGCACCGAAGACGCCGCCACGTATCGCGGTCGCGACGTACTCTGACCCCGCCGGGTCGCTGAGGTCGACTCAGGCGCCGGCGGCGCGGGCCACCCCGGCCCGGCGCAGGGTGGCCGCCGGCACGCCCAGCTCTCGCCACGCCGCGTAGGAGATGCCCTTGCGGTGGCTGTAGCTGCGGGCGGCGGCGACGAAGTCCCGTTCCAGGGCCACGAGGTCGACCTTGGCCTCGGCCGCGGCCACCTCGTCCAACAGGTTGAGGCGTTCCTGCACCAGCTGGAGGCGCCTCAGTGGGTCGGCCTCGGCGAGCTCGGCCTCGACCCGGTCGAGGCGTCGACGCATGGTGTCGGGGGTGCGCTTGCGGCCACGGCGGGGCCGGTGCGTCTCCAACGCCTCCAGGTAGCGACGAACAGCTCGTCCCTGGGCCCGACCTTCGGCCAGGGCTGCTTTGTGGTCTTCGGAAAGACCGTGTCCGCTGCCTTGCTCTGCCATTGCCCGCACTCTTCGAGGTCGATCTTGCGCTTCCAGTGCTCCTGATGTGTCAGGAACAGCTGCTGGTTGCCAGGAGCGTACACGGCTAATCCTGTGAGGAGACGCGTTTCCTCCCCCCAGCATTGTTCGCAGATTCGCACGCTGGATCTGCGGAATCGTGGGCGCCGGCTAGCATCCAACCATGGAGAACGGGGCGCTCTGTCGCCATTTGCTCGCGCATTCTGTCCGTGTCGGTGACTTCACGCTCAAGTCTGGCCGCAGGAGCAGCTGGTTCATCGACGCCAAGCAGAGCGCATGTCGACCCGACGGGATCGTGCTGATCGCCGACCTCATGCTCGGGCTGCTGCCTGCTGATATCGATGCCATCGGCGGCCAGACGATGGGGGCGGACCCCATCTCGTTCGGGGTCGCCGCCATCGCCGCATCCCGGGGCCGGGCCCTGCGTTCGTTCAGCGTGCGCAAGGAGAGCAAGGACCACGGGGTGACGGGGCGGATAGCCGGTGCCTTGCAGCCCGGTGACCGGGTGGCCCTCACCGAGGACGCAGCCACGAGAGGCACGTCGGTGCTCGAGGCGGCCGCCGTGGTCCGGGCCTTCGGCGCCGTTCCGGTGATCATCGTGCCCGTCGTCGATCGCGGCGGTACCGGTCGCGCCCTGGCCGCGGCCGAGGGCATCTACTTCGCGCCCCTGGTCACGGCGGAAGACCTGGGCTTCCCCTACGAAGGAAGCTGAACACCGTCCGGGATGCAGGCCTTGCGGCCACGTCGACCCGGGCGGGCCGTGGTCGGGACCGGCGTCGATCCGGTGACCTCGCGCTTTTCAGGCGCGCGCTCTGCCAACTGAGCTACCCGACCTCGACCACCCCCCCGAGAGGGGGTGGCTGGCGGTCCCGACGGGATTTGAACCCGCGACCTCCGCCTTGACAGGGCGGCGTGCACTCCAAACTGCACCACGGGACCGTGCCTCACCTCCAGCGACCGTGGTCACCGGAGAGCGCGTGCGAAGCATAGCCCATCATGAGCCGAGCACCTACGCCGATCGGCGGTGGCTGTCGCGGCGTCGGACCGGTCCGAGCTGTCCGGAGGTCACGGCGCGCCGAGGGACCGGGGGAGGGGAAGCGCGGCGCGCAGGGTGGTGCCCCTCCCCGTCGCGCTGGTGATGATCAGGGTGCCGTCAGCGGCTTCCACACGATCGGACAGCCCGATCAACCCGCTGCCGTTCGCAGGATCAGCGCCTCCTCGGCCATCGTCGCCGACCTCGACGGACAGCACGTCGCCGTCGAGGTGGATCCTCACCCGGGCCTGCGTGGCGCCCGCGTGCTTGACCACGTTGGTCAACGCTTCGGCGATGACGAAGTACGCCGTCGTCTCGGTCTCCGCCGGCAACCGCGACACGTCGAGGTCAAGGTGCACGGGGATGGTCATGTCGTCGATCAACGACGCCAGGCCGGTTCGCAGCCCGCCTTGGCTGAGTGACGCCGGGAGGATGCCGTGCACGAGGTCGTGCAGCTCGGTGTTGGCGCGTTCGGCATGGTAGAGCGCCTCGTTGATCAGTTCCCGCACCGACCGGCCGCCATCGACGGTGTCGCGGGCGACCTTCAGGGTGATGATCGTCTGGACGAGCCGTTGCTGGGCTCCGTCGTGCAGGTCACGCTGCAGGCGCCGGCGCGTTTCGTCAGCGGTGGCCACGACCCGAGCCCGGGAGGCGGTGAGCTGCGCCCTGTTCTCGGCGTTGGCGATCGCCGCGGCGGCGAGGTCGGCGAACTGCCCCAGGTGTCGGCCAGCGATGTGCCGGCGAAGCTGTCGACCCGCACCGGGCGACCGGTCCGCAGCACGTCTCCGGTGGCGGTCCCGGCGCCGGCCGGCATCCGCATGCCCGCCGGAACGGGGCTGTTGCACGCGGCGACGCTGGTGGCCATGCCGTCGGGGTCGAAGCACAGCAGCACCGCGGCCAGGTCTCCGAGCAGCTTGGAGGCCTCGGCCGCGACGGTGGCGAACACCTCGGCGAGGGCGGCGCCGCGGGCCACGAGCTCGGCGACACGGCGCAGGGCGGCCTGCCCGTCGGCCAGGGAGCGGCGTTCCCGGCGGGCTTCGGTGGCCGAGATCGCCGCGCCGGTGAGGTCAGCGAACCTGGTGAGGTGCTCTACGACCGCGGCGGACAGCGCCCGCTGGCGACTGAGGACCACGAGTGACCCCCAGACCGCGCCCTGGACCATGATGGGTACGGCGGCGCTCGCCGAATACCCCGACCGGTGCGCCATCTGGGGCCAGTGGCCCGACATCTTGCCCAGGTCCTCGATCCGGGACGCCCTGCCGGTTCGCCAGACGCGGTGGATGGCGCCGTCACCGCTGCCCGCGGCGCGCATCCCGATCGCCATCGGTTCGGGCGCACCGCTGAGGGCCACGATCGCGGTCGAGCCGTCGGACTCGTAGCGCACGACGGTGGCGAAGTCGACGCTGGCCAGCACCGAGGCCCGGAAGGCGACGGCTTCGAGGAGCTCGCCTGCGGGCGCGTCGCGAGCGGCCAGCTCGGCGACCTGGCGCCAGGCGGCCTGCTGGTCGGCCAGTGACTGGATCCGGGCGCGGGCGCGGTTGTTGGCCGACCCGGCGGCGACGAGCTCTGCGAACTGTTGCAAGCGCTGCTCGGTGCCCGTGGGCAGTCGCCGACCCTCGGCCTCGACGGTGAGCATCCCCCACAGCTGGTCCTCGACGGTGATGGGGACACCGACGCCCGAACGCGCACTGCGGTCCTCACGACCGTCGGGGCCATAGAGCGTCGCTCCGTGGTCATCGGCCCGAGCGGCTCGCCCGTACGCAGGATCTCCGCCGCCAGGCCTTCGGCGCTCGCCGGGACCGCGACGATGCTCCCGGCGCGCGGCGCGCCCTCGTGGGTGGAGATGACGGTGCCGGCCCCATCGCCGTGCAGCCGGGCGAGGATCGTGGCGCCGCCCGTGAGGGCCGCCGCCTCCATGGCGACCGCGCTGAAGAGGTCGGGCTCGGCCGTGCCCTGGGCCACGAGCTCGGCGACCCGTCGCAGCGCGGCCTGCTCCTCGGCGAGCTGGCGCCGGGCGTCCCTGGCGTCCGCACTCGAGATGACGAGGGCAGCCAGCTCGGCGAAGTCGGCCAACTGGTGCTCGAGACCCGGTGCCACGGTGCCCGACCGCACCATGCCGGCGAGGACGCCCCACAGCCGTCCTTCGACGGGGATCGGCGCCGCACCGCCCGCGGTCACACCGAGCCCGTGCATGCGGGCGACCTCGACGCCCGGCACGTCGGCGTAGGCGTCGACACGGACAGGGCGGCCCGACCGCAGGTCCCGCAGCACCAGGCCATCGGGGATGTCAGGGGCCCGGTCGCCCACGGCGAGCCCCGGGGGACCGTTGTGCACGGCGACGACGGCGTTCAGCACGGCCGTTCGCTCGACGCCCCGGGCGACGAGCTCGGCCACCCGCCGCAGTGCGGCCTGGTCGTCAGCCACGACGGGGCACGGTCACCGGCTTCGCCCGGTGCCGTGCAGGTAGGTCAACACGGCGTGGACACGACGGTGCTCGCTGCTCGCGGCACGGATGCCCAGCTTGCGGAAGATGGCGGTCACATGCTTCTCGACCGCCTTCGACACGTTCGCCGTCGCCGGTCACGACCGTGGCGGGCGTGTGGCGTACCGGATGGCGCTCGACCACCCCGACCTCGTCCAGCACCTCGCCCCGGCCCTTGGCGACCTGCGTCGATGGGCCGGCTCCTGTCCACCAGGGCGCCGCCACCGACACCAGCGACTGACCGCACCCGAAGACCGATGCGCGAACCAGAGGAGCCCACCTTGTCCACCACCGACCCGTCCGCGGCGCGCCCGACGATCGTGCTCGTGCACGGAGCGTTCGCCGAGTCGTCCAGCTGGAACACCGTCATCACCCCCCTCCTCGAAGCGGGCTACAAGGCGCTCGCAGTGGCCAACCCGTTGCGCGGGGTCAAGAGCGACGCCGCGTACGTGGCCAGTGTCCTCGAGGCGACCGACGGTGACATCGTCCTCGTCGGCCACTCCTACGGGGGGACGGTCATCACCAAGCAGCGACCGGCAACGACCGTGTCATCGCGCTGGTCTACGTCGGCGGCTTCGCCCCTGACTCCGGCGAGACCGCGGCAGCCCTGGCGGGTCGCTACGAGGGCGGCACACTCGGGGAGACCCTCGTCGCGTTCAAGCTCCCCGACGGAAACACCGACCGCTACATCAGGCAGGAGCGCTACCACGCCCAGTTCGCCGCCGACTCTCCGGCGGAGGCGGCGACGGCGATGGCCGTGACCCAGCGCCGATCGTCGAGGCGGCGCTGAACGAGGCGTCGGGGGCGCCGGCGTGGAAGACCATCCCGTCGTGGTTCCTGTTCGGGTCCGAGGACAAGAACATCCCCGCCGCCGTCCATCGCTTCATGGCCGAACGCGCCGGTTCACAGCGGACGGTCGAGATCGCCGGAGGATCCCACACCGTGGTCGTCCCCGAGGCGAAGGCCGTCGTCGACATCATCGACGAGGCGGCCCGGGCGGGGACCCGGTCCCGCTGACGGTGCCGGCCCGGCCTCAGGGCCGGGTGCGGCCGAGCCGGTTGACGACCGTGGTGACCAGCACGAACGAGGCCCGGCGCTCGGTGTGGCCGCTGCGGCGGTCGAGGTAGGCCTCGATGGCCGGTGCGGCGGCGGCGACGTCGTCGAGCGAGTCGAACCACAGCTCGGTCACGGCGTCGTAGCCGAAGCCGCGGGGGGCGCCGCCGACGGCGACGTTGCGCACCCAGCGGCGCACGCCGGCCTCGAGCAGGGCATCGTCCCCGGGCCCGCGCTCGGTGGCCTGCAGGTGGTCGATGGGGTCGACCCCGGCGCGGCGACGGGCGTACTCGAAGACGACCACGTCGGTCTCGGGGCCGTCCACGACCAGCTCGCTGGCCGCGTAGACCGTGACCTCCTCGACAGCCCGCTCGAAGGCCCGCAGCTCGTCGGCGAAGGCCACGTCGTTGCGGGTGAGCACCTCGTACGCGCTGGGGATGGACACGACGCTGCGCAGGGCGAGCAGGCCGACACCGTCGTGTTCGTCGGAAGCGCCGGGCAACAGGTCGGTGGGGTCGACGGTGAGGCAGTAGCGCAGGCCGGCGATGGGCTGGGGGCCGTCGGCCACCACCTTGCCCACCTGGCTGTGGATCAACCACCGCTCGCGGAACTGCTCACGCGTCAGCCGCGGGTGTCGGTTGGCCAGGTAGATCGCCTTCGCCGGGTGCTCCACGATGCTCATGCCCCAACTCCCCTCATCGTCAACTCGTGCGCTGCGGTACGGCCGTGTTCCTAACACGACCGGCCCCACCGGCGGCCCGGGCCCCCGATCCCACCTCGCTCGGGCCCCCGGACATCGTCGCCGGCTGCACGAGCGTCGGGCTCGACCGCGACGGGACATGGCACCGCCGCAGGGACCCGCCCGGACGGGGCGCCGGCCGTCCTCTGCTGCTGCACCCCCAACGGGATTCGAACCCGTGTTACCGCCTTGAAAGGGCGGCGTCCTGGGCCACTGGACGATGGGGGCCCGCGCCAGGGGCGCTGGGACAGACTATGTCACGGGCGTCGATGACCGGAGACGTCACCGCGGATCGGGCGACGCCCGGCTCAGGGGTCCTCGGCGGTGACGAAGGCGTCGAGCAGGGCCGACAGGTACTCGTAGGCCGCCCAGCCGTTGGCCCAGGTGGCGGCATCGGGCCCGTCACCCTCGGGGATGTCGGGGAACTCGTCCTCGCTCACCCCCAGCTGGGTCCCCAGGACCAGGCGCAGCTGGTTGATGCCGTGCATCCACGCCTTCACCTCGTCCTCTTCCAGGGTGCGGGCGTCGATGGTGCGCTCGATGATCTCGAGCACCTCGAGGCGGCGGTCGCCGAGCTCGCTGCGGGCCAGGATCTGGTACTCGGCCTCGCGGTCGGCGTCGTCGGTGTACGCGGTGGGGAAGAGCCGGGCCAGGCTGGGATCGTCGGTGCCCAGCATGAGGCGCAGCTCGCGGCACAGCTGGGCCAGCACCTGGCGGGCGGGATCGGGGATGTTGAGCTCGATCTGGCCCCGTCGGTTGCGCCGCACGGGGCGCGATCTGCCGAACGCCACCCCCGGCCTACTTGTCCTGCTGCATGGTCGCCCACAGCCCGTACTCGTGGAGGTGGAACACGTCGATCTCGGCCTTCTCGCGGGGCCCGGTGGAGACGACGGCCCGTCCCTTGAGGTGGACGTCGAGCATCAGCTCGTGGGCCTTCTCCTTGCTGTAGCCGAACAGCTTCTGGAAGACCCAGGTCACGTAGGACATGAGGTTGATGGGGTCGTTCCACACCAGCACGATCCACGGCACGTCGGGCGACGTCACCGTGTCGGTGGTGGGCTCCTCGACCTCTACCGGGGCGGGTGCTATCGATGCCATCGGCAGTTCCCCTCGACGGCCGGGCAGGTCACCCTCCCGAGAGTACCGGCACCGCAGCCGGCCCTGGCTCCCTTGCCGTCACCGGCACCCCCCGGGGGGCATCCACCACGTCGAGCAGCAGTTGCAGGGCCAGGGCCCAACCCACGGTGGCGCCGAGGACGTGCACGGCCACCAGGGCAGGGGGAACGCCGGTGAAGTACTGGACGTAGCCCACCGTGCCCTGGCCCACGAGGAGCACGAAGAGCCACCGGGCCCGTCGGGCGGCGATGGCCGGACCACGACGGGCGAAGCTGAGCACGGCCACGAGCACGGCGGCGATCAGCAGCCAGACGGCGCCGGAGTGGATGCGGGTGACGTCCTCGAGGGGGAGGGGGAAGCGGGCGGCGTGATCGTCTCCGCCGTGGGGGCCCGAACCGGTGACGACGGCCCCCGTGGCCAGGACCACGCCGGCCAGCGCGGCCACCGCCGCAGCGAGCCGGGTGGCGCCCGGCGAGCGGGGCCCGACCGCGCCGCGCCGGGGGGGCAGAGGTTCAGGCAGCCCGGCCCGGTGGTGTAGCCACACGGCGTCGGCCACGAGGAGCATGGACAGCAGGAAGTGCCCGCTGGTGAAGCGGGGGTCGAGGTCGGCCTTGACCAGCAGGCCGCCGAGCACGATCTGGCCGATGACCCCCGCCACCAGGCCCAGGGCCAGCCACACCAGGTCGCGGCGGCGGGGGGCCCGCACCAGGGCGCCGAGCACCGCTGCGGCCACCGCGGCGGACACCACCCCTGTCACCAGGCGGTTGCCGAACTCGACCCAGGGGCTGAAGGACCACGCAGGGACGAAGCGGTCCTGCTCGCAGGCGGGCCAGTCGCTGCACCCCAGGCCCGAGCCGGTGAGCCGCACGCCTGCGCCCGTCACCACGATGGCCACCAGCAGCACCAGGGCCAGAGCGGTCAGGCGCCGGTAGGCGACGGGGGAGAGCGAGGGCCGGCGCACCCGGCCGACTGTAGGGGTCGCCCGACCCGGGCGGGAAGGCATCGAGAACCCCCTGCTTGGTCGCCGGAGGATGCTTGCCCTTAACCTGTGCCCGTGTCCGACGCCGCCTCGATCCGTCAGCCCGGCCTGGGGCCTGCGGCTCGGGCCGACGCACCCCGGATACCGAGGCAACGGTCCAGGTTGTGGGCCTACGTGGCCCTCACCAAGCCGCGGATCATCCAAGAGCTGTTGGTGACCACGGTGCCGACCATGATCGTGGCCCACGGGGGCATGCCCTCGCTGTGGCTGATCGTGGCCACCCTGGTCGGCGGCACCATGGCCGCCGGCGGTGCCCACGCCTTCAACATGTACGTCGATCGCGACATCGACGGGGTCATGGAGCGCACCCGTCACCGTCCCCTGGTCACCGGAGAGATCAGTCCGGCGGCCGCCTTCCGCTTCGCCCTCGGGGTCGAGGTCCTGGCCTTCGTCTGGCTGTGGGGCTTCGTCAACCTGCTCAGCGCGGTGCTGGCCGTGGCCGCCTGCCTCTTCTACGTGTTCGTCTACACCTTGTGGTTGAAGCGCTCGTCGACCCAGAACATCGTGATCGGCGGGGCGGCGGGCGCGGTGCCCGTGCTCGTCGGCTGGGCCGCGGTGCAGAACTCGCTGGGCTGGGCCCCGGTGATCCTCTTCGCCATCATCTTCTTCTGGACCCCGCCCCACTTCTGGGCCCTGGCCATCCGCTACCGCGACGACTACGCCGCCGCCAAGGTGCCCATGCTGCCGGTCATGGCCAGCCTGCGGAACACGGCCGTCAAGATGGTGGCCTACACGCTGGTGCTGCTGGGCCTGACGCTGGCCTTCTGGCCCGTGGCCCACATGGGCTGGCTGTACGGCGGCTCGGCCATCGTGCTGGGCGTCCTGTTCCTGGGCATGGTCATCGACCTGCTCCGGAGGCCGACCCCGGGCCGGGCCATGCGGGTCTTCTCGGCCTCCATCACCTACCTCACCCTCCTCTTCTTCGCCATCGCCGCCGACCAGTTGCTGCGCAGCGGGCTGTGAGGACGACGAGCCCCTCCCCGACCCGTCCCCCGGGCGGCGGCACCGCCTGCACATCGCGCCGCCACCAGGCAAGTCAACGCAGGTGGGCGGACGTTTCGAACCCCTCGGGGGGACCTGTGTATTGTCCCGTCCAACCCCGACCCATCTCGCGCTCAGCGCCGGGGACGCCTTCCGCCCCGGACCGGTCGACCGCACGAGGTCTGCATCGCCCATGACACTGATCGAGAGCAAGCCCGAGGAGCGAGAGCTCGCCCCGGTGGCCGACGCGGCGGACGACGTCTCGCTGCAGCCGCCGCCACCGGATCCCGGCTTCGAGCGCGTCCTGGCCACCTCCGACCACAAGGTCGTGGGCCGGGCCTACATCTTCACCGCGCTCCTGTTCCTGGGCGCATCCCTGGTGCTGCACCTGCTGCTGGGCCTGGAGAACCGTGAGGTCGGCTTCGACCTGCTCGATCCCGACGCCTACGTGCAGGTCTTCACCCTGGCCAACCTGTCCCTGTTCCTGCTGGGCCTGGCCCCGGCGTTCCTGGGCCTGGCCATCTACGTGGTGCCGCTGCAGATGGGGGCGAACGGGATCGCCTTCCCCCGGGCCGCCGCCGCCTCGTATTGGGGCTTCCTGGTGGGCACGGCCCTGCTCATCGCCGGCTACGGCATGAACGGTGGTGTCGGCGGCGGCGATGTCGAGGGCACCCTGATCGGCTACGCCGGCCTCGGCCTGGTGGCGCTGGCCCTGCTGGTGGCGGCCATGGCCGTGGTCACCACCGTGGTCGCCCTGCGGCCCCCGGGCATGTCCATGCTGCGGGTCCCGGCCTTCTCGTGGTCCATGTTCGTGGCCGGCATCGTGTGGCTCGTCACCCTGCCCGCCTTCGGTGCCAACCTCCTGCTCCTCTACGTGGACAGCGATCACGGCTCGGTGGCCTTCTCCCTGCCCGGCCTGGCCTGGCCCCAGCTGCGCTGGGTGCTGCTGCAGCCGGCGGTGTTCGCCTTCGCCATCCCCGTGCTCGGCATCGCCGCCGACGTGGTCCCGGCCATGACCCGCAGCCGCATCGTCAACCGGGTCGCCGTGCTCGGCCCCATCGGTGCCTTCGGGGTGCTCAGCTTCGGACCGTGGGCCCAGACGGCGTTCAACCCCCACCTCGTCGGTGAGGCCACCTACATCGTGATGTCCGTCGCCATCGTCCTGCCGGTGCTGGCCCTGCTGGGCGGGCTGCTCGACACCGTCCGGCGCGGTGGCCGCCCCCAGGCCAACTCGTCGCTGCCCCTGGCCCTGCTCTCCCTGGTCGCCCTGCTCGGTGCCGCGGTGGCCGGCGGCTGGGGCACCATCCCCTACCTGGACCTCAGCGGCACGACGTGGCCCGAAGGCGTGGCCAAGCTCGTGGCCGGCGCCAGCCTGTTGGGCCTGGCCTCCGGTCTGGCCTACTGGGGCCCCAAGATCTGGGGGGCCATGCCCGTCGATGCCCTGGGCAAGCTCAACATCCTCGTGCTCCTCGGCGGTGCCGCCCTGTTCGGTGCCGGCGACCTCATCTCCGGTGGGGCCGGCCAGCTGCCGTTCTGGCCCGGTCTCGGCCGGGTCGACCGGGTGAGCGACGTGAGCCAGCTCGGTCAGCTGGCCCTGACCGCCGGCGCCGCCCTGCTCGTCCTGGGCGTGGTGCTGCTGCTCCTCGCCCACCTGCCTGCGGCCATGAAGCGCTCGGGTGCGCCAGCGGATCCTTGGGAGGGCTCGACGCTCGAGTGGTCGACCTCGTCGCCGCCGCCCTTCATCAACTTCCTCGCCGCTCCCGCCCTCGTCACCTCGGCCGAACCTCTGCTCGACACGAGGGCCGCCGCGGCCGAGGTCCCGCCCGACGCCACTGCCCAGGAGGTCGAGTGATGGCTGCCGAACTGATGGCGGGGTCGAGTGTGCTCGATGCCCCCCCCCCGCCGCCCATGCGCCCCCGGGTCCAGCTGGTGGGTTCGGCCCTGGCCAGCGCCGGAGCCCTCGTCTTCCTCCTCAGCCTGGTGGGCATCTACCTGGCTCGCCGGGCCGACGTGATCAACAGCGGTCGGGACTGGCTGCCGCAGTCGGCCAACATCCCCATCGCCCAGCCCACGATGATGATGGCCACCCTGGGGCTGTCGATCTTCACCGTGCTGTGGGCGGCCTGGGCGCTGACCAACCAGGACCGTCCCAACGCCTACGTCGCGCTGGGTCTGACCCTCATCTTCGGTCTGGCCTACGTGAACCAGGCCACCTACCTGTTCAGCGTGATGAACGTGCCGGTGCGCTCCGATGCGGGGCTGCTGATCTACGCCGTCGCCGGCACCCACGTCGCGCTGGTCGTCATCGGCCTGGGCTACCTGGCCATCGTGAGCTTCAGGGCCTTGTCGGGCCAGTACAGCCGCCTACCCGACGGACCCGCCGCTGCCGCCCTCTACTGGATCGCGCTGGCGCTGGTGTTCCCGGTCATCTGGTTCGGCATCTTCATCACCAAGTAGGGCCTGATGTTAACGACCGGTTCGAAGTTCTGTTTCGGCTCAGCTGCACTGCTGGTCGTCCTCGCCGTGATGTACGGCTGGACGAGCGGTGGTGTGGACTGGGGCCTGTTCCCCAGTCACCTCGGTGACCTCTACTTCCAGATGCTGGGTGCTGTCACCCTGGGCTGGCGAGGGGCCGTCGGTGATCAGCTGGGCTACACCGTCCTGCTGAGCGGCGCCGTGGGCATGACCGGCATCGGCAGCGTGCTCGTGGCGCTGCGCGATGCCGACGCCGAAGCGTTGGCCGAGGTGGCGGGCACCGCCCGCCCGCCGGCCTACCGTCTGCCCTTCTCGCCCAACTTCTGGGCCCCCGTCAGCGCCTTTGCGCTGGGGGCCATGATCCTGGGCCTGGTGGTGGGCAAGGCCCTGTTCCTGTTGGGGGTGGCCCTGCTCATCGTGGCCGCCTTCGAGTGGGCCATGCAGGCGTGGGCCGACCGGGCCACCGGTGACCCGGCCGTGAACGCCAAGCTGCGCAACCGCATCATGAACCCGCTGGAGATCCCCCTCCTGGGGATCATCGGCATCGGCTTCGTGGCCATCGCCTTCAGTCGCATCCTGCTGGCCACCTCCAAGCTCGGCGCGGTGTGGATCACGATCGCCGCCGCCGCCATCATCTTCCTGCTGTTCGTGCTGGTGGCGGCGGTGCCCAAGGCCACCCGCGGCGTCCTGAGCGCCGCGGTCGTGGTCGCCGCCGTGGCCGTGCTGGCCGCCGGCATCAGCGCCGCCGCCGTGGGCGAGCGCAACTTCGAGCACCACGAGACCGAGGCCGGCGGCGGCGAGTCCCATGACGCCGGCACCGGCGCGGCGACCACCGGCGAGCAGGCGCCCACCACCACCGCCGCCACCCACTCGGGCGGCTGACGTGGGTCAGAGGGACGTGACTTGTCGGCTGCGGATGGCCGGTACCAAACTCGCTGGTGCTGTGAAGAGGACCTGTCGGAACGAGGCTTCGGGGAGATCGATGCGGCGCAGCCGGCTTCGCGCAACGCTGCTGGGGTCTTTGGCCGTCGGCGGCCTGGTCCTGAGCGGGTGCTCCCAGGAGCTCCCCCTCAACACGCTCGATCCCAAGGGCTCGGGCGCCCGGTCGATCGACAACCTGATCTCCCCCGTCTTCATCGTGGCCGGGATCGTCTTCCTTTTCGTCAACGTCGGTGTCCTCTACGTGGCCGTCAAGTACCGCCGCCGCAAGGGCCAGGACGACTTCTTCCCCAAGCAGATCCATGGCAACACCAAGCTCGAGCTGAGCTGGACGATCCTGCCCGCCGTGATCCTGGCCGTGGTCACGGTGTTCACCATCGCCACCCTCTTCAACCTGTACAAGGTGCGCACCAACACGCTCACCGTCGAGGTGCAGGGACAGCAGTGGTGGTGGTCGTTCCGCTACGACATCGACGGCGACGGCAAGTTCGACGGTCCCGAGGACATCACCACCCCGACCGAGCTGGCCATCCCCACCGGCACCGAGGTCGCGCTGCGCATGACGTCGAACGACGTCATCCACAGCTTCTGGATCCCCCAGCTCAACGGCAAGCGGGACGTCGTCCCCGGCAGCATGCACAACTGGTGGGTGCAGGCCGACGACCCCGGCTACTTCCTCGGCCAGTGCACCGAGTTCTGCGGGCTCTCGCACGCCTACATGCGCATGGCGGTCAAGGCCATGCCCCAAGCCGAGTTCGACCAGTGGGTCAGGGACCAGCAGGCGGCGGCCCAGGTCCCCGAGGATGACGAGGCCGCCATGCGGGGCCTCGACGACTTCGTGACCAACTGCGCCTCCTGCCACCAGATCGAGGGCGTCAACACGACGGGGTGCAACCCCCTCGGCCAGGACTTCGCCCTCGACGAGTTCGACCCGGACAGCGACTGCTACAAGGGCGTGGCCGCAGGGTGGGAGGGAGCGACCCAGGTCTCGGGCAACGCCCCCAACCTGACCCACCTCATGAGCAGACAACGCTTCATCGGTGGGCTCTACGACCTCTATCAGGTCGACTCGGACGGCGAGCCCATCGTGGGCGAGGACGGGGAGAAGATCCCCGACGTCAACGAGATCAAGGGCTGGATCCGCGATCCCGAGCAGTACAAGCCCATGGCCCCGAACGCCAACCAGTTCTCGACGTACGGGCGGGGCATGCCCAAGCTCCCCCTGACCGAGGATCAGCTCGACGACCTGGCCGCCTACCTCGTCACCCTCAAGTGACGTCGTCCCCGATGACGTCCCTGGGCTGGCTGAAGATGACCCTGACGCCCGATCGAACGACCGATGGAACCGTCTCTGCGATGACCGGACCTGAGGAACACCATGGCGATTGTTGAGCGCGAACCCCTCGCCCTACCGGCGGGTGCCGGTGGCGGCGGGGGCAGCCTCGCCCGACTGGGCGTGCTGGCGCGGCCGAGGACGTCGACCGGCTGGCGATCATGGGTCAGTACCGTCGATCACAAGAAGATCGGCATCATGTACGGGGCCGGGGCCTTCTTCTTCTTCCTGGTGGGAGGCATCGAGGCCCTGCTGATCCGCCTACAGCTGGCCCAGCCCGACGGCAAGGTGCTCAGCGCGGCGGTCTACAACCAGGTCTTCACCATGCACGGCCTGACGATGGTCTTCCTCGTCGTCATGCCCCTGGCATCGGCCTTCGCCAACTACCTGCTGCCCTTGCAGGTGGGAGCCAGGGACGTCGCCTTCCCCCGGCTCAACGCCCTGAGCCTGTGGATCTGGCTCTTCGGCGGCATCTTCCTCAACACCTCGTGGTTCCTGGGGGGGGGCGCCGACGGCGGCTGGTTCAACTACGCCCCCAACAGTGGGCTGGTCTTCTCGCCCCACCACGGCATCGACTTCTATGCCGTGGGCCTGCAGATCATCGGCATCGCCTCCCTCATCGGTGCCATCAACCTGATCGTGACCGTGCTCAACATGCGGGCGCCGGGGATGAGCCTGTTCCGCATGCCGGTGTTCACGTGGATGACGCTGGTGACGCAGTTCCTGCTGCTGTTCGCCATGCCCGTCATCTCCGTGGCGCTTTTCCTGCTGATGTTCGACCGCATGTTCGACGCCAACTTCTTCAACGTGGAGATGGGCGCCGACCCCCTGTTGTGGCAGCACCTCTTCTGGATCTTCGGGCATCCCGAGGTGTACATCATGATCCTGCCCTCGTTCGGGATCGTCTCCGAGGTCATCCCCGTCTTCTCCCGCAAGCCGATCTACGGCTACCCGTTCATGGTCTTCTCGGGTGTGGCCATCGGCTTCATGGGCTGGGGCGTGTGGGCCCACCACATGTTCGCCTCGGGCCTCGGCCCCATCTCGGTGGCGGCGTTCTCGCTGTCGACGATGTTCATCGCCGTACCCACCGGTGTGAAGATCCTCAACTGGATGGCCACGATGTGGGGAGGCACCCTGCGCTTCACCACATCGATGCTCTTCGCCATCGGCCTCGTGGCCATGTTCACCATCGGTGGTCTGTCGGGCGTGACCCACGCCGTGTCACCGGCCGACACCCAGCAGACGGACACTTACTACATCGTCGCCCACTTCCACTACGTCCTCTTCGGTGGTGCCCTCCTGGGGCTCTACTCGGGCACGTACTTCTGGTGGCCGAAGGCCTTCGGGTACCTGCTCAACGAGCGGCTGGGCAAGGTGCACTTCTGGTTGACCCTCATCGGGTTCAACCTGACCTTCGCCCCCATGCACTGGTTGGGCCTCCAGGGCATGTCCCGCCGGATCGCCACCTACCAGTCCACGGACGGGTTCACCTTCTGGAACCTGGTGGCCACCATCGGCGCCTTCACCATCGCCGCCAGCGTGGTGGTCTTCCTGCACAACGTCTTCTACAGCTACCGGAAGTGGAAGAAGGCCGGTCGGCCCAGCCCGGGTGCCGACCCCTGGGACGCCCGCAGCCTCGAGTGGATGATCCCTTCGCCCACCCCCGAGCACAACTTCGACGAGGTCCCTGTCGTGCACGCCCAGGACGAGTTCTGGCACCGCAAGTACGGTGAGGACGAAGAGGGCCGCGCCGTGCGCATCCACGCCACCGAGGACGTGGTGCAGAAGGGCGACGCCACCGACGTCCACCTGCCGTCGCCGTCCTACTTCCCCATGTTGCTGGCCATCTCGCTCTGCGTCATCGGCTACGGGGTCATCTTCAAGAACATCTGGATCGGCATCCCCGGCGCCATCCTGCTGTTGTGGGCCATCTTCGGCTGGGTCTTCGAGTCGCCCGACGATCCTGACAAGCCCCACGGCCGCGACAGCTACGGCAGCGGTGACGGTCACACCACCGGTGCGGCCAACGTCGAGACCGCCCCCACGCATGAGGAGGCCCCCGTTGGCTGAGACCGTCCTCGTCGCCGGTGGTAGCGCTCCACACGAGGAGCACGGCCCCACTGGGCACGCCACCACCACCGGCATCTCCAACGAGAAGCTGGCCATGTGGCTCTACCTGGCCTCGGACTGCCTGCTCTTCGGCGGCCTGATCTCGACGTTCCTGCTGTACAAGCAGAAGCTGCCCCAGTCCCCCGGCTTCGCCGGCGTCGAGGCCAACGAGCTCGGGGCGCAGATCTTCGACATCCCCTTCACCTCGGTCAGTTCGTTCGTCCTGCTCATGAGCTCGCTGACCATGGTGCTGGCCCTGTCGGCCCTCCATCGCGACGACCAGCGCCGCACCCGGGTGTGGCTGCTGGCCACGGCCACGCTGGGATCGCTGTTCATCGCCGGGCAGATCTACGAGTTCACCGCCTTCTACACGACGAACCTCTTCAGCTCGGCCTTCTACACGTTGACCGGCTTCCACGGCGTCCACGTCACCGTCGGCATCATCATGCTGATGACGCTCTTCCTGCTCTCGCTCAAGGGCCGCCTGCCCAAGGAGAGCGCCGAGCGGGTAGAGATCATCGGTCTGTACTGGCACTTCGTGGACATCGTGTGGGTCGTGATCTTCGCCGTCGTCTACCTGATCCCGTGATCCCGATGAGGAAGCTGCGATGAGCGCCACTGACGCCACGTCGACCGAGCACGCCGAGCCTGAGGCTCACGAGGAGCACCCGGCCCACCCGTCGGACTGGGTCTACGTCCGGGTGGCGCTGATCCTGGCCGCGCTCACAGCCGTCGAGGTGTTCAGCTACTTCCACAGCGTGCTCGACTGGGGCCGGGTGCTCATGCCCGCCCTGATCGTGCTGATGGTGGTCAAGTTCTACCTGATCGCCGCGTACTTCATGCACCTGAAGTTCGACCAGAAGGTCCTGCGTCGGGCCTTCACGGCCGGCATCATCCTGGCGCTCAGCGTGTACCTGATCGCGCTGATGACCTTCCGGTTCTTCGGCGACTGGGCCTGACGGCCCTTCACCTCCCCCGCGAACGGAGAGAGCTTCATGCTCCTCGGCCTGGTGGGTTACGACCATCCGTGGCGTTGGCAGCCCCACCCTGAGGTGTGGTTCCTGCTGGCTGCGGTGATCGGGCTCGGTTTCTACGTGACCCGGGTGATCGCCCCCAAGGTGGTGGCCAACGGCGGCGAGGGCATCACCCGGCGCCAGAAGGGCTTCTTCGTCGCCGGTGTCGTCGTGCTGTGGGCGGCCACCGACTGGCCGATGCACGACATCGGCGAGGAGTACCTGTACTCCGTCCACATGCTGCAGCATCTGCTGATCACCCTGGTGATGCCGCCGCTGTTCCTCTTCGCCACCCCCACGTGGCTGGCCCGGCTCATCCTGGGCGAGGGCAAGGTCGGTCGGTTCCTGAGCCAGCTGTGCCGGCCCGTGGTGGCCGGCCTGTCCTTCAACCTCGTCACCGCCCTCATCCACTGGAAGTTGATCGTCAACACGTCGGTCGAGAGCGGGCCCTTCCACTACACCGTGCACGCGGTGATCGTGCTCCTGGCCTTCGCCATGTGGATGCCGGTCTGCGGTCCCCTGCCCGAGCGGCGCATGTCCCTGCCCGGCCAGATGATCTACCTGTTCCTCATGTCGGTGATCCCCACCGTGCCCGGGGCCTGGCTCATCTTCGCCGAGGGCGCCGTCTACAAGGTCTACGACAGCCCCTATCGGATGTGGGGCATCAGCGTGACCTCGGACCAGCAGGCCGCCGGGGTGTTCATGAAGCTGGGCGGGGGCACCTACCTGTGGTGCCTCATCACCATCCTCTTCTTCCGCTGGGCCGCTCGCCACGAAGCGGCCGAGCGCGATGGTCGCTTCGTGTCCGAACGTGAGGTCCTCACCTGGCAGCACGTCCAGGAGGAGTTCGACCGGGTTCCACCGGCCACCGAGGGCACGCTGGCCAACGGGGCCAGCAACGGCTCCGGAAACGGGCACGCCGTCCGGCCCGGCGCCGACGACGGGCCCCGGGTGCCCGATGTGGGCCCTGGTCCTAGCGGGGCTCCCACCGGAACGTGAGGGCGGCGGCGGTGGGCATGGCCACCGCCCAGGCACCGAGCACGATCCACGCCAGCGCTCCGGGAGGGGCCAGGGCGCCCGCGGCCCAACCCAGCAGCTCGGCCAGGGCGGCCGAGGGCAACACCTCGGCCAGCGCACGACCGGCGCCGGGCAGCTCGGACGCAGGCACGGCGATGCCCCCGAAGAGCAGCAGCACCAGGTACAGGGCGTTGGTGGCGGCCAGGTTGGCCGGGCCCGACAGCGTCCCCGCCAGCAGCATGCCCAGGCCGGCGAACGCCGCGGTGCCCATCAGCAGGGCAGCCACGAAGGGCAGGGGCTCGATGTCGGCTGTCCAGCCCAGGGCCACGGCCACGGCCACCAGCACGACGACCTGAGCGGCCTCGACGGCCAGTATCACGGTCACCTTGGCCGCCAACAGCCGGGGTCGGCCCAGGGGGGTGAGGCCCAGGCGCTCGAGCACCCCGTAGTGGCGCTCGAAGCCGGTGGCGATGCCCAGGGACACCAGGGCCGTGGACATGACGGCCAGGGCGAGCACGGCGGGGGCCAGGGCATCGATGGGGTCATCCGTGCCGGTGGGCAGGATGTCCACCCAGGAGAAGAAGACCAGCACCAGCAAGGGGATGCCCAGGGACACCAGCAGCTGCTCGCCCTGGCGCAGCGACAGCACCAGCTCGGTGCGGGCCTGGGCCACGTAGGCGCTCACGGTCGCTCCTCGCTCAGGTTGGTGGCCCGCCCGTCCCCGGTCAGGCGCAGGAACACGTCCTCCAGCCGTTGGCGGCCGGCCCGCAGGTCGCCGAGGGCCAGGTTCCGCTGGGCCAGCCACGTGGTCAGCGCCGCCACCGTGACCGGGGTGGGGTCGACGTCGGCCACGTAGTCCCCGGCCCGCTCCTCGCGCACCGGGCCGCCGAGCACCACGGCCAGCTCGGACACGTCCAGCCCGGCCGCGGCGGCGAAGCGCAGCTGGGCCGGTCCGGCCTGGGCCGCCAGCTCGTCGGGACGGCCCGCCGCCACCAGTTGGCCCCGGTCCACGATCACCACCCTGTCGGCCATGCGCTCGACCTCGTCGAGCTCGTGGGTGGTCACCAGCACGCACACGTCGCGGTCGCGCAACTCGGCCACCAGGGCCCGGATGAGGCGGCGGCCCTCGACGTCGACGCCGGCGGTGGGCTCGTCGAGCAGGGCTACCTCGGGCCGGGCCACCAGGGCCAGGGCCAGGCTCAGGCGCTGCTGCTCACCCCCCGACAGCTTGCGCCACGGGGTGCGGGCCCGTTCCCCCAGCCCCACCCGCTCCAGCAGGGCGGCGGGGTCCTCGGCCGAGGGGTAGTAGCTGGCGAACAGGCGCACGGCCTCGAGGGGGCGGATGGCGGTGTACAGGCGGCTGGACTGGGGCATGGCCCCCAGGCGGGGGAGCAGGGCGGCGCGTTGGGACACCGGGTCGAGGCCCAGCACCCGCACCCGGCCCCCGTCGGGGCGCTGGTAGCCCTCCAGGGTGCGCACGGTGGTCGTCTTGCCGGCGCCGTTGGGGCCCAGCAGGGCCACGACCTCGCCGGCATCGGCCGTGAACGACACCCCGTCCACGGCCACCAGGTCGCCGAAGCGGACGGTGAGGTCCTCGACCTCGATGGCAGGCATCGGCGCCGAGCGTAGGCGGTGGCCGGGCCCCGGAGACCCCACCCACCGAGCCCGTTGGCCGCCCGCCCGCAACCCGTTCGGGACCTCGGCATGGGCCGGGTAGCGTGCTCGCCCATGATCGACGTGCGTCGCCTGCGGGCCGAGCCGGACGAGGTGCGGGCCCAGCTGGCCCGTCGGGGCATCGACCTGGCCCCCATCGACCGCATCCTCGAGCTCGATGCGTCCCAGCGCCAGGTGGCGGCGCGGCGTGACGAGGTGCGCAGCCGGGTCAAGGAGCTGTCCACGATGGTGGGTCAGGCCCGCCGCTCGGGCGACGCCACCGCGGCGGAGGCCGCAGCCGACGAGAGCCGGGCCCTGGGCGACAGCGAGCGTGAGCTGACAGCCGAGGCCGACCGGCTGGCCGACGAGCTGCGGGCCGAGCTGCTGGTCCTGCCCAACCTGCCCTCGCTCGACGCCCCCGACGGGGCCGGCGAAGAGGACAACGTGGTGGCCCGGGTCGAGCGCTTCGACCCCACGTCCTACGCCGAGCACCAACGGGTGCCGCACTGGGACATCGGCACCGAGCTGGGCATCCTCGACCTCGAGCGGGGAGCCAAGCTGTCGGGCTCGATGTTCGTCATGTACCGGGGGGCGGGGGCCCTGCTGGTGCGGGCGCTCGTCAACCTGGCGCTCGACCGCAACAGCGACGCCTTCGAGGAGATCCGGCCCCCCACCCTGGTCACCACCCAGACCATGATCTCGACCGGGCACCTGCCCAAGTTCGTCGACGAGGCCTACCACCTCGAGCGCGACGACCTGTGGGCCATCCCCACGGCCGAGGTACCGCTGACCTCGTTGGGTCGCGACGATGTGCTGGCCGAGGACGAGCTGCCCCTGCGGCTGATGGCCTACACGTCGTGCTTCCGGCGTGAGGCGGGCTCGGCGGGCCGCGACACGAGGGGCCTGCTGCGGGTGCACGAGTTCGACAAGGTCGAGATCCTGGCCTACTGCACACCCGAGCAGGCCGCCGACGTCCACGCCGAGCTGCTGTCCCGGGCCGAGGGCCTCATCCGCGACCTGGGCCTGGCCTACCGCATCCTCGACCTGTGCACCGGTGACCTGGGCAACTCGTCGGCCCGCACCTTCGACATCGAGGTCTACGCCCCCGGGGTGGACCGATGGCTCGAGGTGTCCTCGGTGTCGTGGTTCAGCGACTACCAGGCCCGGCGGGCCAACGTGCGCTACCGGCCCAGGGACCGCAAGGGCGCCGAGGTCGTGCACACCCTCAACGGCTCGGCTCTGGCCGTGCCCCGGGTGTGGGCCGCCCTGGTGGAGACCTGGCGACGGCCCGACGGCCAGATCGAGGTCCCCCCGGTGCTGCGCCCCTACGTCGGCGGGCGCGAGGTGCTCAGCCCCGGTCCCAGCCGCTGAGCCGACGGCCGCCGGTCGTCGGATAGCCCCCTCGACATCGAACAGGTGTTCGTCTAGGGTGGCCTCGTGGACGGACCTGCCGATGTGGTCGAGGGGACGGCCGGCACCGGTCCCGACGACGAGGCGGCAGGCTCGTTCCGGTGGTCGGGGCTGTCCGGTGGGGACGAGGGCTGGTTCCCACCCGACGGGCCCGTCCTCGGCCGCGGCGCCTACGCCGGCTTGCGCTTCCACGAGGTCCGGGCCCGCACCGTGCTCAACAAGGTGCCGGCGGGCGCCCGGGTGCCCTTCCCGTGGACGGTCAACGTGTACCGGGGCTGCAGCCACGCCTGCACCTACTGCTTCGCCCGCCCCACGCATGACCACCTGGGCCTCGACACCGGCGAAGGCTTCGATCACGACATCGTGGTCAAGGTCAACGCCGTCGACGTGCTGCGGCGCGAGCTGGCACCCAGGCGGTGGGACCGCCAGCACGTCTCCATGGGCACCAACACCGACCCCTACCAGCCCGCCGAAGGGCGCTACCGGTTGACCCGGGGCGTCCTCGGCGCCCTGATCGAGGCCCGCACCCCGTTCTCGGTGCTGACCAAGTCGACCCTGGTCCTGCGGGACCTCGACCTGCTGGTGGCGGGCAGTGCCCAGGGCCGGGTGTGGGTGGACCTGTCCATCGGCAGCCTGGACGAGGCCGTGTGGCGGGCCACCGAGCCGGGCACGCCGGCGCCGTGGCTGCGGGTGCGGGCCGTGGCCCGGCTACGCGAGGCCGGCATCGACTGCGGGGTGCTGGTGGCCCCCCTGCAACCGGCCCTGCCCGGCGCCCTCGACGACGTGGCCCGGCTGCTCGACGCCCTGGCCGAGGCCCGGGTGACCACGGTCAGCGCCGTCAGCCTGCGCCTGGGCGGTGTGGTCCGTGACCACTACCAGCGCACCCTGGCCCGCCACCCCGAGCTCCAGGTGGGTCGGGGTCACCGGACCGTCGACGGGGGCGACCCTGTCGCCCACGTCCGGCGCCTGGCCGCCGAGCGCGGCCTGGCCTGGGGCAACCGCTGGGCCGAGTGGCAGGACACGGCCCGGGCCAGCGCGCCGTCCCCCGCACCCGAGGTCGTGCAGCTGGGTCTGCCCGGGTTCTGACCGCCGGGTCACCGCGCCCTGCCGGGCCGCCCGGGTCCGCTCATCCAGGGCGCGGCCTCGAGGGCAGGGACGAGGTCCCCGGCCAACCGAACGCCGCCGCCCACCTGTGCGGTAGGCGCATGCGTCCGGTTGGACCCCCGGGGTCGACAGGGCGGTGGCGCTTGGGGCCGGACGGGCCGCGGGTACCGTTTGTCGAGGATGGACCTCTCCCAGCTGCGGCGGACCTACCAGGCGGCCCCCTTCGACCCTGCCGATGCCGCCGAGGACCCCTTCGTGCAGTTCGAGCGCTGGTTCCTCGAGGTGTCCGCGGCGGTCGCCCTGCTCGAGCTCAACGCCGCCGTCCTGTCCACGGCGGGGGCGGACGGGAGGCCCTCGTCGCGCCACGTGCTGGTCAAGGGGGTGGGACCCGACGGCTTCCTGTTCTTCACCAACCACCACAGCCGCAAGGCGACCCAGCTGGCCGTCAACCCCTGGGCCAGCCTGGTCATGGCCTGGAGCCCCCTGGGCCGCCAGGTGGTGGCCGAGGGACCGGTGGCGCGGACCAGCGATGCCCAGAGCGACGACTACTTCGCCCGCCGTCCCCGGGGCAGCCAGCTGGGGGCGTGGGCCTCGCCGCAGAGCGAACCCCTCGGGGACAGGGACGAGCTCGATGCCGCCTACGCCGCCGCCGAGGCTCGCTACGCCGGCGGTCCCGTGCCCCGCCCACCCCACTGGGGCGGCTTCCGCCTGGCTCCCGAACGGGTCGAGTTCTGGCAGGGCCGGGAGAGCCGGATGCACGATCGCGTCGTCTACACCCCCGCCCCCGACGGCGGCTGGCAGCGCCAGCGCCTGGCCCCGTGACGGTCTGACAAGCGGCGGTCACACCAGGGCAGGGGCGACCTCCGACGCGATCAGGCGCACGTGGTCGTGGTCGTGGAGGTCCAGGACCTGCAGGTAGATGCGCTCGGCGCCGGCGTCGATGTAGCTGCGCACCTTGTCGACGACCTCGCCGGGCAGGCCGGCGGCTCCGTGGCGGCGGATCTCGTCGGGTTCGCGGCCGATGGCCGCGGCTCGACGGGCGAAGGTGGCCTCGTCCTCGCCGCAGCACACCACCAGGGCGGCCGAGTACTTCAGCGAGGCGGGGTCGCGACCCTGGTCGGTGCAGGTCTGGCGCACGTGGTCGCAGTCGGCCACGAACGTCTTCAGGGACACGAAGGCCCGGTTGAACTCGGTGGCGAAGCGGGCGGTCAGATCCGCGGTGCGCTTCTTGCCCCCGCCGCCGATGATGATGGGCGGGGTGGGCCGCTGGGTGGGCTTGGGCAGGGCGGGGGAGTCGGCCACCTGGTAGTGCTGGCCGGCGAACGAGAACGTCTCGTCGTCGGGGGTGCGCCACAGGCCGGTGATGATCTCGAGCTGCTCCTCGAGGATGTCGAAGCGCTCCTTGAGGCCGGGGAAGCGCAGGCCGTAGGACGTGTGCTCCTGCTCGTACCAACCGGCGCCGATGCCGAACTCGACCCGACCCCCGCTCATCTCGTCGACCTGGGCCACGGAGATGGCCAGGGGACCGGGGTTGCGGAAGGTGGCCGAGGTGACGAGCGTGCCCAGCCGCACCCGGCTCGTGTCCCGGGCCAGGGCCCCGAGCGTGACCCAGGCGTCGGTGGGTCCGGGCTGGCCGCTGACCCCACCCATCTTCAGGTAGTGGTCCGAACGGAAGAAGCCGTCGAAGCCCAGCTCCTCGACCAGGCGGGCCATGGCGGCCAGGTCGTCGTAGGTGGCCCCCTGCTGGGGTTCGGTGAAGACGCAGAGCTCCATGGGCCGGAACCTAGCCCGGCTGCTCCTCCGCCCGGGAGCCCGACCCGGGGGCGGCCGCCGTCCACGTCATGGCCACCTCGGCCAGGGCCGCGACCAGGGCCTCGGTGTGGGGGTTGGTCCGACCCGTGCCCTGCCAGAACGGGCCCATGCCCCGGACCCGGGGCGGCAGTTCCACCTGCACACCACCGGCCGCGGGGCGGTTGACCGGGTTGTCACCGTGCACCCCCCGCAGGTCGGCGGGGAGCTCGCTCAGCTCGTCGATGACCCGGTAGTGGCCCAGGCGCCGACGCAGGGTCGAGCCCAGGGCGGCCGCCAGGGGTCGGTTGCGCCCCCCCAGCAGGATGGTGGTGAACAGGCCCTGGCGGCCAAAGCCGTGGATGGCCACGGCCACCTCGACGTGGTCGAGGAAGGCGGCCAGGGCGGGGGACTGGGCGGGGTCGACCTGGCTGGAGGGGATGTGCCAGCGGAACTCGGGGGGCTGCACGACCCCGTAGTACGAGGCCCCGCTGGCCGCGGCCGCGGCGGCGGCGATCTCGTCGGTGTGCCGTTCGAGGGAGCCGCCGTGGAAGGCCATGAACCCGAAGCGGGTGCGCAGCTCGAGCTGCTCGCGCACGCCGGGGTGGGAGAGCAGGTGGGCGAAGGCCCCGCTCCCCCCACCGCTCCCGCGGCCGCTCACGCCGCGGTGCCCGCCCGGGCCCGCCGGACCGACGAGCGCCGCTGGGCCCGACGGGCGGCGGTGGCCAGTGCGGCCACGACCACGACCACGGCCAGCACCGAGCCCACCCGCAGCGGCCCCAGGTCGCTGATCCACGTCTGCAGGTCGGCGCTGAGGGCGAAGCCCCGGTCGACGAGCCCGTCCCGGGTGGAGGCGTCCCGGCCCTGGCGCACCTCGTAGAGCCCGTACCAGGCGATGTACGCGCCCGAGGCCACCAACATGAGCCCCGAGACCAGGGGCACCCAGCGCACGAGCTGGCGGAAGCCGGCCACCAGGGATCCCCGGGCCAGGGCCACGGCCAGGGTCAGGGCGCTGATGAGCACGCCCATGCCCAACCCGTAGGCCACGAACGTGGCCACCCCGGCCACCGTCCCGTGGTTGCGGATGGTCGTGCTCGTCGCCGCCAGGAAGGGGGCGATGGTGCAGGTGAGGGAGGCGGTGGCGTACGAGGCGCCGAACAGGGCCATGGACCGGGTGCTGCGGTCACGCCCGCCCCGCTGGAGCTTGGGCAGGCGCAGCTGGGGGGCCCGGCCGACCAGCGTGGCCACGCCGAGCACGATCAGGCCCAGGCCGATGGCCAGCGTCAGCCACTTGAGGTGCTGCTGGATGGCCATGGACACCTGGGTCAACACCAGGCCCATGACGCCGAAGACGGCCACGAAACCTGCGGTCATGGCCAGGGACACCCGCAGTGCCCGGCCGACGGCGCCGTCCAACGAGTCACCGGGCTCCTCCTCGAGGCCGAGGAAGAAGGACAGGTAGGCGGGCAACATGGCGAAGCCGCAGGGGTTGAACGCGGCCACCATGCCCGCTGCGAAGGCGAACGTCAGGGCGTCACGCACGGGCGGACCCCTGCGCCCGCGCCACCGCAGCACCGCTCATGACAGCAGCTTCTCACGCACCTCGGCCTCGAGCTCATCGGCCTCGTAGGTGCCCGTGCGCACGTCGACCACCTTGCCCGTGGCGTCGAGCAGGGCGGTGGTGGGCATGCCCACCCCTCCCAGGGCGGCCACCGCGGTGAGGTTCGGGTCGCGCACCACCGTGAAGGTGACACCGGTCCTCGCCATCAGGTCCAGGGCATCCTCGGCCCGCTCGTTGACGCTGACCCCGACCACGTTGACCTGGTCACCGAGGGTCTGGTGGACCTGCTCGACGGCGGGCAGCTCGCGCACGCACGGTGTGCACCAGGCAGCGAAGAAGTTGACGATGGTGGGCTTGCCGGCGAACTCGGCGAAGGTGCCGTCGCTGCCGTCGAAGTGCTCGAAGGCGACCTGGCCGACCGTGCCGTCGGGGGCGGAGGCCGCAAGGGTGGCGCTGGTGGTGGCCCCGTCGTCATCGGAGCTGGTGCAGGCGACGGGGAGGACCGCGCCGAGGAGGATCGTGGACGCAACGAGGGTGGCGCGCAGTCTGGTCATGGTGGTCCTCTCCGCTACCCAGACGGTAGCGAAGCCGGCCACCGCGACCAGAGGCGCGCCGCCCCCCGTCGTGGCTGCCCGTGGTCACAGCCGGTCGTGCACGGGTCGCCCACCGCCGGGCCGGAGCTCGCTGAGACGTCGCTCCGGCCTGTGGTGTCGGTGGCCGTCCCGTGTTGGCTGGCCGTGGCTGTCGCTACGCGGTGCGCAGGATCTCGACGTGGGCGAGGTGCGCGGGCAGGGGGATCTCGGGCAGCTGGTCCTCGGGCCGGGCGACCTTGGGAGGCCGACCCCGACGCCGCTTGTTGGCCAGGATGCGGCCGTTCAGGAACAGCTGGCCACCCCACACCCCCCATGGCTCCTGGCGGTCGATGGCACCCTCGAGGCAGGGCACCAGCACCGGGCAGGTGGCGCAGATGCGCTTGGCGGTGGCGATGTCGTGCAGCTCATCCGAGAAGAAGAGGTCCGCTGACCTCCCTTGTGGGTCCTTGCACGAGGCTTGGTCCCACCAATCACCGCGGGCGAAGAGGTCCTGGGTGGTCACAGGAGCCGGCACGACCGCAGCGGCGAAGGGGCGGGTGTCGGTTGCGTTGGTCATGTCTGCTCCGTGGCTCTCAGGTGGGTCTGGGGGTGTGCTCTGGCTTGTGTGGTTTCTGGGGAACGCAGAAGGCCGCCGGTTTCCCGGCGGCCTTCGGAGAGATCCCTGCACTCAGCGAGCGTGTCGCTAGGTGGGGGCCTCCTCGAGCCGCTGGCCATGGGCCATGGTCCCGAAGGACCAGGTGCCGTAGGCGTTGATGAGGTGGTGGCGCACGCAGGTTCCGGCGGAGGCCGCCTGGGCGGCGCGCGCGCCGGAGGCCGTGTGGCCATCCAGTCGCTTGGCGTCGCGCAGGCTGAGCATCAACCGCATCCTCTCGTGTCGGGGCCGCCGAGGACCCCGAGGGCCTCCGGAACGAACTCGTTCAGGAAACCACGTCCACCCCCCCACCCGTCAACCGATTAAACATCGAATCTGCGCAGGTACCTTCGGGCCGGTGCCGAACGCTCCCGACCTCGTCCCCTTCCCCACACAGGGGCGGCGCTTCAGTTCGCGGTGGCGGGTGCGGCTGGGAGACACCGCGCCGGACGGGCGCCTGCGCCTCGATGCCCTGGCCCGCTACCTGCAGGACGTGGCCGACGACGACGCCATCGATGCCGGCCTCGACACCTCGTTGTCGTGGGTGCTGCGCCGCACCGTGGTCGAGGTCCACCGCCGTCCCCTGCTGCGCGAACGCGTGGAGCTGTCCACGGCGTGCACCGGCACCGGACCACGTTGGGCCGAGCGCCGCACCACGCTGGTGGGGGACCGGGGGGCGAGCGCCGAAGCCACCGCGCTGTGGGTGCTGCTCGACGGTCGGGGTCGTCCCACCCGGCTGCCGCCCGCCTTCCACGAGGTCTACGCGGCCACCGCGGCGGGGCGCACGGTCAGTCCCCGCCTGAGCCACCCCGAGCCGCCGGCCGGGGCGGACGTCGGCGCCGTGGCCTTCCCCCTACGCCGGGCCGACCTCGATGTGGCCGATCACGTCAACAACGCCGTCTACTGGCAAGCGCTCGAAGAGCACCTGGCCGATGCTCCCGGTGCCGTGCGCGCCGAGGTCGAGCACCGCCAGGCCCTGGCCCCCGGCGCCACCGCGTCGGTGGTCGTGCACGGGTCGGTGGGCGACCCTGACGGGCTTCGGCTGTGGGTGCTCGACGACGTCGACGGTCAGATGTCGGTGGCGGCCACGGCCTGGGTCACGGCGCTGTCGGCCTCGACCTCGTAGCGCAGCTCGCCTTCGACCTTGCGTCGACGGGCGTGGCCCATCAGACGCAGGTGCTCGAGGTGGGCGTAGGTCTCGCTGTCGGCCATGGGCCCCCACGAGCGGGGCTTGAACAGCCGCTCGGAGAAGGTGGCCACGCTGGCCTCGCCCAGGTCGGGTGCGGCGGCCCGCAGGATGTCGAGGCGCTCGAGGTGGTGCTCGTGGATCGACTTCACCCGACCCCGCAGGTCGTCGAAGGGGTAGCCGTGGGCGGGCAGGACCGTGGTCACGCCCTCGAGCTCGAGGGTGCGCTCGAGGGAGTCCAGGTACAGCGCCAGGGGGTCGTCGGCCCGCACCAGCCCCGAGATGTGGGGGGTGATGGTGGGCAGCACGTGGTCGCCGGAGATGAGGATGCCCGAGGCCGGGTCGAGCAGGCACAGGTGGTCGACCGTGTGCCCGGGGGTGTGCAGGGCCACCCACCCACGCCCGCCCAGGGGAAGGACCTGGCCGTCGACCACCCGCTTCGAGGGGCGGGGGGGCTGGAAGTGCTTGGAGTGCAGGACCCCGTTGAGGCGGTAGCGCATGCGGGTCTTGCGGTCGGGGCGGGGGTGGGGCCCGCCCCAGGGGGTGGGCCGGTCCCAGCGGGCGGCGTTGCTGCCCACGACGACCTTCTGGGTGATCTTGGCGAAGCGCTCGCGGGCCGCGGCCCAGGGGGCGAGGTCCCGGGGGTCGGCCAGCTCCTTGTGCTCGTCGTCCTCCTCGTCGGGGTCCCAGAAGGTCTTGAAGTCCTCGTGGGTGACGACCTCGGCGCCGCTCGTGGCCCGCAGGTGCTCGCACGCCCCGAAGTGGTCGGGGTGCGAGTGGCTGATGATCACCGTGTGGACCTTGGCCACGGGGATGCCTGCGGTGCCCAGCTTGCGGGTGAGCTCCTTCCACGCCGCCGCGCCGGGCAGGCCCGGGTCGACGAGGGCGAAGCCGCGCTCGTCCTCGAGGGCGTAGCAGTTCACGTGGCCGAGCCCGGGCATGTTGATCGTCAACTGCAGGCGGAGCACACCGGGCGCCACCTCGACGATCTCATCGGAGGCGGGCTGCTTCTCCTGGCGTACCTCGACCATGGCGGAACTCTAATTGACGCGCTCGTCAAGTGCAGCTCCGAAGGTGTGCTTCCCGTCACGCCCCGGGTGACGGGGTGTCAGTCGGGGACACCGGCCACGGGGACGAAGAGGTGGGTCCGGTACCAGCGCAGCTCGTCGATGCTCTCGCGGATGTCGTCGAGGGCCCTGTGGGTGGAGGACTTCTCCGGCGCCTGGGCGAGCACGTCGGGGTACCAGCGCCGGGCCAGTTCCTTGATGGTGGAGACGTCCACGGAGCGGTAGTGCAGGAACTGCTCGATGGCGGGCAGGTAGGCGGCCAGGAAGCGTCGGTCGGTGCCGATGGAGTTGCCGCACAGGGGCACGGTGCGGGCCTCGTCGATGTGGGCGGCCAGGAACTCGAGGGTGGCCGCCCCTGCTTCCTCCAGCGTCACCGTCGACGCGGCGATGCGGTCGAGCAGTCCGCTCTTGGTGTGCATCTCGACGACCACGTCGTCCATGGTGGCCAGCCGCTCGCCGGGCTGGTGGATCACCAGGTCCGGTCCCTCGGCCACGATGCGCAGGTCGTCGTCGGTGATGAGGGTCGCGATCTCCACGATCACGTCGGTCGTGGGGTCGAGCCCCGTCATCTCGAGATCCATCCAGGCCAGCACGGCGCCACCCTAGGTGGCCGGTGGCCGACGCCAGGGGTGACCGGTCCTCCGAAGAGGGACCGTCAGGCCTTGGGCTCGACCGCCGGGGTGCGTCGGCCCTTGCGGGCCTCTATGGCCACGGGGATGAGCGACAGCAGGATGATCACGCCGATGGCGGGCAGCAGGTAGCGGTCGATGCTGGGGATGACCGTGCCCAGGGCGTAGCCGACGAGGGTCACGCCCACGGCCCAGATGAGGGCGCCGACCACGTTGTAGGTGATGAAGGTGCGGTAGTGCATGTTGCCCACCCCGGCCAGCACCGGCGTGAACGTGCGCACGACGGGCACGAAGCGGGCGAGCACGATGGTCTTGGGGCCGTGGCGGTCGAAGAACTCCTGGGCCCGCACGACGTGGTCCTGCTTGAAGAGGCGGGAGTCGGGGCGGCGGAAGAGGGCGGGGCCGACCTTGCGCCCGAACAGGAACCCGACCTGGTCGCCGATCACCGCGGCGGCGAAGCACCCCAGCAGCACCACGGCCAGGTTCATCTTGCCCTGGGAGGCGAGGAGCCCAGCGGTGAAGAGCAGGGAGTCACCGGGGAGGAAGAAGCCCACCAGCAGCCCGGTCTCGGCGAAGATGACCAGGATCAGGCCGATGGTGCCGAAGGTGGCGAGGAGGTGTTCGGGGTCGAGCATTCCACCCACGGCCAGGAGCGAGGTCACGGAGACGAAGGCTATCTGCCCCACCTGTCAGTACCGCCCCACCGGTCAGCACCACCCCGGGGGGTGGTGAGCCCCCCGAGGGTGATCTTGCTGGAGTCGATCAGGCCTTGCCGCTCTTGATGGCCTTCTTGGCCCGGGCCCGCAGGTTGGGGTCGAGCTCGACCTTGCGGATGCGCACCGCTGCCGGGGTCACCTCGACGCACTCGTCGTCGGCGATGTATTCGAGGGCCTGGTCCAGGCCGAGGATCCGGGGCGGGACGATCTTGACGAACTCGTCGGCCGAGGACGCCCGGATGTTGGTGACCTTCTTCTCCCGGCAGATGTTGACGTCCATGTCGTCGGGCCGGGAGTTGGCCCCCACGATCATGCCGCCGTACACCTCGATGCCGGGGCCCACGAACAGGAAGGCCCGCTCCTGGATGGACTCGATGGCGTAGACGGTGGCCACGCCGACCCGGTCGGCCACCACCGAGCCGCTGGCCCGGGCCTTGATCTCGCCGGCCCACGGCTCCCAGCCGTCGAAGACGTGGTGGAGCACGCCGGTGCCCCGGGTCTCGGTGAGGAACTGGGTGCGCACGCCGATGAGGCCACGGGCGGGGACGACCCACTCCATGCGCACCCAGCCCGAGCCCTGGCCGTGCAGCTGCTGCAGGCGGCCCTTGCGCTCGGACAACAGCTGGGTGACGGTGCCGACGTGCTCGTCGGGGGCATCGACGGACACCCGCTCGACGGGCTCGTGGAGCTTGCCGTCGATCTCGCGGGTCAGCACCTGGGGCTTGCCCACGGTGAGCTCGAAGCCCTCACGGCGCATGGTCTCGACCAGCACGCCGAGCTGCATCTCGCCGCGGCCCTGGACCTCCCAGCGGTCCGGGTACTCGGTGTTGAGCACCCGGATGGAGACGTTGCCCACGATCTCCTGGTCGAGGCGGTTCTTGACCAGGCGGGCGGTGAGCTTGGAGCCGCTGCGGCCCGACAGGGGGGCGGTGTTGATGCCGATGGTCATGGCGATCGAGGGCTCGTCGACGGTCACCGGGGGCAGGGCCACGGGCTCGTTCACGTCGGCCAGGGTCTCGCCGATGGTGACCTCTTCGATGCCGGCCACGGCGATGATCTCGCCCGGACCGGCCTCGAGGGCGTCGAGGCGCTCGTGGTTCTCGGTCACGTACATCTGGGACAGCTTCACCGACTGGATGGTCCCGTCCAGGCGGCACCAGGCCACGGTCTGACCCTTCTTCACCGAGCCGTGCTGGATGCGGCACAGGGCCAGGCGCCCCACGTAGGGGGAGGCGTCGAGGTTGGTGACCAGGGCCTGGAAGGGGTGGTCGGGGTCGTGCACCGGAGCGGGGATGTGCTCGAGGATGACGTCCATGAGCGGGTGCAGGTTCTCGCCGACCTCGCCCTGGGCCAGGGTGGCCCAGCCGCTGCGGGCCGAGGCGAACACGATGGGGAAGTCGAGCTGGTGGTCCTTGGTGGCCAGGTCGAGGAACAGGTGCCCGACCTCGTCGATGACCTCGTCGATGCGGGCATCGGGCCGGTCGACCTTGTTGATGACCACGACCACGGGCAGGTCGGCCTCGAGGGTCTTGCGCAGTACGAAGCGGGTCTGGGGCAGGGGGCCCTCGGACGCGTCGACGAGCAGGAGCACGCCGTCGACCATGGTCAGGCCGCGCTCGACCTCGCCACCGAAGTCGGCGTGGCCCGGGGTGTCCACGATGTTGATCTTGACCCCGCCGTAGCGAACGGCGGTGTTCTTGGCCAAGATGGTGATCCCCCGCTCACGCTCGAGGTCCATGGAGTCCATCACGCGGATGTTGTCGTCCTTGGCCCGCAACGCGCCGGACTGCTGCAACATGGCGTCGACCAGGGTCGTCTTGCCATGATCGACGTGGGCGATGATCGCCACGTTGCGAAGGGATTCGACACGCGCCACGCGGAACTCCGAACTCGGGGGTGCAGGCAATCTACCGCCGGGCCGGACCCTGGCCGTGTCGGGAGCATCGGCGACACCAACGGGAGCACGACCGTTGGCCGCTGAGCGCGCCCCCGGGACCGGGCCCGACCCCGTGGAGGTGGACCTCCCCGTGGTCGCCCTCGACGCCGGGCTGGGTCTGCCCGCGCCGGCGCGCGAGGGTGACGCCGGCATCGACCTGCGGGCGGTGGCCCCCGTCGTGCTCGCCCCCGGTGGTGGTCGGGCCGTGGTGGGCACGGGCCTGGCCGTGGCCATCCCCTGGGGCTTCTGCGGGCTGGTGCTGCCCCGGTCGGGCCTGGCCCGTGACCACGGGGTGACCTGCCTGAACACCCCCGGCCTCATCGACGCCGGCTATCGGGGCGAGCTGCAGGTCCTGTTGGTCAACACCGATCCCGCCGTGGCCTACGAGGTGCAGCGGGGCGATCGCATCGCCCAGCTCGTCATCGTGCCCTTCGCCGCCGTGCGCTTCGTGGCCACCGACGCCCTCGGGGATTCCGAGCGGGGGATCGCGGGCTGGGGCCACAGCGGCCGCAGCTGACGCTCACCAGCTCGTGGGGGGTCGCCGTGGGGGTCAGCCCCGGGCCACGGTGCGGCGGAAGCGGTGGTCGGGGCGTTCGACCAGCTCGGCCAGGACCTCGATGACCGCGGTCTCCACCACAAAGGTGATGCGGACGCGGTCGCCGGGGTGGGCGAGCTCGGTGAAGGCGTCGTCGGCCGCCGCGGCCAGGGCGTCGGTGGCCACGGGTCCGAAACCGCGGCGGAAGGCCAGCTCGCCGGCGGCCTGGCGGGCCACGGGCGCGAACTCCCGACTGGCGGGAAGGGTCAGCACCACGTCGTGCTCGGCACGCGCCACGGCGCCAGCGTACGGTGCCGACCCCCACCTCGCGGGCCTGCGGTCGAGGGTGGCGTGGCCGGTCACCGCTACCGTCGGGCCAGGCGTGGCCCGACGGAGGGGTCCGCGGGTCCCCGGAGGTGCTCGTGATCGTCGTCGACGCCCCCTCGTGGCCGTGGCGGGGACGGCGCTGGGCCCACCTGGCCAGCGACCGCGACACGGGTGAGCTGCACGACTTCGCCGCCCGCCTCGGCCTGCGTCGCACCGCCTTCCAGGGCGACCACTACGACGTCGACGAGGAGCTGCGCATCCGGGCCCTCGAGCTCGGTGCCCGGCCGGTGGACGCCCGGGACCTGGTCCGTCGCCTCCGGGCCGCCGGGTTGCGCCGGCGCGGTGGCCAGGCCGCCCTGCACTGGGAGCTGGTGGGCGAGCTGGCCGTCGCCGGCCCCACGGTGGACCGGTCGGCCCTGGCCCGGTTGCTGGGCCCCGAGCTGGTGCCTGACACCCTCGACGAGGTCGTCGACCGGGCCGCGGCCCTGGTCGAGGGGTGCGAGGCCGACGTGGAGGGCGACGCGGGGGCTGGCTGGGGAGAGGACGGAGAGGACGACGGCGGGAAGGAGGACGCGGGCGGTCTCGTGCTCGGCGTCCTGCGCCGCCCGGGTGAGGTGGCCGTGGTCGTGTCGCCCCGGGGGGCACGCTGGCCCCCTCGGCGCGAACTGGTGGTGGTGGGGGACCTCGTGCGGGCCGTCGGATGAACGGGGCCTGGACCACACCCCCTGTAGTTGTACCCGGGGGGGACCATCGTCGGGAGGGGCATCGCTACGTTGGCGGCTCGTACCGGATGGCGCCGTCGCACCCGAACAGCGCCCCCGGTGCCCCGCCGGATCGGAGGGCACGCCGTGGCCAAGCACGACAGGGTTGTGACCAGGCCCACCGAGGTCCCCAGGCGCTCGTCCGGCGGTGCCCTGCTGGCCGGCAACGCCCTGCCGGCACGGATCGCCCTGCTCTCGGTGTTGTCGGTGGCGGCGGCCCTGGGCACGGTGCCGGTGGCCGCCCTCGGTGGTCTGGCCGTCGTCGCCTGCCTGCTCGGGGCCTTCGAGGTCCGCGCCCTGCGGGCGGCGCGGGGTGCCCGTCGGCCGGTGGTCCGGGGTGGGCGGCGGCCCGTCGTGCGGCTCGCGTGAGGTCGGGGCGTCCATGACGCCGATCCTGGAACGCATCTTCTGCTGTCGCAGCCTGCGCCTCGACCAGGTCGAGCTCGTCGGCTTCGACATGGACTACACCCTGGCCGTGTACCGCCAGGCCGAGATGGAGCGCCTGGCGACGGACGCCACGCTGCGCCGCCTGGTCGAGGCCGGCTACGCCGAGCAGCTGCTGGAGGTGACCTGCCCGTGGGACTTCCCCATCCGCGGCCTGCTGGTGGACCTCGAGGAGGGCAACGTCCTCAAGATGGACCGGTTCCGCTACGTGAAGGTCGGCTACCACGGCCTGCGTCGCCTCACCCGGGCCGAACGCCAGCGCTACGAGGGCCGCCGACCCCGCCTGGGCAACGAGCGCTACCGGTGGATCGACACCGCCTACTCGCTACCCGACGTGGCCGTGTACGTGGCCGCCATCGACCTGCTCGAGCAGCGGGGACCTGTGGACCACCGCCAGCTGTGGGAGGACGTGCGCCGCTGCGCCGACGTGGCCCACCAGTCGGGGGAGATCTACGAGGCCGTGCTCGGTGACCTCGACCGCTACGTCACCCCCGACCCCGACATGGTGCCCATGCTCGAGCGGTTGCGGCGTTCGGGCAAGCGCACCTTCCTGCTCACCAACTCGCCGGCGTCCACCACCCAGGCCCTGATGGGTCGGCTGCTGGGCGGCGACGAGGCCGACACCACCTGGCGCCAGCACTTCGACGTGGCCATCGCCGATGCCCGCAAGCCGCTGTGGTTCACCGGGGACCGGCCCTTCGGCGACGCCGAGGAGCCGGACCGCCCCGTCGAGCGCCTCGAGCAGGGGCGGCTCTACCACGGAGGCAACCAGGCCGACTTCGAGCGCCTGGTCGGTGGGGTGGGTGGGCCCCGGGTGCTGTACGTGGGCGACCACATCTACGGCGACGTGCTGCGGGCCAACGTGGAGAGCGGCTGGCGCACGTGCATGGTCGTGGGGGAGATGGCCGAGGAGCTGATCGTGGGTAGCGGCCAGGGCGGTGCCCTGGCCCGCATCGATGCCCTCGACGCCGAGGTGCAGGAGCTCTACGACGCCGTGCGGGCCCGCGAGGCCGGGGTCGACGCCCAGGGCCTGGGGCTCGACGACCCCGTGCTGCGGCGGGCGGTGGAGCGGGCCCGGGTCTTCGAGGAGGAGCGCGACGCCATCGAGACCGAGGTCGACCGGGTGCTGCACCCGTACTGGGGCTCGCTGTTCAAGGCCGGTACCGAGCTGTCCATGTTCGGGGCCCAGGTGGAGAAGTACGCCTGGCTCTACACGACCCGGGCCTCCAACCTGGGCGGCTATTCCCCGTTCCACTTCTTCCGCTCCCCCCGGGCCCGCCTCCCCCACGAGTGAGCGCGGGGCCGGTGGGCAGCCGGTGGCCGGCTCAGCGGGTCTGGCCGGCCTGGTGTTCGCGGTCGGCGCGCTTGCCCCGGTAGACCCGCAGGTCGATGCCCCGTACGGCGTTGGGCCGGTCCTCGGGCACCAGGTGGAACAGCATGCGGGGCTCCGTGGCCATGTTGGCCAGGAAGGCCTCCACGGCGGCGTCGTTGGCGGGGTCGCCCCGGCCCACGTACTTGGTGGCCAGGCGGCGGTTGACGGGGGCGATGTCGAACTCGGGCGGCTCGTGCACCGTCACCCGCCCGTCGACGCCCACGTGGCCCGTCCACGGCGAGGTGGCCTCGATGCACAGCGACGCCCGGGGGTCGTGGCGCAGCTGGCGGCACCACACCCGGGTGGTGGTGCCGGTCAGCCAGAAGCCTGGTGTGGTGCCGCCTTCCCACAGGAACCACACGGGCACGGTGTAGGGCATGCCGTCGCGTCGCAACGACGCCAGCACCCCGATGTGGGGCTGTTCCAGGAACTCGGCCATGTCGGCCGGGGCCATGCGGCTCATCAGCGCTCCGTCATGAGGCGAGGAAGGCGGTGATGACCTCGGCGGCCCGGTCGGGCTGCTCGTAGGGGAGCATGTGGCCGGCCCCTTCCACCAGCTCGACCCGGGAGTCGCCGATGAGCTCGCCGTAGCGGGCGGCGTAGGCCGGGCTGAACAGGTGGTCCTGGGCCCCCCACAGCACCAGGGTGGGGGTGCTCAGGCGGTACAGCCGCTTGGACAGGCGCCGGTTGGGGATGGGGAAGAGGATCTTGCCCGCCGTGCCCAGGCGGCGGGCGTTGGTGACCAGGAAGGTCTTGAGGGCCTCGTCGTCGCTGAAGTCGGCTCCCCCGGCCAGGAAGCGCTCCCCGGTCTCGGCGTCGGCGAAGAGGACCTGGGCCAGCTCGAAGGGCAACATGGCGAAGATGTCGGGGACGGGCTCCTCCTCGAGCCACAACCCCGCTGCCCCCACCAGCACCAACCGGTCGATGCCCTTGGGGTTCAGCGCCGCCATCTCGGCCGCGACCATGCCCCCCATGGAGTGGCCGATCACGTGGGGGCGCTCGAGGCCGAGGGCGTCGATCACGTCCCAGCCGTGGAGGGCGAAGTCCAACATGTCCTCGATGGAGCCCTCGGTGGGCTCGTCCCCGAAGCCGGGCCACTCGGACGCGAACACGTGGAACCGTGCACCCAGCTGTTCCAGCAGCGGCTCACGGGGGTAGAGGCCGCCGGCGCCGTGGAACCAGACCACCGCCGGGCTGCCCGCTGACCCCCAGGTGCGGACCTTGGCGGCGGTGCCCTTGGCCGTGGTGATGGTGCGGGTCTCGCCGCTGGTGTCGGTCACGGTGGTCATGTCAGGCACCACCGGCGGGGGCGGCCGCACCCCGGGCCCGGGCGGGGTCGGTGGGGACGCGGGCGTCGTCGAACGACGAGCCCGTCTGCTCGACCCGGCTCTTCAGCGGCTTGCACCACCAGCGGTCGTCGCTGTCGGGGTACTCGTCACCCCAGATGCCCTTGACCCGGGGCAGCACCTTCTCGGCGAACAGCTGGGTCGAGTAGCGGGTCTTCCAGTCCGGCATGTTGCCCATGTGCATGAGGGCGAACACGGTGCCGACCCGCAGTGACTTGACCATGTGCTCGGTCTGCTCGGCCACGGTGTCGGGGCTGCCGGCGATGACGAAGCCGCCCTCGACCAGATCCTTCCAGGTGAGCGTGGAGAACATCTCCATGTTCTCCTTGCGCAGCTGGTTGAGCTTGCCCGCCTTGATCGTCTCCACCGTGCGGTAGCCGGGGGGATCGGAGAAGCCCGGGTACACGTGCAGGCAGCGGTTGAAGAAGTAGAGGATGTGCTCGGCGTAGAGCTCCTCGGCCTGGGCGTCGGTCTCGGCCACGCAGAAGATCTGGGCGAAGGAGGCCCGCCCGGGCGATTCGTCCCGATCGCTCTGCGCCACCCGGTCCCAGTAGCCGTCGAGCAGGATCTGGCCGCCCTTGTACCCGCCGAAGGACAGGTACGAGTAGTTGTAGTCGTGCTCCAGGCAGAAGTCCCACGTCTCGATGGAGCCGCCGCCGGGGATGTAGATGGGCGGGTGGGGCTTCTGGATCGGCTTGGGCCAGCAGTTCACGTAGCGCAGCTGGTTGTACTTGCCGTCGAAGGCGAAGGGCTCGTCCGCGGCCCACGCCTTCATGATCAGGTCGTGGTTCTCGGTGTACTTGTCCCTGGTGAGGGCGGGGATCTGGCCGTAGCAGAAGTTGGTGTCCATGGGCGTGCCCACGGGGAAGCCGGCCACCAGGCGCCCACCGGAGATGCAGTCGAGCATCGCGAACTCCTCGGCCACCCGGAGGGGGGGGTTGTAGAGGGCGATGGAGTTGCCGATCACGCACAGCGCGGCGTCCGACGTCCGCCGGGCCAGCCCGGCGGCGATGATGTTCGGCGACGGCATGATGCCGTAGCCGTTCTGGTGGTGCTCGTTGACGCCGATGCCGTCGAACCCGACGCTGTCGGCGAACTCGAGCTGGTCCATGTAGGTGTTGTAGAGCTCGTTGGCCCGCTCGGGGTCGAACAGCGAGCTGGGGATGTCCACCCAGACCGAGCGGTTCTGCTCCCGGAAGTCATCGGGCAGATCGGGCCAGGGCATCAGGTTGAACCAGACGAACTTCACCGACATGCGACGGACCCCCTCCGTGGCGACGTGCCGAGACGGAGGATAGGTGCTGCCTCGGCCGGCGGTTGCAGAATGTGGACGTGCACCTCGACGAGCTCGACGCCCTGGTCCGCGGCCGCCGTACCAACCTGCGGGTCGACCCCGACCGACCCGTCCCCCCCGAGCTGGTCGAACGCCTGTGCACCCTGGCCACCTGGGCCCCCAACCACCATCGCACCTGGCCGTGGCGCTTCGCCGCCCTCACCGGCGACGCCCGGGCCCGCCTGGGTGACGCCATCGGCGACTTCCAGGAAGCGGCCGGCGACGCCGAGGCCAAGGTGACCAAGTCCCGCGCCAAGTACCTGCGGGCCCCGGTGGTGCTGCTGGTGGCGTGCTCGCCCGATCCCGACCCCCGCCGGGCCGTCGAGGACCGCGACGCCGTGGCCGCCGCCGTGCAGAACCTGCTGCTGGGGGCCACGGCCGCCGGCCTGGCCAGCTACTGGGGCACGGGGCTGGTCACCGACGTGGCCGCCGTGCGCGAGCTGTGCGGCTTCGCGCCTGGTGACCACGTCGTGGCCGCCATCTACCTGGGCTGGCCCCTCGACGGCGGCCCCGAGGCCCCGGCCCGGCCCGCCCCGGTGCTGCACCTCGTCTCGTGAGCGCGCTGGCGTTCCGGCGGGCGGTCCGGGCCGATGTGGGCGCCATCGTCCACCTGCTGGCTGACGACGTGCTCGGCCGGACCCGGGAGCGGGACGAGGACCCGCTACCCCCCGCCTACCTGGCCGCCTTCGAGGCCATCGACGCCGACCCCGGGTCGACGCCCAACGCTTCTACGGCCGCCTCGGTTTCGTCGCCACCCATGAAGGCATGAAAGCTGACGCTCGACTGACATCCATGATCCTGCTTGTCCCGTGACGCTCTGCACACATTGACGTCTCGGTCGCCTGCCGCATAGCACGTACAGGTGTGCGCTGAACCGGCACTTCGGTCGCGCATCGGCGTGGATCCTGATCACATCTGCAGGTCAGAGCGACACCGCCACCGTGCGCGGCGCGCGTAATTCGGCCTTCACCGTGGAGACCCAGGGTGGCAACTGGGGCTGACAAGGCTCGCTGCACCGCTCGGACCGCCGGAACTTCGGCTCCGATAGCGGCGCGACGTCGTCTCCACAGGAGCAGATGACATGTTTCACATGGGCTGGTTCACCACCAAAGGGTGGCGCGTCTACGGCTGGAACGACCAGTGGTCGGGCAGCGCCGGGCGCGAGTTCGGCACCCCCCAGCTCATGATCGACATGGTGACGTCGCTGGAGCGGGCCGGGTTCGACTACCTCATGCTCGAGGATGCATCGGTGCTGCCCGACACCTTCGAAGGTGGCTTCGGCTACTCGGTCGAGGCCGGCACCACCCGCCTCGACCCCATGCCCCTCGTGCCCCTCCCGGCGACTACCCGTACGAGACCTTCCGCGACAACCTGCTGGCCTTCTGACCCCGAGCGCGGTGCCGCCCGCCCCTCGACCGGGGCGGGCCGCAGTGCGTCCGGTCGACGGTCGCGTCCGGGTGGCGGGTCAGCTGAAGGCGGAGATGCCGGTGATGGCCTGGCCCAGGACCAGGGTGTGGATCTCGTTGGTGCCCTCGTAGGTGTAGACCGACTCGAGGTTGTTCATGTGGCGGATGACGGGGTACTCGAGGGTGATCCCGTTGGCTCCCAGCACCGAGCGGGCCTCGCGGGCGATCCACAGGGCCTCGCGCACGTTGTCGAGCTTGCCGAAGCTGACCAGGGCCGAGGTGATGTTGCCCTGATCCTTCATGCGCCCCAGGTGCAGGGACAACAGGGCGGCCTTGTTCACCTTGACCATCATCTCCACCAGCTTGCGCTGGGTGAGCTGGAAGCTGGCGATGGGCTTGCCGAACTGCTCCCGGCTGATGGCGTACTCGCGGGCAGCCTCGTAGCAGGCCCGGCCCGCTCCTGTTGCCCCCCAGAGGATGCCGTAGCGGGCCTCGTTCAGGCACGACAGCGGCCCCCGCATGGAGGCGATGCCGGGCAGGGCCGCGCTGGAGGGCAGGCGCACCCCGTCGAGCACCAGCTCGGAGGTGATGGACGCCCGCAGGGACAGCTTGCGGTGGATGTCGTTGGCGGTGAAGCCGGGGGTGTCGGTGGGCACGACGAAGCCCCGGATGAGGCCGTCGTCGCAGCGAGCCCACACCACGGCCACGTCGGAGATGCCGCCGTTGGTGATCCACATCTTGGTGCCGTCGACGACCCAGTCGCCTCCCGGCTGCTGCACAGCCCGGGTGCGCATGGAGCTGGGATCGGAGCCCGAGTCGGGCTCGGTCAGGCCGAAGCAGCCGATGGCCTCGCCGGCAGCCATGCGGGGCAGCCACTCCTGCTTCTGCTCCTCCGAGCCGTAGGCCCAGATGGGGAACATGGCCAGCGAGCCCTGCACGGACACGAAGCTGCGGGCACCGGAGTCACCGGCTTCGAGCTCGAGGCAGGCCAGGCCGTAGGCCACCGCACTGGTGCCGGCGCAGCCGTAGCCCTGCAGGTGCATGCCCAGCAAGCCCAGGGCGCCGAACTCCTTGGCCATCTCCTTGGGGAAGGTGCCCCGTTCGAACCAGTCGGCCACGTCGGGCAGGATGCGGTCGCCCACGAACTGGCGCACCGTGGACTGGATCAGCCGCTCGTCGTCGTCGAGCAGCCGGTCGAGCTCGAGGAAGTCGTTGGGGTCACCCTGGCGACCGGCGTGGCGCGTGCCGTGGGTCTCACTCATGGTCCCAGTATTACCCAGGCGGCGCCCGGCATACCGGGGCCGTGTCAGCCGAGGACGTTGAACTCGATCCGGCGGTTCAGGGCCCGGCCTTCGACGGTGTCGTTGGTGGCCCGGGGCTTGGTCTGGCCATAGCCGGTGGCCACGACCAGGGCGGGGTCGATGCCCTGGGCCACGAGGCGGTCGCGCACCACGTCGGCCCGCTGCTGGCTGATGCGCAGGTTCGAATCGGGGGTGCCGTTGGTGTCGGTGTGCCCAGCCACCTCGACGCGCACGCCGGGGTGGGTGCGCAGCTCGGCCGCCACCCGGTCGACGAGCTCGAGGCCGTCGGCGTCGAGGTTGGTGGTGTCGGGCTTGAACAACGATGCCGACTCGGCGCTGATGGCGGTGAGGCTGGCCCGCAGCTGGGCGACCGTGGTGGTCGGTGCCGTGGTGGCGACGGGCTCGCCGGCCACGGTGGTGGGGGCCTCGGGTGTGACGGCGGTGGTCGTGGTCACGGGGTCCCCAGCCAGCGTCGACACGGGACCGCCCCGGGCACCGGGGGTCACCAGGGGGGCGTCCTCGGCCGATGTCGTGGCCGTGGACACCGTGCCCGGCGCGCCGACCACGCTCTGTCCGGTGGGGACGAGCTCACCGAGCTCGCGCACGGGGCCGCCGCCGCAGCCCGCGGCCACCGCGGCCAGCAGCAGCGCCAACGCGGCCACCCCCTGCCGGGCGGGAGGCTGCCGTGTTCCCCCACTGCTCGTCTCGTCCTCGGGTGTGCTCATGGCGTTCCCGTTGCTCGCGGTGGTGCCGTCGCCCGGTTCGGGCATCGTCCGCGGAGCCTACGCCTCCGATCGCCCCAGGTGGGGGACCTGTGGGACGCATCGGGAGCGGGCCAGGGTGGGCCGCCGGCCTGGCGGCCCACCCTCTGGCTCAGCAGTTGGTCACGTCAGGTGATCAGGCGCAGAGACCCCGGTTCTGGTCCCAGGCGCAGTGTCAGCAGTTCCCGGGACCACACGATGAAGGCGTCGTCGTCATAGGCCGGCGACACCAGGTCCTTGATGCCCCCGCCGCCGACCCACCAGCCGTCGGTGGCCGAGCCGTCGCCGCCGACCTTGTCCTTGCCCACGAAGCCGCTGCCCTTGCTGACCGACGACATGAACTCGTACTTCACCGACTCCTTCATGCCGTTCTCGGCCGACTCGGTGATGGACTGGGTGCAGGGCACCCCGGTGGACATCACGATGAAGACGGCGGGGTCCTTGGCGGCGATGGTGGTGAGCGGGTCCTTGACCGAGGGGGCCTGGGTCTCGATCTGCTCGGTGATGTAGTCGAAGCGGTCCTTGTTGGAGGACTGGGCGATGTAGGCCTTGACGGCGCTGTCGTAGGCCTTGCCGAAGTCGTTGTTCATGACGAGGGCGGCCACCTTGACCTTGCCCCCGTCGGGGGCGAGCTCGTCGAGGCGCTGCTCGATGAAGCCACCCCAGAGCACGGCTTCGGTGTTGTAGGCCATCTGCAGCCCCGTCGTCCACGGGTGGTTGACGGGGTCACCCCCAGGCCGGGTGACCGGTCATGGCCAGGATGTTGGGGATGCCGCGCTGGTTCAGCTTGTCGTAGGTCTTCATCACGTTGGCCGAGCCGAGGGACCACAGGTCGAAGACCTTGTCCGAGTCGATCAACTCGTCCACGAGCGGGATGGTGCGGGCGGCGTCGTCGCCGTCGTCCTTGGCGATGTAGTCGATCTTATGGGTCTTGCCCAGGGAGTCCTCGAAGGCCCTTCCGCGCTGTAGTGGTCGAAGATCGGCACCATGCCCTTGGCGATGAAGCCGTGGTCGGCCGTGGTGCCCGACAGCGAGATGGTCTGGCCGATCTTGATCGAGGTGTCGCTCAGGCCCTCGGTGTCGGACCAGCCGGCGGGGCAGGTGGACAGATCGATGGTGAAGCCCTCGGGCCCGGTGACGGTCTGCCGTCGGCCGACTTGCGCGTCGATCTCATCGGGTGGGTCCTCCCCGTCATGCGTGCAGCGCCGCCGGGTGGAAGGGAGACCCGTGGGCGTCCCTCGGCGCGGTGACGGGGAACGCTACTGACAGTGTGTCCCTACGTCGTGTGGTGGCCACGGGGCCGGGCGCGCCGAGGGCCCCCGGCGGTTGGCCGGGGGCCCTCGTGGATGCGCTCAGCTCAGGGTGAGCTGTTGGTCAGGTGCAGAGGCCCTGGGACTGGTCCCAGGTGCAGTTCTTGGACTTGCCCGAGAGGTCGATGATCGGCCCGTCCGGCACCCAGTTCTGCACGGTGTAGTCGTACTTGCCGAACTCCGAACCTTCGATCATGTAGGCGTCGGCGGCGCCGTTCATGCTGAAGCCGATGCCCTGCAGCAGGAACGGGTTGGTCATCTCCATGCCCCGCACGGCCAGGACCAGGTTGGTGCGGGTGAGGCCGCCCTCCATGTCCCCGGCGATCTGCAGGGCCTGGATCATGGCCCAACCGAAGATCACGCCCGAGCCCAGGGACCCGGAGATCTTGTAGTCGGTGCCGTCCTTGGCCAGCAGGTCACGGGCCCACTTGATGAAGACGTCGTTGTCGTTGTCCGGCGAGGCCAGGTCCTTGATGCCGCCGCCGACGACCCACCAACCGTCGGTGGCCGAGCCGTCGCCGCCGACCTTGTCCTTGCCCACGAAGCCGCTGCCCTTGCAGACCGACGACATGAACTCGTACTTCACCGACTCCTTCATGCCGTTCTCGGCCGACTCGGTGATGGACTGGGTGCAGGGCACCCCGGTGGACATGACGATGAAGACATCAGGGTCCTTGGCGGCGATGGTGGTGAGCGGGTCCTTCACCGTCGGGGCCTGGGTCTCGATGACCTCGGTGAAGTACTCGAACCGGTCCTTGTTGGGAGACTGGGCGATGTAGGCCTTGAAGGCGCTGTCGTAGGCCTTGCCGAAGTCGTTGTTCATGACGAGGGCGGCCACCTTGACCTTGCCACCGTCGGGGGCCAGCTCGTCGAGGCGCTGCTCGATGAAGCCACCCCAGAGCACGGCTTCGGTGTTGTAGGCCATCTGCAGGCCGGTGGTCCACGGGTGGTTGACCGGGTCACCCCAGGCCGGGTGGCCCGTCATCTGCAGCACACCGGGGATGCAGCGCTGGTTGAGCTTGTCGTAGGTCTTCATGGTGTTCGCCGAACCCAGCGTCCACATGTCGAAGACCTTCTCCGAATCGATCAGCTCGTCGACCAGGGGGATGGTGCGGGCGGCGTCGTAGCCGTCGTCCTTGACGATGTAGTCGATCGACCGGGCCTTGCCCAGGGAGTCCTTGAAGGCGCCCTTCTGGCTGTAGTAGGCGAACATCGGGCCCATGGCCTTGGCGATGTAGCCGTAGTCGGCTGTGGTCCCCGACTGGGACATGGTGTTGCCGATCTTGATGGTGGTGTCGCTCAGGCCCTCGGTGTTGCTCCAACCGGCCGGGCACTTGGACAGGTCGATGGTGAAGCCCTCGGGGCCCGTCACCGTCTTGCCGTCGGCGGACACCCCCCACTTCTCGGCCTTGGCCCGGGCGACCTCGGCGGCGCGCTCGGTGGCCCACAGCTCTTCCCAACCGTCCATGGTGGTGGGCTGGGCCGCAGGCTTGGAGGCCGACGTGGTGGCCGTGCCCGACAGGGCGGCGTTGATGCCGGCCTTGACGCCCTGGTCGATCGTGCCCGGCGTACCGCCGGCCGCGCTGTCGTCACCGCCGCCACCGCAGCCCGCAGCCAGGAGGGACAGGACCACGAGTCCCCCGCCCAGCGCTCGGGCCCGCTTCGTTCGCATCAACAACGTGTCCCCCTGGGGTTTTCGACGGGCACCTGCCGACGGCTGTCGAAGTGCCAACAGTCACAACGGTACTGACAGAACGTGACAGGTGTCATGTCACCCCCTGAGACGACCGGCTCAGGACGGTGGCGGTCACCCGGAGGAGTTCCACTGATGCCCTCCGCGGCCATACTGGCGGCCATGCAGATCGTCACCCGACACACGCCGGCCTTCGGGGTCGCCCGCGTCCAACTCGACGGCAACGAAGAGGTCCGCATCGACCACGGCGCCCTGATGGCGTTGGCCCAGGGGATGACCGTCAGCTCCCAGATGCAGGGCGGCTTCATGCGCTCGCTCAAGCGGGCCGCGCTGGGCGGGGAGGGCTTCTTCCTGACCACGGCCACGGCGCCGGCGGGGGGCGGCTGGATCGACATCGCCCCCAAGCTGCCCGGTGACCTGTTGGCCGTGGACCTCGATCCCAGCCACGGCCTGGTCATCCAGAAGGGGGCGTGGTTGGGATCGGCCACCAGCGTCAACCTGGACACCAGGTGGGGTGGGTTCAAGAACCTGTTCGGCTCCGAGGGCGGCTTCATCGTGCACGCCACCGGGCAGGGCGCCGCCGTCCTGGCCGCCTACGGCGCCCTCGAGACGTGGGACCTGGCCGCAGGCGAGACCATGACCCTCGACGCCGGCCACATGGTGGCCTACGACGACTCCACCACCATGCAGATGCGCAAGGTCACCGGTGGTGTCGTGCAGTCGCTCAAGACCGGTGATGCCCTGGTCTTCGACTTCACCGGGCCCGGGCGGGTCATGTCCCAGACCCGCAACCCCCACGAGCTGCTGGGCTGGATCGCCGCCGCGGTGGACACCAAGGGCCAGTAGGTCCCGCTGGGCGCAGCCGCGCCAGCGACGGGACCCCGGTGTCACCGCCGGTGACAGCCCCTGCCGTCGCCGTCGCTCAGCGGGCGCCCGCGCCCAGGTCGAGGCGCTCGATGGCCGGGCTGATCTTCTTCAGTTCGGGCATGACCTCCTTGGCGAACAGGCGCATGCTGCGCTCGGCCTCCTCGGCGGGCATGCCGCCGTAGCGGAACACGCCGATGAAGCTGTCGCCGCCGACCATGTCGCCGAACGTGGTGATCTTCTCGTAGACCTGGTCGGGGGTGCCCCAGGGCTGCAGGCCCACGTAGAACTCGGTCATCTTCTCCAGGCCACCGGGCCTGGTGAGCCGGTCGTACATCTGGCCGTGGAACTCGTAGCCCGGCGTCGACTTGAGGTGGGGCTTGTCGAACTCGTAGTGGGCGATGATCGAGTCCCAGTAGCCGCCCAGCCACTTGCGGGCCTGCTCCTCGGCCCGATCCGCGCTCTTGTCCACGAAGGTCCAGCCGGCCACGATGGGGGCCGGCGGTTCCTCGCCGATGGCCTCGCGGTAGGTGTCGCGGTAGCTCGCCACCTCCTCCTGCACCAGGTGCCAGGGCTTCTGGGGGACGACGAGGACGCCGGTGCCCAGGCGGGCCATGATCTCGGCCGACTCGGGGGACACCGTGGCCGAGTAGGTGCGCCCCTTGAACGAGGCGTAGGGCGCGGGGTGCAGCTCGGTGCGGGGCTGGTTGACGAACTCGCCGGCGTAGTCCATGACCCCGGTCTCGAGCGCTCCGAAGATGGCCTCGGCCGACTCCTTGAACTGTTGGCGGGCCGTGCCCATCTCGACGCGGAAGCCGTCGAACTCGACCTTGCCCGTGCCCCGGCCCAGGCCGAGGATGAGCCGGCCCTCGGACATGTGGTCGAGCATGACGATCTGCTCTGCCGCCCGCAGCGGGTCGTGCCACGGCAGGACCAGCACCATGGAGCCCAGCTTCACCGTCTTGGTGCGCCCGGCCATGTAGGTGAGGAACTGCAGGACGTCGGGGCACATCGTGTAGTCGGTGAAGTGGTGCTCCACGCTCCAGATGGACTCGTAGCCCAGGGGCTCGGCCAGGTCGGCCAGGCGCAGGTCGGCCTGCCACACCTCCCTGTCCGACAGGTTCCCCCCGAAGCCCTGGAAGATCGACGACATGCCGACGTGCATCGCTGCCCCCTCGTGCTGTCCGCCGTCCCCGGCCGGTCCGGCCCCCCTGGTGAACGACGGTTCAGGACGCTGACGCTAGCGCGGCATCGGGGGGATCGTCGGCTGGCTGGCTGGCAGCCCGGTGTCACATGGACGGCCTGGTGTGGTCGACCTCGTCGCGGATGCGGTCGTAGTCCCCGGCGCCGAGCACGTGGCACCAGATGCCCCGACCGTTGATGCGCCCGGGGCGGGCGCGGCCCCAACTCATCACCTCCACCCCCGAGCATGCGCCCGAGGTGTGACAGCGAAGGGCAGTAGCCAGCCAGGTGAGGGTGTGCGTCAGCGGGGGGTCTGGGGGATCGTGGGCTGGCTGGGGGGTGCGTGGCCGCGGTCGGGGCCGACGAAGCTGGCCCGACGGGCGGCCAGGTGGAGGGCGGCGCCGACGTCGATGACGCGGGGACCGCGGCGGAGCACGCGCAGGCGAGCCCGTTGGCCGGGGGCCAGCACCCGTTGGCGCTCGCCGTCGAAGGCGAGGATGCCGGGGCCGGTCACCTCGATGGGCTCGTCGGGCCCCAACCGCACGCACTCGCCGATGCCCACCTCGGCGTACCAGCCCGGGGCCATGGGGGCCCGCAGGCGCCGGCCGGGAGCACCGGGGGCGGCGAAGCGCACCAGCACCCCGGCCTCGTCGGCCGCGGAGCAGGGCGACAGCAGCCCGCCGATGGACGAGATGCCCACGGCCGCGGGTTCGGCCCTGGTCAGCACGGCCAGGCGCAGGGCCTGGGGGTCGAAGAGGGCCCGGGAGCCCACGAAGCGCTCGTCCACGAGCACGGCGTCGATGAGGGCCAGGTCGTCGGCCTCACCGTCGATCTGCACCTCGACGACCTTGGCCGGCCGGCTGACCTCGTGCAGGGCCACCTGGCCCGAAGCCACCAGGCCCGCAGCGGCCCCGGCCACGGTGGCCTCGACGAACCCGGGGAAGACGTTGTTGGTGCCGGTGGACACGGGGACCACGGGGGCATCCCGCCAACCCAGGGCCACGGCCCGGTTGGTGCCGTCGCCGCCCAGCACGATCACCGCCCCACAGCCCAGGTCCCGCAGGGCGGCGGCCGTGCGCACGGTGTCGGTCTCGTCGAAGCGGTTGACCACCTCGACGTGCCCGTAGGCCACGTCCAGGCCCAGGGTCTCCGTGGCCCGCCCGCAGATGTCGTGGGGCTCGCGCAGGAACAGGAAGCGGTCGGCCCCGGCCTCGACGGCGCCGATGACGGCCCGACGCACGATGGTGTACTTGTCGTGCAGCGTCGACGTGGCCGCGTTGGCCACCAGCCGGCGGATGTCCTTGCCCGACACCGGGTTGGCGATGATGGCCACCGTTCCCGTCATGGGACGCTCGCAGGCACGCTCATCGGCTGGTGGCGGTCTCGCGCACCACCGGGACCTGCCAGGCCCGGCGCCACATCTCCTCGGATGCGGACCAGTTCAGATCGGCCTCGTTGAGCACCGACCAGGGCAGGAACTCGCCCACGTGGAAGCGCACGGCGTGGCGCAGCAGGCCCCGGAACGTGCCCTCGTCCAGACCGAGCTGGTGGGGGTTGGCAGCCACCTTGCACCGGGTGAGGAGGTCGATGGCGCCTTCGGGGTCGGCCGTCCCCCCCGCCGACACCCCGTACCAGGACTGGAGCGTGGCCATGGTCACGGTGCCCAGGCCCACCAGGTCGCCGTAGCGGTGGGGTCGGCCCAGGCGGTGCTCGTAGGCCTGCACGAAGGTGTGCTCGGACCCGTCGACCAGGCGGCGGTGGCCGCTGTCGGCGCACGCCGCCCCGAGCTCGGCCAGCAGGCCGGCCAGCAGAGCCAGGCCGTCGGGCGTGGTGGCGGCCACCTCGTCGGCCCCCTGGCCCAGGCGGTCGCGACAGCTGGCGGCCAGGTCGGCCAAGCGGGTGGAGAAGGGCAGGCCCCGGTCGCGGGCGTCGGCCAGGTGCCAGTCCCAGGTGGCCGAGGTGGTGCCCACGATCTCCGCCGCGCCGGCCCGGTTGCGGGGGGCGGGGGCGGTGGCGATCAGGTCGAGGTCGACGACGACGCGGCTCTCGACCTCGCCGCTCCACACCACCTGGCGGCGCACCCGGCGGGCCACGTCGGTGGTGAAGGGGGCCAGGGAGGCCAGGGCGGTGGGCACGAGCACGACCGGGAGGCCGGCCCGCAGGGCCAGGTACTTGGCCGTGTCCAGGGCCAAGCCCCCGCCGATGCCGACCACGGCCCCGGCCGGGCCCAGGCGGCCGCGGTCGGGGTCGTACCCGTCCCCGCCGTCGCTGCCGTCGACGATGTCGGGCTCGCCGGGACCGTCGGCCGATGGGGCCAGCCCGTCCCACAGCCGTTCGAGGTCGAGCTCCTCCAGCGAGGTCGGCGTGACCAGGCGCGTCGGCGCTCCCAGGGAGGCGTGCAGGTGGGACCAGGCCCCGGGATCGGCCACGACGGTGGCCTCGGAGAGGCCCGCCAGGACCTCGCTCGCATCGACGTACTCGACGGCCACGTCCATGGTCGGGGGACCCTAGCCGTGGGCCCGGGAACCGGGCAGTTCCGTCACCGGCCGACGCGGTCGGCCCCCACCGGCCCGCAGGTCAGAGGGCCAGGCGGCGGTGGACGGCCCGGAGCAGCTCCTCCTGGGCGTGGGGGTTGGCCCACGTGCCCACCAGCCAGTGCTTGTTGAACTCCTGCAGCGTCTTGTCGTCGGTGGCCACGATGCGGGTCTCGGCCACCAGCAGGGTGGCCCCGCCCCGAACGGGCTCACAGGTGATGGCCAGGGCGGCCTTGGCGAAGCCGGGCTGCTCGAAGCGGGCGAACCAGGCCGGGTCGTCACGGGCGGCGTCGGGGGCCAGGTGCTCCTGGTAGCGGTTCCAGAACCGACCGATCCGCCCCAGCAGGTAGGCGTGGGGGCGGTCGTCGACGAAGAGGCGGAAGCCCTGGCGCAGGATGTCGTCGAGCACGAGCACGGGTCGGCGTGCCCGGATGCCCCGACGGCTGCCGTTGGGCAGGTCGGCCACGTGCAGGGCGCCCACCATGTCGAACACGGTCTCGGGTGGGGCCTCGATGATGATGGTGTGCCGGCCACGCCAGTCCCAGCGGGGCAGCACGTCACCGAGGCTGGGACCCGGTCCGGGGGGCATGACCGGCACCGTAGCCAGCGCCGGTGCCGCCCCGCTGGCTGGGCGCCGGCCTCGTGCCCGGCGGGGCCGGACCGGTAGGAACTGGGTGTGGCGCGTCGCTGGGTCGTGGTGGGGGCGGGGTCGGCCGGGGCTGTCGTCGCCGCCCGCCTGGCCCAGCGCGCCGGGGACACGGTGGTGCTGGTCGAGGCGGGACCGGACGATCCCGGCCAGCCCCCGACCCCGCCGCCGGCCATCGCTGGACAGAACTTCCTCGCCGCCGTGGCCGAACCGGGCCGGACCTGGCACCAACCGGCCCAGCGTTCCCGTCACCAGTCGCCCCGGCCCTACGTCCGCGGCCGGGGCATGGGGGGCAGCTCGGCCGTCAACGCCCTCGTCGTGTCGCCCGGCCTCCCCGGCGACTACGACGACTGGGCCCGTCGGGGTGCCACCGGTTGGGCCTGGTCCGACGTCCGACCGACCTTCGCCGCCCTGGCCCGCGGTCGCATTCCCCGTCTACTGGCCCCCCTCAGCACCTGGTCACCGTTGGAACGGGCCGTGGCCGAGGCGTCGATGGCCCTGGGTGTCCCCTGGTGCCCCGACCCCGACGTCCCCCAAGCCCCCGTGGGCGTGGGCCCGGCGGCGTTGGCGGTGCGGGGCGGCCGCCGGGTGTCCAGCTACGACGCCTTCCTCGCTCCTGCCCGGGGTCGTTCCAACCTGACCGTCATGGCCGACGCCGCCGTCGACCGGGTCGTGCTGGCCGGCGACCGGGCCGTGGGCGTGCGCCTCGTCGACGGCACCGGGATCGACGCCGACGGGGTGGTGCTGTGTGCCGGCGCCCTGCAGTCGCCGGCCATCCTGCTGCGCTCGGGCGTGGACCGCCCCGGGGTGGGCGCCTCCCTGGTCGAGCACGCGTCGGCCGGTTTCACCGTGGTGCTCCGGCCCCGTGCCCGCCTGGCCGACGCCGGGGCCCGGCCCGTCAGCAGCGTGGTGCGCCTGACGTCGGGGCTGGCCGAGGCGGGCCCCGCCGACCTGCAGGTGCTGACCACCGGTGCCACCGGTCCCGACGACGCCGGTCGGGCTGCGGGCAGCATCCAGGTGGCCCTGATGCGGGTCTTCTCCCGGGGCCGGGTGACCCTGGCCGACCACGACCCGGTCACCCCGCCCGACGTGCGCTTCGACCTGCTGGCCGACGATCGCGACCGCACCCGGCTGGCCGCCGCCGTCCGCCACCTGCTGCGGGTGGTCGACCAACCCGCGGTGGCGGACGTGGCCGAGCTCGTGGCCATCGACGACCAGGGCACCCCGGCCGCCACCCTGGGGGGCGACGACGGGGCGGTGGAGCGCTGGCTGGAGGGGGCAGTGGGGGCCTACGTCCACGCTGCGGGCACGTGCCGCATGGGACGGGTCGACGACCCCCTGGCCGTGGTCGATCCCCACGGCGCCGTCATCGGCACCCGGGGCCTGTGGGTGGTGGACGCGTCGATCATGCCCGACCTGCCCCGGGCCGGTCCCCACCTGCCCACGGTCATGCTGGCCGAGCGCCTGGTCGCCACCCTGCCCCGGTGAGGATCGGCGGCCGGGACCGTCAATCCCGGGGCACCCAGGCCGCGGGGCGCTTCTCACGGAAGGCGGTGATGCCCTCCTGGCCCTCGGGGGACTGGAACAGGGCGGCCGAGGCCGGGGCGGCCCAGTCGAAGGCGTCACGGCGGCCCATGGCCGGCACCTTCTGGATGAGGAGCTTGGACAGGGCCAGGCCCTGGGGCCCGCCGAGCACGACCTTGCCCACCACCTCGGCCACCGCGGCGTCGAGCTCGGCCGCGGGCACGGCGTGGTTGATCAGCCCCACCTCGGCGGCCCGGGTGGCGGTGATGCGCTCGCCGCCCAGGAACAGCTCGAGGGCGTCGGCCCGGCGCATCTTGGGCAGGCACACCACGGAGATGACGGCGGGGGCCACACCGATGCGCACCTCGGTGAAGCCCATCAGGGCATCGTCGCGGGCCACGGAGATGTCGCAGCTGGCGGCCAGGCCCAGGCCCCCGGCCAGGCAGTGGCCGTCGAGGCGGCCGATGACGGGCTTGGGGGAGTCGAGGATCATCTCGAAGATGTCCACGAACGTCCGCCCCGAGGTCGGCGCCGTCGGCTTGCCCGACACCGCAGCCTTGAGGTCGGCCCCGGCGCAGAACGTGTTGCCCTTGTTGGTCAGCACCACCACCCGCACGGCGTCGTCGCCCAGGGCCTGGTCCAGGTGGGTTCCCAGGCTGTCGACCAGCTCCACGCTCAGGGCGTTGCGGTTCTCCGGCCGGTTGAGGGTGATGGTGGCCACGCCGGCCACCACCTCGAGCAGGGTGGCGGACTCGTCCGAGGATCCGGTCATGGACGGGAGCGTAGTTGTGGCGTGTGACACCCACCGGTGGCCCGGCCCGGGCCGTGTAGAAAACGGTGATGGGGGAAACACAGCGGGAAGCACAGCGGTTCAACGGCAGGGTCGCGCTGGTCACGGGCGCCTCCAAGGGGTTCGGCGAGGCCATCGTCCGCCAGCTCCACGGTGAGGGGGCCTCGGTCGTGCTGGCCGACCTCGACGAGGGTGCCGGCCAGGCCCTGGCCGCCGAGCTGGGGGAGCGGACCGCGTTCAGCCGCTGCGACGTCACCTCGGCCGACGACCTGGCTGCGGCGGTGGCCGTGGCCACGGGGCGGTTCGGCCGCCTCGACGTGCTGTGCAACAACGCCGGCTACTCCCACCTGGCCATGCCCCTGCACGAGCTGCCCGAAGAGGACTTCGACCGCCAGTTCGCCGTCAACGTCAAGGGCGTGTTCCTGGGCTGCAAGGTGGCCGTGCCCGTCATGATCGAGCAGGGCGGCGGGTCCATCGTCAACACCGCCTCCATCGGGGCCAAGCGGCCCCGCAGCGGCCTGACCCCCTACAACGCCTCCAAGGGGGCGGTGCTCACCCTGACCCGGGGCCTGGCCCACGAGGTCGGCCGCCACCACATCAGGGTCAACGCCGTGTGCCCCGTCGCCGCCAACACCGCCTTCATGGAGGGGGTGCGGGGCGGCGAGCGCCTCGACGACCGGGCGGAGAAGGCCCTGGTCCGGGGCATCCCCCTGGGCCGGCTGTGCACCCCGGCCGACGTGGCCGCAGCCGTGGCCTACCTGGCGTCCGACGATGCCGACTTCCTCACCGGGGTGTGCCTCGACGTCGACGGCGGTCGCAGCATCGAGTAGCCGTCGGGGGGCGCTCCACGCGGGGCGCACGCCCGTCGTCACCTACACTCGACGAGCGTGTCAACTCCTGCGCCCCCGGGGGCTCTGCCGGGCTCCGGGCTGACCCACCGCCAGATCATGACCGTGCTCGGCGGTCTGATGGTGGGCCTGTTCATCGCCGCCATCGACCAGACCATCGTGTCGACGGCCCTACCCGAGATCGTCGGCGACCTGGGCGGCCTCGACAAGCTGTCGTGGGTCGTCGTCTCCTACCTGCTCACGTCGACGGCGTCGACGCCGCTGTGGGGCAAGTGCGGGGACCTGTTCGGCCGGCGCATCACCTACCAGGCCGCCATCGTGGTCTTCGTGGTGGGCTCGCTGGCCTGCGGCCTGGCCCCCAACATGATCGGCCTGGTCGTGGCCCGGGCCTTCCAGGGCATCGGCGGTGGCGGGCTCTTCGCCCTCAGCTTCGCCATCGTCGGGGACATCATCCCGCCCCGCCAGCGCGGCCGCTACATGGGCTACTTCACCGCCGTGTTCGCCTCGGCCGGCGTCATCGGGCCCCTGGCTGGCGGCTTCATCACCGACCACTTCGGCTGGCGGTGGATCTTCACCGTGAACCTGCCCATCGGCGTGGTCGCCCTGATCGTCACCTCGGCCGCGTTGCGCCTGCCCTTCCCCCGCCGCGACGCCCGCCTCGACCTGGTGGGCGCGGGCCTGCTGGTGGTGGCGGTGACCAGCCTGACCCTGGTCACGGTGTGGGGTGGCGACCAGTACGAGTGGCTGTCGGGCCCCATCATCGGCCTGGGCGTCGGCGCCATCGTGCTCTTCGTCGCCTTCGTGCTGTGGGAGGCCCGGGTGGCCGAGCCCATCGTGCCCCTGCGGTTGTTCCGCTCCCCGGTCACCGCCATCACCCTGCTGCTCAGCTTCCTGTTGGGGCCGATGATGTACGGGGTCAGTTCGTTCCTCCCCCTGTTCCTGCAGGGGGTCCGGGGGGTGTCGGCGACCGAGTCCGGCCTGCTGCTGTCACCCAACATGCTGGGCCTGACCGTCACCTCGATCATCGCCGGGAGGCTCACCACCCGCACGGGGCGCTACAAGCACTGGATCCTGCTGGGCACCGCGGTGCTGGCCATCGACATCGTGCTGCTGTCGCAGTTGACGGCGTCGACCCCCATCGTGTTGATCGGGGTGCTCATGGTCTTCGTCGGCGTGGGCATGGGGGCGTGCATGCCCACCTTGTCCATGTCCATGCAGAACGCCGTGCCCATCGCCGATCTGGGCGTGGCCACGTCGACGCTGACCTTCTGCCGTTCGTTGGGGGGCAGCATCGGCGTGGCCGCCATGGGGGCGGTCCTCAAGCTGCACGTCGACGACGGACTGGGCGCGGTCGGTCGGGACAACCCCCTCCCCCCCGGTGTCGACGCCGGAACCCTGGCCAACCAGCCCAACGCCATCGGCGCGCTACCCGACGGCCTGCGCGACCTGGTCGAGGATGTGCTGGCCAACGCGGTGGCGGCCTCGTTCCTGGCCATGGTGCCCGTGGCCATCATCGCCGCCATCCTCGCCTGGTGGCTTCCCGAGATGGCCCTGCGGGACTCGGGGGGCATCGGCACCCATGCGCAACAGGCCGAGGCGGCCGCGCCCTCGTCCCTGGCCCACTGAGGCCCGGCCCCCGGCGACGTCGACCATGCGGGCCGTCGCCGTAGGTCGGACCCGTGAGGGAGCTCAGCCCTCGAACGGAGGCAGGCCGTTGGCGGCGCGGGTGGTGTTGATGGCGGTGACGAACTCCTCGAGCGCCGCGGCCCGGGCCTCGGCCGCGGCCGCCGCCTTCTCCTCGGCTTCCACCGCGGCGGCGTCGGCGGCCCACTGGGCGGCCTCCGCGGTGGCGGCGGCCGGGTTCATGGACTCGCGCACGGTGACGGAGAGGTCATCGGGAGCCCGGTCCCACAACCAGTCCATGTCGTCGTTGCTGAGGCGCACGCAACCGTGGCTGGCCGGGTAGGCGGGCACCGACGGCGAACCGTGCAGGGCCCAGCCCAGGTAGAAGTAGATGGGCCGGTAGAGCGTGCCCAGGGGGGCCTCGTCGACCCCGTCGACCCGCCGGTAGCCGTTGTAGATCCCGCCCGGGGTGTAGGCGAAGTCCGAGCTGCCGTCCTTGTTCGTGTAGGCGTAGTTGCCACCCGTGGACGTGTTCAGGATGGTGACCTGCAGGGGCTGTTCGGCGTTGAGGACGATGACGACCTGGCGCTCGAGGTCGACCTCGACCTGGATGCCGGCGGCCGGCCGTTGCGGGGGCATGACCCCGATGGGGGTGAAGAGGTGGGCCCAGGTCAGGGCGTCGACGTTGCCGGTGCGGTCGAGCCCCTCGAACTTCTGCAGGGCCAACACCGCCGACCACGTGCCCGACCCGAAGTAGCCGGCCTCGTCCCCGGTGCGGAAGCCCAGCTGGTCGAGGCGGTTCTGCAGGGTGGTGACCAGGTCACCGCTGTCGCCCCAGCCCAGGTGGGCCATGGCGTAGGGGTCCCCGGCCGGCGGGGGAGCCGCAGGCAGGGCGGCCACGGTCAGGGGGAGGGGCCGGGTGGTCGTGGTCGGCGCCACCGTGGTGGTGGGGGCAGCCGTGGTCGTCGTGGTCGACCGCCCCGAGTCCGCCGTCGACGCCGTGGTCGAGGCGGTGGTGCTGTCGGGAGAGGTCGTACCCGCGCCCGCGGCGGGGGGCCGCAGCCGCACCGCGTCGCCGACCGAACCCGTGCCGCTGAAGGATGCCGCGGACAGGACGGCGACGATGACCGTGGCCGATGCCACCGTCACGACACCGCCCACGACACGCCGCTTCTGCCGTTCGACCACCGTGTTCCCTCTCCCGTCGACCGCACACCGTAGTCGCCGGTGTCTTCCAGCTGGTGGCATTGGTCCATGATCGACAGGTGACGGCTACGCCTGTACCTGAGCTGGGCTTCGATGATGTCCTCGCCGCCCGGCGCATCGTCGACCTGGTCGAGCGCACCCCCAGCGCGCCGTCGCGCACCCTGTCGGCCATCACCGGGGCACAGGTGGTGGTGAAGTTCGAGAACCTGCAGTTCACGGGTTCCTTCAAGGACCGGGGGGCGGCCAACCGCCTGCTCGCCCTCGACGCCGAGCAGCGGCGACGAGGGGTGGTGGCCGTCTCCGCCGGCAACCATGCGCAGGGGGTCGCTTACCACGCAGCGCGGTTGAACATCCCCGCCACCATCGTCATGCCCGCCAGTGCCCCCCTCACCAAGGTGGCCAACACCGCCCACCTCGGGGCCAAGGTCATCCAGCTCGGCGCCACCCTGGCCGATACCGCCCTCGCCGTCGACGCCCTCCTGGCCGAGGGGCTGACCCTCATCCACCCCTACGACGACCCCCTGGTCGTGGCCGGCCAGGGCACCGTCGCCCTCGAGCTGCTGGCCGACCACCCCGACCTCGACGTCATCGTCGTGCCCGTGGGCGGTGGGGGCCTGTGCACCGGGGTGGCCCTGGTGGCGGCGGCCCTGGCGCCCCACTGCCGGGTGGTGGGGGTGCAGAGCGAGCTCTACCCCCACCTGGTGTGCCAGCTCACCGGTCGACCCCGTCCCGAGGCCTCCCCGGTGAGCTCGCTGGCCGACGGCATCGCCGTGAAGCTGCCCGGCGCCATCGCCCTGCACCACCTCCCCCGCCTCGGCGTCGAGCTCATGACCGTGCCCGAGTCGCGCATCGAGGAGGCGGTGGGTCTGTACCTCGAGGTGGAGAAGACGGTGGCCGAGGGAGCCGGCGCCATCGCCCTGGCCGCCCTGCTCGAACGCCCCGACGCCTTCCGGGACCAACGGGTGGGCCTGCTGCTCACCGGGGGCAACATCGACCCCCGGTTGTTGGCCTCGGTCGGCCTGCGGGCCCTGGTGCGCCAGGGTCGGCTGACCCACCTGCGGGTCGAGGCCGACGACCTGCCCGGCAGCCTGGCCCGCATCGCCACCATCGTCGGTGACCAGGGCGGCAACGTCATCGAAGTCGTCCACGAGCGCCTCCTCGGCGCCGTGCCCGCCCGCCGTGTCGACCTGGACCTGCTGGTGGAGACCCTGGACCGGGCCCACCTCGATCGCATCGTGGCCGCCCTCGAGCGGGGCAGCCACCGGGTCGTCGTCCTCGACGTCTGACAGGTGACGTCTGGCGCTCAGGTGTCGCTGATGTGGATGGGGGTGGCGGGCAGGTCCCCGTTGATGATGGGTGGCAGCAGGTCGCGCAGCCGCGGCGGCAGCGTGGGCTCGTCGCTGGCCAGTAGCTCGTCGAGCGTCCACCAGCGCGAGCCCCGGAAGGCCATGGCCTCGAACAGTTCGAGGTGGCCCGGTTCCGACGTCACCACGTCGTCGACCCAGGCCACGTGGATGACCTCGTCCTGGTCGAAGTGGTAGCCGGCGAAGCGGAAGTTGACGTGCTGGGTCCAGATCACCGGCCCGATGCGGGCGTCGGTGATGCCCGCTTCCTCCCACAGCTCGCGTAGGGCGGTGACGTCGGAGCTCTCGTCACCGTCGATGCCGCCACCGGGGATCTCCCACCAGGCGGGCTTGCTGGCGTCACCAGGGTCGACCGCGTTGATGAGGAAGACCCGGCCGTCCTTGTCGAGGGCGACGACGCGCGCCGCCCTCCGTCGCCACACCCAGCTCATGGCGCCGGAAGCTAGCCGTGTGGTCCCCGTCACGCCGCACGGGGACGCCAGCTAGGGTCGCGGCCCGTGCCCCGGGTTACCGCTGTCCCCTCCGCGCCCGCCGACCGTCGCTACGACGGCGTGACCGTGCTCTTCGGTGCCGAGAACGGCAAGTACCCCTCGGGGAACTCGCTGCTCATCCACGGCGCCGAGGAGACGATCCTCGTCGACCCCTCCCTGGCCGTGCACGAACGGGGCGGAGCCCCCGCCGACGTGGACCGGGTGCTGTTGAGCCATGCCCACGAGGACCACATGGCCGGGCTGTACCTGTTCCCCGAGGTTCCCGTGCACGTGCACGAGGACGACCTCGAAGGGGCCCGGTCGTTGGAGGGCCTGCTGGCCATCTACGGGCTCGACCCCGAGGCCGAGGCCGCCTTCACGCCCGAACTGATCGACACGTTCAACATCTCGGGCCGCCCCGATGCGGTGCCCTTCGAGGACGGCGCCCGCTTCGACCTCGGCGGGGGGCGCACGGTCACCGTGCTCCACCTGCCCGGGCACACCGGGGGCCACAGCGGCCTGCTGGTCGAGCCCGATGGCTTCTTCTTCGTGGCCGACGTCGACCTGAGCGGCTTCGGGCCCTACTACGGCGACGTCACCAGCAGCCTCGACGGCTTCGAGCGCTCCATGGCCCGCTGCCGCGAGGTCGACGCCCGCTGGTACTGCACCTTCCACCACAAGGGCCTCATCGAGGGCCGGGCCGAGTTCCTGGCCCAGCTCGACGAGTTCCACGACGTGCTGCGTCGGCGGGAGGACGCCATCCTCGACTTCCTGGCCGAGCCCCGCACCGTGGCCGACCTGGTGGCCCACCGCTTCGTGTACCGCCCCCACATCGAGTCGGCCTTCGTGGACACCGTCGAACGGCGCACGGCGCTGAACCACCTCGAGCGCCTGGTCCCTGCGGGCCGGGTGACCGAGATCGAGCCCGGCACCTACCGCGCCGTGTGAGGCGGCGGTGGGGCCGTCACCAGGGCGGGATGACGTGGCCGTGCGGTGGCGATGAGGGTGTGAGCTGGGCCCGAAGGTGGTCGGACCAGCCGGTACGATGGCCCGGCCGTCCGACGAATCGAGATCCGCTTGGCATCCGACCCGCTCCTGCCGCCCGCTGACGTCCCTGCTCAAGGGGCTGATGACGGCGATCGGCGAGGGCCGGGAACGGCGGGTGGCGCCGCGGCGACCGGTGGTGGGGGCAGCGTGGCCGCGCAACGTCGCCAGGCCCGCATCAGGTCCCGCAACCGGGCCCTGGCCGAATGGGTGGTGGCCATCGGTCTGGCCGTGGTCGCCGCCCTGGCCATCAAGACGTGGCTGGTGCAGGCGTTCATCATCCCGTCCCAGTCCATGGAGAACACCCTCGAGGTCGGCGACCGGGTGCTGGTGGCCAAGTTCGCCTACCGCATCTCCGACATCGACCACGGTGACGTGGTCGTCTTCAAGAACCCCGATCGGCTGCCCGGCGAGCCTGCGCAGCTCATCAAGCGGGTGATCGGCCTGAGCGGGGACACCGTGGAGGCCATCGACGGCCACGTGCAGGTCAACGGCGTGGCCATCGACGAGTCCTACCTGCGGCCCGGTGTCATCACCACCGATCTGCCCAAGACCGCCGTCCCCGAGGGCGACCTGTTCGTCATGGGCGACAACCGCTCCAACAGCCGCGACAGCCGCTTCATCGGCCCGGTACCCGTCCACCTGGTCGTGGGCAAGGCCTTCTTCCGCATATGGCCGCCCGGCCGCATGGGCACCCTGTAGCGCCCTGCCCGCCTCCCGGGCCGGGGCGCGTCCCCGCTCGGATCGACATCGCCGCCGGTCAGGCCGGCCAGGTGGCCCGCAGCCGGGCCAGATCGTCGGCGCCGTGGGCCCGGGTCACCACGACGACGTCGTGCACCCCGAGGGCATCGAGGCGGGCCAGCCGCGCCCTGACAACCTCGGGCGGGCCCACCAGTTCGACGGGGTCGTCGTCACCATCGGGGCTGGCGGCGGCGTCGAGGTCGGCGGCCACGTTGGTGACCACCACCCGACCCCTTCCCCCGGCATCGCGGTAGCGGGCCGCCCCCTGGGCCACCAGGGTCCAGCTCGAGCGGGCCCCCGAGCCGATCCAGCCGTCGAAGCGGCGGGCGGCCCGGGGAATCCACACGCTGCCCGCCCAGCTGCCCACGAGGATGGGAGGCCCGCCGACCACGGCCGGCCACGGGCTCAGCTGGGAGCCGTCGACCTCGTCCCCGGCCAGCAGGCGGACCAGGGCGTCGAGGTGGTGGGTGAAGGTGGCGAAGCGGGCGCCGTGCTCGGCGCCCACGGCGGTGAAGTCGGCCTCCGTCGAGCCCGCGCCCACGCCCAGGAGCAGACGGCCCCCAGCCACCAGCTGGGTGGTGGCCACCCGCTGGGCCAGCTCGAAGGGGGTGCGTAGGGGGAGCTGGAGCACACCCGTGCCCAGCTCGATGTGGCTGGTGACCGTGGCGGCGATGGCCAGGGCGGTCAGGGGGTCGGGCAGCAGGAAGCCCCGGCCCAGGGCGTCGAACACCCAGGCCGAGGCGAACCCGGCGTCCTCGATGCGTCGGGCGCCGTCAGCCAGGGTGGCGGGACCGAGAGGGCCTCCGCCCACCTCCCGCACGGGCAGGACGACCCCGAGGCGCACGTTCTGGCCGCTGCCGCGGGCTCAGCCGACCTGCGTGCGGATGTAGGCACCGATGCCGGCCACGGCTTCGTCGGCGCCGTCGATCAGCCCGCAGTAGAAGTGCCACACGTGGACCATGCCGTCCCACTCCTCGAGGGTGACGTCCACGCCCGCCTTCTCGGCCGCCTCGGCCAGCAGGCGCGAGTCGTCGAGCAGGACCTCTTCCGTGCCCACCTGCAGCAGCATGGGCGGGGCCCCGGTCCAGTCGCCGAAGATGGGCGAGATGAGGGGGGACTTCGGGTCGGCCCCGGCCACGTAACCGGCGATGGTCCCCGCCAGCATGCTCCGGTCGATCATGGGGTCGGCCTCGGCCCGATCGACGTGGGAGGCACCGCTGCACGTCATGTCGACGAAGGCCGACAGCCCGATCATGGCCGCGGGCAGGGGCTGGCCGGCGTCTTTGAGGGCGAGGATGGTGGCCGCGGCCAGCCCGCCACCGGCCGAGTCGCCGGCGATGACGGTGCGGCCGGCGGTGACCCCGGGCTGGGACAGGAGCCAGGCCCACGCGGCCAGGCTGTCGTCGAGGGCGGCGGGGTGGGGGTCCTCGGGGGCGAGGCGGTAGTCGAGGGTCAGCACCCGGGCCCCGCTGGCCGCGGAGATCTGCGAGGCCAGGGACCGGTGGGTGGCGCACGAGCCCGTCTCGTAGCCGCCGCCGTGCAGGTAGTACACGACCTTGCCGGGATCAGCCCCGGCGGCCACCACCCATTCGGCGGGGCGTCCGCCGGCGTCGACCGCGGTGACCTCGGTCCCTGCCACCAGGGGGGCCTTGGCGCTGTCGCGCTCCATGGCGGCCCGGCGCACGGCGATGGGGGTGTCGGTCGCGCCCTTGGGGCGGCTGCGGATGCGACTGACGAGCTCTTCGGCGGACATCTTGGCCATGACGGCGGACCTTAGGGCCGCGACCCCGGGGGCCGTCGCCGATCTTGCGGGGGCGTCGGGCCAGGTGCGGAGGCCGCCCTGCCTGGCGCCTGGCCGCCCCACACCGGAGAATGGGTCCGACCAGGGAGAACCGCGTGCCCGCCAGATATGCGATCTTCGTCGACGCGGCGTTCCTGTGGGCGTCCGTGGGCGAGCTGCTCTACGGCAGCAACGACAGGTCCCGACTGACCTGTGACTACGAGGGGTTGGTCGAGGACCTGGTGGCCGCCACGGGGGCCGACGCCGGCCGTGAGCTGCTGCGCACCTACTGGTACGACGGCGCCGTCAACAAGGTCCCCACCCCCGAGCAGAAGCGCATCGGCCTGCTCCCCTCGGTCAAGCTGCGCCTGGGCCGGGTCGTCAGTGGCCACCAGAAGGGCGTCGACTCCCTCATCGTGTTGGACCTGCTCAAGCTGTCGGGCACGGGCATGGTGGACACCATCTACCTGCTGTCGGGCGACGATGACCTGACCGAAGGCGTGCGCGAGGCCCAGGCCCTGGGGGTGCGCGTGTCCCTCATCGGTGCGGCCACGGCCCTGCCCCGCCACTCGGAATCCCTGTTGCTCGAGGCCGACGGGGTCGAGCTCTGGGGAGAGGAGCTGTGGCGCCCCCACTTCACGCGGACCGCGCCCGAGCCCTACTCACCCAGCCCGTCGAGTGGGCCTCGCACCCAGACCGCCCGCCAGGCCGCGGTCAGTGCCGGACCCGAGGCCGTGCAGACCTTCGGCCGGGTGGGTTACGCCTTCGCCACCCGCTGGTTGGACGAGGCCAGCGACGCCGAGGTCGAACGCATCATGCGGGCCCGACCCCGCATCCCCGGCGATCTCGATGCCCGCCTGCTGTGGGACACCTCGGCCGGACGTGACCTGAGCGAGGGTGAGCGGGTGGCCCTGCGCGAGGGCTTCTGGCGGGCCGTCGACGAGGACACCCACGACGCCGATGACCACGACGCCGGTGACGTCGTCGACGACGGCCACGACGACGGCCACGACGCCGATGACCACGCCGATGACCCCGCCGATGACCGCGATGGCGGTCCTGCCGTTGTGGACGACGTCGACGGTCCCGACGATGACGGACCTGCGGACGACGGCGCCCCTGTCGGCTCCTCGGCCGGGGACGGCGTCACCTCGTCCTGACGCCCCTGGCCCCCGGGTGTCGGCCTAGGTCGTCGGGCGGGGGGAGCGGGCCAGGCCCTCCTGGGCGATGGAGGCGATGTGGCGCCCGTCGCGGGAGTGCACGGTGCCCATGGCCAGGCCCCGGGCGTCGTGGAGGCCACCGGCCCGGATGTCGAAGAGCATCCACTCGTCGGCCCGGAAGGGGCGGTGGATCCACAGCGCGTGGTCCAGGGAGGCGGTCATCATGTCCTCCCAGGACAGGCCCTGGGGGTGGGCGGCGATGATGGCGTCCATGGGGTTGTGGTCCGACAGGTAGGCCAGGGCGCAGGCGTGGACCACGGGGTCGTCACCCAGGTGGTCCTCGGCCCGGATCCACATGACCGAGCGGGCGGGCTCGGTGGCCCGGGTCAGGGGCACGACCCGCACGTCACCGAAGTTCTCCCACACCGTGGGCTCGAGCTGATCGGGCTGGGGGAGGATCTGGGGCAGGGGCCGTCCCGGGCTGTCGGCGTCGTCCTCGGGAGCGTGGAACGAGGCGTCGAGGTTGAGGATGGCCCCGTCGGCCTGGCGGGCCACCACCCGTCGGGTCATGAACGAGCGCCCGTCACGGATGCGGTCGACCTCGAAGCGGATGATCTCACCGGGCTTGCCGCCGAGGATGAAGTTGGCGTGCAGGGAGTGGGGCAGGTGGGTGGTGGGCACGGTGGCCGACGCGGCCCGGAAGGCCTGGGCCACGACCTGGCCGCCGTAGACCCGGCCCCAGCTGTAGGGCGGGCACAGGCCGTCGAAGGTGTCGGTGTCCACCTCGGCGAGGGTCAGCAGGGCCACCAGGTCGGCGGGCACGGTCGAGCTGGGGCGCTGGTCAGGGGGCTCAGACGTCATCAGGGCCCCGACCGTAGCGGGGACCGGGTCGACCCTGGTCAGTCCCGGCGCCGCAGGACGGGCCCCAGGGCGGCCAGGCCCAGGGCCATCAGGCACAACGGACCCAGCCAGCGCCACAGGGCCAGGCCGAGGTGGCCGTCGCCGAGCACGGTCAGGGCCACCCCCACGGACAGCACCCCGACCAGGGCCTGGATCAGGTTGGTCACCCGGGTCAGCTCGCGCAGCCCGGGTCGTCGCACGCTCATCGGGGGACCTCCGTCGTCGGGGTGCGCACGATGTCGATCTTGCCCACTCCCAGGCGCAGGTCAAGGGTCACCGTGGCGTCGGAGGAACCAACGGCGGGGTCCGTCCAGTGCTCCTCGAGGTCGGTGCCACCGGTCTCGCGGTCTTCGAGCTGCACGGCCCCGGCGCCCACCTTGGCGTCGACGACCAGGTCCACGTCGTCGGGCACGGCGATGCGCAACTCCCCTACCCCCATGACCACGGGGACGGTGGTGTCGCCCCCGGGGGTGAGGGACAGGTCGCTCAGGTCGATGGTGAGCTTGCCGATGCCGTGGCGGTACCCGGCCGCGGCCTCGTTGGTGGTGGCCGGGTCGACCATGCGGTCACCCCAGGCCCCGTTGACGGCGATGGTGGGGAAGATGGAGGCCACGGCGGTGACGGGCAGCAGGAGGACGACGGGCACGAGCAGCCCCCGGCCGGCGCCGAACGCCGCGCCGAGGATGAGCCCAGCGCCGAGGGTGGCCAGGAGCACGGCCAGGGCGCCGGCCACCGACAGGTCCCACCAGCCCAGGGCGTCGCCGGCCAGGGCCACGCCGAGGACGACGGGGGCCGCCGCCAGGGTCACCCGGGTGACGGGCAGGCGGGATCGCCGGGCCCGTTCCGGGGTGGCGTCGTGCCAGGGGGGTGTCTCGGGTCCGGCGTCGAGGGGCGGTCCCCAGCGGCGTGGGCCCCCCCAGGGGACCACGGAGTCGGTGGGGACGAGGGCCTCGTCGATGGCGACGAGGGCCGTGGCCGGTGTCGGTGTCGGTGTCGGTGTCGGTGTCACGTCGCTGGTCACGTCGGTCGCCTGGCCTGCGGCAACCGGATCCGCGCCCGGGGCGTCGGCCAGGGGGCCGCCGAACAGGGGCCAGCGCACGTCGGCCTGCTGGGCCTCCCGGTAGGCCTCGGCCCGCAGGGCGTCGTATCCGGCCTGCTCGGCGTCAGGTCGTGGCCCCACCGACACGGTCGTGGCGCCGGGCCGGTCGTTGACCGATCGCCACAACAGCACCCCGGCACCGACGAGGATGCCGGCCACGATCAGGCCCTCGTCGCGGTTCCCGCCGTCGCCGAACACCCAGGCCATGAGCCCGAGCCCGGCGACGATGCCCCAGAACCCGCCGCCGGTGCGGGCCAGTTGCGCCGGGGTCTTCGGCGCCGAGGGCTCCTGGGGGAGGGCGATCCAGGCCACGATGTACGCCGCCACCAGGGGCGGGAAGAAGAAGCTGGCGATGACGAGGCCGATGCGCACGGGCTTGGGGTCGAAGCCGTAGCCGGTGGCCAGGGCCCGGACCACGCCACCGATCTCGCCACCCTGGCGAGGGCGGCGCAGCGGGGTGTGGGCCCAGGCCCGGTTGGGGGGGAGCGGCGCCGTCGGGGGCAGTGGGGCCCGCGGCGGCAGCGGGGGTGGTGGCGGGGACGAGGTTGGTCCGTCCCCGTAGCTCGCCCCGGAGGGCCCGGCGAGGTTGCCGCTGGAAGGGTGCTCGGTCACGTCGACGATGATGCGCACCACCCCGGCCCCGTGACCATCGGGGATGACCCCGGGCCGACCCTGAGGTCCATCTTTGAGGCCCTCCGTGACCTCAGGGTCAGAACCGGGGTGCTACCTGATGGTCCCGCCCCCGGCCCTGCGCGACGATCGGGGTCATGAACCGTGACGCGCTCGCCTTCCCCCGGCGCGGTCGCGACCGTGTCGTGGCCGGCGTGGCCGGCGGTTTCGCCGACACCTACCGGGCTGATCCCTTCGTCGTTCGCACCGCTCTGGTGGTGTTGTGCCTGGCCGGGGGGGTGGGCGTCCTCCTCTACGCCGCCGGCCTGGTCATCTCCACCCGACCCGAGGACGGGGTCGACGACGAGCTGGCCCTGGCCCGCCCCGGTGCTCGCCGGCCCCTGCCTCCCGACGCCCGCCGCACCGCGGCGGTGGGCTGCTTCGCCGGGGCCGTGCTGTTCGGGGCCCGGGCCCTGGGGGCGTGGCCGGGGGACACGCTCATGGTGCCCGTGGTCATCATCGCCACCGGCCTGGGGGTGCTCGGTGCCGCCGGCGGTGGCCGCTCGGGGCGGCCGCTCGACGTGACCCGTCGTACCGGGGTGCTCCCCGGGGTGCGCTGGGCCATGTTGGTAGGCGACACCCACGCCTGGTTGCGGGTGGTGGTGGGCATCGGGTTGCTGGCCTGGGGCCTGGGTGCCCTGGGCTTCGGCAGCGGTGCCCTGGTCGGGCTGCGCACCGCCCTGCTCGGTGCCCTGCTGGCCTTCGCCGGCATCGGCCTGGCCTTCGGTCCCCAGATCGCCCGCCTGGCCCAACAGGTGGGTGACGAGCGTCGCGAACGCATCCGCTCCGAAGAACGGGCGGCCATGGCCGCCCACCTGCACGACTCCGTGCTGCAGACCCTGGCCCTCATCCAACGCACGGCCCATGACCCCCGGCGCACGGTCACCCTGGCCCGCCGCCAGGAGCGTGAGCTGCGGGCGTGGCTGTACGCCACCCCCGACGCCACCGTGGGGGTCGACGGTGCCGTGGTCACCCTGGCCGGTGCCGTGGCCGAGCTGGCCCAAGAGGTCGAGGACCTCCACGACGTGCAGGTCGAGGTGGTGGTGGTGGGCGACGTGGCCATCGACGAGCGGGTGGCCGCCCTGTTGGCCGCCACCCGGGAGGCGGCGGTGAACGCGGCCAAGCACGCCGGGGTGGCCGACGTGGCCGTGTTCGTCGAGGTCGACGATGATGGTCTGTCGGCTTTCGTGCGCGACCGGGGTCGGGGCTTCGACCCCGCCACCGTGCCCGCCGACCGCCACGGTCTGGCCCGTTCCGTCGTGGCCCGGCTGCGTCGGGTGGGGGGTGACGCCGAGATCGACACCGCCCCCGGGGCCGGCACCGAGGTGCGGCTCCACCTGCCCATGTACCCACCGGCGCCGCCGCCGCCCTGGCTGGCGCCGAGCCCGCCGGTGGCGACCGCCGAAGACGGTCGAGAGACGAGGTCGCTGTGAGCGAGGCCAACGGGCGCGAGACCAACCTGCGGGTGTTCCTGGTCGATGACCACGGTTTGTTCCGGGCCGGGGTGCGGGCCGAGCTCGGCACCACGGTCGAGGTGGTGGGCGAGGCCGGCGAGGCGTCCGAGGCCGTGGCCGGCATCGTGGCCACCCGGCCCGACGTGGTCCTCCTCGACGTGCACCTGCCCGGTGGGGGTGGTCCCGCCGTGCTCACCGGGGTGCGGGCGGCGTGGCCGGCCGATGACGCCGCCAGTGCTCCCCGGTTCCTGGCCCTGTCGGTGTCCGACGCGGCCGACGACGTGATCAGTGTGATCCGGGCCGGGGCCCGCGGCTACGTCACCAAGACCATCGGCGGGGCCGAGCTCGTGGCCGCGGTGCGGCGAGTGGCCGACGGGGACGCCGTCTTCTCGCCCCGGCTGGCCGGTTTCGTGCTCGACGCCTTCTCCGGCGCCCTGCCCGTGCCCGCGGATCCCGAGCTCGACCAGCTGACGGCGCGGGAGAAGGAGGTCCTGCGCCACATCGCCCGGGGCTACACCTACAAGGAGGTGGCGGCCCGGCTGTACCTGTCGGTCAAGACGGTGGAGACCCACGTCTCGGCCGTGCTGCGCAAGCTCCAGCTCTCCAATCGCCACGAGTTGACAGCCTGGGCCAACGACCGCCGCCTGCTCTAGACCCAGCCGGGCCCGAGGTGCAGACCCGGGGACCCCGCCCGCCAGCACCGTTCAGGCGAATCGACGTCGATTCGCCTGAACAGGGCCGCAGGTCAGAGGGGGTACAGGTCGGCGGCGCAGCGGTCGGCCGCCGGTGGGGCGATGACCTACTCGTAGGCCGCTTCGTCGAAGCGGATGAGCTCGCCGCCGTCGACGACGATGGTCTGGCCGGTCATCCACGGGGCGCCGGCCGAAAGGTAGAGGGCGGCCATGCCGATGTCCTCGGGCTCGCCCAGGCGCTTGAGCGGCATCATGTCGGTCACGACCTGACCCCGCTCCCCCTCCCAGAGGATCTTGGCGAAGTCGGTGCGGATGAGCCCGGGGGCGATGCAGTTGACCCGCACGCCGGGGCCGAGCTCGGCCCCCAGCTGCTTGGTCATCTGGATGAGGGCGGCCTTGAAGACGGCGTACACGCCCAGGGCGGCCGACGTCTTGTAGCCACCGACCGAGGCGATGTTGATGATCGAGCCGCCGTGCTCCTTCATCCACCGGTTCCATGCCACCTGGGTCCAGGCCAGGGGACCACGCAGGTTGACCTCCTGCGTCTTGTCCCACTTGGACAGGGGCACGTCGATGGTGAGCCCGGCGTGGGGGTTGGTGGCGGCGTTGTTCACCAGGATGTCGAGCGAACCGAAGCGCTCGATGGCTGCGGCCACTGCGGCCTCGGCGTCTTCCTCGCGGCCCACGTGGCCGGCGTACCAGGCGACGTCGGGCCCGAGCTCGGCCGCGGCCGCCTCGAGCTGGTCGGCCTTGCGGGCCGTGATGAGCACCTTGGCACCCGAGTCCACGAACACCTTGGCGATGCCCCTGCCGATGCCCCGGGATCCACCCGTGACGACGGCCACCTTGCCGTCCAAGCGCAGGTCCACGCGTCCCCCTCCGTCGTCCTGATGGTCGTCCCTGATTGCGGAACAGCGGCACCCTATTACTGGGCATCTCCAGCTCCCAAGTGCTTCGACCTGGTCAGGTAGGCCGTGCCCCGTCTCGGGTCATCGCGGCGCCTCGACCCGGGGGCCCAGCTCCAAGCGGCAGAGCAGACGTAGGTGCCACGGCGCTGAGGGCCCGTTGGCGTGCTCGACGAACACGTCCATGGGCAGCCCGGTGGATCGGGCCTTGTGGACCGTGTCGAGGAGGTAGTCGGGCACCCACCCGACGGGAGCGCCGTCCACCGCGACGACGACGGCGTCGCGGTTGGTCGCGTTGTCGGGTTCGTCGACCAGCGACAACCTCTGACCTGGCGTCAGACCGGCGATCAGGTTGGTGACGCCGTCAGGTTGGTCCGTGTGGATGTGGCTCGCTCCGGAGGCGAGGAACAGGCGGGTGCTGGACCCGTCAGCTCGCTCGAGCGGCTCGGGCACGATCTGGATGGTGTCGTGCGACGACCGACCCCAGGATCGGGCGAGCAGCTCGACCGGTGTCGCCTCTGCCGGGTCCAGTCCGACGGCCGTGACCAGGTCATCGATGCCCGGGCGGGCGGTTGCGGTGACGCGATCGGCGAAGAAGGGGAAGAGAACGGCCGATCGGTAGGTCGCCGTCAGGTCGGGGAACGGGGGGAACGGCTCGAAGTCCCGATCCAGCTGGGCGTCGGGCGTGTACTGGAAGGTGACCAGCTGGGCGCCCGCCCGTAGCCACCCGACGTGGACGAAGCGGTGGGTGAGCTGGTTCTGCCAGACGATGCGGAACTCCCGATCACCGGGGGCCTGCTCGAGCTGGCGCAACACGGGGAGGTCGATGTCGATGTCGTGGTCGGCGTACTCGGCGATCAGTCGCAGTCGCCCTCCGGTGGCCTCGACGAAATCACGCAGGGTCGAGATGAGCAGGTCCTGTTGCCGCTCCAGCCGGGACACCGCCGACTGGGTGGTGCCGATGGCCTGGGCCAGCTGGGCCTGGGTCCGTGAACGGCGGGCCCGGAGGTCGGCCAGACCGACTTGCTCGTTGAGCCGAGCGACCTCGCCGGCCACCCACTCTCGTGATCCCGGGCTGCGCTCGTACAGAGCATCCCGAAGCTCACTGAACTTCTTGGCCTTCATCAGATCAGTCCCTCACGATGCAGTTCTCGTACGTACTCCCGGTAGAGCTTGTCGGCCATCGGAATCGCCTGCAGGTACCAGGCGTCCCAGTTGCCCGACTTGTCGCCGCCCATGAGCAGGACCGCCTGACGTCTCGGGTCGAAGGCGAAGAGGACCCGCAGGGCCCCGTCGCTGCTGCACCGCAACTCCTTCATGTGGTGGAACGCCGACGTCGCGATCCGGTCGACCACCGGCCTCCCCAGAGAGGGCCCGTGCTCCTCGAGCAGCGCCACGCGTGCCGCAACCTGGGCTTGCTGTCCGGTCGTGAGGTCGTCCCACCACGTCTGGAAGTTCTCGGTGACGTTGACCTCGAAGCGCACCCGCCTGGCTCTCGGCCGAGCATAGCTACAATGTGCTATTGCGTCAACGTAGTGTAGTAGTGGACCGCCTGGCGTCGTGGGACCCGTAGGCGACCGTCGCGTTGCCCTGCCGATGGCCCGGGCGACTACCGTGGCTCCCCCGTGGACGACCGCCTCCTCGCTTCGCTCTGGTGCCCCGACGACCACGGCGACCTCGTCGCTGGAGGGGACGGCGCCCGTTGTGCCGGCTGCGGGCGGCTGTACCCGTTCGTCGACGGCGTGTTGTCGTTCCTCGACGCCGAGGCCCTCGACGACGTCACCCGGCGCGAGCAGTCCAGCAGGGACGCCGAGGCGGCCTGGTACGACACCATCAACACCGAGTACACGAACGTGGTGGAGATCCCGGCCATGATCGACCGCCTGGGCCTGCCCAGCGGCCCCGTGCTCGACCACGGCGCCGGTACCGGTCGGATCACGGCTTCCCTGGCCCGCCAGCTGGGCCAGCCCGTCATCGCCCTCGATTACAGCATCGAGTCCCTGCGCCTGCTGGCCCGCCACTGTGAAGGCCTCGACGTCCTGGCGGTGCACGCCGACGGCCGCCGCCTCCCGTTGCGCGATGGAGCGGTGGCCGCGGCGACATCGGCCGAGGTCTACGAGCACTTCCGGGCCGGGGACCGCCGCCTCGTCCTCGACGAGCTCAGCCGGGTGCTGCGCCCCGGGGCCCCCCTGGCCATCTCCACGCTCAACTACAGCTGGGTGTTCCGGCTGTGGCGCCTGGCCGGCAACCGGGCGGCCAAGCAGGGCGAGCACCTCTTCGGCCAGGACTTCTTCTACGTGCGCCAGACCCCGGCCGAGTTCCGGGCTGAGCTCGAAGCCGTCTTCGTCGTCCGTGAGCTGGTGGGCATCCGCAACATCCCCGCCCGCACCCTGGCCGGTGTCCTCGGACGCGTGGCGGGACGCCCCCGGGGGGAGCGGGCCCTCGACTGGATGGTGCGGCGGGGCCACAAGGCCGACCGCGGCCTCGAGCGCACCCCGGCCTCGGCGCTGACGGGCACGTTCCTGCTGGCCGTGGTCGAACGGCGCTGATCGCCTCGATCAGAGGGACCGCCACCGGCCCACGCCGATGGCGGTCCGCTGACGACGGTCCGCTGACGACCTGGCTCAGTGGCCCACGAAGTGGGGGTTGCGCTTCTCGACGAAGGCCCGGGCCGCTTCGCGATGGTCCTCGGTCTGGGCGGTGCGGGACATGGCCACGGCCTCGGCGTCGAGGCAGGTGCGCAGGTCAGCGCCCACAGCCCGGTTGATGTTCTCCTTGATGTACCGGTAGGCCACCACCGGACCCTGGGCGAAGCCCCGGGCGTAGGCCAGGGCGGCGGCGTCGAAGTCCTCGTCGGCCAGCACCTTGTTGACCACGCCCAACCGCTCGGCGTCCGCCGCGGTGAGCCGGTCCGAGGTCAGGTACAGCTCGCGGGCCTTGGCCGCGCCCAGCATCTGGGTCAGGAACCAGGAACCGCCGAAGTCGCCGGAGAAGCCCACCTTGGCGAAGGCGGTGGTGATCACGGCCCGCTGGGCGGCGATGCGCAGGTCACAGGCCAGGGCGATGGACAGGCCCGCTCCCGCGGCGGGGCCGGGCAGGGCGGCGATGGTGACCTTGGGGAAGTCGTTGAGGGCGGCGGACACCGAGCGCTGGCGGCGGCGCAGGTCGGTGACGCGCTCCTCGAAGCTCAGCTTGCGAGGGGAACCGCCGCTGTTTCCCTCGTCCATGGCCCGCACGTCGCCCCCGGCGCAGAAGGCGCCCCCGACGCCGGTCACCACCAGGGCCCCGACCTCGGCGTCCTCGGCCAGCACCGGCAGCAGGCGGTCGAAGCCGTCGTACATCTCGGGGTGCAGGGCGTTGCGGCGCTCGGGCCGGTTGAAACTGATCACGGCCACGCCGTCCTCGACGCGCCCGAGCAGGTGCTCGGTCCCCGTGTCCAGCGTCCTGACATCACCCATGTGGCCCCCTCGATCGATGGCCCACCCTAGATCGACGCCGTCGGGCGCCACCACGGCGCCGGGCCCCCGCCCGCCCGTCGCTTAGCATCCCGCCGATGCCCAGCCCGGTCGACGAGCCAGACCGCGGACCGGCCTGGGCCCGGCGGGTCGAGGAGGTGGCTGTCGCCCTGGTCACGTTGGCCGTGGCCTGGCCCTTCCTGCGGCCCGACCGTTGGGTCACCGGCTTCGACACCGTGGCCTACTCGGGCCCCAACCTCGAGGTCACCTTCGACGCCTGGCGCCACGGCCGCCTGGCCGGTTGGAACGACCTCATCTTCGGCGGCATCCCCCACCTGGCCAACCCCCAGACCGCCGTGCTCTACCCCGTCAAGGTGCTGGGCCTGCCCTTCGACGTGCCCCGGGCCCTGGCCATGCTCGTGGCCGTGCACCTGGCCATCCTCGCCGTGGGCATGGTCGTGCTGGCCCGCCGTGCCTTGCGCCTGGCCCCCCCTGCCGCCTTCGTCACCGCCACCGTGGTGGTGGCCTCGGGCCAGGTCATGGTGCGCAGCCTGTTCTTCGAGCAGATCAGCGTGCTGGCGTGGATCCCCTGGTTGCTGGTGGCCATCGACGCCGCCGTTGGCGGGCAGGGTCGCCGCCCGGGCCGACCGGTGGCCGTGGCCGCCGTGGCCGTGGTCACCGCCACCATGCTCGTGGCCGGCCACCCCCAGACCGCCTACCTGGGCGCGGGCCTGGGGACAGCCTGGGCCCTGGGACGGCTGGCCGACCTCGACGGGGGTTGGGCGTCCCGGGGGCGGGCCGTCGTCGGTCTGGGCGTGGGTGGCGTCATCGCCGGCTGCCTGGCTGCGGTGCAGCTGCTCCCCACCGTGGACCTGGCCGGGCGTTCGGCCAGCGCCCAGGGTCGTGACCTGGGCTGGGTGGCCTCGTGGGCCGTGGGCGCCCGCTCCCTGCCCCTGGCCGTGCTCGGTGACCTGACCGCGGCCGACCACCCCACCAGCGTGGGCAGCCACGAGGCCGTGTCCTACGTGGGGGCGGTGGCCGTGGCCCTGGCCGTGGTCGGCCTGTGCCACCTCGAGGCCGAACGGCGCTGGCGGGTCACCGGTGCCCTGCTGGGGCTGGCGGTGCTGGTGGCCATGGCCCTGGCCGTGGGGCCCCGCTTCCTGCCGTACCGGGTGGCCAGCCGCCTGGTGCCGGTGTTCGACCAGGCCCGGGTGCCGTCACGCTGGTTGGCCGTGGTCGTGTTCGTGGCCGCCATCGCCGCCGGGGTGGCCGTCGACCGACTGCGTCGCGGCGTCCACCTCGACGGCACCGGTCGGGTCATGGCCGGCGCCGTGCTCGGCGGCGGCGCCCTGGTGGTGGCGGCCATGGGCGTCGTGCAGGGCTACCCCGCCGGTGACGGGGCCTGGGTGGTCGGTCTGGTCGTGGGCGTGGCCCTGCTCGTGCCCGTGGTGCCCGCCCGGTGGGCCGGGGTGGCCGCGTTGGTGCTGGCTGTGCTGGTGGCGGGTGAGCTCGGTTGGCTGGGGCGCCACTCCGAGCCCCGCGAGCTGGCTGTCGACCACCCCTACACGTCGGCCAGGTCGGGCCCCATCGCCGAGCTCGTGGCCGGCCAGCCCGGGCGGGCCCTGGCCCTGACCCCCGACGTGTTCGACGACTTCGCCGTGCTGCGGCGGGGGTTGCGGCCCAACACCAACGTCACCGCCGGGGTGCGCAGCATCGACGGCTACGACGGCGGGGTGCAGGTCACCAGGCTGTGGGCCGACGCCATGTCCGGCCTGTCCGATGGCCGCTTCGACGCCGAGTTGCTGGCCCGTGAGCAGTTGACCCGCCCCCTCGACCCCGCCGCCCTGGCCGGGGTGGGGGTGCGCTGGCTGGTGGTCGACGGCGTCCGCTGGCCCGTGTCCGAGGTGACCCCGGGTTGGCGGGGTCCGCTCCTGGTCGACGGCAACCTGTCGCTGTGGGAGAACCCGGCCTGGGTGGCCGAGGCCACCGTGCGGGGGGCGGGCACGGCCACCGACCGGCGGGCGGCCACGTCGGCCCGGCCCAGCCCCGGTCGGGTCGAGGTGACGGCGTCGGGCCCCGGCACCCTGGTCGTCGACCAGCAGTTCGACCCCGGCTGGCAGGTGCGCATCGACGGCTCCCCGGCCCCGGCCGTGGTCGTCGACGGCCTGCTGGTGGGCACCGAGCTGCCCGCCGGTGAGCACACCGTCACCTTCCGGTACCGCCCCCCTCACCTGGGCCTGGGCCTGGTGCTCACCGGGCTGGGCGTCCTGGCCACCGTGGGCCTGTTGCTGGCGGGACCAGTGGGTGACCGGCGCGCCGGCCTCAGCCGGCGGGGATCTCCCACGGGGTCTCGGGCAAGGTCCGACCCGTCTCCAGCAGGGACTTGAGGTTGGAGAGGACGGCGGGCCAGCCGCTGGCGACATCGGCTCGCCCCTGGTCGTCGAGGCCCTCGTGGGTGACGGTCAGGCGGACGACCTTCCCGTCGCCCTCGATGTCGTAGGTGGCGCGGGAGGTGCCCTCGTCGCTGTCGGGTTCCGGTGAGGCCCAGGTCGTCACCAGCCGCCGGGGCGGATCGCTGAGCTCGACCCGCCCCACCACGTCGGCGATGCCGCTGCCGTCGATGCGGCGGTGCTCCCACGTCGAACCCACCTGCCAGTCCGACACGTTGCTGTGGCCCCAGTAGGTGCCGGTCAGCTCGGCGTCGGTGAGGGCGTTCCACACCACCTCGGGGGTGGCCTCGATGTAGATGACGTAGACGAAGGCGGGCCTGGTGCCCGTGCTCAGCGCACCCAGGCGGGGTTGTTCGAACTTGTCGATCCAGCGCTCGCTGATCTCGTGGATGGGGACCGGGTTGAGGTAGTGGAGCTTCGATCGGCCTTGGCGCACCGTGGTCACGAGGTTGGCGGCCTCGAGGATGCCCAGGTGCTGGGTGGCCGACTGGCGGGCCATGTCGAGGTGCCCGCACAACTCGCCCAGGGTCTGACCGTTGCGCTCGTGGAGGCGGTCCAACAGCAGGCGACGGGTGGGGTCGGCCAGAGCCTTGAACACCTCGTCCGTCGTCGGTGCCGCCGGTTCGTCCACGTCCATCAGGTTATGCAGGTGTTTGCCTGCATGTCAACGTTCGTCCCGCCCCTGGTACCGTCCCGCCATGGTCGTCGCCGTGACCCGTTGGCTGCCTCCGCCGGGACCCGATCCCCTGGTCGCCGCCGGTCTCGAGGTCCGCTACCAGGACCAGGACCGCCCCCCGGGGCGCGACGAGCTGCTGGAGCTGGTGGCCGGGGCCGAGGCCGTGCTCACCCTGCTCAGCGAGCGCGTCGATGCCGAGCTGCTCGACGCGGCGGGCCCGGAGCTGCGGGTGGTGGCCAACATGGCCGTGGGCTACGACAACATCGACGTCGACGCCTGTCGGGCCCGCGGTGTGGTGGTGACCAACACCCCCGGGGTGCTGACCGAGGCCACCGCCGACCTGACCTGGGCCCTCGTGTTGGCGGCCAGCCGCCGACTGGGCGAGGGCGAGCGCCTGGTCCGGGCCGGGGGGTGGACGGGCTGGCGCCCCGGCCAGCTGCTGGGACCGGGCCTGCAGGGCAAGGTGCTGGGCATCCTGGGCATGGGCGGCATCGGTGCCGCCGTGGCCCGCCGGGCCCGGGTGTCAGGGATGGAGGTCCGCTACCACAACCGCCGCCGTCGAGCCGACGAAGCCGAGGTCGGGGCCACCTGGGTGGAGCGGGACGAGCTGGTGGCGCAGAGCGACGTGCTCGTGATCACCGCCCCCCTGACCGCAGAGACCCGCCACGTCATCGACGCCGCCGCTCTATCGGCCATGAAACCGGGTGCCGTGCTCGTCAACTCGTCACGGGGTCCGGTGGTCGACGAGGCCGCCCTGGTCGAGGCCCTGCGCTCGGGCCACCTGCGGGCCGCCGGACTCGACGTCTACGAGCACGAGCCCCAGGTCCACCCCGGCCTGCTCGAGCTCGAGCAGGTCGTGCTCGCCCCCCACCTGGGTTCGGCCACCCACGAGACCCGGGCGGCCATGGTGCAACTGGCCTGCGACAACATCCTCGCCGTCCTCGCCGGCCGCCCACCCCTGACGCCGATCAACTGACGCCGGTCGAGGTGCTCGCCCGAACTGATGCGTTCAGATGGTGACCGGTTCACCCGGTAGGCGCCCGCTCTCTCCACCACGAGAAGGTGCTCCGCCGACGTCGGCCGCCTCTGCGGTTGCTCCGGCGACGTGACGGCTGAGCGCCGGGCGTCCCCATGGCCTAGACACGGTCATGCGCTCGACGGCTGCCGGCGCCGTGGACCAGGCAGCCGGCGCATCCGACACAGGGGGAGCACCGCCATGACCACGCCCGAGCAGGTCGTCGACGAGTTCATCGCCGCCTTCGCGGCCAAGGACGTCGAGAAGGCCATGGCCCTCGTGGCCGAGGACGTCTACTACGACAACGTCCCCGTGGGGGACATGCGGGGGCGTGATGCCATGCGGGCCTTCCTCGAGCCCACCTTCCGCAGCAAGGGCCCCGTCGAGTTCGAGGTCCACCGCTCGGCCGTGACCGGCAACGTCGTGTTCAACGAGCGCACCGACCGCTTCGTCATCAAGGGCAAGGACATCGCCATCCCCGTGGCCGGCGTGTTCGAGGTGAACGACGGCCTCATCACCTTCTGGCGCGACTACTTCGACAACCAGATGTTCATGACCCAGATCAAGGGCTGAGGCACCGCCGGCGCCGTTGCCGCTGGGCTTCTCGGGCAATCCCGTCCCGCATCTGGGACGCGATTGCCCGAGAACCGCCGAAGGACCGCCGCGGCGGGCTGGCCCTCAGGGAATCGCCGGCTCGAGGTCGGCGAACTTGTCGACGAGGTCGGTGCCCAGGCGTTCGATCTCGGCCAGGCCGGGGCTGCCCAGGATCATGCGGGACACGCCCAGGCTGGCCAGGCGCTCGATGTAGCTGCCCTCGAGCTTGCCCCCACACGTCATCTCGATGGCGGCGGGATCACGACCTGACTCCTCGGCCGTGCGCCGCACCACGTCGAAGAGCTCGCCCAACAGGGTGGGGCCGCCCTTGCCGGGGAAGAAGCCGTCGCCCAACCGACCGGCCCGTCGGGCGGCCAGCTTGGAGTGGCCGCCGATGATGATGGGCACCGACCCCCGGGGCGGGCGGGGGTTGCAGAACACGCCGTCGTAGCGGGTGAACTCGCCTTCGTAGACGGCCGCGCCGGGCGCCCACAGGGCCCGCATGGCGGCGATGTTGTCATCGGTGCGGGCGCCGCGGCGGGCGAAGGGCACGCCCAGGGCGTCGAACTCCTCTTCCAGCCAGCCGACGCCGACGCCCAGGTTCATGCGTCCGCCCGACAGCTGGTCGAGGGTGGCCACCTCCTTGGCCAGGATGGCCGGGTTGCGCTGGGGCAGGATCATCACCCCCGTGGCCAGCTGGATGCGGGTGGTCACCGCGGCGATGTAGCTCAGCCAGATCAGGGGGTCGGGCATGGGGATGTCCTCGGCGTCGCTGCCCATCATGCGGCCGCTGGCGTCGTAGGGGTACTGCGACTCGTAGCCCTGGGGCACGAGCACGTGCTCGATGGCCCAGATGGACTCGAAGCCGGCGTCCTCGGCCGCCTTGGCCAGGGCAACGGCCCCGGCCGCCTCGGCGCCGGCACCGGTGTTGGCGAACATGATCCCGAACTTCACCGTGCACCCCCCGGGGCCGACGAGCTCGCCGACCCGGGCGGTCGGGCAGGTCGTGGCGTCCCCACCCAAGCTCTAGTGTCTGGCGTCTCAGGCCGCCACCGCGTGCTGTGCTCGCTCCGGGAGGGGAACCGTGGAGTTCGATCTGATGACCGGGGGCGGCAAGCTCCGCGACGTGCAGGTGATGGCGGCCAAGGCCGAGGCCGCCGGCTTCTCGGGCCTGGTCTTCACCGAGACCGGCCGCACCGCCTACCTGGGGTGCACGGCGGCGGCGCTGGCCTCCGACAAGGTCGACATCCTGACCGGGGTGGCCGTGGCCTTCCCCCGCAGCCCCATGATCACGGCCAAGGTGGCGTGGGAGCTGGCCGACCTGACCGGGGGCCGCTTCGACCTCGGCCTGGGCACCCAGGTCAAGGCCCACATCGAGCGCCGCTACGGCGTGGAGTTCGAGCACCCCGGCCCCCGCATGCGCGAGTACATCCTCGCCCTGCGGGCCATTTTCTCCGCCTTCCAGGGCGAGTCCAAGCTCGACTTCCAGGGCGAGTTCTTCAAGCTCAGCCTCCTGCCCGCAGCGTGGACGCCGGGCCCCATCGACCACCCGAAGATCCCCATCTCGGTGGCCGCCGTGGGCCCCTACATGCTGCGCATGGCCGGCGAGGTGGCCGACGCCGTGCACGTCCACCCCTTCCACTCGGCCCACTACCTGGCCCAGGACGTGCTGCCCACGGTGGCCGAGGGTGCGGCCAAGGGCGGACGCCGGGTCGAGGACGTGGGCCTCTACGTGCCCGTCTTCACCGTCGTCGGCGACACCGAAGAGGAGCGGGCCCCGTGGAAGGCCCTGGCCAAGAGCCAGATCAGCTTCTACGGCTCGACCCGCAACTACGCCCACGTCTTCGACCAGCTCGGGTACGAGGGCACCTCGGCCAAGCTGAACGAGCGCCTCAAGGCCGGTGACACCGCGGGCATGGCCGACCTCATCACCGACGAGATGCTCGAGCACTACGCCGTCACCGCCACCTGGGACGAGCTGTCGACCCGCCTGGTGGACCGCTACGAGGGCGTCGCCGCCCGGGTCATCATGTACTTCGCCGAACGCATGGCCCACCGCGATCCGTCGGCCTGGGACCGCTGGGGCGAGGTGGCCCGCGACGTGCGCCAGCGCACCGGTTCGCCGCTGAGCTGACGCGCCTACGGCGTGGGACCGAGGCGCATCGTCCCCGTTGACACGAACACATGTTCGCTCTTAGGGTGCGGACATGTTCCAGACCACCACCCGCCTCAGCTTCGACTGCGTCGATCCCGCCCTGCTGGGCCACTTCTGGGCCCAGGTCACCGGTTACCGCCTGGTGGTCAACGAGCTCGACGAGGTGCGCATCCGGGGCGAGTGCCTGGGCGTCGACGAGCTCGTCTTCCGCGAGGTCGAGCGCTGGAAGGCGTCGCCCAACCGGCTGCAGCTCGACCTGGTGTCCGACGACCTCGACGCCGACGCCGACCGCCTCCAGGGCCTGGGGGCCACCCGTGTGGGCGAGTTCGAGCACCGGGGCGAGCGGCGCATCGTCCTGCGGGATCCCGAGGGCAACGAGTTCGCGCTGGTCGACCAGTGCAGCCGGCCCACGTCCGTGGCCGCCTGAGCCATCTCGAGCTGGGGTCGGCCCGGTGCGGGAGCCCCAGTTGGTCAGTCGTGCCCGTGGGTCAGCTGTGGGCGTCGGCGGGGTCGACGGCCAGCAGGTGGCGCAGCCCGTGGCTGACGGCCTGACCGGTGGTCGAGTGGTGGGTCTCGCCGGGCAGCACGTCGAAGCGCACCCGTAGGCCCTCGTCACCCCGGGACAGCAGGTGGTCGGTCAACGTGGCGGCGTTGGCCCCCATCTGGAACGTCTTGTTGGTGGCGGCGGCGTCCTCGTCGCCGCCCACCGACACGTACACGTCGCCCGACAGCGAGCGGCCGTCGGCCGCCAGGCGGTCGGGGCTGAGCATGACCCGCTGGTCCCACCACAGTGACGGGCTGGCCAGCAGGTAGGCGTCGAAGGCATCGGGTTGGTTCAGCAGGGTGTGCACCCCGAACAGCGCGGTGAGCGAGTGCCCGACCAGCACCCAGGGGCCGCCGACGTTGTTGCGTTCGACCAGCCACGGGCGTAGTTCCTCGACCAGGAAGGCGCGGAAGCGGTCGGCGCCGCCGGTGCCGTAGCGGCCGGGCACGGCGCCGAAGCGACCGCCGTCGGGGAAGGGGGCCGAGGTCGGGGTGGCGTCGCGCTGGCGCAGGCTGGCCACCTCGGCCAGGTCACCGGTGGGGTAGCCCACGCCGACGACGATGGCCCGGGGCAGGGTGCGGGCCATGGACAGCGAGGTGGTCAGGTCGCGCACGGTGCCGAAGAGCCAGTGGGCGTCGAGCACCACGATGACGGGGTAACCGGGCCCGGCCTCGTCGTAGCGATGGGGTCGGGCCACGCTGATGGCGAAGTCGTCCCCCACGTGCTCGGACCGCAGCACCGCAGCCTCACCACCCCAGGGCGTCACGGGCGGGCAGCGTAGTCGGTGGTCGCGCTACTGCTACCGGATCTTCATGGGTGGTGCGGGCGTTCCTGACAGCTTCGCGACATACTGGACGCACCACACCACACGACCTGAGCCGGGGGGCACCACCAAGGTTCCCTGGTTCCTCCCGGCCCGGCGACCCGGGCCGGGAGGAGAGGTCGGTCTAGGCCAGGGGCCGGCCGAAGGGGAGCTCCTTGCACCACGTGCGCAGGAACTCCTCGGCCGCCCAGCACGCGCCCAGGTAGAGGCCATCGCTGTGGGCCGACGCCGCGGTCACCGATGCGGCCACGGCCTCGGCCACGGCCCCGGGAGCGGTGGCCCGGTCACCCTCGACCACGGCTCCGCTGAACAGGTGGGGCCCGGCGATGGCCAGGAAGTCGGGGACCACGACCACGCCGGCCTTCTGCATCTGCAGCAGGGCCTTGGTCGAATAGGGCACCGGTCCCATGGGCACCACGGCCCGGGCCGTCACCGCGACAGCGGCCTCGTGGCCCAGCACCCCGGGCCGGGAGCCGACGAACAGCACGTCGGCGGGGGCGCCGAGCACGGCGGCGGCCGGGCCCGCGGTGCCACCCACGGTCTTGGTGAAGCCGTCACCACCCGAGGCGTAGGCCTCGGCCAGGGCGGCCACGTCGAAGCCGTCGGGGTCGATGGCCGAGCCGGCCGTGGTGGCCACGGCCACCACCTTGCCCCCCGCCGCAGCCACGGCCCGGGCCAGGGCCAGGCCGGTGCCGTCGAAGCTCTCGATGGCCACGGTGGTGCCGTCGAAGTCCCCCGCCGCGACCTGTGCGGCACCCAGGGCACCGGCGGCGACCAGCTCGTCGGCTCCGGTGGACCCGTCGACCTCGTCCCACAGCCACGACGGGCGGGGATCGGCGGCCCGGAGCGGTGCCAGCACGTCGGCGGGCACGCCGCGGCCCGCGTCGAGCAGCAGCTGGCCCGATTCGACCCGGGGGGCGATCTCGGTGGCGAAGGCGGCCAGCGCCTCGGCCCGCTCGGGCGGCTTGGCGTTGACGCCGGCGGACGCCCCACCGGCCTGCACCTCGAAGGCCGCGAACGAGTACGTCACCGACCGGGCCAGGTTGAGCGCGCCCGACTGCAGGATCGACGGCGCGCTGCGCACGATGCCGACGGATCGGGGCGCGTCGGCGAGGTCGAGGATGACGAAGCCCTTTGCGGATGTGAGCCTGATCGTCTCCATCGCCGCGGATGGTAGCCCCCCGCTCCCCAGGTGGCCGAGATCACCCCGTGGGGACGAGCCGCCGGCCCGCTGGGTCAGCGGGCGGCCAGGGCGGCCATGAGGCTGAAGAGGCCGACCCGGTCGAGGGGGCGGTGGTCGGGGGAGAGCTCGCGGTAGGCGGCGTCGACGTTGACGGCCAGGCGTTCGCTGTCGCCCAGGCCGGCGAACTCGCCCAGGTCGATGTCGAAGCACGCCTCGCTGACCGACATGCCCGCGTCGAAGCGGACCCGGGACTCGGCCAGGATGAACTGCAGGTAGGCCTTGATCGTCTCCGGTCCCCGCCGGTCGGTCAGGGGCCCGTGGCCGGGCACGTAGAGGTCGACGTCGAGGCCCAGGAGCAGGTCACAGGCGGCCACCCAGTTGGCGTAGGGCCCGGCCCACACGATGGGGGTGCCGTGCACGAACAGGATGTCGCCGGTGTAGGCCACCCGCTGGTCGGGCAGGTGGATGATGGTGTCGCCCAGGGTGTGGGCCGGTCCCACCTCGATGAGCTCGGCCCGGGTGCCCGCGGCCTCCAGCGTGAGGCGACCGTTGAAGGTGCGGGTGGGCAGGGTCTGGGTGATGCCCTCGAACTGGAACGGGCCGAAGGCGTGGCGCACGAAGGCCGACAGCTCGGGCCCGAGGTCGGCCGCCACCATGGCTGCGAGCACGGCCGGAGGCACCTCGGCCATCTCGTCGGCCGCGGCCTCGGCGGCCACGATCTCGGCCCCCTCGACGAGCTGGTTGCCGTAGCAGTGGTCACCGTTGGCGTGGGTGTTGACCAGGGTGCGGATGGGGGCCGCGCCGACGAGCGGGGCCATGGTGTCGAGCATGTCCCGGGTCAGGGGCAGGTCGAACAGGGTGTCGACGAGCAGGGACTCGCCCCCACCGACGACGAGGCCGGCGTTGGACCACCCCCAGCCCCCGTCGGGTTGCAGGTAGGCGAAGCAGCCGTCGGCCACCTCGACCAGGCCCTTGCTGTAGTTCGGGTCGTGCAGCGCCAGGTCGGCCATGGTCCCCCCAGGGTCGCTTCTCGGTGATCAGAGAGTGGCCGGTCAGCGGTTGCCGCCGGTCAGTCGGACGCGACGGTGTTCTCCAGGCGGCCCACGCCGCTGATGTCGACGACGACGGTGCCCCCCACGGTCAGGTAGCGCTTGGGGTTGCGGCGGTCGCCCACCCCGCCGGGGGTGCCCGTGGCGATGACGTCACCGGGCTCGAGGGTGGTGAAGGTCGAGCAGAAGGCGATGAGCTCGGCGATGGGCACGATCATCAGGTCGGTCCCCGCCTCCTGCAGCACCTCGCCGTCCACGATGGTGCGCAGCTGCAGGGCCTGGGGGTCGGGCACCTCGTCGCTGGTGACCAGCCACGGCCCCGCCGAGCCCGAGGCCTCGAAGTTCTTGCCCGGGGTGAACTGGGACGTCTTGCGCTGCCAGTCCCGCACCGAGCCGTCCATGAAGCACGTGTAGCCGGCCACGTGGTCGAGGGCGTCGGCCGCGGCGATGCGCCGGCCGGCCTTGCCGATGACCACGGCCAGCTCGCCCTCGTAGTCGAACGCGTCCGACTCGCGGGGCTTGATCAGGGGCTGGCCGTGGCCGACGAGCGAGGAGGGGTACCGGGTGAAGATGGTGGGGTCCACGGTGGCATCGCGCCCCGTCTCGATGCGGTGCTCCTCGTAGTTGACCCCGGCGCACAGGATGCGGCGGGGCTCGGGTACGGGGGGCAGCAGGGTGACCTGGGCCAGGGCCAGCGCCCCCTCGGTGGACGCCGCCGCCGCAGCCACCTCGTCGAGGGCGTCGGCGGCCAGCACGTCGCGCAGCGTGGGGTAGCGGGCTCCAAGGGTGGCGCTCAGGTCGGCCACCCGCTCGCCGGGCTGCACCAACCCCCACGCCGGTCGGCCGTCGGGTCCGAGGAAGCTGATGAGGCGCACGCCGCCATCATGGCAGCGACCCCCGCCCGGTTGTCGGTCCCGTAGGGTGGGCCGCCGTCGAGGGGGTCGATGGTGGGGTCGAGGGTGTTCCGGGGCTGGGCCATCGTGGCCGGCCTCTTCATCGTGCTGATGATGTCGTCGGGCCTGGGCTTCTACGCCCAGTCGCCCTTCCTCAAGGCGTTGGTCGAGGAGAACGGCTTCTCGGCCGGGCTCACGGGGGCGGCCACCGGCCTGTTCTTCCTGTCCTCGGGTGTGTCCGGGTACCTGGTGTCGGGCCTGCTCAACCGCATCGACGTGCGCTGGGTCATCTGCGTGGGCTCAGCCTGCGCGGCGTGCGCCCTGCTGCTGCTGGGCCGGGTGCACAGCGTGTGGCAGATGTTCGCCGTCAACGCCTTCTTCGGGATCGGCTTCGCCCTGTGCGGCCTGGTGCCGGCGACCACGGTGGTGACCCGCTGGTTCATCCGTCGCCGCTCGGTGGCCTTCTCCATCACCTCGACGGGGCTGTCGGTGGGCGGCATCGTCATCACCCGGTGGGCGGCCGGGGCCATCGACCGCAGCAGCCTGGCCCACGTCACCCCCATGCTGGCCGCACTGTGGGTGGTGGTCACCGTGCCCGTCACCCTGCTGCTGGTGCGCTCGTCGCCCGCCCCCCTGGGCCTGCAGCCCGACGGCGACCCGGCCCCGCCCCGCCAGGCCGACGGCAGCGCGGGCATCAACCTGCCCTACGGGGCCACCTTCCGCGAGGCCAGGGCCACCCGCTTCTACCAGCTGCTCACCGTGTCCTACGTGTTCGTCATGCTGGCCCAGGTCGGGGCCCTGGCCCACCAGAACCGCCTGGGTAGCGAGCGGGTGTCCAACGCCGTGGGCGCCCTGGCCGTGTCGTGCACGGCGGGGGCCAGCGTGGTGGGCCGCCTGGCCGGCGGGGTGATCGTGACCCGCTTCCCCGCCCGGGTGCTGGCCGGCATCCTCATCGGGGTGCAGGGCCTGGCCCTGGTGCTGCTGTCCCTGGCCGGCACCCGGTTCACCGTGCTGGGTGCGTCGATCGTGTTCGGCCTGTCGGTGGGCAACCTGTTGATGCTCCAACCCCTGATCCTGGCCGAGACCTACGGCATCCGCGAGTACAGCCGCATCTTCAGCCTGTCCCAGCTGATCACCACCGTGGGTGTCGGACTCGGACCCATGGTCCTGGGCTTCGTCGACGACTCGGTGGGCTACAAGCCGGCGTTCCTGCTGGCGGCCGCGTCGTCGGTGGTGGCCCTGGTGCTGTTCGTGGCCGCCGGACCTGCCCCCCACTTCGCCGGCCCGCCCGCCCGCGCCCTGAGCGGGGACGACGTGCCTGACCTGGGCGATGTCCCGGGCACCGTGGCGCCGACGTCGGCGGGCTGAGGCGGGGGCCTCATCGCCGACAGTGACCGCCCGTGGCCGTTCAGACACGGGCTGAGCCCGTTCGGCCGGCCTCGGGTCGGGAAGGGTGCGCTACTGTGCCGCCAGCTGACCGGCGGGATTCAGCTCCACCAGAGGAGTCGATGCCGCCCATGGGACGACGACCGAACCCCCAGCGCAAACAGGATCTTCTCGATGAGATCGTGGTCTACCTCGGAGAGCACGGCATCGGTGACCTGTCGTTGCGCCCCCTGGCCAAGTGGTTGGGCACCTCCACGTACACCCTCACCTACCAGTTCGGGTCCAAGGACCAGCTGGTGAGCGCCGCCGTGCACCACGCCCTCGAGCTGCGTCGCCGTTCGGTCGACGAGCTGGCCGGGGCCGAGGGGGCCACCGTGCCCGCCGAGCTCGTGCGCCGGTTGTGGCGGTGGTCGACCCACCCGCCCAACCTGCGCCTGGTCCGCATGCTGCTGGAGGCGACGACGTTGGCCCACAGCCAGCCCGCCCTCTTCGGCGACGTGGGCCGCCACGTGGTCACCGGTGGGGTGGGCATGTTGCGCAGCGCCCTCGAGGGGGCCGGCGTCGAGCCCACGGTCGCTCACCGTCGGGCCACCGCGGCCTACGCCACCCTGGTCGGGTTGCAGATGGACCTCATGGTGACCGGGGAACGCTCCCGCGTCGACAGCGGCGTGGCCGAGCTGTGCCACTCCCTGGAGCAGGTCACCGCGCCCTCTCCCCTCCCGACGGGCGCGTGACCCACCGCACCCCCGTCTCGGTCCGCTTCTCCGAGGTCGACCCGTACCAGCACGTCAACCATGCCGTGTACATCGTGTACTTCGAAGAGGGGCGCACGGCCGCCCTGGCCGCGGCGGGGCTCGATCTCGGCGGCCTGCAGGAGCAGGGCTTCCAGATCGTGATCACCGAGCTCGAGGTGCGGTACCGGGCGCCGGCCCGGCTCGGCGACCTCCTCGTGGTCGAGACCGCCGTCGAGGAGATCGGGGCTTCGGCCACCCGCTTCCGCCAGCGGGTGGTGCACGAGGACGGCCGCGTGCTGGTCGAGGCCCGGGTGCGGGGGGCGCTGACCGACGTCACGGGCCGGCCGCGACGCATGCCGCCGGAGATCGTGGGGCGGCTGCGCTCCATGGTCGCCGATCCCTGAGCGCCCTGGAGGGCCGCCGCCCCACCCTTCCCGGCCGGTCGCGGCGCCGGCACCGATGTTCCGGCCCCCGGTCGGCCGGCCCTCCGTCAGCCTGCCCCGCACCAGCGGGCCACGGCCGGTCCCCCCGCCAGCGGTGCGGGCCGCGACCGCACCCCGGCTCCCCCTGGCCCAGCGGCTGCGCGAGGTGTGGTCGCTGCTGGGCGACCTGGTCCTGGGCCGTCGGGGGGAGCGGTGATCCCCCGCCGCGGCGAGGTGCGGGGCGCCGATGACCTGGCCGGGCTCCTGGCCGACGTGGCCGCCGATGCCCTGACCGGGGCGTTGTTCTTCCCGGGCCACGCCACCCTCTTCCTGGTGGAGGGGGAGGTGTACTGCGCCGAGGTCCCCGGCGCGGCCCCGTTGGAGGACCTGTTGGTGTGGGCCGGGGCGTTGACGGCGTCGGAGGGGCGGGTGCTGCGCCTACGTCGCGAGCGGATGGACCAGGTCACGGGCATGGCCCGGGCGTCCATCGGTCTCGATCGACCCGACAGCCAGGCCGCGCTGCGTCGCCTGGTGGAAGCGGCCATAGGGAGCCTGTACCGCCTGGACAGGGCCGTGTTCGTCCTCGACCCCTACGCCGTCCACTACCTCAACGTGGTGGCCTCGTGGCCCGTCGACGTGCTCATGGCTGCGGTGCGCATGGGGGCGGCGTTGGCCACCGGGTCCACACCGGCCGAGGAGCCGGCCAGCGCATGGTCGGCCGTCGCTGGTGATCCCGTCGACGATTGCGAAGCCCGTCCGGCGACCGGTCCCGTCGGTGCCCTGGCCTGCGTGCCACTCCGATGCACGCCGACGACCGGCTGGCGTGGACCGTGCCCGAGCCGGCGCCGGACCCCACGGCCTACCCGTCAGCGGCGATGGAACCGGTCGCGGACCCCGGTGGTGAGCAGGACACGACCCGGCGGGCCGCCCTGCGCCGCCTCATCAGCGCCATCCGCCGTCTCTGAACGCGGCGCGGCCGGTCGGGCACCGTTGCCCGGTCGGTCGCGCCGCCGACCCCGACCGGGCAACCAGGCAACTGGGCTCAGACCGGTTCAGCCGGCCAGGCCCTCGGCCACCAGGCGGTCCAGGGTCAGCTCGGGGTGGTCGGCCTCGACCCGCTCCAGCCAGTAGGGCGATTCGAACAGCGCCAGGCGGGTGCCGTCGGCTCGCTGGAGCACGGCCACGCCCCGCATGCGACGGAGGGCGTCAGCCGAGGTGGCGTCGGTGCGGCGGGCCACCTTGTAGCTGGTGGGGCTGAGCTCGACCGGAGCACCGAACTCGTGCTCGAGGCGCCAGGTGGCCACCTCGAACTGCAGGCGTCCCACCGCGGCCAGCACCGGGGCCTGGTCGCCGACGTCGGGGTCGCGGAGCACCTGCACCACCCCCTCCTCGTCGAGCTGGGTGATGCCCCGACGGAACTGCTTGTAGCGACCGACGTCGCGGGCCCGGGCCACGGCGAAGTGCTCGGGGGCGAAGGCGGGGATGGCGGGGTAGGTGACGGGCACGCCGGCCCACAGGGTGTCACCCACCCGCACGTCGGTGGCGTTCACCAGGCCGATCACGTCGCCGGGGAAGGCCTCTTCCACGGTGTCGCGGTCCTGGCCGAAGAGGGTGTGGGCGTACTTGGTGGAGAAGGGCTTGCCGGTGCGGTCGTGGACCACGGCCATGCCCCGCTCGAAGCGGCCCGAGCAGATGCGCATGAACGCCACCCGGTCCCGGTGGGCGGGGTCCATGTTGGCCTGGACCTTGAACACGAAGCCGGAGAAGGGGCTGTCGAGGGGGCGGCGGGTGCCGTCGGCCGCCTCCCGGGCCTCGGGCGAGGGCACCAGGTCGACCACGGCGTCCAAGAGCTTGCCCACGCCGAAGTTGGTCAGGGCCGAGCCGAAGAAGGCGGGGGTGGACTCGTTGGCCAGGAAGGCCTTCACGTCGAGGTCGACGCCCACGCCGTCGAGCAGTTCGAGCTGGTCCTGGGCGATGGCCCACTCGCGGCCCGGCTCGCTCTCGGCCACCACCTCGGGGGCGATCGACGCGCCGCGGGCCACCCGTTCGTAGCGGGTGTACTCGCCGTTGCGTCGGTCGATGACGCCCTTGAAGTCGCCCGAGTCGCCCACCGGCCAGGTGACGGGGGTCATGGGCAGGCCCAGGGTCTGCTCCACCATGTCCAGCAGGTCGATGGCGTCGAGGCCGGGTCGATCCCACTTGTTGACGAAGGTCAGCAGCGGCAGGTGGCGCTCGCGGCACACCTCGAAGAGCTTGAGCGTCTGGGGCTCGATGCCCTTGGCCGCGTCGAGGACCATGATGGCGGCGTCGCAGGCGGCCAGCACCCGGTAGGTGTCCTCGGAGAAGTCCCGGTGGCCGGGGGTGTCGACCAGGTTCAGCACCTGGCCCCGGTAGGGGAACGTCAGTGCCGCCGAGGTGATGGAGATGCCGCGCTTCTGCTCGATCTCCATCCAGTCCGACGACGCTCCCCGCCCCCCCGACCGGGCCTTGACCGACCCGGCCCCGGTCAGCGCCCCGCCGTAGAGGAGGAACTTCTCGGTGAGGGTGGTCTTGCCGGCGTCGGGGTGGGAGATGATGGCGAAGGTGCGGCGGCGGCTCGCCTCGGCGGCGGCGCGACCGGTTGGCTCTGCGGGCACACGACCAGGGTACTCAGGCCCATCCCCCCACCTCGATGGCGATCAGCCACACAGAGTGACGTCATTCGGCGCAGGGTGATAACGTCTGTCATGTCCCGCCGGTGGCCGCTCGCAGGTCGCGGTGGCGCCGTCCGCACGCTCGACCGCCCTCGTCAGCGACGACGCAAGGCCCGGAGCCCGTCCCACCTCGCGGCCCCGGCGGGACACCCTCGTAGGGAGCGTCCGGGGTCGGGACGCGAAACCGGACCGACCCAGTGGGCCGGTCCGGATCGTGCAGGGCTTGGGGCTCTGCTCATCGGGGAGGATGTGGATGCACCATCTCACCCCCCACCGAAAAGCCAGCGAAAGCGTGGCTGACCTGCTGAGGTCCCGAAAGTCGGCGCGACCGGTCGGCGCGGAGGGTCGGCGCGGCCGGGGCCCCGTCAGGCGGGGTCGAGCTCGATGATGCCCAAGCGGACCGCGGACAGCACGGCGTGGGTCAGGCTCTGGGTGTCGAGCTTGCGGTAGATGGCGTTCAGGTGGTTGTGCACGGTCTTCTGGGTGATGCCCAGGGCCCGGGCCACCTGCTTGGTGGTGGCGCCGTTGGCGATGGCCTGGAGGATCTCCACCTGGCGGTCCGACAGCAGGGGATCGGTCCCGGTGGGGACGTTGACGCTGCGGGCCGCCTCGAGCATGGAGCTGGCCAGCCCGGGGCTGAGGCCGGTCTCACCCGAAGCCGCGGCCCGCACCGTGGACAGCACGTCGGCGAACGAGCTGCCCTTGGTGAGGAAGCCGACGGCCCCGGCCTCGAGGGCCTGGCGACGGGTGGCCCCGTCGTCGTGCATGGTCAGCATGATGACCCGGGCTTCGGGCATGCGCTGGCGGATGCGCTTGGTGGCGCCCAGCCCGTCGAGCACGGGCATGGACACGTCCATGAGGGTGACATCGGGCTTGAGCTCCATGGCCAGGGCCACGGCCTCCTCGCCGTCGCCGGCTTCGCCGACGACCGTCTCCTTGGCCGATTCGAAGCTGCGACGCATCCCCTCGCGGAGGATCGTGTGGTCGTCGACGAGCAGTATGCGCAGGCTCATCCGGTGGTCACTCCGTCCATCACGGTCGTTGGATCGCTCCCGCCATTCCCGGCGCCGTTGCCGGCACCTCCGCCGCCCGGACCTGCCGGGAGCTCGAGCTGCCGCTTGGTGCCGGCATCACGGCCGGCCACGACGGTCACGGTGGTGCCCTTGCCGGGCACGCTCTCGATCGACAGGCGGGCATCGACGCCATCGGTGCGCTCGCGCATGCCCACCAGCCCGTAGGCCGAGTCGCGCACGCCGCGCACGGGGTCGAACCCCCGCCCGTTGTCCTTGATGGTGAGCACCCCGGTGCCTTCGTGGACGGCCCAGGTCACGTCGACCAGCTCGGCCCGGGCGTGCTTGGCCACGTTGGACAGGGCCTCCTGCAGCACCCGGAGCAGTTCGTTCTCCACGGGCACGGGCAGGCGGGCGGTGCGGTCCTCGACGGTGAACGTGGCCACGGTGAGCCCGCCCCGGTTGAAGCGCTCGATCAGCTCCTGGGCCACATCGCCCAGGCCCCGTTCGGCGGTGACGGCCGAGCGGAAGTTGCGCAGGGTCTCTCGCAGCTCCTCGATGGCCTTCTGCACGTCGCCGTAGAGGCGGTCGAGCTCGGGATCGTGGGCGGGGTCGTTGGTGATGATGCGCTCGAGCTCGAGGCTGATGAAGGACAGCCACTGGCCCAGGCGGTCGTGCAGGTCGCGGGCGATGCGGGTGCGCTCGGCGTCGGCTCCCAGGGAGCGCAGGCGGCGGAACGAGCGGGCGTTGTCCACGGTGAGGGCCAGGACGTCGGAGAAGCCGTTGAGCAGGCGCACGTCACGCACGGTGTAGCGCCGGGGTTGGGTGCTCTCGATGGCCACGGCACCGACCAGACGACCCCGGGTGCGCAGCGAGGCGTAGAGGCCGGAACGGGCGTGGGTGCCCACCCCCGTGCCCTCGGAGAACTCGGTGTCGAGCAGGACGTGGTCGCTGTCGATGGCCCGGCGCAACTGCTCGGGCAGGCTCTCGGCCGGCGACGCCGGACGCAGGGCGCACCCCTCGGCGATCTGGGGCGTCCAGTCGCCCGACAGGTCGTCGCGCACCACCAGGGCCACGGTGTCGGCGCCGAAGCTGCGCACCAGCTCGTCACGGGTGTTGGTGATGGCCTCGCGCATGTCGAGGGACTCGGGCAGGGTGCGGGCCACCCGGTTGAGCAGGTGGAGCAGGTCGTTGGTCTCCGAGAGCAGGTCGATGGCCCGGGCCTGGCCGACGCGACGCTTCTCGGCCTCGAGCAGGCGGTCGCGTATGTAACCGCTGACGGCGACCGTGGCCACGAAGGACAGCACGGTGACGATCTGGCGGTTGCCGAAGACGAAGTCGGGGTCGTCGATGATGCCCACGACGCTCATGACCACGCCGCCCAGCACCAGGCAGGCCAGGCCCGAGGCCAGTCCCCAGCCGAAGGCGGTCACCGCGGCGACGGCCAGCACGCAGAAGATGAAAGGGCTGGTGAAGGCACCCGACCAACCGACGGCCAGCCCCACGAGCACGGCGTCGCTGAAGGACAGGATGCGGTCGAGGGGGCGCGTCGAACCGAGCCGGATGGGACGCAGGGTGCGCCACGTGGTGAGGAAGAGGATCACGGCCAGCGTGCCGACCACGTCGAGGTCGCCGTTGGCCTTGGCCTGGGTGGCGGCGAAGACCATGCCGAACATGGCCGCACCCCAGCGGATGCTCATGATGACCGGGGACACCGTGGCCTGCACCGCTGGCGGGAGGCGCAGCGAGCGGGCGGCGTCGTCGATGCCGCCGTAAGGCAGCGTTCGCAGCGCGACGGCCGCGTCCTCGAGGTTGAGGGTCGGGCTACGGTCTGTCTCGGTCATCCCAGGTGGATCTGAGCGTACCGGGTCAAATTGCCCATGACGCCGTTAGCGTTACCAAAGGTAACTTCCCGGCCGCCGAGCGCGGTTCTGTACGTCACACGTGTAGCACATCGGCGCTCGACCACTGCGCTCGACCCTGGAAGATCGGCCACGTAGCCTCCGGCCGTGACCGAGGTGCTGTCGTCGCCCCCGACCTTCCCCGGCGCCCGGCGCCCCGACCGCCGCCGCGACGTGTCCGCCCACGGGGTGCGCCTGGCCGTCTACGAGTGGGGTCCACCCGATGCCGCACCGGTCCTCCTGACCCACGGGGGCTTCGACTTCGCGGCGACGTGGGACGGGCTGGCCGCCCGCATGGTCGACGCCGGCTGGCGGGTGGTGGCCTGGGACCAGCGGGGCCACGGCAACAGCGACCACGCCGACCTCTACTCGTGGGAGGCCGACGTGCGCGACCTGGCCGCGGTGGCCGACTCGATCAGCGACCGGGCCCTGCCCCTGGTGGGCCACTCCAAGGGCGGGGGGATGGTCATGCACTTCGCCGAGGCCGCCCCCCACCGCGTGTCCCACGTCGTCAACCTCGACGGGCTGCCCTCGGGGCGCAAGACACCCGACATCGCCGAGCACGAACGCACCCGCCAGACCCTCAACGACCTCAGCGGGTGGCTGGACCACCGCCGCCGCACCCATGACGCCCAACGCCGGGCGGGCACGTTCGAGGAGCTGGCCCAGCGCCGGGCCCGCATGAACCCCCGCCTGCCCATGGCGTGGTTGCGCTACCTGGTGTCCGTCGGGGCCCGTGAGGACGACGACGGTTGGCGCTGGAAGATCGACCCCTCCCTGCGCTTCGGCGGGTTCGGCCCCTTCCGGCCCGAGTGGTCCATGGAGCGGGCCCCGGGCATCGGCGTGCCCTTCCTCGGCGTGCTCGGCCTGGAGCTCGAGGAGATGGGCTGGGGGTCCCGGCCCGAGGACGTGCTCCCCTACCTGCCCCTCGGGGCCGAGTTCCACGCCCTCGAAGGTGTGGGCCACTTCGTCCACCTCGAGGCCCCCGACCACGTCGCCGGCCTGGTGCTCGACTTCCTGGCCCGCAACCCCAGCCCCCACGGTTGGCGCTGACCACCATGCACGAGACGGCGATGCACGAGGCCCCCATGCACCAGACCATCGAACTGGCCCACAACCGCATGCGCCTGGCCCTGCACCAGCTGCGCGAGCCGGCCTCGGCCACGGCGCCGCACCGGCCCCTGCTGTTGCTGCACGGGCTGGGGGAACACATCCCCGGGACCGTGCCCGACGAGGTCACCGGTTGGCCCGGGGCCGTCTGGGGCCTGGACTTCACCGGCCACGGGGCGTCGACCGTGCCCCGGGGTGGGGGCTACACGTGCGAGCTGCTCATGGCCGACGTCGACGTGGCCCTGCACCACCTGGGCGAGGCCACGCTGTACGGCCGGGGCCTGGGCGCCTACGTGGGCCTGCTGGTGGCCGGGGCCCGTCCCGACCTGGTGCGGGGCGTCGTGCTGGCCGACGGGCCCGGTCTGTCGGGCGGGGGCACCCGACCGGGCAGCTTCGCCATCGGCGACGTCGACCTCCAGCGCCCGGCCACCGCTCCCGACCCCTTCGCCCTGTTCGAGCTGGCCCGTGACGTGCGCCCGGTGGACTACGCCCAGAGCTTCGCCCGCGAGGCGGTGCGGGGATCGGCCCTCGACGTCCCCGTCATCGTGGCCGCCTTCGCCCGGCCCGACTGGTTGCGGGCCGTGGCCGAGGAGTACGGCGTGGAGACCCTGCCCGTGGCCCGGGCCCTGGAGCTCTACGCCGAACGCTGACCCCGCAGCCCCCTGTTCCGGACCCATGCGCATACCGCGGACGTAGGTGAGGGCCCTGGTCATCCGCTCAGCCCCTGAGCCGCGGGGTCTCAGGGCAGGTCGAGCTGGGGGGCGTCGTCGGCGCCGGGTGCGTCGCCGGGCCCGGTGGGGGCGACGGCGTCGAGGCGGGCCACGATCTCGGTCACCTCGAGGCGGGCCCCGGTGATGCGCTGGCGGCACAGGGCGATGAGCTCACCGGCCCGCTTGACCTGGACCGACAGCTGGTCGACGTCGACGGCCTCGTCCTCGAGCTCGGCCAGGATGGCGTCGAGCTCGGCCAGGGCCTGGCGGTAGCCCAGGGGTGGGGCGTCGCTCACGGGGTGTCCTCCGTCGTGTCGGGTTGGCTGTCGTCGGTGACCCGGCTGGCCACGGGACCGCCGGCCGTGGTGGTGACGAGGTCGGTACCCGGCGGCGCATCGCCGGGCGAACGCACGAGGTGCCCGTCGGCCGTGCGGGTGATGGACCAGCCCCGCTGCAGGGTTCGGGCCGGGTCCAAGGCGCTGACCAGGGCCTGGCGCGATCGCAGGTCGCGCTCCGCAGCCCGCAGCGCGGCCTCGGCTTCCCGGCGGGTGCGGCGGGCGAGCTCGACGAGGCGGTCCTCGGCCCGACCCAGGGCGTTGTCCGTGTCCCGCGACGCACGCCGGGCCCGCTGGTCGACGAGCACAGCGGCGGCGTCCAGCGAGGCGGTGGCCCGGGTGGCGATGGCCCCCCAACGGGCCTCGGCGCCGGCCAGGGCGGCGGCGACGGTGTCCACCAGGGCGGCGGCGCAGGCCGTGGGGGTCTTCCATGCCGTGTGGGCCACCTCGTCGGCCACGGCCCGGTCTATCTCGTGGCCGATCCCGGTCCACACCGGCACCCGGCAGCCGGCGATGGCCCGGCACAGGGCCTCGGCGTCGAACACGGCCAGGTCGGTGCGGGCTCCCCCGCCACGGACCAGGGCGATGACGTCGACGTCGTGGCGCTGCGCGGTGTGCACTGCGGCGACCAGGGTGCGCGCCGCATCGGCTCCCTGCACCCGGGTGTCGATGCTCAGCACCTGGAAGCCGAAGCCCGACCGACCCAGCTCGGCCAGCACGTCGTGGTGGGCGGCCGAGTCGTGGGAGGTGACCAGAGCGATGCGCAGGGGGGCAGGTGAGACGGGCAGGCGCCCGTTGGCCTCGAGCAGGCCCTCGGTGGACAGGGTGCGCAGCAGCTGGTCACGGTCGGCTACCAGCCGGCCCAGGGTGTACGCAGGGTCGATGGCCGTCATGACCAGGCTGATGCGCCCGGTGGGGGGGTGGAACTGCAGCGAGCCCCGCAGGCGCACCTCGACGCCGTCGGTCATGCGCACCCCGCCGCCGGCCCGGCGCAGGGTGCCGTTGACGCTGAACTTGTGGTTGGCGAAGAGGGCCACCGCCACCTTGGCCCCCGTCGCCTGGCCCAGGTCACCCCCCTCGACCAGGTCGAAGTAGACGTGGCCCGTCTTGGGGCGCTTGAGGTCGCGGATCTCGCCCCGCACCCAGACCTCGCCCGGCACCGTCAGCGCCAGGGCGATGCGGATGGCCTCGCACAGCTCGGGGACGGAGAACGTCGCATCGGGGAAGGACGCGTCGGGGAAGGACGCATCGGGAAAGGACGCGTCGCGGAAGGACGCGTCGGGGAACGTCTGCTCGGAGAGGGGCGGATCGGCCTCGGGTGGCACCGTCCGTGAGGGTACCGACCTCAGTGCGCCGCTTCGGCCGCCCCGGCCACGTCGCCCCGGACCAGGGTGCGGTAGAGGTCGGCGTACAGGCCCCCCTGGGCCAGCAGCTCTCCGTGGCGGCCACGCTCGACGATGCGGCCGTGGTCGAGGACGAGGATCTGGTCGGCGTCGACGATGGTGGACAGCCGGTGGGCGATGACGAGCGACGTCCGCCCGGCCAGGGAGTGCTCCAGCGCCTGCTGGATGAGGGCCTCGTTCTCGGCGTCGAGATGGCTGGTGGCTTCGTCGAGCACGACCACGGCGGGGTCCTTGAGCAGCATGCGGGCGATGGCCAGACGCTGCTTCTCGCCACCGGACAGGCGGTAGCCCCGCTCACCCACCTGGGTGTCGTAGCCCTGGGGCAGGGCGGCGATCACGTCGTGGATGCGGGCCCGGCGGCAGGCCTCGACCAGGTCGGCGTCGGTGGCATCGGGGCGGGCGTAGCGCAGGTTGGCGGCCACGGTGTCGTGGAACAGGTGGGGATCCTGGCTGACCACACCGATGGCGCCCCGCAGCGAGTCCAGCGTCAGGTCGCGCACGTCCACGCCGTCGACGCGCACCGCGCCCTCGTCCACGTCGTAGAGGCGGGCGACGAGCGAGGCCAGGGTGGACTTGCCCGCGCCCGAGGGCCCGACGACGGCCACGAGCTGGCCGGGCTCGATGCGCAGTGAGACGTCGTCGAGCACGGTGGTGCGCTCGCTGCCCAACCCGCCGGCACCACTGAGCGAGGCCAGGGTCGTGGTCGAGGCCGCCGGGTAGGCGAAGGTGACGTGGTCGAGCTCGACGGCGCCCACGGCTGAACCGAGCTCACGGGCGCCGGGGCGGTCGGCGATGGGGTTGGGGGTGTCGAGCACCTCGAAGACGCGGTCGAAGCTGACGAAGGCGCTCAGCACCTCGACCCTGGCGTTGGTCAGCGAGGTCAGCGGTCCGTAGAGCCGCCCGACGAGCATGCCCATGGCCACCAGGTCACCGAGCTGCATGTCCCCGCTGATGACGAGCTGGCTACCCACCCAGTACACGGCGGCGGTGCCCACCGCTCCGACCACCCCCAGGCCCAACATGAAGGTGCGGCCGAGCACGGCCGTGCGCACCCCCACGTCGCGCACGCCGGCCGCCCGGTCCCCGAAGGCCCTGGCCTCGCTGCGGTGGCGCCCGAAGAGCATGACCAGCAGGGCTCCGGACACGCCGAAGCGCTCGGTCATCTGGCTGTTCATCGACGCGTTCAGGTCCATCGACCGTCGGGTGAGCACCTGCAACCGGCGACCCACACGGCGGGAGCCGATGAGGAAGAAGGGCAGGATGAGCAGGGCCAGCAGGGTCAGGCGCCACTCGAGGAACAGCATGGCGACGAGCGTCGACGTCAGGGTGACGACGTTGGCCACCACCGTGCCCAGGGTCGAGGTCACCGCGGACTGGGCACCGACGACGTCGTTGTTGAGCCGGCTGACCAGGGTGCCGGTCTGGCTGTTGGTGAAGAAGGCCAGGGGCATGCGCTGCACGTGGTCGTAGAGGGCGACCCGCAGCTCGTAGATGAGGCCTTCGCCGATCTGGGAGGACAGCCAGCGCGAGACGAGGGACAGGGCGGCCTCGCCCAGGGCGGCGGCCACGAGCAGGAAGGCCAGCACGTTGACCCAGCCCCGGTTGCCGTCGGGGATGGCCGAGTTGAGCAGGGTGCGCACCACCAGCGGCGTGGCCAGCCCGGCCAGGGATCCGGCCACGATGGCCACCAGGTAGGCCACGATCTGCACGCGGAAGCGACGGGCGAAGCGCCAGACGCGGACGAGGACGCGCCCCTCGAGGCGTCGCCCCTTGACGGCGTCCCTGTCGGGCTGACCCATCCAGTACATACCGTCGGGAACAGGTCGCTGCTCCCCGCCATTCCGCAGGTCCCGAGGCCGGGGGTGGTGGCGGTCACGCGGCCGCTAGGCTCCTGCGAGCATCCGCCCTGACCCCGCGGATCCTCAGGATCATGGAGGTCGTGTGGCACGTGCGCACCGTCATCACCAGAGCGCGCCGCCCGTCGAGGTGGCGACGCCCGACCTGGTCGTGGTCGTGACCGACCTCGACGGCCAGATCACCGTGTACGTGGCCGGCGAGCTCGACCTCTCCAACGCCGCCCAGCTGCGCGGCCCCCTCAACGAGGTGCTGGGTGCGGCGACCCCCCCTTCCCGCCGCGTGGTGATCGAGCTCGGCGGGCTGACCTTCATCGACTCGACCGGCCTCGGTGTGCTCGCGGGCGCCGCCCGTCGCTACCGCCAGGCCGACGTGACCCTGGTCGTGCGCTCCGCCGGTCCGGTCATCCGCAAGGTGCTCGACCTCAGCGGGGTCGCCGCCCTGATCGAGCTGGAGCACGACGAGGGCGACGGCTCCTCCCCCGGGGGTGTCCGCTGACGGTGACCGCCGACATGTGGTGCCGAGCGTCGACCGTGCAGGGTGATGGCGCCGTGGTGGTCTTCCTCCAGGGCGAGCTCGATCTGTCGAGCCTGGCGGTGTTGGACCAGGCCATGACCGCAGCGCGTGCCGGGCACGGCGACGTCGTCGTCGACCTGTCCCGGGTCACGTTCATGGACGGCACCAGCCTGCGCCGCCTGCTGCACAGCCGCGCCCAGCTGTCGGCTGTGGGTCGCCGCCTGGTGGTGCGGGCCCCCAGCCGACCCTGCCGCCTCCTGCTCGAGGCGGCCGAGGTCGACGTCGACGGAGCCGGTGACCTGTTGGCGCCCGGCTGGGGAACAGCTGACGGTGCGGCCGGTGGCGGCTGAAGGGCGGGCGGTCATGCGCTTGGACCCCCAGGTGTTGACGGCGTCGTAGGAGCGACTGGCCGCACTGGAACCGGGTCTGGGCGTTGACGACGCCGTGGGCCGGGTCATCCAGGCCGTGGCCCCCGTGTTCGGCCTCACCGGCTCTGGGCTGATGTTCCACCGCCAGGGCGAGCTCGTGGCCCAGCTCGAGTACGCCCTCGACAACCGGGTCATGATCGAACGCGCCGTCGGCCTGCTCATGGGCCGCCACGGCCTCGATGCCGTGGCGGCGGTCAACCAGTTGCCCACCCTCGGGCGGGGCTGGTCCCGCTCAGCGGGGGAGGGGCAGCAGGGACACGTAGGCGGGGTCGAGCTTGACGTCGATGAGCAGGGGCCGGTCGCGGTTGGTGACGGCGGCGGCCACGGCATCGAGGTCGTCGAGGCTGCGCACGGTGACCCCGGTGCAGCCGAAGGCCTCGGCCACGGGGGCGAGCTCGGGCCAGTGGTGCAGGGACAGACCCGGATCCATGCCCTTGTTGTGGAACTGGATGTGCTCGGCGCCGTAGCTGCCGTCGTTGAAGACCACGACGATGAGGTCGGCGCCCAGGCGCACGGCGGTGTTGAGCTCGGAGAAGCCGCTCATGACGAACCCGCCGTCGCCCACGAGCAGCACCGACGGACGGTCGGGGCGGGCCACGCTGGCGCCGATGGCCGCGGCCAGGCCCAGGCCGATGGAGCCGAAGGCGTGGGTGGTGACCAGGGCGGTGGGCTCGGGCACCGAGATGCGCAGGGCGTCGTACATGTAGCGCCCGGCGTCGATGGCCACCGTTCGCTCGGCGGGGAGCAGGTCGTTCAGGGCCCCGGCCACCAGGCGGGGGTCGACGGTGCCCGCCGCGGTCGTGGCGGCCACGGCGCCCTCGCCGAAGACGTAGGCGGGCTGGTCGCGCAGCTGGCGCTCGAGCTCGGGGGTGCGGAAGCCCGAGGGCTTGTGGTCGGCCTGGTCGAGCCAGCGCACGATGGTGTCGGCCACGTCGCCGGCGTCGCCCACCAGGCCGGCGTCGACGTCGTCGTACTGACCGGCGATGTGGTTGGGGTTGACGTCGACCTGGACGACGCGCTTGCCGGCCAGCAGGGTGCCGTGGTCGGTGGTGAAGTAGTTCAGGCCGGCGCCGAAGGCGATCACGCAGTCGGCGCTGGCGATGGCCTCGCCTCCGACCGGGGTGGCCAGGGTGCCGAAGATGCCCAGGTCGAAGGGGTTGCTGGCGAACCAGCCCTGGGCCTGCAGCGTGGTGGCCAGGGGAGCACCGAGGCGGTCAGCCAGGCGTACGAGGGCATCGTGGGCCCCCGAGAGCATGGCGCCGCGGCCGGCGAGCACGATGGGGCGCGTGGCCGAGGCGATGATGCCCACGGCCTTGTCGAGGGCGTCGGCGTCGGGGACGGGCAGGGTCTCGGCCGCCGCCGCGGGGGCGGGCACGTAGTCGACCTCGGCCCACTCGATGTCGACGGGGACGTCGAGCACCACGGGGCGGCCCTCGCGGCGGGCCCGGGCCATGGCGTTGGCCACGTCGATGGAGATGGTCGCCGTCGACCGGATGGGCTCGAAGCCGGCCCCGGTGGCCTCGACCAGGGCCCGCTGGTCGATGTTCTGCAGGTGGTGGGGGTCCGCCGCGTCGGTGTCACCGACCACGAGGAGGGAGGGGGTGCGGCTGCGCACGCCCTCGACGAGGGCGGTCATGGCGTTGGTGAGGGCGGGACCGTGGGTGATGGTGCCGACGCCGAGCTCGCCCTTCGCCCGGCCGTAGGCCATGGCCATGAGGGTGACCGAGGCCTCGTGGGTGGCGGCGATGTAGCGGACACCCTGCTGGCGGACCAGGGCGTCGGCGATGAACAGGTTGGCGTCGCCGATGAGCCCGAAGACCGTGTCCACCCCCTGGTCGGCCAGGGCCTTGGCGATGGCGTCGTGTCCCTTCATGGGTCCCCCCCGGTTCGCAGCGGTCGGCCGACGAGGCGGCGACGGTTCTCCGTCTCCACTGGTCTCCGGCCCGTTCGGCCGATCGTAGGTGGTGGGCTCGCCGTACGCGACGGTTCCCAGGGGGCGCCGGGGCCGCACCGGAGAACAACGGGTCGGTGAGGGTCAGCGCTGGTGGGGCATCCAGTTGCCGTGCAGGCCGTTGGGCACCCGCTGGGGCAGGGCGACGCGGGCCACGGGCTCGCCGGGGAACGTGGCTGCGTCCCAGATCAGCAGCCACGAACGACTGACGGCCACGTCGGTGCCGTAGGTCAGGTAGTAGCCGTCGAGCTCGTCGGTACCGCGGGTGCGGGGGGCGAAGGCCACCTCGCCGATGACGAGATCGCTGTCGTGGGATACGCAGGTGCCCGCGTCGACGTCGTAGCGGGCCAGCTGGTCGAACTCGCCCGTCTCGAGGGCGACCTTGCCCGACTTGCGGGAGATGGTGGCGTAGCGGTTGGCCCGGCCCACCAGGCGATCGTCGATGCGGGGGAACTCGCAGCCCTGGGTGTCGTGGTGGGTGATGTCGAACGTGCGGGCACTGGGCCGCAGGTGGGCCCGGGCGAACCCGCCACGGGCCGGCAGGTCGGCGCGACCCGACCCCAGGGGGGGCTGGTTCCACCAGCACAGGTCGAAGACGATGTCGTCGCCGACCTCGTGGGCGTTGGCGAAGTGCCAGGCCCAGAAGGCGTCGCCGTGCATCCAGCGCACGGGATCGTCGCCGTGGCGGGGGATCACGGCGATGCGGGTCCCGTCCTCGCCGTGCCAGGCCAGGACCGACCCCCCCGTCATCATGGCGTCGATGTCGAGGACCAGGGGGGACACCACGAGCACGACGTGGTGCTCGGTGATCATGAAGTCGTGGATCATGTAGGGCTTGTCGACCCCGTCCACCGCCGTCTCCCGCCGCACGACGGTGCCGTCGGCGCCGGTGACCGCCCAGCTCAGCATGGGGGCCTGGACGTCGTAGCGGAAGGTGATCATCTCGCCGGTGACGGGGTCGACCCTGGGGTGGGCGCACATGCCCGTGGGCAGCTTGCCGGCGAAGTCGTACCGGCCCACGGTGTCGAGCTCGCCCGTGACCTGGTAGGGCGGCAGGCCCTCGGCCAGGGCCAGGTAGATGCCGTTGTGGCGCACCACGTTGATGAAGGGGTCGAGCCGGAAGGGCCAGCCCGGGTCGGGGTCGGGGCCCAGCAGCGCGGTGTCTACGAAGGTCGGCGTCATCATCCCGCCGAACAGGTTTCGGCCCGCCTTCTGCTCGGCCTTCATGCCCTGGGTGTGCACGTAGCGGTTGCGGTAGCGGGCCTTGCCCCCCTCGATCCACACGGCGTGGACCATGGCGTCTCCCTCCATGGGGAACGTGTAGCTGCCCAGGGGGGTGAACTCGGGGTTGGGCCCGTTGCGCAGGTAGGCGCCGTCGAGGTCGGTGGGGATGGTCCCGTCGACGGGCAGGTCGACGGCGTCGACCTCGTCGTGCACGGGAGCGAAGCGGCCTGACAGGTGGGTGTTGGTGGCGGCGTCGACCAGTTGCAGGGTGGGCATGGGCTCCATCCTGGGCCCATGGGGGTGGCCGAACATCGGCCACCTGGCGCACGTGTTCACATGACCGCAGCCGCTGGGTCCGGCAGGCCGTGTTCGCCACCCCTACCATCGGCCGGCGATGGGCACGGTGGGGCGGGTCGACGAGCGGGATCGCCTCGAAGCCGCGCTGCGAGCCGTGCTGGATGGCACGGGCAGCCTGGTCACCGTGCACGGTGCACCGGGCCTGGGCAAGTCCCACCTGGTGGGTTGGACGGTCGAGCGGGCCACCGGGCTGGGCTGCCAGGTCCACGTGGCCGCCTGCATCGACGTCGACCGCTATCGGCCCTACGGTCCCCTCCTCGACGCCCTGGCGGTGACCGCCGAAAGCGAGAGGGCGGGCTGGACGGCGGCCATGGCACCCAGGGTGGCCGCCCCCCGGATCACGGTGCGGCGGGACAGGGCTCGGGAGGTCGGCGACGGTTCGGCGTTGAGGTCGTGGCTCATGGTCCGAACGTAAGCGGGTCCCCGTGGGGGAACATCCGCCACCTGGCTGAGCACGGGCGTCGGCCTCAGGTTGGGCGGTCAGGATTCTCGCCCCCAACGGTCGTCGGCCGACGTAGCCTGACCGAGGGCCAGACCACTTCCCCCCGTCGGTTGTCGGCGGGGGCCGGTAGGGCGATCGTGCAGCGGGTAGACGGCAATGGGGCCGGCTCTCGCGCGGTGGACCACCGCGCGCCGCCACCCCTCCAGGGCATCCGGGGTCCCACCATGTTCGACTGGTTCACCACCCACTCCGAGGCAGACAACCCCGAACACCTCGACAGCCCGACGGTGGAGCTCACCGTGGCCGAGCGTCGGGTCTTCGACGAGCTCACCGGGGGGCTCGGGCCGCGCCGTCGTCGGGCCCGCCTCCCCCGGCTGCCTGGCCGCGAGCACCTGGCCCGGCTGCCCGTGGCCTTCGCCATCACCGTGGCCGGGGCGGCGTGGATGCTGGCCTGGCTGTCGTCCAGCCTGCTGCTGGCCGCCGTGGGGGTTGCCGTGCAGGCGCTGGGCCTGGCCCTGGTGCTGGTGTCACCGACGTTGCGGCGCCTGGCTCGAAAGGTCACCCGGGCCGCGGCGGTGCCCTCGTCGACCCCGGCGCCGGACCCCGCCGGGTAGCCGCCGCCTCCCTCGTCAGCGACCACCGGCCGGCCAGCGTCTACGTCCCCGTGTCCCCGGAGCGGGTGCTCGACACCCGCACCAGTGTGGGTGGCCACCCTGGCCCCCTGGGTGCCCATCTGCTCACCGTGGCCGGTGTCGGCGGGGTCCCCGACGACGCCACCGCCGTGGCCATCAACGTCACCGTCACCGGCGCCACCGACGACAGCTACCTCACGGTCCAGCCGGCAGGCCAGGCCCAGGTGCTGGTCTCCTCCCTCAACTTCGGGCCTGGTCAGACGGTGGCCAACGTCGTCACCGTCAAGCTCGGTACCGGCGGGCGCATCTGGCTGAACAACGCGGTCGGGACGGTCGACGTCGTCGCCGACCTGTCCGGCTACTACGTGCTCGCCGGCCCGGCCGGCCCTGCCGGCGCCATCGGGCCCCAGGGTGTCGCCGGGCCTCCGGGTGCTGACGGCACTGACGGCACTGACGACGCTCCGGGCACCAACGGCTCGGACGGGGTGGCGGGGGCCGACGGTCCCCAGGGCCCGACGGGCCCGCCCGGTGACGCTGGCTCCACGGGCAGCGTCGGTGCGACCGGGGCGACCGGACCCGCCGGGTCGGGCGGCAGCCCTGCTTCGGTGTCCGTCCACTACTGGAACGACATCCGGTTCATCGCATCCGTGCAACCCGCAGGTACCACGATGCTGCGTGACGACCGGACCACGCCGGCCTGGCACGACCTGTCGTCGCTCAGCGGCTACCCGGCAAACGTCGCGGCCGTCTCGACGACGATGGTCTCCGCCATCGACGACGCCATCCTCACCGTCACCGTGCAGAGCACGACCGGGGCCGTGGCCGAGACGAGGTGCACGGTCGGGGTGTACAACGAGCTCGAGGAGAAGTACCTCGCCCCCGGCCAGGCGCAGGGCCCCCCGGCCTACCCGGCCAACTGCACCCCCTTCACCGCGCTGTGGCCCGTGGTCCCGGTCTGATCCCGGTGCACACGTCCTTGACGTGACGTCGAGGATGCGATCGAGAGGGAGGGGTGCCGCGCCGGCTCCCCCTCCCTCTCGTCGTGGGTGCAACCGGCGGGACCCGGGTAGCAGACCGGCATGGCCGGAAGGGGTGGGACCGAGACGACGGAGGATGGCCGCTTCATCGTCGTCGACGGCCGACGATGGCGGGCCACGGACCCCGCCA
>JBBSLP010000008.1:0-114994 GCA_038255145.1 Acidimicrobiales bacterium
CGGCCCCCGTCGCCCCCGTCGCCCCCGTCGACGCCAACGCCAACGCCAACGCCAACAACGGCAACCAGAACCGCGACAACGCCGACCAGAACTCCGGCAACGGCAACCAGAACTCCGGCAACGGCAACGGCAACGGCAACGGCAACGGCAAGGACAACGACAAGGACAAGGGCAAGGGCAAGGACAAGGGCAAGGGGCGCGACTGACGCGACAGGGCCGCCGGCCCCGTGATGGCGACCGGCGGCCCTGAGCAGCTCGTACCGACCTCCAGGTCTCAGGCCCCCTTGGCGGCCCGGAACCCGAGGTCGAGGTCAGCGAGGAGGTCCTCGATCGACTCCAAGCCCACCGACAGGCGGATCAGGCCGGGCTTGACCCCGGTGGCCAGCTGCTCCTCGGGGGTGAGCTGGCTGTGGGTGGTCGACGCCGGGTGGATGACCAGCGAGCGCACGTCGCCGATGTTGGCCAGGTTGGAGTGCAGGTCGAGGCCGTCGGCGAAGCGCTGGCCGGCCTCGGCACCACCGTCCTTGAGCTCGAAGGCGATGACCGATCCCGCGCCCTTGGGGGCGTACTTCTGGCCCCGCTCGTACCAGGGGGAGCTGGGCAGACCGGCGTAGGCCACCGAGGCCACCTCGTCGCGGCCCTCGAGGTACTCGGCGATGGCCACGGCGTTCTGCACGTGGCGCTCCATGCGCAACGACAGCGTCTCCAGGCCCTGGATCATCGACCACGCGGTGAAGGGGGCGATGGAACCGCCCAGGTCACGCAGCAGCTGCACCCGGGCCTTCACGATGAAGGCGCCGTGGCCCAGCATGTCCCAGTACACGAGGCCGTGGTAGCTGGGGTCGGGGGTGGTGAAGCCGGGGAACCGGCCCGAGGCGCCGAAGTCGAAGTTGCCGGCGTCGACGATGACGCCGCCGATGGCGGTGCCGTGGCCACCGATCCACTTGGTGGCCGAGTGGACCACGATGTTCGCCCCCCACTGGATGGGGTTGCACAGCCACGGCGTGGGCACCGTGTTGTCGATGACCAGGGGGATGCCGTTGGCCTGTCCCAGGGCGGCGACCTCTTCGATGGGGAAGACGTCGTTCTTGGGGTTCGAGATGGTCTCGCCGAAGAAGGCCTTGGTGTTGGGGCGGATCTTCGACTCCCACTCGGACAGGTCGTCGAGGTCGTTGACGAAGTCGACCTCGATGCCCAGGCGGGGGAAGGTGTAGTGGAACAGGTTGTAGGTGCCGCCGTAGAGCGACGCCGAGGAGATGATGTGGTCGCCGGCCTGGGCCAGGTTCAGCAGGGCCAGGGTCTCCGCCTGCTGACCCGAGGACACGGCCAGGGCGCCGGGCACCATGCCGCCGGCGGCCGACTCCAGGCCGCCTTCCAGGCTGGACACCCGGGTCTCGAAGACCGTCTGGGTGGGGTTGCCGATGCGGCTGTAGATGTTGCCGCCCTCGGCCAGGGCGAACAGGCGGGCGCCGTGGGCCGAGTCCTGGAAGGAGAACGCGGTCGTCTGGTAGATGGGTACGGCGCGGGCGCCGGTGGCCGGGTCCCCGTCCCAGCCGGCATGGATCTGGCGGGTCTCGAAACCCCAACCACTGTTGGACATGTGTGCTCCTCTGGACGACGGTGATCAGCGCTGATCAGTCGCCCAGTCCAGCAAAGCCGACCGTCCGGGTCAACTATGTAGACCAGGTCCGGGGCGGACGACGCCGCCCCGGACGGTGGTTCGGGTCTAGCCCTGGCCGCCCGAAGCGTCCTGGACCGACTGCTTGCCGGCGCTGATCCACGGCATCATGCCCCGCAGCTCGGCGCCGACGATCTCGATCTGGTGGGCCTTGCCCGCGTCCTCGAGGCGCTTGAAGTTGGGCTTGCCCGCCTTGGACTCGGCGATCCACTCCTCGGCGAACTTGCCGTTCTGGATCTCGGTGAGCACGTCACGCATGGTCTGGCGCACGTTGGCGTCGATGATGCGGGGGCCGCGGGAGAGGTCTCCGTACTCGGCCGTGTCCGACACCGAGTACCGCATGCCCGAGATGCCCTGCTCGTACATGAGGTCGACGATGAGCTTGAGCTCGTGGAGGCACTCGAAGTAGGCGGCCTCGGGCTGGTAGCCCGCCTCGACGAGGGTCTCGAAACCGGCGGTGACCAGCTCGGTGAGCCCGCCACAGAGGACGACCTGCTCGCCGAAGAGGTCGGTCTCGGTCTCTTCCTCGAAGGTGGTCTCGAGCACGCCGGCCCGGGTGCCGCCGATGGCGTCGGCGTAGGCCAGGGCCAGGCCCCGGGCGTTGCCGGTGGCGTCCTGGGCCACGGCGATGAGGCAGGGCACGCCACCGCCCTCGACGTAGGTGCGGCGCACGAGGTGGCCGGGGCCCTTGGGGGCGACCATGGCCACGTCGACGCCGGCGGGGGCGACGATCTGGCCGAAGCGCACCGAGAAGCCGTGGGAGACGAAGAGGGCGTCGCCGTCGTTGAGGTTGGGGGCGATGTGCTCGAGGAAGTTGTCGGCGTGCTGGGTGTCGGGCACCAGCACCATGATCAGGTCGGCCTCGGCCGACGCTTCGGCGATGGACAGGACGCGCAGGCCGGCCTCGGTGGCCTTGGCCACGGAGGAGGAGCCTTCGCGCAGGCCGACGCGGACGTCGATGCCCGAGTCCTTGAGGTTGAGGGCGTGGGCGTGGCCCTGGCTGCCGTACCCGATCACCGCCACCTTGCGGCCGGCGATGAGGGAGCGGTCAGCGTCCTTCTCGTAGTAGATCGTGGCGGCCATGGTGGTCGGGCTCCTGCGGGTTCGGCATCACGACCCGGCGCAGACGGCCGGGTCAGGGCGGACAAGTATCACTCGCCCCTCGCTGGCCGACCAAGCGGCTCGGCCTGGGCTGCGGTGGGGCGACGCCCACCTCGTCGGGCAGGGGCCCTCGATTGGTCCCGCATCACGGCGAACTGGGCCGGATCTCCATGGTCTTGTGGACCTCTGCTGAGCTGTGACCCCCAGCTGGCCACCCTCCGTCGCGCCAGGGCCACCGGTCGTCGGCTCGAGGACCGGTACCCTCGGTGGGACAACGCGCCCCACCGAGAGAGGTCGACCGATGGCCGAGCCCGTCCTTCCCTCCCACCTGATCGAGGCCAGGCGCACACCGCTGTTCGACTTCGAGTCGCTGCCGGCCACGCTGGCCAAGTCTCATCGCACGACGGTCTGGGCGGAGCTTCGCGTGCAATCGGGAAGCGTTCGTTACGTCGATCTCGAAGGAGACGCCCAGCGGGATGAGCGGCTCGAGCCGGGTGACAGCGCCGTGATCGTCCCGGGCGTCGAACACCACGTCGAACCGTCCACCGATGCGACGTTCTTCGTCCAGTTCTACCGTGAGCCCGGAGCAGGCATGGTCCCTGGATCAGTCGGAACGCCTGTCGATCATCGCCGTCGCTCAGGCCCCTGGGAGCGCCGTGAGGGGGACCTGGACTCCCCCGAAGAGATCTTCGAGATGGTGACGCGCCAGTACGTGGACGTCGTCCAGGACGACCTCCTCCGGCCCTACTTCGACTTCGGCCCCGGGTTCATCGACTGGCAGGCGCACATCGGAGCCGTCACCGACTATTGGTGCCACGTCGTCCTCTACGCCCCTGACTACGAGATCGACGTCATCGAGAGCCATCGGCACCTGCATCAACACGATCCGTTCACGCCCGACCTGTTCGATCGATGGCTCCAGATCTTCTACGACACCGTCGACGGTGGCTGGATGGGCCCGAACGCCACTCGAGCAAAGAAACGGGCCACCGGCATGGCTTGGGCGATGGCCCAGCGGTACCTCGGCCACGGGGCCTGGCGACCTCATGAACAGCGCGGGTGATCATCACCCGATGACAGCCGTCCAGCAGTCCGATCCCGTGGAAGCGTCGGGTACCCTCGGGATCCGATGAGCACCCACCGCATGTCGCTCTGTCGACTCGACGAGCTGGAAGCTGGCAAGGCAAGGCGCTTCGAGGTCGAAGGCCTGGCGATCGCCGTCGTCCGGATCGGTGCCGAGGTGTTCGCCATCGGGGACCGCTGCACCCACCAGAACGTGTCCCTGTCCGACGGAGAGGTCTACGAGGACGACCTGGTGCTCGAGTGCTGGAAGCACGGCTCGCAGTTCTCGCTCGTGACCGGCGAGCCCTTCCAGCTCCCCGCGCTCAAGCCAACGCCGGTCTACCGGGCGGAGGTACTCGCCGGTGAGGTGCTGCTGACACTGCCATGAGCCCACCGGGTCACCCCGGCTGACCGGACGGCCACCGCGTACGGATCAGCCGGTGAACCAGCCGGCCACGTCGAGGATCACGTCGGCTCGGCCGACCTGGTTCCAGATGCCCACGGCGCCGGCCTGGCCCGTGCCCACCATGACCAGGTTGGGCCGGGTCTCCCCCGCCTGCCAGTTCAGGTTGGACACGAACGGCCTCGTCTGGCGGGCCGGGTGCACGGTCAGGAAGCTGATGGCGCTGGTGTTGGCCACCGTGGTGTTGAGCACCACCCCCGACTGCTCGAAGGGGTACAGGTTCATCAGGCCGGTCACGGGCACGTCGAGCGCACTGGTCCCACCCAGGGTCCGGTTGAAGTCCCTGGTGTCGTACAGCCGCTTGGGGGCGACGGGCACGAACCGGCCCGCCCCCGTGCTGCGGTCGGTGTCGAAGTAGCCCATGAGGTCGGCCACGATGTCGACGTTCCCCGCGGCGTTGTAGACGATCACGTCGCCGTTGATGCCCAGGGCCGTGACCACCAGGTTGGGCACCGGGGCCGCGCTCTGCACGTTCAGGTTGGACACGCCCGGGGTGGTGGGCTGGTCGGCCGGGTACACGGTCACGTAGGTGTCCGTCGTCGCCCCCACCGCGGTCACGTTGAGCACCACGGCCTTGGCGCCCATCGGCACCACGCCGGCGCCGGGGGTGTCGAAGTCGAGCACCCGGATGTCGCCGGGCCCCAGCGGCCCCCCGCCGAGGCGGGAGTCGAAGATGCGCAGCGGGCCGGCCGAGTGGTAGCGGGTGCCCGCCGGGTTGCCCTCGGGCAGCACGTAGCCGGCGATGTCGAGGATCACGTCGGTGGCCCCCTGGGCGTTGTACACACCGATCGACCCGTCGGTCCCCACCTTGACCACGGCCAGGTTGGGGATGGTCTGGGTCTCACGCAGGTTCAGGTTCGACGCCAGAGGGGGCGCCGAACCCCAGGGGAACAGCGTCACGTAGGTGCTGCCCGTGGCCCGGGTCCCGGTGGCGTTGACGACCACGGCGGTGGCATTGGCGGGCACGAACACCCCGGCCACCTTCACCGCCCGTGACTGGCCCGGACCGATCTGGGACGTTGCCCGCGTGTCGAGCGCCCGCACCGGGGCCATGGGCACGATCTCACCGGCGTCGGGCGGCGACAGCGGGCCGTAGGGCATGTTGTAGACGACCTGGGCGCTGAGCACCGGCGACCCCGTCGAGTTGCAGCGATGGCCGATGTTGACGGCCAGTTTGGTCAGGGTCCCGCCCGAGAACTCGATGGCGCCGATGCTGGCGTTGGCGTACGACGCCGAGCAGACACCCGCACCCAGGGTCACGTTGACCTGGAACGATGTCGGATCCTCGGCCCCGGACTGGTCGAGGAAGGTCCCCGTGGTCAGGTTGCCGCCGTTGGCTCCCCGCAGGCGCAGGGTGAACGGCGTGCCCTCGGCCGAGGCCGACAGGGTCACGTCGTTGAGCGACGAGGACGTCGGCGTGACCCCGCTGAGGGCGCCGTAGAACCGGGTGGCCACCAGGGGGTCACCCTCCTGGGCGTTGACCGAGCCTCCCGAGTACACCGCTCCGGGCGGCGCCGCGCCGGCCGGAGCCAGCGTCCCCCCGCCCACCGTGACCAGCGCCGCTGCGCCGCACAGCGCTCCCACCAGGAGCGCGCCCATGGATCGACGCATCGAACACCTCAGTCCTGTCCCACCGGCGCGACACGTCAGCGTGTCGCTTCGCCACCGGCCCCGTCCACGGAGGAGCCTAACGGTGGGACCTTCGGCCTACGCCCCGCCGGGGGCGCAGGTGAGGCACGATTTCTCCGGCGACGGCGGGAGCCGGTCGAGGCTCCCGCCGCGGCGTCAGGAGACGGAGCGCAGCCCGTGCGTCGGGGAGCGGTCCAACCGGGCCAGGGCCACCCGGCCCGAGCGCTGGATGGACACGATGCCGAACTGGCGCAACAACTCCTCGAAGTCGTCCAACTTCGACGGCGTCCCCGCCAACGACACCATGATCTCGGCCGTGCCCACGTTCATCACCTTGCCCCCGAAGATCTGGGTCAGCTCGGTGACCTGGCCCCGATCGGCGGGCTGGGCCTTGACCGTGGCCATCAGCAGCTCGCGCTCGATGGCCTCGGCCGGCGCCAGCTCGCTGATCTTCACCACGTTGATCAACTTGTAGAGCTGCTTGGTGATCTGCTCGAGGGGCGCCGACGCCGTGTCGGCCACGATGGTGATGCGGGAGAAGCGGTCGTCGTCGGTGGGGGCCACCGTCAACGAGTGGATGTTGTAACCGCGGCGGGCGAACAGCGACGACACCCGGGCCAGCACCCCGGGCTTGTTCTCCACGAGGACGACCAGGTTGTGGTAGCCGGTCTCCACCCTCATCGCCGACCCTCCCGCTCACGACGCAGCTCGTCGGCCTGGCTGGGGGCGACGGCGATGTCCGAGTTGGACAGGCCCGGTGCGACCATGGGGAACACCTTCTCGCGGGCGTCGGTACGGAACTCGAGCACGACGGGGCGGTCGTTGATCTGGTTGGCCTTCTCGATGGCGGGATCGATCTCCTCGGGGGACTCGACCCGCATGGCCACGCAACCCATGGCCTCGGCCCACTTCACGTAATCGGGCAGGTCGGGCGACAGGTACACCTCGGAATAGCGCTCCTCGTAGAACATCTCCTGCCACTGCCGCACCATGCCCAGGTAGGCGTTGTTGAGGATGGCGATCTTCACGGGGATGCGCTCGGCGCTGGCCGTGACCAGTTCCTGGGCCGTCATCTGGAAGCAACCGTCACCGTCGACGGCCCACACCATGCGGTCGGGCCGGCCCACCTTGGCGCCGATGGCCGCAGGCACGGCGAAGCCCATGGTGCCCAACCCGCCCGAGTTCACCCAGGTGTAGGGGTGGTTGAACTTCCAGTACTGGGACGCCCACATCTGGTGCTGGCCCACGCCCGAGGCCAGGATCGTGTCGTCCGGCGTCAGGGCCCGCAGACGTTCGACGACCTGCTGGGGCTTGACGTGACCGTCCCCGGCGTCGCCCTTGTCGTAGGTGAGGGGGAACTTCTCCTGCCAACCCGAGACCTGGGACTTCCACGTCGAGCGCTCAGCCTGGGCCTCGGCGCCACCGTTGGCCCTGATGGCCTTGATGATCTCCTCGATGACCTGGCGGCAGTCACCGACGATGGGCACGTCGGGCTTGCGGACCTTGCCCAGCTCGGCGGGGTCGATGTCGACGTGGATGATCTTGGCGTCGGGGGCGAAGGCGTTCACCCGGCCGGTGACCCGGTCGTCGAAGCGGGAGCCCAGGGCGATGAGCAGATCGGACTCCTGCATGGCCGTGACCGCGGTGTAGTTGCCGTGCATGCCGGGCATGCCCAGGCAAAGCGGGTGGTCGTCGGGGAACGCTCCCCGGGCCATGAGGGTGGTGACGACGTGGATGTCGCACATCTCGGCCAGCTCGCGCAGGGCCTCGGCGGCCCGGGCCTTGAGGATGCCGCCACCGGCGTAGATGACGGGGCGCGTGGCCCGGGTGATGAGCTCGGCCGCCTCCCGGATCTTCATGGGGTGGCCCTTGGTGTTGGGCTTGTACCCCGGCAGCCCGCCCGAGATCTCGTCGTCGGTCGGCCAGTACCAATCCATGGCCGAGTTGGGGTTCATGGGGTCGACGATGTCCTTGGGGATGTCGACGAGCACAGGGCCGGGCCGCCCCGTGGTGGCGATGTGGAACGCCTCACGGATGACCCGGGGGATGTCGGCGGCCGAGGTGATGAGCTCGTTGTGCTTGGTCACCGAGCGGGTGATGCCCACGGTGTCGCACTCCTGGAAGGCGTCGGTGCCGATGGCCGACGTGCCCACCTGCCCGGTGATGACGACCATGGGGATGGAGTCCATGTACGCGTCACAGAGCGGGGTCACGATGTTGGTGGCTGCGGGGCCCGAGGTCACCATGGCCACGCCGGGGCGGCCCGTGGCGTGGGCGAAGCCCTCGGCCATGTGGCCGGCGCCCTGCTCGTGGCGCACGAGGATGTGGCGGATGGGGGACTCGATCAGCGGGTCGTACACGGGCAGGATGCACCCGCCGGGCAGCCCGAAGATCACCTCGACACCCGACAACTCGAGGGCCCTGATCAGGGCCTGGCCACCGTTCAACTTCTCCGGCATCAGATCTCTCCAACCTCTGGCAACGCATGTCCTGGTGAAGGTCCGCCCCGCGTGCGCCCGGGGCGGAAAAGCAGAACGACCTCCCGTCGGGGAGGTCGAGCAGCGCACGCAGTTGGGACGTTTCCGGCCGCGCGCGCTACCCCGTAATGCCTACGAGGAGGAGGGCAGCGGGCTGCAGCCGAGGACGCATAAGGTGCCCATCATGGCGCAGAGCCCGGCCGGGCGCAACCAGAGTTCCGCCGCTGGTCGCGGCGCTGGACCGCCCCGGGTGGTGGTCCTCACCGGTCGCGCCGACCGTCGCAGCCTGCCCGTCACCGGATCGGTCACCGTGGGCGGCGACGGCGACGTGTGTGACCTGGTCATCTCGGCCCCTGACATCGCCCGACGCCACTTCCGCCTCATCCCCGTGGACGACGGTGTGGCCGTGCGGGACCTGCGCACCCGGGCGGGCACGTTCCGCAACGGTCGGCGCCTGCTGGGCCCCGAACTGCTCGAGGACGGCGACGTGCTCACCGTGGGCGACGTCGACCTGCGCTTCGACGTCGACTCCCGCCCGCTCGGCCGCCGCCACCGGGCCGCGGCGGGGCCGGGTGGGTCCAACGGCCGTCCCGCCGTCGCCCCTGGTGCCCCCCTCGACCGCCGCAGTGCCCTGGCCGAGGCCCTGCGCACCGCCCTGGCCGCGGGGCCCGACGCCGGCTCGGCGGCGGGGACGGGGGCGCCGGCACCGGCCCGCACCGTGCTCCTGTGCCACGACCCCGCCGACCGCGACGTGGCCGACCTGCTCGTCGCCTACCTGCAGCGTCGGGGCCACGCCGTGTGGATCGACCGCTCCCCCCCCGACGCCACCGACGGCTGGCGGGGCCGCCTGCTCGACGTGGCCTGGAGCAGTGACGGGGCCCTCTTCCTGGTGTCCCCGGCCGGGGCGGCGTCCGAGCGCCTGCGACGCGAGGTCCACGTGGCCGGGGCCGAGGCCCTGCCCGTGCTGCCCGTGGTCGTCGACACGGCCGAGCTCGAGGACGACCTGGCCTGGTACCTCGACGAGCACCCCCCCGTCGACCTGCGCAGCGATCCCATGGCCGGGCTGGCCGCCCTGGCCGTGGCCGTCGAGGCCCTCCCCACCCGCCACGTGGCCCGGCCCCGCCGCCTGCTGTTGGCCCTGGTCGTGGCCACCATCGTCATCGCCCTGGCCATCGCCAGCGTCCGCAGCGTCCTTGGCTGAGGCCCCGATCCCCGCCCCCCCGCCGGGGCCGCCCGTCGGCGCGCCCCCGACAGCCGCCGTTCCCGAGGCCGGGATCCCGGGGGCCACGGTGGCCGCGCTCACCTTCGGCCGTTGGGCCACCAACGTGGCCAACCGGATGGTGTTCCCCTTCCTCCCCGCCCTGGCCCGGGGCTTGGGAGCGTCCCCCGAGGCCCTGGCCGCGGCGCTGTCCGTACGCGAAGGCACGGGTCTGGCCATGCCCCTGCTGGGCCGGCGCTACGAGGCCCGCCCCCGGCAGGGCATGGTCACCGGTCTGGTGGGCGTCATCGTGGCCCTGGCCGTGGCCGCCGTGTTCCGCAGCCTGGTGGCCTTCGCCGTGGCCATGGTGGCCGCAGGCCTGTTCAAGGGGGCCTACGACCTGGCCGTGGGGGGCTGGGTGGCCCGCCACGTGCCCTACCAGCGCCGCAGCCGGATCATGGGCGTGGTCGAGACCTCGTGGGCCGCAGCCCTGCTCGTGGGCATGCCCCTGGTGGGCCTGGCCATCGCCGTGGGCGGGTGGCGGGCTGGCCTGGCCGTCCCCCTGGTGCTGAGCGCAGCCTCCCTGGTCCTCGTGTTGCGGGTCGTGCCTGCCGACCCGGCCACCGACCCGGCCACCGGCCCGGCTGCAGGTGGCGAGACCCGGGCCCACCGCGGCGGGGACGAGGCCGAGCTGGCTGGCGATCCCGACCGCACGCGGGCCCACCGACGCGAACGGCGGGCCATCTGGCGCCGGGCCGGCGGCCTGTTCGGGGCCCTCGCCCTGGCCTGCCTGGCCACCCAGCTGGTGCTGGTGGTGCAGGGCCTGTGGCTGGAGGACAACTTCGGCATCTCCACCGCGGGCATCGGCGTGGCCGCCATCAGCGTGGGTGCCGCCGAACTGGTGGCCACCGGGTCCAGCGCGCTGTTCAGCGACCGGCTGGGGAAGCGCCGCTCCGCCCTCATCGGCGCCGTGCCCATGATCGCCGCCCTGGCCGCCCTGGGCGCGGCCGAGGCCCACCTGGTGGCCGGCCTCGCCGCCCTGGCCGTGGCCATCGGCGGCTTCGAGCTGTTGTTCGTGTCGTCGTTGCCCCTGGTGGTCGAACTGGTGCCCGAGGCACCGGCGGAGACCCTGGGCTCGGCCGTGCTCTGCTTCACCCTGTCCCGGGGGATCGGCACCCTGGTGGCCCCGTGGTGCTACGAATGGGCGGGCATGGGAGGGACCGGGGTCATCGCCGCCGTCGTGGGCCTGGGCGCCCTGGGCTGCTTCGTGACCCTGGTGCACGAACCCCCCACCCATCGACCGAACCCACTCGAGCCCCGCGGGACCACCTCATGACCGGTGCGCTGTTGTGATGGGAGGACGACGGTGATCGGTGCCTACCCGGGCTCCTTCAACCCGCCCACCCGGGCCCACCTGGCCATCGCCGAAGCGGCCCGGGAGGCCTTCGGCCTGAGCCGGGTCGACCTGGTCGTCTCCCGCCGGGCCCTCGACAAGGAGCACGTTGACCGCCCCCTCTTCGAGCACCGCCTCGACGTGTTGCACCAGGTGGCGTCGAGCCGGCCATGGCTGGGGGTGACGGTGACCGACGCCCAGCTGCTGGTGGACATGACCGGGGGCTACGACGTGCTCATCGTCGGCGCCGACAAGTACCACCAGCTCTTCGACACCCGCTACTACGGCGGCTCCGACGCCGCCCGCGACGAGGCCGTGGCCCGCCTGCCCCGCCTGGCCGTGGCCCCCCGCCCACCCCTCGAGGTGCCCGACGAGCTCGTGCTCGTGGTCGACCCCCGTCACGCCACGGCCTCGTCGACCGCGGCCCGTCGGGGCGCAGCCGAGCTCATGGTGCGCGAGGCGTCCCGCTTCGACCGCCGCACCGGGGCGTGGACCGACCCCGCCCGCTACGAGCGCTGGTTGGCCGGCGGCGAGCAGGGCCGCCCCCGACGCGGTGGCCCCGGACCTCGACCCCCGGGCGGGGATGGCCACCAACCCGAGGTCGAGCCCGACTAGCGGTGCGTCGCTCAATTGGCATGGGCAGGTCGGCGAGGACCGGTCGTCGCTGGGAAGGACGCAGGAGCCCCGCTCACCTGGTTGTGAGCGGGGCGACGAGGACGCAGCCAGCGGCGGTCGGGACCGGCGAGATGCCCCGACCAGTTGGACGACGTACCACTAAGGTCCGTGACCTCATGAGGACCTCGTGAGGGCACCCCGGTGCCGGGCGAGCACGCTGTGAGGGCGCGGTGAGGACATCGGCATCGGCGGTCCGCACCGTCAGCGGCCTCGACGTGGTGCGGGCGCCCACGGGCCGCACCATGGCCGGTGCCGTGGGCGCCTACCTGGTGCTGGCCGTCATCCTGGCCGCCCTGGTCTCCTTCTCGCACGACAACTTCTCCGCCGGCGAGTACACCCCCGACTACGAGGTCACCACCCCCCACGTGCTCGAGGGCTGGTACCAGTTCGACGCCGGCTGGTACGACCGCATCGCCACCCGGGGCTACGACCACGTACCCGACTCCCAGTCCCCGGTGGCCTTCTTCCCCGCCTACCCCCTGGCCATCCGGGCCGTCTCCCCCCTGGTGGGGGGCAACGAGGGGGCGGCAGGGACGCTGGTCACCTTCCTGTGCGGCATCGTCTCCGTGGCCCTCTTCGCCCTGTGGAGCCGCGACCACCTCGAGGCCCGGGCCGTGCCCTGGGCCATCGCCGCCCTGCTGCTGTTCCCCTACAGCTGGTACCTGGTGGGGGCGGTCTACGCCGACGCCCTGTTCCTGGCCGCGGGCCTGGCCGCCTTCGTGCTGTTGGAACGCGACCGCCCCCTGTTGGCCGGCCTGGCCGGCGCCGTGGCATCGGGGGCGCGGCCGGTGGGCCCCGCCGTCGTCCTCGGCCTCGTGGTGGTGACCCTGGAGCGACGGGGCGCCCTGGTCCCCCTGGCCGCCCGGACCCCCGCCCTGGGGGTGCAACGCCAGCGTGCTGCGGCCACGTCGACCAAGGCGGCCCGGCTCGAGCGCTGGCGGTCGCGGCTGCGGACGTGGCTGGTGGGCCTGGGTGCGCCCCGTTCGGTCAACTGGCGGCGACTGCGGTCGGGCGACGGCTGGGTGCTGCTGTCCGCCGGCGGTTTCGTGGCCTACAGCGGCTACCTGTGGGTGCGCTTCGGGGATCCCCTGCTGTTCAACTCGGTGCAGCGCTACTGGGACCAGCCCTCGGGCCCGGCGACCTGGGTGAAGGCCCACCTGTGGGGCAACATCCTGCTCAACTTCGCCGACAAGCCCCGCTACCTGCTGGGGTGCCTGTTCCAAGGCGCCCTGACCGTCTCGGCCATCCTGCTGGTGCCCCGCCTCATCCGCCGCTTCGGCTGGGGCTACGGTCTGCTGGTGTTCGCCCTGATGGGTGTTCCCCTGCTCGGCAGCAAGGACTTCCAGGGCACCGGCCGCTACCTGCTCGCCGCGTTCCCCCTCTTCGCCCTGGCCGGCGAGTGGCTGGCCGACCGCCCTCCCCGTGTGCGTGGCGCCGTCCTCGCCACCAGCGCCGCCCTCCTCCTGCTCTGGACCCACCTCTACGCCCGAGGCTTCTATGTCGCCTGACCTGTCGCCTGAACCGATGCCGCGGTCGCCTGAACCGACCCCTTCGCGGTTCCCTTCCATCACCTTCTTCTTCCCCATGTGGAACGAGGAGGAGCAGATCGAGCGCACGGTGGCCGCGGCCCGTGAGGCCGGCGAGCGCCTGCAGGTCGAGGGTGAGGTCGACGACTACGACATCCTCATCGTCGACGACGCCTCCACCGACAGCACCGGGGCCATCGCCGACCGCCTGGCCCGCGACGATCCCCGGGTGCGGGTGGTGCACCACCCCTCCAACCGCAAGCTGGGCGGGTCGCTGAAGACCGGGTTCGCCGAGGCCACCGGCTCCCTGGTGCTCTACACCGACGCCGACCTGCCCTTCGACCTGCTCGATGTGGAGAAGGCCATCCGCCTGCTGCGCATCTACGAGGCCGACATCGTGTCTGCGTACCGCTTCGACCGCACCGGTGAGGGCCCTCGACGCCTGGTGTACTCCTACGCCTACAACCACCTGGTGCAGGTGGCCCTGGGGCTGAAGCTGCGGGACGTGAACTTCGCCTTCAAGCTCGTGCGCCACGAGGTGCTCGACAAGGTCGAGCTGCGCAGCGAGGGCAGCTTCATCGACGTCGAGCTGCTGGCCCGGGCCGAGGCCGCCGGCTTCCGCATCATCCAGTTCGGCGTGGACTACTTCCCCCGCAGCCGCGGCGTGTCCACGCTGTCGTCGTGGCCCGTCATCCGCCGCATCGTGCGGGAGGGGCGGGACCTGCTGCCCGAGCTGCGGGCCGCCCGCCGCGCCGGGAACGGCGGCTGACGCCGGTCGTGGCCGGCACCTACGGGTCGACATCGGCCGACAAGCTGCTCATCGTCAACGCCGACGACTTCGGCCTCACCCCCGGGGTGAGCCGGGGCATCGTCGCCGCCCACCGCCACGGCGTGGTCACCTCGGCGTCGCTGCTGGCCGTGGCCCCCGCCTTCGAGCTGGCCGTGGCCCTGGCCTCGGCCGGAGACGCCGACGGCCTGGGCATCGGCGCCCACCTGGCCCTGGTGGGCGAGGACCCCCCGTTGCTGTCGGCCCGCGAGGTGCCGACCCTGGTCACCCGGACCGGCGACTTCCGGGCCTCGTGGCGACCGTTCCTGGCCTCCGCCGCGGCCCGGCGCATCGACCCCGACGACATCCGCCGCGAGCTCGGGGCCCAGCTCGACCGGATCGCCGGGGCGGGGATCGTGCCCACCCACCTCGACACCCACCAGCACCTGCACCTGTGGCCGCTCGTGGGCGACGTGGTCATCGAGCTGGCCGTGGCCCGGGGCGTGGCCGCGCTCCGGGTGCCGGCATCGGCCAACGCTGGCCCCAAGGGCCGGGGCATCAACCGCCTGGCCCGCCGCCTGGGCCGCGCCGCCACCCGGGCCGGACTGGCCACCCCCTCGGCGTTCGCCGGGTTGGACGAGGCCGGCGCCCTCGACCTCGGTGCCCTGTTGGGCGCCATCGACCGCCTGGGACAGGGGGGCGGGGCCAGTGCCGAGGTCGGCTGCCACCCCGGTGAGGCCGAGGATCCCGAGCGCCGTCGCTACCGCTGGGGCTACCGCTGGGCCGACGAGCTCGACGGCCTGCGGGCCACCGCAGCCCGCGGCGCGGTGGTGGCCGGCGACTTCCGCCTGGGCACCTTCGCCGACCTGGCCGCCACGGCCGGTGCCACCGGCGTCCGTGGCGCGGCCGTGCGGGCCGACCGACGGTGAGCCTGCACCGACCGCCGGCGGCCCGGGACGCGCTGTCCCGCTACCAGCCCCTGGGTACAGCCACCAGGACCCACGTGGCCATCCGCTGGCTGACCTGCCCCTTCGCCGCCGTCGAGGCCGCCGTGCCCTCGTCGGGCCGGGTGCTCGAGTTGGGGTGCGGGCACGGCCTGTTCGCTCTGTTCGCCGCCCTGTCGTCGCCCTCCCGCTCGGTGACGGGGGTCGACATCGACGCCGACAAGATCGCCATCGCCGCCGCCGCGGCTGAGGGCGTGGCCAACCTCGAGGTGGCCGCGGTGGGGCCCGGTTGGGTGCCCGACGGCAGCTGGGACGCCATCGTCATCATCGACGTGCTCTACCTGCTGGGGGCCGAGCGGGGCGGGGCCCTGGTCGACGCCTGTGCCGCGGCGCTGGCTCCCGGGGGGCGACTGGTCATCAAGGAGATCGAGGTGGCACCGCGCTGGAAGCACGGCCTGGCCGTGGCCCAGGAACTTGTCGCCACCCGGGTCACCCGCATCACCCAGGGCGACACCGTGGCCTTCCTCCGTCCGAGTGACATCGCGGCGCGGCTGGTGGCGGCGGGCCTCGTGGTCGAGGGCGCCGCCATCGACCACGGCTACCCCCACCCCCACCACCTGCTGGTTGCGACGCGACCAGCGTCGTAGCGCCAGCGCCGCCCGCGCCCATGATCTGAACGCATGCACGTACCGCCCCGGTAGGCGGATGCGTCCGGTTCAGCGGACGAGCGCCTGACCAGGCCGACGTGCGACAGCTGGGTACCTACCGGGGGATGCCCCCGTCGGCCCGTGGTCAGAGCGGGAGGGGTCGAGCCTCTACGCTGGCCGGGTGACGACCTCGACAGGCCCCAGGCCGGGTGCCGACTACTTCGACGTCATGGCCGACCACGTCGACGACGGCTGGTGGTACGAAGCCCGCCGGGCCTTCCTGGCCGACGAGCTGGCCGACGTGGACGTGTCCGAGGGCATCGCCCTCGACGTGGGCTGCGGCGCCGGCGGGTCGTTGGCCGTGCTCAGCGCGCTGGGCGCCAAGCTGACCGTGGGCACCGACCTGGTGCCCGAGGCCCTGGCCCACGCCGTGGGCAAGGTGCCGGGGGCCGAGCTGCTGGCCAGCCGGGCCGAGGACGTGCCGTTGCGGTCGGGGACGGCAGGGCTGCTGGTCAGCCTGGACGTGCTCGAACACCTCGACGACGACGTGGCCGCATTGCGTGAGTACCACCGCCTGCTGCGCCCCGGCGGCCTGCTCATCGTCACCGGGCCCGCCTACCCGGGCCTGTGGGCCGAGCACGACGAGTGGGCCGGCCACCGCCGCCGCTACACCCGCCAGGGCATGGTCAGCGCGGTGAAGACCGCCGGTTTCGAGGTCGAGCGGGAGACCAACTACTTCTCGTTCCTGGTCCCCCCGGCCATCCTCATGCGCCGCACCCCGTTGCGCCGCCTGTTCTCGGGCAGCGACGATGACGCCTCTGCATCTCCCCTGGTCAGCAGGGTCCTGGGCACCGCCGCCCGCCTCGAGCGCGCCGTGCTGCGTCGCCGTCCCGAGCTGTCCGTCGGCCTGTCCCTCCTCGTCGTCGCCCGCCGCCCCTGAGGCTGCGCTGGCGGTGCCGCCGAGCACGGCCGCTCCCGCTGGCTACAACTGGTGGAGCTGGCGGACGGCTTCGACGACGTCGAGGCCCTGGGGACCGGAGGTGGCCCGTTCGGGGCGATGGTCCTCGCCGACCAGAGCGGCCACGCAGGCCCCGGCGGACGTGCCGAGGGCGTCGAGGTCGTAGCCCCCTTCCAGGAAGGCGATGCGCCGGCCCGGGGGGACGAGCTCGACGATGCGGCGGGTCAGGTCCACGTAGTCACCGGAGGACAGACCCAGGTCGGTGAGCGGGTCGGCCCGGTGGGCGTCGAACCCGGCCGACAACAGCAGCCACGTCGGTGCGAAGCGTTCGGCCGCAGGGATGACCACCTCGTCGATGGCGGCCCGGTAGGCGTCACCGGGGGTGCGCGCCGCGAAGGGGATGTTGATGGTGAAGCCCGTCCCCCCGTCCCGCCCTGTGTCCCGCAACGCTCCCGTACCCGGCCAGAACGGGTACTGGTGCATGGACACGAACAGCACCCGATCGTCGTCGTAGAAGATGGCCTCGGTGCCGTTGCCGTGGTGGGCGTCCCAGTCCACGATCATGACCCGCTCGCCCCGGTCGGCCAGGGCCGTCGCCGTCACCGCGATGTTGTTCATCAGGCAGAAGCCCATGAGCCGGGCCCGGGTGGCGTGATGCCCCGGGGGTCGCACCGCGCAGAAGGCGGCATCCGCCTCACCCCGGTCAAGGGCCTCCACCGCGGTCAGCCCCGCCCCGGCCGCCAACAGGGCCACCTCCCAGGAGGCGGGCACGACCACGGTGTCCCCGTCGATCTCGCCGCCTCCGTTGGCGCACAACTGCTCGAGCCCGTGCATGACGGCCCGGTCGTGCACCCGCACCACCTCGTCCCTGGTGGCGGCCCGGGGAGCGATGCGCACCAGGGCATCCCCCACCCCGGCGGCGTCGATCCCCCGCAGGACAGCTCCCATGCGGGCGGGCCGCTCGGGGTGCCAGCGGCCGGTCTCGTGCTCCACGTACCGCTCCGAGGTGACCAGCAGGACCGCCATCCCCAGAAGGTACCCCCCCGACCTGGATGGCGGGCCCGTACGCCCGGTTCCCGAGCCCGCCAGCCACCCGGCGCCGGGTGGACGACGCCAGCTGACCCGGACCGGTCACGGCGATCCGGCTCAGCTCGGCGTGAGCGTCACGCTTCGGTGATGGCGCCCCGCTCGGCGCCCTGGGCCAGGCGGGCGTACTTGGCCAGCACGCCGGTGGTGTAGCGGGGCTCGGGGAGCTTCCAGTCGAGCTTGCGGGCTTCGAGGGTGGCCTCGTCGACGAGGACGTCGATGGTGTGGTTGACGACGTCGATGGCGATGCGGTCACCGTCGGTCACGAAAGCGATGGGGCCACCGTCGACGGCCTCGGGGGCGACGTGGCCCACGCAGAACCCGTGCGTCCCGCCCGAGAAGCGACCGTCGGTGATCAGCGCGGTGTCCGCCCCGCGGCCCACGCCCTTCAGCGCCCCGGTGATGGCCAGCATCTCCCGCATGCCCGGGCCGCCCTTGGGGCCCTCGTAGCGGATGACGAGGATGTCGCCCGAGTTGATGCGCCCGGCCAGCACCTCTTCCATGGCCTTGGCCTCGCCGTCGAAGACCCGGGCCGGGCCCTCGAAGTGGTCCACGTCGATGCCGGCCACCTTGACCACGGAACCCTTGGGGGCCAGCGACCCGGTGAGGATGGCCAGGCCACCCACCTTGTGCAGGGGGTTGTCGAAGGTGTGGATGACGTCGCCGTCGGGGTCGGGAGCATTGAGCAGCTCGAGGTTCTCGGCCACGGTCTTCCCGGTGACGGTGATCTCGTCGAGGTGGAGCAGGCCCCGTTCGGCCAGCATGCGCATGACCACGGGGACCCCGCCGACCCGGTCGACGTCGACCATCTCGTACTTGCCGTGGGGCCGGGTGTCGGCCAGGTGGGGCACCCGGGCGGCGACCTTGTTGAAGTCGTCGAGCTCGAGCTCGACCTTGGCTTCAAAGGCGATGGCCAGCAGGTGCAACACGGCGTTGGTCGAACCGCCCAGGGCCATGGTGATGGCGATGGCGTTCTCGAAGGCGGCCTTGCTCATGATGTCGCGGGGGCGGATGCCCAGGCGCAGCAGGTTCACCGCGGCCACGCCCGAGGCGTACGCGTAGTCGTCACGCCGGCGGTCCACGGCGGGGGCCGAGGCCGACCCGGGCAGGGCCATGCCCAGGGCCTCGCCGACCGAGGCCATGGTGTTGGCGGTGAACATGCCCGCACAGCTGCCCTCGGTGGGGCAGGCCTTGGACTCGATGGCGAACAGCTCGTCGGCGTCGATGGTGCCCGCCGCGAAGGCACCGACCGCCTCGAACACCGACACGATGTCGAGGGGGGTGCCGTTGTGGTTGCCGGGCAGGATCGACCCGCCGTAGACGAACACCGAGGGCACGTTGAGCCGGGCCGTGGCCATCATCATCCCGGGCAGGGACTTGTCACAGCCGGCCAGGGCGACGAGGGCGTCCATGCGTTCGGCGTGCATCACGCACTCGACCGAGTCGGCGATGACCTCCCGGCTGACCAGGGAGGCGTGCATGCCCTCGTGGCCCATGGAGATGCCGTCGGACACGGCGATGGTGCAGAACTCTATGGGGAAGGCGCCGGCCTGGCGCACCCCGGCCTTGGCCCGCTGGGCCAACCGGGCCAGGGGCATGTTGCACGGGGTGACCTCGTTCCACGACGACGCCACCCCGACCTGGGCCTTGGAGAAGTCGTCCTCCCCCATGCCGATGGCCCGCAGCATGGCCCGGGCCGGGGCCCGCTGGTAACCGTCGGTGACCTCGTGGGAGAGGGGCCTGGGGATGGGTCCGGTGGGGTCGCCGGGTGTGGGGGTGGCGGGCATGGCCAGAGGTTAACCAGCAGTCCACCGGGGCGCTGGCGGGCACCCGGACCGTGCCGAGGGTGGCACCGACAGTGCCACCCAGCGCGGTGACGGCCGTCCGGCGGGGGACGCCCCGGATAACGTGACCGCCGATGGATGCCGTCGTCGAGGCCCGCGGTGTCGTCAAGCGCTACGGGGCCACCACGGCATTGTCGGGGGCCACGGTCACCATCGGTGGCGGGGTGACCGGCCTGCTGGGCTCCAACGGCGCCGGCAAGACCACCCTGCTGGGCATGCTCCTGGGTCTGCACCGCCCCGATTCGGGCGAGCTGCGCGTGCTCGGGTTGGATCCGTCCAAGGCCGGCCCCGAGGTGCGGGCCCGGGTGGGCTACGCCCCCGAGCACCACGAGCTCCCCCCGGACATGTCGGCCTACGACCTGGTCCGCCACCTGGCCGAGGTCCACGGCCTGCCCCACCGCGAGGCCGTGGACCGGGCCTCGGACGTGTTGTGGCTGGTGGGCCTGGGCGAAGAACGGCTGCGACCGGTGGGCACCATGTCGACCGGTCAACGCCAGCGGGTGAAGCTGGCCGCCGCCCTGGGCCATGACCCCCTGCTCCTGCTGCTCGACGAGCCCACCGACGGCCTCGACCCCACCCAGCGCGACGCCATGCTCGCCCTCATCAAGCGGGTCGGCCACGAGTTCGGCATCGACATCGTGCTCTCCAGCCACCTGCTCGACGAGGTCGAGCGCATCTGTGACCAGGTCGTCATCCTCGCCGGCGGGGTGGTGGCCGCCGCCGGTCCCCTCGAGGAGCTGCGGGGTTCGGGCACCGGCCTCGTCGTCGAGGTCGACGGCGGGGCCGAGCACCTGGCCGCCGCCCTGCACACCCGTGGCCTGCCCGTCTCCCTCGTCGGCCCCCGCCGGGTCGAGGTCGGTCCCATCGACGGCGACGACGGTCCCGTCTACGACATCGTGCGCGACGTCGTAGCCGAGGTGGGCGTGCCCCTGCGCAACCTGCGGGCCCGCCGGGCCAGCCTCGAGGACGTGTTCCTCGGCCTCGACCACAGCGGCGACGGCCTGGGCAGCAACCCCGAGCCGGCGGCTGCGGCAGCAGGCACGGCGACATCGGCAGGGCCGGCCCGATGACCACGACCGGACCGGCCGATGCCCACATCGCCGACCGCGGCTACCGGCGCTACACCGGCCCCCGCCTGGGCCCCCGTGCCGCCAAGAGGGCCCTGTACGTGGCCAGCCTGCAACGGGCCCTGGGCCTGCGGCGCAAGGCCCGCTACAAGGTCATCCCCATCCTCGTGGCCGTCATGGCCTACCTGCCCGCAGCGGTGTTCGTGGGGGTGTCGGCCCTGGTCCCCCAGGAGGTGGGCCGCAACCTGCAGGTCGACTACGGCAACTACTACGGCTTCATCACCGCCGCCATCGTGCTCTTCGTGGCCGCGACGGTGCCCGACGTGATGTGCACCGACCGGCGCACGGGGATGTTGGGCCTGTACCTGGCCGCCCCCCTGACCCGCGACGGCTACCTGGCGGCCAAGAGCGCAGCGGTGACCACGGTGCTGGCCGTGGTCACGCTGGGCCCACCCCTCCTGCTGCTCATCGGCTACTCCCTGGTCGAGGCGGGCCCGGCCTGGCCGGTGGACGGCGTGGTCCTGGTCGTACGCATGATCGCCGCGGGGCTCACCGTGGCCCTGTGGTACACCGCCCTGGCCATGGCCGTGTGCTGCCTGACCGACCGGCGGGGCCTGGCCTCGGCCGGCATCGCCCTGGGCACGCTGGGTTCGGCCGCCGTGGTCAGCGCCCTGGTGGACGGGGCCAAGCTGTCGCCATGGCTGCGGGCTGCCGACCTGTTCAACCTGCCCTTCGAGCTGGTGCGGCGCATCTACGGCCAGCCCGCCGAGTTCCCCGACCTGGCCACCGTGCCCCTGTTCCTGGCCGCGTTGGCCTGGGTGGTGGCCGCAGCCGTGCTCGTTCGCACCACGTACCAGCGCCTCCAGGTGACCAAGTGACGACCACCACCGGCCCGACCGGCGCTCCCGGCGCTCCGGCTCTCGGCGTCGCCCCCCCGACGGGCCTTGCCCCGTCCGTGGCCTTCGCCGGGGTGTCCAAGTGGTTCGGCGACCTGGTGGCCGTGTCCGAGGTCAGTTTCGAGCTGTGGCCCGGGGTCACCGCCCTGCTCGGACCCAACGGCGCCGGCAAGTCCACCGTGCTGCGCCTGCTGGCCGGGCTGACCCCGCCATCCCGGGGCCAGGTGCGGGTGCTGGGCCGCGACCCCCGGGGCGACGTGGAGATCACCCGGCAGATCGGTCTGGCCCCCCAGCAGGAGGCCATGTTCGACCGGCTGACGGCCTACGACTTCGTGCGCCTGGCCGCCGTGCTCCACCACCTCGACGCCCCCGACGACGCCACCCGCCGGGCCATCGACCTGGTCGAGCTGGGGCCCGCCGCCAGCCGCCGCATCGGCACGTTCTCCAAGGGCATGCGCCAGCGGGTCAAGCTGGCCCAGGCCATCGTGCACGACCCCCACCTGGTCGTCCTCGACGAGCCCCTGACCGGCCTCGACCCTCGTCAGCGCCTGTCCATGATCGAACTGGTGGCCCGGTTGGGCCAGGGTGGGCGCTGCGTCATCGTGTCCAGCCACGTGCTCGAAGAGGTCGAGCGCTTCGGCTCGCGCATCCTCGTCATCGCCCAGGGTCGTCTGGCCGCGGAGGGCGACTTCCACGCCATACGCAACCTCATGGACGACCGCCCCCGCCGCTTCGCCGTGCGGGTCGAGCGGGCCAACGAGGTCGGCGCCGCCCTGGTGCGCTGGGGCCTGGCCGTGGGCGTCCAGCTCGAAGGGCCCGACCGCTTGATCGTGCAGACCCGCGAGCCCGCCGCCTTCCGGCGCTGGATCGCCCCCCTGACCCGGGACCTGGGCTGCCGGTTGCGTGAGGTCGCCCCCCTGGACGAGGACCTCGAGAGCGTGTTCCGCTACCTGGTGGAGGGGCGATGACCACCCCCACCAGCCCGACGGCAGGCTCGAACCCCGCGGCCAGGAGCAGGGGCAGGACGGGCACCGGCGGCGAGCTCTACGGGCTGTTCCTGTCCATCCTCGGGACCCGGGGTCGCATCGTCGGCCTGGGCCTGTTGAGCCTGATCAGCGTGCTCGTGGGCGTCGTCTTCCGGGCCCAGCTCGACCCCGCCGACCAGCTCGAGTCGTGGACGAAGTTCGCCAACACCTTCGGGCTGTCCCTGGTGGCCCCGGTGGTGGCGCTCATGTTCGCCTCGGCCGCGCTCGGGGGCCCGGCCGAGGACGGCACCCTGGTCTACCTGTGGCTGCGGCCCGTGTCCCGGCTGCGCCTGGCCCTGGCCGCCTACGCGGCATCGTTGACCTACGTCGCCCCCCTGGTGGTCATCCCCCTCGGCGTGGGTGCCCTGCTCAGCGGGGCTGAACGGGGGGCGGTCACGGGCACCGTGGCCTCGGCCACCATCGCGGTGATGACCTACAGCGGCATCTTCCTGTGGCTGGGCCTGCGCACCCGGCGCTCGCTGGCCTGGGGCCTGGCCTACATCCTCATCTGGGAGGGCTTCGTGGCCATGGCCGGCAAGTCGGCCGCCCGCCTGGCCATCCGGGCCTACACCCGCTCGCTCCTGGCCGACTCCAGCGGCGTCGACCTGCGCCTGGCCACCATCACCCCGGCCTACGCGGCCATCGTGCCCCTGGTGGTGGCCGTGGTGGCCGTGTTGCTGACGGCGCGACGGCTGCGCACCACCGAGGTCACCTGAGCATCCCGGTAACGCCGGAGGACACCGCCGCCGCATCGGCGGGCGACCACCCGCTCCCGTAGGGTCCGCGCCCGTGCGGCTCCGACAGCTCGACCGGGACATCCTGCACCTGGCCGTGCCCGCCCTGGCCACCATCGTGGCCGAGCCCCTCTACGTGCTCACCGACACGGCCATCGTGGGCCACCTGGGCACCGACCAGCTGGCCGGCCTGGCCCTGGCGTCGACCATCCTGCTCACGGCCTACGCCGTGTTCATCTTCCTGGCCTACTGCACCACCGCCTCGGTGGCCCGGCTGCTGGGCGCGGGCCTGCACCGCGAGGCCGCCGCCCAGGCCGTGCAGGGGCTGTGGCTGGCCGTGCTGCTGGCCGGGGGCTCGGGCGTGGTCGTCGGGGTGTTCTCGGGACCGTTGGTGACCGCCCTGGGGGGCGAGGGCGAGGTGGCCCGCAACGCCCTGATCTACCTGCGCATCAGCCTGCTGGGCATGCCCGCCCTGCTGCTCTCCCTGGCCAGCGTGGGCTACCTGCGGGGCCGCCTCGACACCCGCACCCCCCTGGTGGTCGCTCTGGGCACCGCGGTGTTCAACCTGGTCATCGAGGTGGTGCTCATCTACGGGCTGGGCTTCGGCATCGGCGCCTCGGCCCTGGGCACGGTGGTGGCCCAGGCCCTGGGAGCGTCGGTGCTGTGCTGGCGGGTGTTGAGCTCGGCCCGGGCCGAGCGGGTGCCCACCGCCCCCGACCTTCGGGCCATCCGCCAGTTGCTGTCGGTGGGCCTGCACCTCCTGGTGCGCACCGCCGCGCTGCGGGCCTCCCTGGTGCTGGGCACGGCCGTGGCGGCCCGGTTGGGCAAGGTCGAGCTGGCCGCCTATCAGATCAGCTTCGAGATCTGGTCGTTCCTGGGCATGGGCCTCGACGCCCTGGCCCTGGCCGCCCAGGCCCTGGTGGGCCACGCCCTGGGCGCCGGTGATGCCGATGCCGCCCGGGCCGTGGGGCGACGGGTCAACCAACTGTCCGTGGGGGCGGGCGTGGTGCTCGGCGGTGCGCTGGTGGCGGCCCGCTGGCCCCTGGCTTCGGTGTTCAGCCACGACGACGCCGTGATCGCCGCGGCGGCGGCGTCGATGGTGTGGGTGGCCGTGGCCCAGCCCATCAACGGTTGGGCCTTCGCCCTCGACGGGATCCTCATCGGTGCCGGTGACCAGCGCTTCCTGGCCGTGGCCATGGTCATCGCCTTCGCCGTCTTCGCCCCCGCGGCGGTGGCTGTGGGAGCCACCGGGGCCGGCCTGGGCTGGCTGTGGGGCGCCCTCATCCTGCTCACCGCGGCCCGGGTGGTGGTCCTCCAACTCCGGTTCAGTGGCGGCCGCTGGGCCGTCGTCGGCGACCGCCGCACCTGAGACACTGCACGTCTGGCGATCATGGAGGTCGCGGACGTCAGGGTCCTGGTGTCGGGGTCCGAAGTGACCGAGGTGCGGTCTGTGGCTGGTGGCTCCACCGATGCTGGGGAAGGGGCGGCGCTCGGTGTTGTGCAGCTTCCGTCGGCGTCTGCGGTTTGGCTGAGCACCGATGGCCACCGCGCTGTTGTTGCCGGCGGTCGGGTGGCGGCCCCGGTCATCAGGGGCGCACCCGGCGCTCAGTGTGCTTCTCAGGCTCGGCCACCGGCGTGGCCGGCAACACTGAAGGATTCACCCCCGCCACGGGGGCACATGCTGCACTGTTGCCCAGGTCAGACCCCTGATCGACGACAGAGGCGCTACGCGCGAGCGACCGGTCACCCAGCGTCAACCGGCGGAACGACGTGAACCGAGCGGTGGTGACGCACCGCGGCCGCAGCGATCAGCAGAGCCCCACAGCACCCGGAGGCCCCCTTCCCCAGCAGCAGGAGCGCCAGCAGGCACGAACCACGCACCCACCGCCCCGGTCCCGAGCACGCGACCCCGCGCCTCACCTCGCCGCGACCCGGCCAGGGCGGCGGCCGCCTGGCGCGGCCGTCGGCGGTCAGGTCAGGGGCTGGGCCCGGGCGGTGAAGGCACCGAGGTGGGAGGTGTCGTTGTAGCAGCGCAGCTTCCACTCGTCGCCGAGGACGACGAGGTGGTGGATGGAGCCGTTGTCGGCCCCGGCGAAGGCGAAGGGTCGCGACCGGGCCGTGTGGGCCAGCAGGGCGCCGATGACGCCGCCGTGGACGAACACGGCCACCCGCTGGTCGGGGTGGGCGGCGTGGATGCGACCGATCCCGGCCCGGCACCGGTCCAGCAGCACCTGGAACGACTCGGCCCCCGGGATGAGCCCCCACTCCTCCTGCTCCTGCATGGTCACGTACACAGGGTCGAGGGCGGCACCCTTCTGGCGCAGCAGGCCCCCCTCCCACTCCCCCAGGAACACCTCGCGCAGGTCCCGCTCGACCACCGGCGTCAGCCCCAGGCGAGCGGCCAGGGGGGCTGCGGTCTGGGCCGTGCGCTGCAGGGTGGTCACGTAGATGGCGTCGATGACCTCGTCGGCCAGGCGCTGGCCCACCTGCTCGGCCTGCCACTCCCCGTCGGGCGACAAGGGCGGGTCGCCGTGGCCGTCGACCAACGCGAAGGGGGTGCCGGGCACGAAGGGGGACGACTCACCGTGGCGCACGAGCAGGATGTCTGTGGCTCCGCTCGGCGCCTGGTAGCGCACCTGCCGATGCTGTTGGGGCTGGTCAGGTGCCTCGTCGGTGGCCATGGCGGCGACGCTAGCAGTCGCCGCCGGGGGCCCCGTCAAGGCCCCGTGACCCGGGCCGTCAGCCCCCGGCGCGCTGCTGCAGGTAGGCGGTGACGGCCTTGCCGTCGGCCTTGCCCTTCGTGGCCTTCATGACCTGGCCGATGAAGAAGCCCGACAGCTTCCCCCGCACCGCGGGGTCGGCCACGAAGCGCTCCCACTGGTCGACGTTGGCGGCGATGACGGTGTCGATGGCGCCTTCGAGTGAACCCGAGTCCATGGCCTCGTAGCCCTTGGCCGAAGCGATGGCCCTGGGGTCACCGTCGCCCCCGCCGTCGATGAGCTCGGCCAGCACGGCCTTGGTCTGGGTGGCCGTGAGCTGCCCGCCGACCTCCATCGTCACCAGGGCGGCGAAGGCGCGGGCCGTCAGCTTGTCGGCCCCCTCGACGGCCAGGTTGTGCTCGACGTGGGTCAGGGTGCGCAACGGGTCGGCCCCGGCCTCGATGGCCCCCACGGCCAGGTCGTCGAGGTGGCGCTCCACGGCGATGACGACCGATGCCTCCGTGGCCGGCACCCCGGCTGCGCCGGCGAGGCGAGCCCGGCGCTGGGCGGGCAGCAGGGGCAGGGTGGCCCGGATGCGCTCGATCCACTCGGGGTCGGGCACCACGGGCAGCAGGTCGGGCTCGGGGAAGTAGCGGTAGTCCTCGGCCTGCTCCTTGGACCGGCCCGACAGCGTGCGCCCCGAGGCCTCGTCCCAGTGCCGGGTCTCCTGGCGCACCCGCCCACCCGACTCGATGAGGTCGATCTGGCGGGCGGCCTCGTAGTCGATGGCCCGGCGCATGGAGCGCAGCGAGTTCACGTTCTTGATCTCGCAACGCAGGCCGAAGGGATCGCCGGTGCGGCGCACGGACACGTTGGCGTCCACCCGCATGGACCCCTCCTCGAGCTTGCCGTCCGAGGCGCCGATGGCCACGAGGATCTCCCGCAGCTCGGACACGTAGGTGGCGGCGTCCTCGGCCGAGCGCAGGTCGGGGCGGCCCACGATCTCGAGCAGAGGGACCCCGGCCCGGTTGTAGTCGACCAGGGAGTACTCGGCCCCCGAGATGCGACCCGAGCCGCCGACGTGGGTGGACTTGCCGGTGTCCTCTTCCAGGTGGGCCCGCTCGATGCCCACCCGCTTGCCGTTGGGCAGGTCCAGCCAGCCCTCGCCGTCGATGGGCAGGTCGTACTGGCTGATCTGGAAGTCCTTGGGCATGTCCGGGTAGAAGTAGTTCTTCCGGGAGAACACGCTGGGCTGGATGGCGCAGTTCAGGGCCAGGCCGACGCGGATGGCGTGCTCGACGGCCTTCTCGTTCAGCACCGGCAGCGAGCCGGGCAGGCCCAGGGTGGTGGGGTCGATGTGGCGGTTGGGCTCGCCACCGAACTCGTTGCGGGCGCCGGAGAACAGCTTGGTCTTGGTGGCCAGCTCGGCGTGGACCTCGAGTCCGATGACCATCTCCCAGCCGTCGGGCAGGCCGGCGGCCGAGTCGAGGGCGGTGATGCCGACCCCGTCGGTGGGCATGGTCGCAGTCACTTGGCGGCCTCCTCGAGGACGGCGGCGGCCCGCAGCATGGTCGCCTCGGACAGGTTGGGCCCCAGCAGCTGCACCCCCACGGGCAGGCCGTCGTCCCCGGTCCCGAAGGGCACCGAGATGGCGGGGTGGCCGGCCAGGTTGGAGGGGATCGTGTAGACGTCGTTCAGGTACATGGTGAGCGGGTCGTCGCTCTTGGCCCCCACGGCGAAGGCGGTGGTGGGCGAGGTTGGCGACAGCAGCAGGTCGAAGCGCTCGTAGGCCGCGTCGAAGTCCCGCATGATCAGGGTGCGGACCCGCTGGGCCTTGCCGTAGTAGGCGTCGTAGTAGCCCGCCGACAGGGCGTAGGTGCCCAGCATGATGCGCCGCTTCACCTCGGGCCCGAACCCGGCCGTGCGCGACCGACGCTGCATCTCCCCCGTGGTGGGGGCATCGACCCGCAGGCCGTAGCGCACCCCGTCGAAGCGGGCCAGGTTGGACGACGCCTCGGCCGGGGCGATCAGGTAGTACGCCGAAAGGCCGTAGATGGCGGCGGGGACGGACACCTCGTCGACCTCGGCGCCGGCTGCGGTCAGGGCCGCGGCTGCGGCGCGGAGCTGGCGGGCCACGTCGGGGTCGGGGGCCAGGGAGCCGTCGAGCATCTCGCTGATGATGCCGACCCGCAGCCCGTCGACCCCGGTGGCCACCCCGGGGGCGGTGGGGGCGAGGGCCTCGGGGATGGAGGTGGAGTCGAGGGCGTCGTGACCGGCGATGACGTCGTAGAGCAGGGCGGCGTCGGCCACCGTGGCGGCGAAGGGACCGATCTGGTCGAGCGACGAGGCGAAGGCCACCAGGCCGTAGCGCGACACCCGGCCGTAGGTGGGCTTGAGGCCGACCACGCCGCACAGGGCCGCGGGCTGGCGGATGGAGCCGCCGGTGTCCGAGCCCAGGGCGAGGGGGGCGAAGCCCGCCGCCACCGCCGCGGCCGAGCCGCCCGAGGACCCGCCCGGCACCCGGGAGGTGTCGTGGGGGTTGCGGGTGGGCCCGAAGGCCGAGTTCTCCGTCGACGACCCCATGGCGAACTCGTCGAGGTTGGTCTTGCCCACCATGATCCCGCCCGCTGCGGCCAGGCGCTGGACCACGGTGGCGTCGTAGGGCGGGCGCCAGCCCTCGAGGATCCGCGACGAGCACGTGGTGGGCACTCCCCGGGTGCACAGGTTGTCCTTGAGGGCCACGGGCACGCCGGCCAACGGGCCCGGGTCCTCGCCCCGGGCCACCTTGGCGTCCACGGCGTCGGCCTGGGCCAGGGCCTCGTCCGTGGTGACCAGGTTGAAGGCGTGGATCTCGCCGTCGCCGGCGCCGATGGCGGCCAGGTGCTCCTCGACAACCGAACGGGCCGTACGTCGCCCGGCCCTGACGTCGGCGGCCAGGGCGGCGGCGGTGCCGCTCACGGCTCCTCCCCGAGGATGGCGGGGACGCGGAAGCGGCCGTCCTCGGCCGCCGGGGCCTGGGACAGCACCTCGTCGCGATCGAGGGCGGGGGTGAGCTCGTCGGCCCGGAACACGTTGCGCAGGGGCATGGGGTGGGCCATGGGCGGCACGTCGGCCAGGTCGAGGGCTTCGACGTCCCCGGCATGGTCGAGCACGGCGGCCAGCTGCTCGGTGTAGCGGTCGAGCTCGTCTTCGGCGAGGTCGAGCAGGGCGAGGCGCGCCACGTGCGCGACCTCGTCCCGGGTGATGCGGTCGGCCATGACCAGCATCGTAGGGGGCCGGCCGTCGTGGCCCCAGCACGGGCGGAGGTCGCTAATGTCAGCGCCACCATGAGGTACGAGTTCATGAGCCCCGAGTGGATCGCCGCCGCCAAGGCCATCGGTGAGGAGTACGAGGGCCGCGTCGCCCCCGTCACCGTCGCCGTACGCATCAACCAGGTGATCACGGGGGCACCCGGTGATCACACCATCGACGCCCACCTGGACACCTCCACGGGGCGCACGGTCATCGACCTCGGCCACCTCGAGGGCCCCGACCTGACCATCACCGTCGACTACGACACGGCCAAGGCCCTGTTCGTCGAGCAGGACCCCACCGCGGGCATGGCCGCCTTCATGGCCGGCAAGATCCGCGTCGAGGGCGACATCACCCGCCTCATCGCCCTGCAGGCCCAACAGTCCCAGGTCGACCCCTTGGCCCTCGAGGCCACCCAGCGCGTACGTGACATCACCGAGCTCCCCGAACCCGCCGCCGACGTCGATCCCGACACCGGCACCACCGGCGGCACCGGCAGCTGAACGCGACACGGCGCCCCGCACCCGGTCGGGTGGGGACGCCGCGTCAGCCAGCACGCTGGTCAACAGTGACGGCCGCGGTGGGGTAGGGGCCCCACCTTGCGGAGGAGAATGGGGTTGGGGCCCCATTCGGGTCATGTCACAGTCAGATGTTCATCCCCGGGGCCTTGGCGTAGGGCAGGTCGGCCAGGGGCTTCATGGCTGCGGCCAGGTCGGCCACCTCCCAGCGGGCGTCCTGGTCGACGCCCTCGCCCAGCTCCCAGCTCTTGAAGATCTTCACCAGGCCGCCCTGCACGAAGAACGTGGCGCCGGAGTAGGGGCAGTCGGCCGTGGCCAGGTAGGCGACCAGGGGGGAGATGTTGGCCGGGTCCCACTCGTCGAACTTGCTGGCCTCTTCCGGGGCGGCGATGCGCTCGCCCAGGCCCGGGGTGGCCATGGTCAGCCGGGTGCGGGCCGCGGGGGCGATGGAGTTGGAGCGCACGCCGTAGCGGACCAGCTCCTTGGCCACGATCTGGGAGAACGTGGCGATGCCCGACTTGGCTGCGCCGTAGTTGGTCTGGCCCGGGTTGGAGAACAGGCCCGAGGTCGACGACGTGTTGATGACCGAGGCGTTGACGGTCTTGCCCGCCTTGGTCTGCTCACGCCAGTAGGCCGCGGCCCACCGGGTGGGGGCGAAGTGACCCTTGAGGTGCACCTTGACCACGGCGTCCCACTCGGCCTCGGTCATGTTGACGAGCACGCGGTCCCGGAGGATGCCGGCGTTGTTGACCAGCACGTGCAGGTCGCCGAAGGCCTCGACCGCCGAGTTCACCAGGCGCTGGGCACCCTCCCAGTCGGCGACGTCGTCACCGTTGGAGATGGCCTCGCCACCCATGGCCTTGATCTCGTCGACGACCTCGTCGGCGGCCGACTTGTCCGATCCCGTCCCGTCGGCCGAGCCGCCCAGGTCGTTGACCACGATCTTGGCGCCCTCAGCGGCGAAGAGCAGCGCGTGCTCGCGGCCGATGCCGCGACCAGCGCCGGTGATGATGGCGACTCTTCCGTCCAGCGTTCCCATGGACGGGCACGCTAGATGACCAGGTCGCACGACCCCCAAAAGGGCCCGGACCGGCCCGGCCCGGCCGGGCGCTGACGCCGGTGGGTCAGGTCAGCGGCTGATGACCTGGACGGTGTCGCCCAGGTGGAGGGTCGAGCCGTTGATGGGGTTGGTGCCCACCACGGTGCGGTTGGGCTGGCCGTCGAGGGTGCCCTGCAGGCCCAGGGACTCGAGCTGGTCGAAGGCCTCCTGGGGGGTGACCCCGAGGAGGTAGGGCACGGTGATGGGCTGGCGACCCAGGGACACGTAGACGGTCACGGCGCTGCCCTTGGCGACCTGGGCCGCCGCCGCCGGGTCGGTGCGCACGACCAGCCCCAGGCCCACCGTCTCGGAGTACTCCTCGGCCGGGGTGACGGTCAGGGCCAGGGCGGTCAGGGCCGCGGTGGCCTGTTCGGGTGTCATCTTCTCGGTGGCGGGGATGGTGCGCAGGGCCGGCCCCGTCGACACCACCACGGTGACGGGGGTGCCCCGCTCGACCTCGGTGCCCACGCCGGCCACGGAGATGACGCTACCGGGGACCACGTTCTCGTCGGCCTGCTGCACCTGTGGTTCGGCCAATACCAGGTGGGCGGCGGCAAGGGCGGTCGCCACCTCGGCCACGGGCGTGTTCTCCAGGCCGGCTGGCACCCTGACCAGGGGTTCCCCCGCCGACACCACCAGGTTGACCACGGACCCCGCCGTCAGGCGTTCACCCTCGATGGGTGCCTGATCGAGCACCTCGCCGACGTCGGTGCCCTCGGCCCGGGTGGTCTCGACGTTGACCACCCAGCTGTGGCCTGCACCCTCGAGGGCGGTGCGGGCCGCGGTCTCGGACATGCCCACCACGCGGAGCAGGGGGAAGCGGGCCGGGGGGCGGGACGTCTCGTAGGCCAGGGCCACCACCGTGGCCAACGCCGCCAGCACCAGGAACACGGCGGCCCAGCGGGCCACCCGCTTGACCCGGCTGCGGCCCCGACGCCGCTGGTTGCGCCGGGCCCGCCGACCGCCCCCATCGGTCGGCGCGGCCGGCGGGGGGGCAGCGGCAGGGGGAGCGGCCAGAGGGGAGGCGGCCGGCGGGGCCACGGGGCCACCCGGCTCGGGCACCACCCGGGTGGCCTCTGCGCCCAGGGTGGTCAGGTCGGCCATGGTGGCGTCGGCACCGGTACCGGCGACCGGTGGGGAGGAGGGCGGGGCCGACCGGGTGGTCAGCGACCGCACCGGGCCCACGGCTACGGCGGCGGTGACGTCGTCCACGGATGGGGCCAGCTCGATGGGCACCAGGGGTAGGCGCTTGGGGGCAGCCAGGGTCTGGGCCGCGGCCATGAGGGCCCGGCCCAGCTCGGCCGCGGTCAACCGCTCGGCGGGGTCGGCCCGGCCGGCGGCGGCGAGGATGGGGACGAGAGGCCCGAGCTGTTCGGGGGGCTCGATGGAGCGTCCCACCCGACCCCGCAGGGTGCCCAGGGCGGTGTCGGACACGTGGGGCACGACGCCAGTGCCACACTCCACCAGCACCAGGGCCAGGGAGTAGACGTCCGAGCGACCGTCGAGCAGCTCGCCCCCGGCCTGCTCGGGCGAGGCGTAGCGGGCCGTGCCCAGCATGACGCCCTCGGGCTCGGTCCACGCCGCTTCGGCCAAGGCCCGGGCCAGGCCGAAGTCGGCCACCCGCAGGCGGTGGTCGGCGCCGAAGACCAGGTTGGCGGGCTTGACGTCGCGGTGCACGAAGCCCTGGTTGTGGGCGAAGTTCAGGCCCCGGGCCGCCTCGAGGCCCACCAGCAGCACCTGGGACAGGGTCAGGGCCCGGCCCCCGCCGATGACGGCGCGCAGGCTGCCCCCGTCGAGGTACTCGGTGACGATGAAGGGCAGTTCGTCGCTGCCCCAGTCGTACACGGCCACGATGTTGGGGTGGTTCAGGGCCGCGGCGGCCTGGGCCTCGGCCTGGAAGCGGCGCTCGAAGACGGGGTCGTCGGCCAGGGCCGGGTGCAGGACCTTGACGGCGACGCGGCGGCGGAGCTGAACGTCCTCGGCCAGGTACACCTGGGCGGACGCGCCGGAACCCACCGGCACAAGGAGCCGGTAGCGCCCGCCGAGCACTCGGCCGACGTGCTCGCTCAGGTGCGAGAGCGCCATGAGGGCGACAGGCTACCGACCGGCCAGGCACGGGCCGCGGATGGGGACAGCGGGCGGGGAGCGTCCATCATGGAGCCATGCCCCCGCTGCTCCGCAAGCTCCTGGTCCCCCTGGTCATCATCGTGGGCCTGGGGTGCTTCGTGGTCGCCGGCTACTGGGGTGCCGACCCCGACGAACCCCTGGTGGGCGTGCCCGCCCTCGAGCAGCTCATCCCGGCCCGCGACGCCGAGATCCTCCAGCAGGGCGTGGTCGGCGTCGACCTACAGCCGGGCTGGGAGGGTCGCCTGCGCATCAACAGCGTGTTCATCCCCCCGGCCCAGCTCGAGCAGGACAGCGGCTTGAACCAGCTGCTGTTCCGCCCCGGTCCGGGCAAGGTCATCACCGCGCTCGACCAGAACCGCAACTGCGCCGAGGTCACCTTCTGGCAGACGGCCGAGGGGGCCGAGAACGCCCAGCCCGTCGTGAAGTGGTGCTTCGACGTGACGTGAGCTGAGGTGACATGAGGTGACCGTCAGGGCTCGGGTTCTGTGACCTCGACCGTGACCTCGACGTCGACCTCGACCGCCGCTCCAGCTGGTGGAGGGGGGGCAGGCAGCTCGCCCGTCTCCAGCAGGTGCACGAAGGCGGCCTCGTCGAGCAGGGGGACCTTGAGCTCGGTGGCCTTGGCCAGCTTGGACGCGCCGGGATCGGCCCCGATGACCAGGGCCGTCGTCCTCTTGGACACGCTGGACGGTGACTTGCCCCCCCGGGCCTTGATGGCCTCCTCGGCCCCCTCCCTGGTGAAGCCCTCGAGGCCGCCGCTGACCACGACCGACCTCCCCACCATGGTCTGGGCCTCGGTCGGTTCGGGCACGGCGGGAGCGGTCAGGTTCAGGCCCGATGACCGCAGCCGGCCGATGAGGTCGACGTTGTGCTCGTTCTGGAAGAAGGCGAACACGGCGGCGGCGATGGTGGGGCCGACGCCGTCCACCCCGGCCAGGTCCTCCTCGCTGGCGGCCATGATGGCGTCCATGTGGCCGAAGCGGGCCGACAGCAGCAGGGCGGCGGCAGGGCCGACGTGGCGGATGTTCAACCCGACCAACAGGTTGGCCAGGGGCCGTTCTTTGGACGCCTCCACCGCCGCGGTCAGGTTGCGCACCGAGATCTCGCCGAAGCCCTCGAGCTCGAGGATGCGGTCGTAGTCGAGGCGGTAGATGTCGGCCGGGTCGGTGAGCAGGCCCAGCCCCAGGAACAGCCGCACCCGCTGCTCGCCGAAGCCCTCGATGTCCATGGCCCCTCGGGAGGCGAAGTGCTCGATGCGGGCCTGGCGCTGGGCCGGGCAGTCGACGTTCGTGCAGAAGTGCACGATCTCGCCCTCCAGGCGCACCAGGGGGGAGTGGCACTGGGGGCACAGCTCGGGGAACTCCCAGGGATGGCTGTCGGCCGGGCGCAGGGACAACACCGGACCCACCACCTCGGGGATGACGTCGCCGGCCTTGCGCACGATGACGGTGTCACCCGGGCGCACGTCCTTGAGGGCCACCTGGTCCTGGTTGTGCAGGGTGGCCACGCCCACGGTCGAACCGCCCACGAACACCGGCTCGAGCTGGGCGAAGGGGGTGGCCCGGCCGGTGCGGCCGATGGACACCTGGATGTCGCGCAGGAGCGTGGTGCGCTCCTCGGGGGGGAACTTGAAGGCGATGGCCCACCGGGGGGCCTTGGACGTCGAGCCCAGGTCCTGGCGGCGGCGCAGGTCGTCGACCTTGACCACCACCCCGTCGATCTCGTAGTCGAGGTCGTGACGGTGCTCGGCCCAGTGCCGGCAGCGCTCGTAGACCTCGTCCAGGGTGCCCAGGACCTTGACGTTGGGGTTGATGGGGAAGCCCAGCTCCCCCAGCCACATCAGGGACTCGTGGTGGGAGGTGAAGGTGGGCCCGCCGCGGTGGTCGGCCAGCTGATAGGCCCAGAAGCGCAGGCCCCGGCCGGCGGTGACGGCGGGGTCCTTCTGGCGCAACGAACCGGCGGCGGTGTTGCGGGGGTTGGCGTACACCCGCAGACCGGCCTCGACCTGCGACGCGTTGAGCTCCTGGAAGACCTCGAGGGGCATGTACACCTCGCCCCGCAGCTCGACCAGGTCGGCGGTCCCCGACGGCAGCTCGTCGGGGATGTCGAGGAGGGTGCGCAGGTTGGCGGTGATGTCCTCACCCACCTTGCCGTCGCCCCGGGTGGCACCCTCGACGAAGCCGCCACCCTCGTAGCGCAGGGCCACGGCGATGCCGTCGATCTTCAGCTCGGTGACGAAGCCCACCGGAGAGGGGTCGTCGTCCTGCTCCAGGCGGCGCACCAGCCGATCCCCCCAGGCCTGCAGCTCGTCCTCGGACATGGCGTTGTCCAGGGACATGAGGGGGATGCGGTGGACCACGGGGGCGAAGGTGGCCGACGGCGCCGAACCCACGTGCCGGGTGGGGGAATCGGGCGAGCGCAGCTCGGGGTGGGCGGCCTCGAGCGAGGCCAGCTCGCGCACCAGGGCGTCGTAGTCGGCGTCGGGGATCTCGGGGTCGTCGAGCTCGTGGTAGCGGCGGTTGTGGTACTCGATCTGCGCCGCCAGCTCGGCGGCGCGGCTGGCGTCCCCCACCGCGTCGTCCCCGGGGTCCGGCATGGCCGCGATGGTAGTTGCGGGCGGTGGCGGCGAACTACGCGCCGGCGCTGAGGCGCAGGCCGGTGGCCTGGTCGTAGAGGCGCTGGGCCACGCCGTCGGCCAGGTCGAGCACGGCGGTGGCCTGGGCCACGTGGTGACGGCCCAGGCCACCGGTGGGCAGGACCAGGGCCTGCGTGCGCAGGCGGGCGGGGTCGCAACCGGCCTGGACGAGCTTGCACCACAGGCCCGACAGCGAGCGCCACAACCGGTCGACGGAGGACCCCACCGGCCCCTCGGTGGGCACCGCGGCCCACGCCACCCAACCGCCCCGCTCCAAGAAGCGGTCGAGGGCGCCGGCCGAGGCCACCACCTGGTCGTTGGCCGGCACCACCAGCAGCTGGGGACCGGCCTCGAGGGCCAGGCCCACGTCGGTGTCGGGGCCCGGGCGCAGGCCGGTGACCGCCGAGGGTTCGAGGGTGGCCAGGGTGGCCGACACCAGGTCCAGGGCCCGCTCGACGGGCAGGGGGAAGGCGGGGTCGTGAAGGGCGGCCAGGGTGGGCTCGTCGACGACGACGACGGGCCGCACACCCGGGAGGCGCTCGGCCACCACCTCGATGAGGCCCCGGGCCCGCTGGCCGACGATGGAGGCGGCCAGGCGGAAGGCGACCTCGGCCTCCATGCCCGCGGCGTCGAGGGCGATGCCCAACGACACCGGCCCGGTGAGCTGGAACTTCACCGGACCGATCAGGCCGGCGGCGGCGGCGGCTCTCACGAAGCCCTGGAAGCCCTTGAACGGGGGGCCGTCCATGTGGGGGTCGCCCAAGCGGGCCTCGGGGTCGATGTCGAGGGGGTCGAGGGACAGCGAACCGTCCGACATGACCCGCACACCGTCGACGCCCCAGGCCGCCTGGGCCAGGCGGCGCTCGAGGGGGGAGCGCCCGGGCAGGGAGGGAGCCGCGGGCAGGCGGGGATGGCGGTCGAGCACGAAGGCTGCGGCCGCGGCCGGGTCGGTGTGCGGCAGCGGCCCCACCGAGGTGGCCATGCCCGCTGGCAGCTCGAGGTCGCCCACGGCTCCCTCCCCTCCCACGTCTACGACTCGCCCCGGGGGCCAGCGGAGCCCGCCAGCCACCCCGTCCGTCCCAGCGTAAACGAGACAGGCTTCACTCCTCCACCCCGGCTCCCCGGGCGGGTCCCCCGTGCGTCGACGGCGGCGGCCACGTCCCGGCGACTGGCTGGTGGGGGTCGGCCTGCGCCACCCTGCAGGCGATGCGCGAGCCCGGCCTGTGGCCCCCGAGGATCATCTGGCTGTTGCTGGTGGTGGCCGCGGCACCGCCGCTGTCCGACGCCGTGGCCACCCGCAGCACCGCCGTCTCCGGGGTGCTGTCGGTGCTGCTGTGGGCGGGCTGGGCTGGTGGCCTGGTCGCCCTGCTCGTCGCCCACCCCCTGGGCCTGACCGCGTTGCGGGTGCTGGCCCCGGCCGCGGTGGCTGCGGCGGTGTGGGCCGCCGTGGTCACGGATTGGGCCCCGTGGGCCCTGGTCGCAGTGGCCGCCGCTGTCGCCGCCGTGCTGGCCGTGCTCGCCCCGACCACGGTGGACGCCTGCGTCGACGGTTCGTCCTACGGTCCCGAGCGGCGCATGGCCCTGCGCATGCCCGCCCCCCTGGTGCTGGGCCCCGTGCCCCTGGCCATCGCCGTCGTCGTCACCGGGGTGGCCGCCGGTCCCCTGTTGCTGGCTGCACACCAGTGGGTGCTGGGGGTGATCGTGCTGGTGGTGGGCGTGGTGGCCGCGGCGGCCGCGGCCCGGGCCCTGCACGGGCTCGACCGCCGCTGCATCGTCTTCGTCCCCGCCGGGTTCGTGGTGGCCGACCGCGCCGTGCTCTTCGAGTCCATCCTCGTGGCCCGCCCCACGGTGCGGGCCATGGGCCCAGCCGTCCGGTCGACCGATGCCCTCGACCTCACCGGGCGGGCCGCCGGGCTCGTCATCGAGGTGCGCCTGGCCGAGGCCCTGCCCTTCCCCGTGCGCTCGGGCCGCAGTGACTGGACGTCGGTCAGCGCCGAGCGCTTCCTCATCGCCCCCGTGCGGCCGGGCGCCCTGCTGCGCCACGCCGCCAGCCAGCGCCTACCGGTGCGCTGACGCGGCCAGGCCGCCGCCCAGGACCAGGTCGTCGTGGTACAGGACCACGGCCTGGCCCGGCGCCACCCGGCGCTGGGGCTGGTCCCAGGTGAGCCTGGTGCCCCCCAGGGTGGCCGGACGAGGGGCCCCATGGGCGCTGCACTGCACGCTGACCGGCCCGTGGTGGGGACGCGACGACCACACCAGGTCATCGAGCTCGAGCCCGTCGGTCAGCAGGTCCTCCGCGCCGCCCACCGTCACGGTGGCCGTGGACGCATCCACGTCGAGCACGTAGCGGGGGACACCACCGCCGGCCAGGCCCAGGCCCTTGCGCTGGCCGATGGTGACGAGCTCGACGGCGTCGACGTGGCCGACCTCGGTCCCGGTGCGGTCGACCACCCTGCCGGTCCGCAGGGGGATGCGCTGGCCCAGGAAGGTGGCCCGCCCACTGGTGGAGGGCACGAAGCACACGTCCTGGCTCTCGGCCTTGTCGGCCGTGCGCAGGCCCCGGTCGGCGGCCAGCTGGCGGACCTGGGCCTTGGTGAGCTCGCCCACGGGCAGCAGCAGGCGGCCGAGGGTGGCCCCGTCGAGCATGTAGAGCACGTAGGACTGGTCCTTGGCACCGTCCACGCCCCGAGCCACCCGGGGGGTGCCGTCGCCGTCGTGACCGATGCGGGCGTGGTGGCCGGTGGCCACGGCGTCGAAGCCCAGGGCGTCGGCCCGGCGCACCAGGCGGTCGAACTTGAGGTGGCGGTTGCACTCGATGCACGGGTTGGGGGTGCGGCCCGCGGCGTGGGCGGCGACGTAGGGGGCCACCACCTTGGCCTGGAAGTCCTCGGCGAAGTTGAACACGTGGTGGTCGATGCCCAGGTGGTCGGCCACCCGGCGGGCGTCCTCCACGTCGGCCACCGAGCAGCAGCCCCGGTCGCCGGCGCCACCCCACAGCTTGAGGGTCACCCCGACCACGTCGTGACCGGCGTCGGCCAACAGGGCGGCGGCGACGGAGGAGTCGACGCCACCGGACATGGCCACCAGCACCCTCACGCCGAGGCCCGCAGGCGCTCGACGGCCGGGGGCACCGCCGCGATGGCCGCGTCGACATCGGCCTCGGTCGAGGCCCAGCCCAGGCTGAGCCGCAGGGCGCCGCGCCCCAGGTGTTCGGGCACGGCCATGGCGGCGAGCACGTGGGACAGCTGCGTGGCCCCCGACGAGCACGACGACCCCGCGGCCCCGTACACCCCGGCGTCCTCGAGCAGGAAGAGCAGGGCCTCGCTCTCGGTGCCGGGCACGCACAGGTGGGCCACGCCGGGGACGACCTCGGCCTTGGCCCGGTCCACGGTCTCCTCCAGGCCGGGGACCGCAGCCTGCAGCCGGTCGACCAGACGGGCCCGGTCCGCGCCCAGGCGGGTCACGGTGGCGGCCCGGCTGGCCACGGTCTCGGTCACCGCCGCGGCCATGGCGGCGATGCCGGCCACGTTCTGGGTGCCCGAGCGCCGGTCGCGCTCCTGGCCCCCACCCACCAGGCGGGCGGCCAGGTCGACCCCGTCGCGCACGACCAGGGCACCGGTGCCCTTGGGGCCGCCGAACTTGTGGGCCGAGATGGAGATCAGGTCGTAGCCCGCGGCGCGCTCGGCCACGTCGAGCCAGGTCAGGGCCTGCACGGCATCGGTGTGCAGCAGGGCCCGGGGGGCGCGCTCGCGCACCAGGGCCGCCACCTCGTCGAGAGGTTGGACCGTGCCCACCTCGTTGTTGACCAGCATCACGCTGACCAGGCGAACGTCGTCGTCGAGCAGGTCGGCCAGGTGGTCGAGGTCGACGCGGCCCTGGCGGTCGACCCGGGCCACGCGACCGTGCACGGCGTCGACGGCGTGGAGGACGGCGTGGTGCTCCACCGCGGTGGTGACCACGGTGCCTGGGCGCACCGCCTCCCCATCACGGGCCGCAGCGGGCAACGTGCCGAAGATGGCCAGGTTGTCGGCCTCGGTACCCCCCGACGTGAACACCACCTCGCCGGGACGGCAGCCCAGGGCCACGGCCACCACGTCACGGGCGTCGTCGAGGGCCCGGCGGGCCTCACGCGCGGCACGGTGGCCGCCCGAGGGGTTGGCGTAGCACTCGGTGAGGTAGGGCAGCAGGGCTTCGACGGCGCCCGGGCGAACGGGCGTCGTGGCCGCGTGATCGAGGTAGGCCACCACAGCCCCGACGCTACTCGGCGGCCTTCGCGCTGTCGGTCGGTGGTGTGGTTCGCCGTCTGCGCTGTTCGTCGGCCACCCTGGGTGGTCGACCACGGAGGGCGGCCATTGTGCCCGTCCTGCACGTCCGGCAGCACCGTAAGTAGGGTTGTGCACGCAAGAGGTGAGCGAAGTCCGTGGTCACCCGAGTTTCTTGAGCTATGTATATGGTCGCTGTGCCACGGCGCGGCGGCAGCGGGGCAGCGGGGCAGCGAGCCGATCGGATCGTCGGGAGCGACATGGTGGGTGAGGACCAAGATCGAGAGCCGTCGGTCCGCAAGAAGCGGCCGCCCCTGGTCACCCCCGACCAGGCCGTCCAGGCCGCCTACCAGCTGATCGCCGCCGAGGGTCCCCAGGGCCTGTCCATGCGCAAGCTGGCCGCGGTGCTGCACGTGTCCCTGCCCACCGTCTACACCGCCATCCGCAGCAAGGACCACCTGATCGGCAGGCTGCAGGACCGGCTCTTCATCGAGATCACCAGCACCATCACCGGCACCGACCTGCGGGGGCCGCGCCAGCGCCTGCTGTCGATGGGCCAGGCCCTGTTCGCCTGGGCCGACGAGCACCCCCGCCTGGCCGAGTTCCTCCTCCACGAGGACGCCTCGGACGACATCAGTGCCCGTGCCGCGGCCTCGGCCCCCGAGCCCGGGCGCACGGCGGTGATGGGCCTGGTCACCGAACTGGTGGGGGCGGATGACGCGCCCAACCTCGACCCGGTGACGGCGGTGCTGTTCGCGTCGGCCGTCAGCCGGGCCATGCTCGCCCTGGCCCGCTCCTCCGCGCCCGTGCAGGACGACCGGTGGTTGACCATCTGGGCCGACACCATCACCGGTGGCCTGCGCAGCCTGGCCGACCGCAGCTCCATCCCCGCGTGATCGTGGCCCCCTGCGGTAGCCCGACCCCGACGGCCTAACCTCGCCCATTCGTGGAGGGCTACGGACCACCGTCCTACGGCGATGCCTTTGCCGACGTGTACGACGACTGGTACCCGGCCAGCGAGCGCACCGCGTCCGCGGTGGCCAGCCTGGCTCGCCTGGCTCGCCTGGCTCGCGACGACGTGCCCGCGGGCCCCACAGCCGGGACTCCCGCCGTGCTCGAGCTGGGCTGCGGCACGGGTCGGCTGTGCCTGCCCCTGGTCGACGCCGGCATGGCCGTGACCGGCATCGACGCCAGCGCGGCCATGCTCGACCGCCTGCGGGCCAAGCCCGGCGGCGACCAGGTCGAGGCCCACGTCGGGGACATGGGCCACTTCGAGCTCGGTGACGCCCGCTTCGTCCTCGCCTTCTCGGCCTTCAACACGTTCTTCAACCTGGCCACGGCCCGGGACCAGGCGGCGTGCTTCGTCACCGTGGCCCACCACCTGGGACCCGGGGGCCGCTTCGTGCTCGAGTGCTTCGTGCCCCCGCCGGCGACAGCCGGCGAGCCCGAGGCCGTGCGTGACGCCATCGAGCTGCGCACCCTGGCCACGGACCGGGTGGTGTTGCGCATCAGCCGCCAGGACCCGGCCAGCCAGACCATCAGCGGCCAGCACGTCGAGCTGTCCGCCGGCGGGGTGCGACTTCGACCGTGGCACCTGCGCTACGCCCCACCCGAGGAGCTCGACGCCATGGCCGCCGCCGCCGGCCTCGAGCTCGAGCACCGCTGGTCGGACTGGGACGGCACCCCCTTCGACGAGTTGTCCGCCGACCACGTGAGCACGTGGCGCCTGCCCCCGGGGGCGACGCGCCCACCAGCAGCCCCGCGGTGAGCGAGCTCCGGTGGAACCCCCTGAGCCGCCGTTGGGTGACGGTGGCCGCGGAACGGCGCTTCCGGCCCGGCGACTTCTCCCCCCGCCGCCTACCCGTGCAGGCCGACCCCGGCCGCCCCTGCCCGTTCTGCCCGGGCAACGAGGAGGAGACGCCGCCCGCGCTCGAGGCCTACGGGCCACGGGTCGGCCAGGACGAGGGCCGCTGGCGGGTGCGGGTGGTGCCCAACCTCTACCCCGCCTTCGCCGGCAGCGGACCGCTCGAGGTCAGCGAGCAGGGGGACCCCCTGTTCCTGGCCGCACCAGCCACCGGCCTGCACGAGGTGCTGGTGCTCAGCCCCGACCACGGCGCCAGCTGGGCCGACCTCGGCGATCACCAGGCCGGCCTGGTCATGGCCGCCATCAGGGACCGCTTCGAGGACCACGCCGCCATCCGGGGCATCGAGTACACCCAGGTCATCGTGAACCACGGCCGCGAGGCCGGGGCGTCCATCGACCACCCCCACGGCCAGCTCCTGGCCGTGCCCTTCGTGCCCGGCGAGCTCGAGCGCGAGCTGTCCGGCTTCGCCGAACGGCCCGAAGGTCCCCTCCTCGTCGCGGTGATCGAACGCGAGGAGGCCCTGGGCCTGCGCGTGGTGGCGGCCGACGAGCGGGTGGTGGCCCTGTGCCCGTGGTGGTCGGGTGCGCCCTACGAGGTGCTGGTCATGAGCCGCGAGCCCGTGGCCCGCCTCGACCAGGCGGCCCCGGCCGACCTGGCCGCCGTGGGCCGCGTGGTGCGCGACGTGCTGCACCGCGTGCGGGCCGTGCTCGGCGACGTGGCCTACAACCTGGTCGTGCACTCGGCCCCCCACCGCACCACGGCCCCCTTCCACTGGCACATCCACCTGTTGCCCGCCCTGACCACGGTGGCCGGCTTCGAGCAGGGCACCGGGGTGCGCATCAACGTCATCCCCCCCGAGCTCGCCGCCCAACAGCTGCGCGACGGCTGAGCCCGCCGGCCCTCACCGGGGCGGCGGTCGTCCTCGGACGGCGCGGGCGGGCCGCAGCCTGTCAGCTGGTGAAGGGTTCGGTGACCCGGAGCCGGGTGGCCACCGCGGCGTTGGCGAAGCCCTGCCAGGCCACCGGGGTGGTGCAGTCGAGGGGGACGTCGAGCGGTCCCGAGGGCAGGGCCTCGATCACGGCGCCGGCGGCCCGGGCCACCCACAGCCCGGCCAGGTCGTAGGGGTGGGCGGCCATGGTCTGGGACGCCAGCAGGGGCCGGGGGTCGAACACGGCGGCGTCGGCCCCCGAGGCCAGGCCCAGCATCTGCCCGGCCGTGCACGGCACCAGGTCGTCGAACACGGTGAGCCCGGCCAGCAGGCGGTCGCTCCACGCCCCGATGACGGCGCCGAAGCCGGGGGCGAAGCGGACCACGGTGACGAAGGTGTGCTCGAGGTCGGGCCCGGCCCGGGGCACGAGGCGGGCGGGGCGGGGCGGGCCGCCACCCCACAGGTCGTGGTCGACGGCGTCGAGGTGGCCGTCCCGGGTGGCCCACGCCACCAGGCCCAGGGCCGCCCGCCGGGTGGGGACCTCGACCACCACCGACAGCTCCAGCTCCTCGAGCGTGGTGGCGCCGCGCCCCGCCCCGATGAGCACCCAGGCGCTGCGCTTGCCGGCCAGGAGCGGCCGGGTGCCGTCGAGGGGGTCGACCAGGTAGCGCCACGGGCCGGCCGGGTCACCGACCGGGGCAGGCTCGTCGAGGCCCTCCATCACCAACCGACCCGACCAGCGCCGGCCCACGTCGTCGAAGCCCCGGCGCAGCACCCGGTCGGCCCGGCCGTCGATGCCGAAGATGTCGTCGCCGCCCTCGGTGCGCACCACGGCACCGTCGTCGTCACGCCCATCGCTCCGCACCGCGTCCCGCACCCCGATGCCGATGGCCACCAGGGCCCCGGCCAGCTCGGCCAGGTCGGGATCGACGACGCCTCGGGCCTCGGACACCGGTCGGATCAGCCGACGACGGGGTTGGAGGCCACCCAGATGGCGGCGAAGAACGACAGCGCGCACAGGGCACCGAGCAGGCCCACGGCCTGGGCCACGGACGGCGAGGCCGCTCGCCGGGGCAGGCCGAACAGCGCCATGCCCGCCAGCAGGCCGCCGACCAGCCCACCGACGTGGCCGCCGATGGAGATGCCGGGCACACCGAAGGTGATGAGCAGGTTCAGCACCAGCAACGGTCCCACGCTGGTGGCGAAGGGGTTGAGGCCCCGGCTGAGCTGGAAGGCGATCACCGCCCCGAACAGGCCGAAGATGGCGCCCGACGCCCCCACGTGCAGGGCATCGGGCTGCAGGGCCAGGGCACCCAGGCTGCCGGCCAGCAGGGAGGAGGCGTAGAGCAGGCCGAAGCGCAGCCGGCCCACCCGGGGTTCGAGCAGGGTGCCCAGGCTCCACAGCGAGATCATGTTGACGGCCAGGTGGAGCAGGCCGGCGTGGAGGAAGCCGTTGGAGATCAGCCGCCACCACTCCCCCTCGGCCACGCCGATGGGCCCCCCTCGGGTCAGGGCATCACCGATGAGCCCCCCGTTGAGCTGCATGCGGTCGCCCAGCCCCGCCACCACCATGCCCACCAGGTAGACGGCCACGTTGATGGCCACCAGCACCGTGGTGACCGGCGGGCGGCCGGGGGCGAACAGGGCCCGGCCGCTGATGACCTTCTGGGGGCGGGCGCCCACGCACTGGGAGCACTGGAAGCCCACCGAGGCCTGGTGCATGCACTCGGTGCACAGCGGTCGACCGCAGCGCTGGCAACCCACGCCCGCGGCCCGGTCGGGATGTCGCCAGCAGGCCGGGGGCGACCACGGGGGCACCGATCCACCCGGTCCCGTCGGCGGCTGGCTGGTGCCGGCCTGCAGGTTCGGGTCCACAGCGGGCACGATACCGGGGTGCCGGATCCTTGCGGGAACGCCCCCGGCTCCCGCCGTGCCCAGCCGGGGACCGTCCCGCCACAGCGACCTGGCCTCAGGTGGTGCGGGCCAACCAGAGCACGCCCAGCGGGGGCAGGGTCAGCACCGCGGACCGTTCGCAGCCGTGCCAGGGGATGTCATCGACCACCACGGTGGGGTTGGTCACACCGCTGCCGCCGAAGCGCTGGTCGTCGGAGTTGAGGACCTCGTGCCACTCCCCGGCGTCCCCGGGGATGCCCACCCGGAACCCGCCCCGGGGGACGGGGGTCAGGTTGGCCGCGCACACCAGGGAGGGGGCGGCGTCGCCCACCGCGGCCCGGGCGAACACGAACACCGACGAGGCGGGGTCCGCCGCGTCGAGCCAGCGGAACCCGTGGGAGGTGAAGTCCTGGGACCACAGGGCGGGATGGGTGGCGGCCACCCCGTTCAGGGCCGACACCAGGTCGCGCACGCCACGGTGGTCGGGCTGGTCGAGCAGGTGCCAGTCGATGCTCGACTCGTCGGCCCACTCGCGCTCCTGGCCGATCTCACAGCCCATGAACAGCAGCTGCTTGCCGGGGTGGGCCCACATCCAGCTGTAGAGCGCCCGCAGGTTGGCGAACTTCTGCCAGCGGTCACCGGGCATCTTGCCCAGCAACGAACCCTTGCCGTGCACGACCTCGTCGTGGCTCAGGGGGAGCACGAAGTTCTCGTGCCACGCGTAGATGAGCCCGAAGGTGAGCTTGTCGTGCTCGTAGGAGCGGAACAGGGGGTCCTTGGAGAAGTACGACAACGTGTCGTGCATCCAGCCCATGTTCCACTTGTGGGTGAAGCCCAGGCCGCCCACGTCGACGGGGCGGGACACGCCCGGCCACGCCGTGGACTCCTCGGCGATGGTGAGCACGCCGGGGTGCAGCTCGTGGCACGCCCGGTTGGCCTCCTGCAGGAAGGAGATGGCCTCGAGGTTCTCCCGGCCACCGTGCACGTTGGGCACCCACTGGCCGCTCTCGCGGGAGTAGTCCAGGTAGAGCATGGAGGCCACGGCGTCGACCCGCAGGCCGTCCATGTGGAACTCCTCCAACCAGTAGAGGGCGTTGGCCAGCAGGAAGTTCCGCACCTCGTTGCGCCCGAAGTTGTAGACGAACGTGCCCCAGTCGGGGTGCTCGCCCTGGCGGGGGTCGGAGTGCTCGTAGAGGGCGGTGCCGTCGAAGCGGCCCAGGGCCCAGTCGTCCTTGGGGAAGTGGGCCGGGACCCAGTCCATGATCACGCCGATGCCGGCCTGGTGCAGGGTGTCGACCAGGAAGCGCAGCTCGTCGGGGGTGCCCCAGCGTGACGTGGGGGCGTACATGCCCGTCACCTGGTAGCCCCAGGACGGACCGAAGGGGTGCTCGGCCACGGGCAGCAGCTCCACGTGGGTGAAGCCCAGGTCCACGCAGTGCTGGGCCAACAGGGGGGCGGCCTCGCGGTAGCCCAGGGAGCGGTTGCCCTCCTCGGGCACCCGTCGCCAGCTGCCCAGGTGGACCTCGTAGACCGACAGGCGGCCGTCGAAGGGCCCCGCGGCCCGACTGGCCATCCACACGTCGTCGACCCACTCGTAGCTCGACTCGGTGACCACCGAGGCGTTGGCCGGAGCCACCTCGGCTTCGGTGGCCATGGGGTCGGCCTTGAGCACGAGGCGCCCGTTGATGTCGACGAGCTCGAACTTGTAGCGGCTGCCCAGGGGGACGAGGGGGATGAACAGCTCCCACACCCCCGAGCCCAGGGAGCGCATGGGGTGGACCCGGCCGTCCCAGCCGTTGAAGTCACCCACCACCCGCACGGCGCGGGCGTTGGGGGCCCACACGGCGAAGCGGACGCCGTCGGACCCTTCGTGGCCCTGGTGGCGTGCACCGAGCACCTGCCACAGGCGTCGGTGGGTGCCCTCACCGATCAGGTGCAGGTCGAGGGGGCCCAGGGTGGGGGTGCACCGGTAGGCGTCACCCACGTTGGCCCTGGTGCCGTCGGTGTAGGTGACGTCGACCTCGAGGGCGGCGGGCGGGGCGTCGAGGATGACCTCGAACAGGCCGGCGGGGTGCACCTTGCGCAACGGCTTGGGGCCGTCGGCCGTGACCACGGCGGCCTTGGCCACGTGGGGGTGGCGGTAGCGCACCACCCAGGTGCCGTCGGGTCGCTCGTGGGCGCCCAGCACGCGGTGGGGATCGGTGTGGGTGCCGGCCAGCACCGAGGCGAGCTCTGGATCAAGTCCACTCATCGGCGCGCCACGCTAGGAGGCCAGGAGCCGGTCGAGGGCTCCCAGGGGGATCTGCACCCACGTCGGGCGGTGGGCCCGCTCGTAGGCGACCTCGTACACGGTCTTGTCGAGCTCGAAGCAGGCCAGCACCAGATCGGCGTGGTCGGGGGGGACGAGCTCGTCGATGCCGGGGGTGTCCCGGTAGGCGTCGAGGAAGGACCGGCGCACGGCCGGTTCCCAGCCCGAGGGCATCTCGGCCACCGCGGCGGCGTAGGAGAACGAGCGCAGCATGCCGGCCACGTCCTTGAGGGGTGAGGAGGGGGCGATCCGCTCGGCCACGGGCCGGGCCGGTTCGCCTTCGAAGTCGAGGACCAGCCAACGGCCCTGGTGGCGCATGACCTGGCCCAGGTGGTAGTCGCCGTGGGCCCGTACCCCGGGACCGGCGCCGGATCCGAGCTCGGCCAGCGCGGCGTAGCGCTCCCCCACCCGTTCGGCGTCTTCGATGCCGGCAGTGCGGCGCAGCTGGGTGCCCATGGCCTCGGCCCACGCCTCCGTGTCGCTGGGGGTGGTGCCGAAGGCCCGGGCCAGGGCCAGGTGCATCTCGGCCGTGAGCCGGCCCAGCTCGCCGGCCTGGGCGGGGAAGCTGGCCCCGTGGCCGGTGGCCAGGTCCCAGCCGTCGGTGGCCCCGGCCAGGAAGCGGCGGGCCACGGCCAGGTCGACGGCACCACCGCCGGCCCCGTGGTCGCCGACGCCGCCCTGACCACCCAGCGAAGGGATGTCGAGGTGGGGGTGGGCCTCGGCCAGGGGCTCGGGCACCGAGTGGAACCCGGCCTCCCACAGGCCGCGGACGACCTCGACGTCGGGGTTGCGCTCGGCCGTGAGCCGGCGCAGCACCTTGACGATGACATCCCCCTCGACGGCACCGGTCACCACCAGGGAGGTGTTGGACTGCTCGCCCGACAACAGGCGCACCGTCGTTCCGGGCCCGGCGAAGGCCTGGGCCGCGGGCACGCCGTCGAAGAGCCAGGCCACCACGGCGGGGTGGTCGGCCACATCGCGCTGGCCGTCCCAGAACAGCTGCAGGTGGGCGGGGGTGCCTCCCCCGGCGAAGGCCACGGCCACGACCAGCCAGTCGATGCCCTCGGCCACGGGCGACGAGACCTCGACGGTGATGTCGGTGATGCGACGATCGGCGGCCCCGAACCAGCGCTGGCGGGACAGCCAGTCGGCCGAGGGACCGGTGACGCCGCTGGTCCCCGGGCTCACCCCCGGCCCTCCGCTTCGCCGTCGACCAGGTCGGAGAAGACCCGCAGCTCGTCGGTGTGGGCGGCCTCGGCCACCTGGGCGGCCTCTTCGTCGGCCCGGTCCTCGCGGACGAGCTTGAACCAGTAGAAGCTGTAGGGGTGCAGCGTCACGAAGTAGGGCAGCTGGCCGATGCGGGGGAAGCGCACGCCACCGAGCATCTCGATGGGGACGTAGCCCTCGTAGGACGACAGGTCGAGCTCACAGGGCTGGGCCCAACGGCTGAGGTTGTTGACGCAGAGCACGGTGTCGGCCTCGCCGTCACCGTCGAGGTCGGCCCCCGAGCGGATGTAAGCGAACGCCGCGTCGTTGGGTGAGTGGAGCATCTCGAACGTCCCTACCCCGAACACGGGCGAAGAACGCCTGACCGAGAGCAACGAGCGCACCCAACGCAGGAACGAGGACGGGTCCCGGGTCTGGGCCTCGACGTTGACGGCCTGGTAGCCGTACACGGGATCCATCAACGGGGGCAACGACAGCTGGTGGAAGTCCGCCGTCGAGAAGCCACCGTTGCGGTCGGGCGTCCACTGCATGGGGGTGCGGACGCCGTCGCGGTCACCGAGGTAGATGTTGTCGCCCATGCCGATCTCGTCGCCGTAGTACAGGATCGGAGAGCCGGGCAGGGACAGCAGCAGGGCGTGGAAGAGCTCGGCCAGGCGACGGTCGTTGTCGAGCAGGGGGAACAGCCGCCGGGAGATGCCGATGTTGCGCCGCATCTGCGGGTCCTTGGCGTACTCCGCGTACATGTAGTCGCGCTCTTCGTCCGTCACCATCTCGAGGGTCAGCTCGTCGTGGTTGCGGAGGAAGATGCCCCACTGGCAGCCGTCGGGGATGGCCGGCGTCTGGGCCAGGATGTCGCTGATGGGGAGGCGGCTCTCCATGCGGGCCGCCATGAACATGCGGGGCATGAGCGGGAAGTGGAAGCACATGTGACATTCGTCACCCTGGCCGAAGTACTCCACCACATCTGAGGGCCACTGGTTGGCCTCGGCCAGCAGGACCTTGCCCGGGTACAGCTGATCCACCGACTTGCGCAGCCGCTTCAGGTACTCGTGGGTCTCGGGGAGGTTTTCCCCGTTCGAACCGGGACGCTCGTACAGGTAGGGCACGGCGTCGAGGCGGAACCCGTCGAGGCCGATGTCGAGCCAGAAGCGCACGGTGTCGAGCATCGCGTCGCACACGTCGGGGTTGTCGTAGTTGAGATCGGGTTGGTGATGGAAGAACCGGTGCCAGTAGTACTGCCCACGTTGCGAGTCGAAGGTCCAGTTGGACGGTTCGGTGTCCACGAAGATGACCCGGGCGTCACGGTAGAGCTGGTCCGTGTCGGACCACACGTACCAGTCCGACAGGGGGCCGGTGCGACTCTGGCGCGACTCGACGAACCACGGGTGCTGGTCACTGGTGTGGTTCATGACCAGGTCGGCCACGATGCGGATGCCCCGCTTGTGGGACTCCTCCACCAGGCGCACGGCGTCGCCGAGGTCGCCGTAGTTGGGGTGGACGGTGAAGAAGTCCGAGATGTCGTAGCCGCCGTCGCGCAGTGGCGACTTGTAGAACGGCAACATCCAGATGCAGTCGATGCCCAGCCACTCGAGGTAGTCCAGCTTCTCGATGAGACCGGGCAGGTCGCCGGTGCCATCCGCGTTGCTGTCCTTGAAGCCGCGCACGACGACCTCGTAGAAGACGGCGCGCTGGAACCAGCGCAGGTCAGTGGCATCGATGCTCATGCCCAGGTCCTTCGGGATGCGTCAGGTGTGCCGGCGGGGGAGGTGTCCACGCGCCCGCTGCCGGGCGCGTGTCGGGAGGTGGGCGCAGGTGGAGGATCGGGCGTGGGTCGAGGAGTGATCGTGGCGGACGGTAGCCGCCGATCGGGCGTTTCGGCGCGGTGCGGCGACAACACGACGCAGTCGTCCGAATTCGCTCGGTGGCGACGTCCGTCACCTTGCCGGGGTGGTGCGCCCAGGGGTCTGGGTGCCGTTATAGCCGTCACCATGCTCATCGGACTGTTCCTGACCACGAACGTGGCGGCGGGGGCGGCCACTGGGGGGAAGGGGCGCGTTCCGCCGGAGGGCGGCTTCACCGAGGTGGTGGTGGACGACGCGTCGTCGGGTGACTGCAAGGCCCTGGCCGACGTCGACGGTGACGGCACCCTCGACGGGATCATCGGCGGGGCCACCCTGGACTGGTACCGCTCCCCGGGCCTGGCCGGCGCCGACGCCCAACGCCAGCGGGTGGCCGAGGCGAGCGACGAGTTCACCACCGACTGCCAGGCCGCCGACGTGGACGGCGACGGCCGGGTCGACATCATCGTGCCCGACGGCGAGGTCGTCCTCTGGTTCGGCAACGTGGACGGGGGGCGGACCTGGGAGCGCCACGAGGTCGGTGGCCGGGGGGCCCTGACCCACGACCTCGAGGTGGGCGACGTCGACGGCGACGGGCACCTCGACGTGGTGGCCCGCAACCGGGGCCAGCTCACGCTCTTCACCCGGAGCGACGCCGCGGCCGGTCCCGGGAGTGGCGCCTCCGGGAGCGCCGACGCCGTGCGCTTCGACGCCGAGACCCTGTCCACCCGGGACGGGGAGGGCACCGGGGTGGGTGACGTCGACGGCGACGGCGACCTCGACATCCTCACCGGGGGGTGGTGGCTGGAGAACACCGGTCGCTCGGGCCCGCTGGGCCGGGAGCGCTGGATCGAGCACATGATCACCGACACCGACTGGGGCTCCATCGCCGTGACCGACGTCGACGGGGATGGCCACCCCGACGTGGTGCTGGGCCCCATGGAGGACAGCGGACCCATCGCCTGGTGGTCGATGGGCGCGGGTCCCGGCGACTGGGAGCGCCACGAGATCGTCGGGGACAGCGGCGGCGAGCTCCACACCTTCGAGACGGCCGACGTCGACGGCGACGGTCGGGCCGACCTGGTGGCCGCGGCCATGTTCGGCGACGTCACCGTCTACCTGAACCCGGGCGACGGGACGGCCTGGCCCGCCGACGTCATCGCCGATGGCGGGTTGCACAACCTGCGGGTGGGTGACCTCGACGGCGACGGGGACCCCGACGTCTTCGGGTCCAACTTCATCGGCAACCCGCCGGTCCTCGTGCTGCGCAACGACCTGTCGGGCGCCGCCGCGGGAGCGACGGCGGCCAGCGTCGACGCCACCGGGGCTGGTGGTGACGATGCCGCCGTGGCCGGCCAGGGCGGCGGGTCGGGGCCGAGCCCGTGGTGGTGGGGCCTCGGCGCCGTGGTGCTCGTGGGCGTGGCCGCGCTGCCCCTGGCCGTACGGCGACGGCGCGGCGCCGCGGGGGCCGAACGGGGGCCGGGCGGGGCATGAGGGTGGGGGCCCGGCGGTCACGGGTGCCGCCCCCGCTCAGGCCGGCCGCAGGTGCAGGAGGTGGGCGGCCTGGTAGGCCGGATCGAGCCGCACCCAGGGGAAGCGGTCGTCCCACGTGTAGGTGGTGCCGGTGAGCTCGTCGTGGGCGGTGACGGGACCCTCCGGGAGGCCCACGGCGGCCAGGTCGAGGTCGAGGTGGCCGGCCTGCGGTGACCACGGGTCGAGGTTCACCACCAGCAGCACCACGTCGCCCCCGGGGGTGCCGTCGGTCTTGGAGTACACCAGCAGCTGGTCGTTGGCCGAGCCGTGGAAGCGGATGGTGCGCATGGTGCGCAGGGCCTTGTGCCGGCGGCGGCTGGCGTTCACCGCGGCGATCAGCCCGTCGAGGTTGGGCTGCTCGGCGAAGTCCCGCTCGACGATCTGGTACTTCTCCGAGTTGAAGTACTCGGTGTTGTCGGGCGACGCCGGCAGGTTCTCCCCCAGCTCGAAGCCCGAGTAGATGCCGTAGTTGGGCGACAGGGTGGCGGCGAGCACGAAGCGCAGGGCGAAGGCCGACAGGGGCCCGTCGCGCAGCACCCCTTCGAGGATGTCGGGGGTGTTGGGCCACAGGTTGGCCCGCATGGTGTCCACCAGCGGCGGGGTCGACAGCTCGGTCAGGTACTCGGTGAGCTCGTCGCGGCTGTGGCGCCAGGTGAAGTAGCTGTAGCTCTGGGTGAAGCCCACGTCGGCCAGCCGCTGCATGCGGGGCGGGTCGGTGAACGCCTCGGCCAGGAAGATCAGGTCAGGGTGCTCGGCGTGGACCGAGGAGATGAGCCACTCCCAGAAGGCGAAGGGCTTGGTGTGGGGGTTGTCGACCCGGAAGTTGCGCACCCCGAGGTCGACCCAGTGGAGCAGCGCCTCCCGGCACGCCTTCCACAGCGCCTTGCGGTCGGCCTTGTCCTCGGGCCAGAAGTTGATGGGGTAGATGTCCTGGTACTTCTTGGGCGGGTTCTCGGCGTAGCGGATGCTGCCGTCGGGCAGGCTCGAGAACCACTCGGGGTGGTCACGCACCCAGGGGTGGTCGGGCGAGCACTGCAGGGCGAAGTCGAGGGACACCTCGAGGCCGTGGCGGCCGGCCGCCTCGAGCAGGGCCACCAGGTCGGCCTCGGTCCCGAGGTCGGGGTGGATGGCGTCGTGGCCGCCCTCGACCCCGCCGATGGCCCACGGGCTGCCGGGATCCGTGGGCTCGGGATCGAGCGTGTTGCCGGGGCCCTTGCGGTGGGCCACGCCGATGGGGTGGATGGGGGGCAGGTAGAGCACGTCGAAGCCCAGGGCCTCGAGCCGGGGCAACTGGTCGATGACGCCGCGGAAGCCCCCGTAGGACCGGGGGAACAGCTCGTACCAGGCCGACGCACCGGCCCGTTCCCGGTCCACCCACAGCTCGACCTCGGCATCGGACAGGTCCCAGTCGGGCACCACGTCCTCGCTGGCCGCGACCACGTCGGGCGACAGGCCGGCGGCCAGGCGGGTGTCGACGGACGATGAGGCGTCGCGCAGGCCCCGGGCCGCCCCCTGGAGCAGGGAGGCGACCACGGCGTTGGCGGCCCGGTCGGACAGGTGGTCGAGGTGGATGGCGCCGACCTCGAGCTCCACGGTCAGGTCCTGGCCCGCCACGGCCCGCTTGACCACGTCGCGGCGCCAGGAGCCGAAGCGGTCGGTCCACGCCTGGACGACGACCCGGTGGCAGCCGACCTCGGTGGCGGTCAGCTCGCCGGCGTAGCGGCTCAGCTCGGTGAGCTCGAGCCGGGTCCGGCTGCGACGGCCCGACGGGCCCGTCCACGTGACCGCCGCCCCGAGCTCGTCGTGGCCGTCCTTGATGATCTGGGCCAGCACGGGCGTGGCCTCGCCCACCGTGGCCTTGGCCGGCCACTCGCCGGTGGCGGTCCGGGGGCCGAGGATGTCGATGAGCACGGGCTGGAGCACGGATCCAGTCTTACCCCGATGGGGCCGGACCGATCACCACGAAGTTCCAGCCCGTCAGCAGATGACGCCGCCGCGCCCTCCGGATGACGCCGGGACGCCACCCCGGCGACACCTCGACGATGCCCCGGGCGTCACCGGTGGCCCTGGCCCAGGGCGAGGTCGAGCACGGCCGCCGGTCGCTCGACGTGGGCGTTGTGCCCGGCGCCGGCGATGACCATGGGGTCGACCCCGATGGCGGTGATGTCCTCGTCGCTGACCATGGTGTCGGTCTCGCCCCGGGCCAGCACCACCGGCTTGTGGCCCAGGCGCACGAGCTCGTCCATGGACGGCACGAAGTCGGGGAAGCTGGCCGGGTCGTGAGCCAGGCGCCACGGCCGGTCGGCGGGGGCGCCACCGTCCCCATGGCCATCGAGTTCACCGTCGAGGGTGACGCCGCCGTCGCACAGCGGCGAGGCCGGGTTGAGCACGCCGGCCAGGCCGTTGACCAGCACGAAGCGGGCCGCAGCCTGGTCCCGGGTGGCGAAGCGGGCCGGGGGCTTGGCCCGCAGCACCGCCATCTGCTCGAGGTCGCCCGTGGTCCACGCCGTCTTGATGCCCACGCCCACCACGCCGGCCACCTCGAGGCCGAACCAGCCGGTGGCCAGGGTCAGGCCGATGGCTCCGCCCAGCGAGTGACCCAGGGCGACGACGGGCGCGTCGCCGACCATGGGGGCCACGGTGTCGGCCACCGCCGCGGCGTAGTCGCCCGGCTCGTAGAGGCTGGCCCGGCGCGACCGACCGTGGCCGATGAGGTCGGGGGCGATCCACGGCCCCGGCCAGCGCAGTTCGGCCTCCTCGATCACCCCCTGCCACAGGTCGGCCGTGCCACCCAGTCCGTGCAGCAGGAGCAGTACCGGACCGTTGCCGGCACCGCCCGATCGAAGCCAGAGCATGCCTAGAGTCTGGCCGTTTCCGAGGGGGAGGACGACCGATGCCCGTCGATGCCGAGACCCAGACCCTGCTGGACCTCATCGCCGGTGGTCGTCTACTTCCACGGTGGCGGCTGGGTCATCGGCGACCTCGACAGCGACGACCCCATCTGCCGCTCGTTGGCCGAACTGACCGGGGCCGTGGTGGTCTCGGTCACCTACCGCCACGCCCCCGAGGACCCCTTCCCCCCCGTCGAGGACGCCCCCGTCGAGGACGCCCATGCGGCGCTGGTGGGGGTGGCCGAGCACGCGGCCGAGCTCGGCGGTGACCGGCCCGGGTGGCCGTGGCCGGCTGGTCGGCCGGGGGCAACCTGGCCGCGGTGACCGCCCCGGGCCACGTGCTCACCGCCAACGTCATGGGCTGGTTCTGCGGGCCGAGGCCGCCCACCGCTTCGTGGCCGACTTCCTGGTGTCGGTCCTGACCTGAACCCCTCGGATCGGGGCGGGGCCAGGGCGAAGAAGCCCTGTTCCTGACACCACTATGAATGCCGCCGCGACCGCTCGGCGAAGCGGTCTGTAGCGTTGACCGACGATGAAGGCCGTGCAGAGCTTCACCGTCCGCCCCCACCTGCCCGATGGGCTCGTGGGGCTCGCCCGCGTGGCCCACAACCTCCGCTGGACGTGGCACCGTCAATCCCGCCACCTGTTCAGCTGGGCCGACCCGATCGTCTGGGAGGACAGCCACGACCCCGTGCACCTCCTGGGCAGCCTGAGCCCCAGCCGTCTCGACGAGCTGGCCTCCGATCCGTCCTTCCTCGCGGCCCTGGCCGCGGTGGAGCACGACCTCGACACCTACCTCTCCGAGCCCCGGTGGTTCCAGGAGCGCACCGACAGCCCCCTGTCGGCCATCGCCTACTTCTCCCCCGAGTTCGGCATCTCCGAGGCCCTGCCCCAGTACTCGGGCGGCCTGGGGGTGCTGGCTGGGGACCACCTCAAGGCGGCGTCGGACCTGGGCCTGCCCATCGTGGGCATCGGCCTCTTCTACCGCCACGGCTACTTCCGCCAGGCCCTCTCGGTCGACGGCTGGCAGCAGGAGCGCTACCCCGACCTCGACCCGTACTCGCTGGCCCTCAAGCTGTGCGAGCCCACGGTGACCGTGGACCTGGCCGGCCAGGCCTGCGTGGCCCGCATCTGGCGGGCCGACGTGGGTCGGGTGCGCCTGTACCTGCTCGACACCGACGTGGACGAGAACCCACCCGAGCTGCGGGTCATCACCGACCGCCTCTACGGCGGGGACACCGAACACCGCCTGCGCCAGGAGATCATCCTCGGCATCGGCGGCGTCAAGGCCCTCAAGGCCGTGGGCGAGACCTGCCAGCTGTTCCACACCAACGAGGGCCATGCCGGCTTCCTGGGCCTGGAACGGGTGCGCAACCTGGTCATCGACGGGGGCCTGAGCTTCGCCGAGGCCGTCGAGGTGGCTCGGGCCGGATCGCTGTTCACCACCCACACCCCGGTCCCCGCCGGCATCGACCGGTTCCCGCTCGAGCTCATCGAGAAGTACTTCTCGGGCTGGGCCGCCGAGCTGGGCCTCGACGTCTACGAGCTGATCGCCCTGGGCCACCGCCCCGGCGACGCCGCCGACGAGCGCTTCAACATGGCCGTCATGGGCCTGCGCCTGGCCGCCCGCTCCAACGGGGTGTCCGCCCTGCACGGGGCGGTCAGTCGGGACATGTTCGCCGACCTGTGGCCCGGTGCCCCCGAGCGCGAGGTGCCCATCACCTCCATCACCAACGGCGTGCACGGCGAGACCTGGGTGTCCGACGAGGTCGACGAGCTGCTCACCAAGTGGGTCGGCCCCGAGTGGGACATCGCCGCCACCGCCGATTGGGACAACGTCATGGGCGTGCCCCCCGCCGAGGTGTGGGCGGCCCGCCGCAAGGGCACCGAGCGCCTCACCGCCTTCGTGCGCGAGCGGCTGCACCACAGCGAGGTGCAGCGGGGCATGTCGGCCTCGGACGCGGCGTGGACCTCCAACGCGCTGGATCCCGACGTGCTCACCGTGTGCTTCTCCCGGCGCTTCGCCACCTACAAGCGGGCCACCCTGCTGCTGTCCCAGCCCGAGAGGCTGCGGGCCCTGCTCCTCGATGCGGACCGCCCCGTGCAGTTCGTCTTCGCCGGCAAGGCCCACCCCGCCGACGAGGGGGGCAAGGAGCTGATCCGCCAGATCGTGCAGTACTCCCACGACCTCGGCATCCGCCACCGCTTCGCCTTCATCGACGATTACGACATGTCCGTGGCCCGGCCCATCTACCAGGGGGCCGACGTGTGGCTGAACACACCCCGGCGCCCGCTCGAGGCCTGTGGCACGTCGGGCGAGAAGGCGGCCCTCAACGGCGCGCTGAACTGCTCCATCCTCGACGGCTGGTGGGCCGAGATGTTCACCGGCGACAACGGCTGGGCCATCACCTCGGCCGAGCAGGTCGAGGACCTGGCCCGCCGCGACCAGCTCGAGGCCGACAGCCTCTTCGGGCTCTTCGAACAGCAGATCGTGCCGTTGTTCTACGGCCGCGACGCCTCGGGGGTGCCCGAGGGCTGGGTGGACCGCATGAAGACGGCGTGGCGGACCCTGGGTCCCCAGGTGGTGGCGGCCCGCATGGTGCGCGACTACACCGAGCAGCTCTACGAGCCCCTGGCCGCCCGGGCCGAGCACCTGTGGGCCAGCGATAACCGCCTGGCCCGTGACCTGGTGTCGTGGAAGTCCCGGGTGGTGGCCGACTGGGCCGACGTCTCGGTGATGAAGGTGTCCGACAGCGTCGAGGTCACCGACCTGGGCCAGTCCCAGACCGTGTCGGCCCACGTCTCCCACGGCGGGCTCGATCCCGTCGATCTGGCCGTGCAGCTGCTGCACGGCCCCGTGGGCGAGGCCGACGAGCTCATCGACCCCGTGGTCACGGCCATGGTGGCCAACGGGCCCGACGGCCACTACAGCGGCAGCTTCGAGCCGGGCCAGGCCGGGCGCTACGGCTTCACCGTGCGCATCGTCCCCGCCCACACCGACCTGGTCACCCCGGTCGAGCTGGGCCGGGTGGCCTGGGCCTGAGCGCCCCGACCACGCTGACCCGGAGACGAACGCGGGGTGGGTGCCGGTCCGGCGCCCACCCCCTGTCCGTTCAGCGGCCGGTGAAGGTGGCCTTGCCCGGGCCGTGCTCGAGGAAGCTCTTGACGCCGATCTGGCCGTCCTCGGTGGCGAAGGTGGCGGCGAACAGCTCCTGCTCCAGGCGCAGCCCCGACAGCAGGGGCCCCTCGAGGCCCTCGTCGATGGCCCGTTTGGCCGCGGCCTGGGCCAGGAGCGGCCCCGCCGCGTAGCTGGCCGCCAGCTCCAGCACCCGGGTGTGGAGCTGCTCGTGCTCGACCACCTCGTCAGCCAGGCCGATGCGCAGGGCCTCCTCGGCCCGCACCTGGCGGCCCGACATGACCAGCTCCTTGGCCCGGGCCGCACCGATGAGCCGGGGCAGGCGCTGGGTGCCACCGGCCCCGGGGATGATGCCGAGCAGGATCTCGGGCTGGCCGAAGACGGCCTTGGTGGACACGACGCGGAAGTCGCAGGCCAGGGCCAGCTCGCAGCCGCCACCCAGGGCGTAGCCGGCCACCGCCGCGATGGTCAGGCGGGGCAGCGCGGCCAGGCCGTTGAAGGCCCGGGTGAAGCAGGCGCCGAAGCTGCGGGCCTCGTCGGGGCCACCGAAGCGGCTGATGTCGGCGCCGGCGGCGAACACGCGCTCGCCACCGGTGACGACCACGGCGCCGGGCAGGTCGTCGGCCAGGCCCTCGACCACCTCGGCCAATTGGGTCAGCAGCTCGGGGCTGAGCGCGTTGACCTTGGGGTTGTTGAGGGTGATCACGGCGACACCATCGGCGCGCCGCTCGAGGTCGACCAGGGAGGTGCTCATGGTCGGCGACCGTAGCCCAGCACCCCTCGCCATCGCCCGGGAGCGCTCCCGGGCGATGCGTCGGCGCCTGGGTCAGCGGCCGATGAACTTGGGCTTGCGCTTCTCGTTGAAGGCGGCGACGGCTTCCTTGTTGTCGGCGGTGTGGAAGCACTCCTCCTCGAGGGCGAGGGAGTAGGGCACCACCGTGCTCGAGATCGACCGCATCCAGACGTTGATGGCCATCTTGGAGGCGGTGATGGCCACACTGGGGCCGGTGGCCAGGCGGGTGGCGATCTCCAGGGCCCGGTCCAGCAGCTTGTCGTCGTCGACCACGAAGTTGACCAGGCCGATGCGCTCGGCCTCGGCCGAGTCCACCCGGTCCCCGGTCATGAGGAAGTACTTGGCCTTGTTGACCCCGATGAGCAGGGGCCAGATGAGCTGGCCACCGTCACCGGCACCGATGCCCATGACCACGTGGGTGTCGGCGAACACGGCCGAGCGGCCAGCCACGACCACGTCGCACAAGAGCGCCACCGTGGCCCCCAGGCCCATGGCGTAGCCGTTGACGGCGGAGATGACAGGGGTGCGGCACTCGAGCAGGTGGTCGACGATGCGTCGGGCCTCTTCCATGGCCGGGGTGCCGTGGCCGCCGATGGGGGTGCCACCGGGCGAGAAGTCGCCGCCGGCGCAGAAGGCCCGGCCGGCCCCGGTGATGACCAGGGCCCGCACGGCGGGGTCCGAGTCCACGTCGCGGGGCAGGGTGGACAGCTCGTGGTGCAGCCGGCCGTTGACGGCGTTGAGCCGCTCGGGCCGGTTCAGCGTGGCCACGGCGACGCCGTCGACCCGCTTCTCGATGGCGATGGTCTGGTAGTTCTCCTGGTCGAGCACAGGCCCCCCTCGGTGTCGTTCGGGTTACACGATGGCACGGACCGCCGACATGCGCTCCGATTGGCGTCAAGCGGGTCGGTGGTCTCTAACGTGAGCGTCGTGGCGCAGTGCACCGCCGACGGCGGCATCATCGAAGAACGCATCCGCGAGCTGAACGGCGTGGTCGGCCATGCCGTCGCCCAGGGCGATTGGCGTTGCGCGGCGGCGGCAGCCGAGCGCCTGTCCCGGTTGTGCCTGGCCCACGTCCGCGCCGCCGGCAACCGCCCCGAGGTCTGACCCTCAGGCCGTGACCCGCTCGAGGACGGCATCGGCCGCCGTCCACGGATCGACCTGGCGCGCCTCGAGCTGGGCCCGCAACTCGATGAGACCGGGCTCACCCCACAGGGCGTCGGTGCGGGCGTGCAGGGTCTCGATGACGATGCGGCGCAGTTCCTCGTCGAGACGGGCCTTGCGTCGCTTGGCCAGCTCGCCCGAGGTCACGAGGTGCTCGCCGTGGCCCCGGATGGCGGCCCACAGTGCGGCCACCCCGTCGCCGCTCGTGGCCACGGTCTCGACGATCTCGGGCCGCCAGCTGCCGTGGGGCGACAGGTCGAGCATCTGCTCGAGGTCGCGGCGAGCGTCCGACGCCCCCTTGCGGTCGGCCTTGTTGACGACGAACACGTCCGCCACCTCCATGAGCCCGGCCTTGTTGGCCTGCACGGCGTCCCCCCAGCCCGGGGTGACCACTACCACGGTGGTGTCGGCCGCCCCCGCCACCTCGACCTCGACCTGGCCCACGCCCACGGTCTCGATGAGCACCCAGGGGAAGCCCACGGCGTCGAGCAGGCGCACGGCGGACGGTGCCGCCAGGGTGAGGCCGCCGAGGTGGCCCCGGGTGGCCATGGAGCGGATGAACACCCCCTTGTCGAGGAAGTGGTCCTGCATGCGCACCCGGTCACCGAGGATGGCGCCCCCGGAGAAGGGGGAAGACGGGTCGATGGCGAGCACGGCCACGTCGTGGCCCTCCTCGCGCACCGTGGCCACGAGCGAGCCGGTCAAGGTCGACTTGCCCGCCCCCGGCGATCCGGTGATGCCCACCGAGGTGGCCCCGCCGGCATGGGGATAGGCCAAGCGGCCGATCTCCCGGGAGCGGGGCCCACCCTGTTCCACCAGGGACAGCAGGCGCGCCAGCGCTCCCCGCCCCCCGTCTCGGGCGAGGTCGAGCAGTTCGGCGGGGTCGGCGCGACGCAGGGCTGTCACGCCGCGGTGTCTACAGGGAGACGACGGTCTCGCTCAACCCGTCGACCGTCTCGCCGGAGTTGATGACCTCGGTGATGCCCGGCACCCGGTCCATGAGGATGCGCTCCAGACCGGCCTTGAGGGTCTGGGTCGACGCCGGGCACGTGACGCACGCACCCACCAGCTCGACGGTGACGATGCCGGTGGCCTCGTCGACGTCGTGCAGCACCACATCACCCTCGTCCTGCTGGATGATGGGTCGCAGGACCTCGATGACTTCCTCGACCTTGGTCCTCAGCACGTACGCCTCCTGTAGCCGGGGTCAGGACCGTAGCCCGCGCCGGTCGCTCCACCGAACAGAACGGCGCCGGCAGCCGTGGTGTTCCCGCAGCCGGCGCCGGCGCGCCACACTGGGGCGGTGATGGCCATCTTCGCCCACCAGGGCGGCTGGGACGAGCTCCTCCTCGTGGCCGCGCCCGTGGCCGTCATCGCCCTGCTGCTGGTGCTGGCGGACAAGCGGGCCAAGCGGGCCCTCGACGCACCCGAGCCCGAGGCCCCCGATGCCGGCGAGGGCCCCCCGGTCTGAGCCCGTGCCCTGGCCAGCCGGGCGGCTAGGGCCGCTGGGCCGGGGACTGGGTGAGCGCCGGGTCACGCTCGGCCAGGTGCCCGATCACCGCGTCGACCGCGGCGATCAGGTCGTCGTCCAGCTTCACGCCCACAGCCTTCACGTTGTCCACCAGCTGCTCGGGCCGGGTGGCGCCGACGATGGCGGAGGACACGTTGGGGTTGTGGAGCACCCAGGCCAGGGACAGCTGGGCCGTGGTCAGTCCGGCCCCCTCGGCCAGGGGCGCCAGCTGCTGCACGGCCTCGAGCACGTCGTCGCGCAGCAGGCGGGAGATGAAGTTGGCCCCCGACTTCTCATCGGTGGCCCGTGAGCCCTCGGGCGGGGGCTGGCCGGGCCGGTACTTGCCCGTGAGCACGCCCTGGGCCAGCGGTGACCACACGACCTGGCCCATGCCCAGCTCCTCGCACGTGGGGATGACCTCGGCCTCGATGACCCGGTGCAGCAACGAGTACTGGGGCTGGTTGGAGACGAGCTGGACCTTCAGCTCCCGGGCCAGGGCGTGGGCGGCGCGGATCTCGGACGCCGTCCACTCCGACACCCCGATGTAGTGGACCTTGCCCGCGTGCACGATGTGGGCGAAAGCCTCCATCGTCTCCTCCAGCGGGGTGGCGTGGTCGTAGCGGTGGGCCTGGTAGAGGTCCACGTGGTCGGTCTGGAGCCGCTCCAGCGAGCCGTCGATGGCGGCGAGGATGTGCTTGCGGGACAGGCCGCGGTCGTTCTTCCCCGGGCCGGTGGGGAAGTACACCTTGGTGAAGATCTCCAGACCGTCGCGGCGCTGGCCGGCCAGGGCCCGGCCCAGCACGACCTCGGCCCGGGTGCCGGCGTAGGCATCGGCGGTGTCGAAGGTGGTGATGCCCAGATCCAGGGCGGCGTGCACGCACGCGGTGGCCTGATCGGCCTCGACCTGGGACCCGTGGGTGATCCAGTTGCCGTAGGACACTTCACTGACGACGAGGCCGGAGCGGCCCAGGTGGCGGAACAGCATGGGCCGGACCCTACCGACGCCCACCGCGCCGCCCGCTACACCCGGGAGATGTCGGCCCCCAGGGCGGCGAGCTTGTCGACCAGGCCCTCGTAGCCCCGGTCGATGTGGTGGGCCCCCGTCACCAGGGTCTCGCCGTCGGCCCGCAGGCCGGCCACCACCAGGGCGGCACCGGCGCGGATGTCGGGGGCGGTGACCACGGCGCCCCGCAGGCGCTCGACGCCCGAGATCACCGCGTGGTGGCCCTCGGTGCGGATGTCGGCCCCCATGCGGCCCAGTTCGTCGATGTAGCGGAACCGGCCCGACGAGAAGATGTTCTCGGTCACGATGCCGGTGCCGGAAGCCACGGCCAGCATGGCCACGAGCAGGGGCTTGTAGTCCGTGGCCACCCCCGGATAGGGCAGGGTGGACACGTCGACCGCGGCCAGGCGCCCCGGGGCGTAGGCCCACAGTCCCTCGCTGCACGGCGAGGTGCGCAGGCCCATCTGGCCCAGCTTGTGGGTGAGCAGCTCCATGTGGTCGGGCCGGGCCCCGCACAGGGTGATCTCGCCCCCGGCTATGGCCACCGCGGCCAGGAAGGTGGCGGCCTCGATGCGGTCGGGGATGAGGGTGTGGTCCGCCGGGGACAGCTCGTCCACCCCCTCGATGCGGATGGTGGGCGAGCCGGCGCCGACGATGCGGCCCCCCATGCGGTTGAGGAAGGCGGCCAGGTCGGCGATCTCGGGCTCGCGCGCCGCGTTGTCGATGACCGTGGTCCCCCGGGCCAGCACCGCGGCCATCAGCGCGTTCTCGGTCGCTCCCACCGAGGGGAAGTCGAGGGCGATGGGGGCACCCACCAGGCCTCGGGGGGCTCGGGCCTCGACCACGCCGTCGACCACGGTGATGGTCACGCCCAACTGCTCGAGGGCCCGCAGGTGCAGGTCGATGGGGCGGGTGCCGAAGTCGTCCCCCCCGGGCAGGGCCATGCGGGCCCAGCCGTGGCGGGCCACCAGGGGGCCCAGCACCACGATGGAGGCCCGCATGCGGGCGGCCAGCTCGTAGGGGGGCTCGGGCACCAGGTCGGCGGGCATGTGCACGACCAGGGTGCCGGCTCCGGGCCGTTCCACCGTGGCCCCCATGGCCACGAGCAGGTCGCTCATCCAGCCCACGTCGGAGATCTCGGGCACGTCGTGCAGGGTGGTCGTGCCCTGGGCCAGGGTGGTGGCGGCCAGCAGCTTGAGCACCGAGTTCTTGGCCCCCTGCAGGGTGACCGAACCACGGAGGGGGCCCGAGGCGCGCACGAGGATGCCCGGCCCCTCCACAGCTTGGGGACCACGGCGCTGTCCGAGCAGGGAGCGTGGGTCACTCACGGGTGCTCAGTATGCTCCTGCCGGCGGGTCCCGACCGGATCATCCGCTCACGACCCGTCCCGCGTCAGCCCCGCTGTCCGAGGAACGACGCCGTCCGAGGAGCATTGGCCCGTCTCGAGCGACATCACGACGTCGACGATGTCGGCCTGTCCGAGCTCCGCCGGGCCCGGGACGACCTCGTCGGCGAGCGGACGACGGGCGAGGACCGCTTCGAGGCCGTCGCCGGTCCGTTCCGCCGCTACCAGCGCGTGCTGCAGGTGCGCCCCGGCACCGTGGCCGGCCGCTGGTCCGTGGACGAGCGCATCGACTTCACCCTGGCCGTGCCCGTGTGGGGCCTGCTGCTGATCCTGCCCGTGCGCCGGGGCCTGCGCCACCCCCGCCACGACGGTCGCCAGCCGTGGTGGGCGCCGCCCGGTCGCCTGGATCCGGCCGAGGCCCGGACCCTGGGCCTGCTGGCCACCCTGGCCCTGGTGCCCGCCTACCTGGGCACGCTGTTGGGCCAGACCCTGACCTTCGCCACCGACAGCTTCGGGGCGGGCACGGGCGCCTACAGCATCGTGCTGGCCGTGGTGCGGGTGGGGGTGCTGGGCACCCTGGTGGCGACCACGGCGGCCGACCGGCTGGGCCGGCGCCGGCTGCTGCGGGGGTGCCTGCTGGTGGCGTGCCTGGTCATGGCCACGGCGTCCGTGGCCCCCAACCTGTGGTGGTTCGGCTCGGCCCAGGCCATCGCCCGGGGCCTGACCGCGGCGGGCGAGGTGATCGTCGTCATCCTCGCCGTGGAGGAGATGCCCACCCGGTCGCGGGCCTGGGCGGTGAGCGTGCTCACCCTGGCTGCGGGGCTGGGCTCGGGCATGGTGGTGTGGCTGCTGCCCCTGACCGACCTGGGCCCCGAGGCGTGGCGACTGCTGTACCTGCCCCCGCTGGCCTTCTTCGTGGTCGTGCTGTGGGCGGCCCGCCACCTGCCCGAGAGCCGCCGCTTCATGGCCGCGGCCGACGCCGCCGGTGCCCCCCGGTTGTCGGGGGTGCGCTGGGCCGACATCGACCGGCGCACCCGGCGGCGTATGGCCCTGCTCGCCGGTTCGGCCATCCTCTCCCTGGCCTTCACCACCCCGGCCTCGCAGTTCGCCAACGACTTCCTCAAGGACGAGCGCCACATGAGCGGGGGGATGATCTCGCTCTTCACCCTGGCCACGTCGACCCCGGCCGCCATCGGCATCTACGTGGGCAGCCGCCTGGCCGAGACCGTGGGCCGGCGCCGCATCGGCGCCGTGGGGCTCATCATGGGCACGGGATTCGCCGTGGCCGGCTACCTGACGTTCGGCGCCGCCCTGTGGATCACGAACACCCTGGCCACCATCGCCGCGGGCATGGTCCTACCCGCGCTGCGGGTCTACCAGCCCGAGCTGTTCCCCACCCGGCTGCGGGGACGGGCCAACGGCCTCATCACCCTGGCCGGGGTGGCCGGCAGCGTCACCGGCGTGTTGCTGGTGGGGGCCCTGGCCGAGCGCTGGGGGTCCATCAGCTGGCCCATGGCCGTGCTCGCCGCCGGCCCCCTGGCCGTGTCCGTCCTCGTGCTCACCGTCTATCCCGAGACGGCGGGCCGCACCCTGGAGGAGTTGCACCCCGGCGACGCTCCCCCGCCGGAGCAGCCCGGCCGTCCCGAGGTCAGCGGGGAGCCGTACCCAGCGACGTGAGCCAGTCGGCCACCGCAGCCAACACCACGGCGTCCTTGCCCCGCAGGTCGTGGCGGCCGCCGTCGATCCACACGTGGCGCACCGGTCCGGGGATGGCGGCGGTGTGGGCCACGAGCTCCTCGGGGGTGCCGAAGGGATCCCGGGTGCCGCCGACGAACAGGCAGGGCACGGTCAAGGCCGGCAGGTGCTCGACGCGCAGCCGGTCGGGACGCCCCGGCGGGTGCAGGGGGTAGGAGATGAGCACCAGGCCGGCGGCGGGCAGGCCCTCGGCCACGGCCATGGAGCACACGCGCCCGCCCATGGACCTGCCCCCCAGGACCAGGGCGGCGGGTTCGCACCCCACCTCGGCCACCAGGGTCATGGCCTCCTCGACCACGGCGGCGATGAGCTTGGGGGCCTTGTCCGGGGCCTTCCGGCCCGCCTTGCGGTAGGGAAAGTCCATGCGGGCCACGGGTAGCGGCGCCAGGCCCGCCTCCAGGGCCACCAGGGTGACCTGGTCGCGGCCTGCACCCGCCCCGGGCGCCAGCAGGAGGGCCTCGGGCGTCGTCACCACGTCATCCTCGCCCATGAGGGGGCTCAGCCGCCCAGCAGGATGCGCCGGGCCTCGGCCAGTTCGGCGATGCGGTCCGCAGCCTGGCGCTCGGAGCCACCGTGGTCGGGGTGGGCCTGGATCAGGGCCCGGCGGAAGCCGCGGCGGATGTCGGCCACCTCGGGGCGCTCACCGTTGAGGGCCAGGCCGAGCACGCCCAGGGCCCAGCTCACCGGGTCGGTGCCCGCAGCCAACCACGCGGCCACATCCGAGCGACCCGACAGGTGGGCGATGAGGACCGAGCCGATGGGACCGGTCCAGCGCAGGCCCCGGCGGATGGCGTCGAAGGCCCACTCCCGGCCGTCGCGGTCGAGGCGGTCCCCGGCGTAGATGGCGCCGAGCACGTAGATGAGCGACGAGCCCTGTTCACCGAACTCGAAGCGGGGGCCCTCGGGCGTGGACGTCAGGCGCAGGATGCTGCGCAACAGGCCGACCTGGTCGGTCTGCAGGCGGTGCCGGGCCCGGGGCTGCACCACCCGCAGCCCCCGCTCGAGGTGCTTCATGAGCAGGTCGATGTCCTCGAGGTCGTCATCGTCGAGGTCGGGTGCGTAGTGGGCGGCGATGCCCCCCACCAGCACCCCACCCGCTCCCGGCGCCGGCTCGGTGGGCAGGTCCACGTGGCCGACCACCAGACGCCGGGTCGGCGCGATGGGCCGGGAGTGGAACAGCTCCAGCTCGGCGAGGGCCCGGAACGGGGGGCTCACAACCAGGGGCGGAGGTGCTCTCGCACCGCCCGGGCCCGTTCGCTCACCGCTTCGTCGTCGTCGGTGGCGTCGGCGTCAGCCAGCACCCCCCGCAGGCCCACGGCGTCCTCCTGGAGGCGCTTCCAGTCGTCGTCGTCGAAGCCGATGGGCACGGCGATGTCGCCCACCCGTTCGGCGGCGGCGGCGAAGCCGATCACGGCATCGGGATCGGCGGGGTCACGCGACAGCTTGTCCGCTCCCAGGTACAGCGAGTTGAGGAGCTCGGTCAGCTCTTCACCGTCGAGGGCCACGGTGCCGTCGTCGGGACCCCGCAGGCCGAGCTCGTCGAACAACGAGTCGACCCGCTCCTCGTCCACGGCGTACACGAGCAGGTCACCCTCCTCGGTCCACTCCCGCACCACCCCGGCCTCTTCCAGGGCCGACTCGAGCACGGCCACCTCACCCGGGGGCCAGTCCGACAGCTCGTACTCCACCCGGTCCTCGTCCTCCTCGAGGGTGGGACGACTGGCCGCCACCACCTCGTCGAGCAGCTCCTGCGTCTCCTCGCGCTGGTCGCTGGCCACGATCAGCTCGCCGCCCTCGAAGCGGTGGGGGACCTCGGAGGCCTCGAGCATGGAACGCACCAACTGGGTGGCCTCCTCGGGCCAGGCCGCGAGGTCGAAGACCCGCTCGTCACCCCGGGGTGACCACCAGTAGACGAGCTCACCCGTACCTGCGTCGCTCAACGCGTCCTCCTCAGTTCGGCCGCGAGGGCTTGGGCGACCACGTGTGCCAACGTGCCCGCCGCTGTGCTCCTGTCTACCCCGTCGCACCCCGCTGAGCCTGCTCGACGGGAGCCCGTCCCCCACCGCCCGGCGCGCCGGGGGTCCACCACGGCCGGCTAGCTTCCCGCCCCATGGAGACGAGGCAGGCCCCCGACCGCAACCTGGCCATGGAGATGGTGCGCGTGACGGAGGCGGCGGCGATGGCCGCCTCGCGCTGGATGGGCCGCGGCGACAAGGAAGGCGCCGACGGCGCCGCCGTGGAGGCCATGCGCATCGTGCTGCAGACGGTGTCCATGGACGGCATCGTCATCATCGGTGAGGGCGAGAAGGACGAGGCCCCCATGCTGTTCAACGGGGAGCGGGTGGGCGACGGCAGCGGCCCCCGCGTCGACGTGGCCGTGGACCCCGTCGACGGCACCACGTTGACGTCGCTGGGCCGGGGCAACGCCATCGCCGTCATCGCCGTGGCCGAGAAGGGGACCATGTTCGACCCCGGTCCCTGCGTGTACATGGAGAAGATCGCGGCGGGGCCCGAGGGCGTGGGCGTGGTGTCCCTCGACCTGAGCCCGGCCGAGAACCTGCGGGAGCTGGCCAAGGCCAAGGGCGAGGCGGTGCGGGACCTGACCGCGGTCATCCTCGACCGCCCCCGTCACGACCAGCTCATCGAGGAGGTCCGGGCGGCGGGGGCCCGCATCCGACTCATCCCCGACGGTGACGTCGCCGGTGCCATCTCCACGGCGTGGCCCGAGTCGGGCGCCGACATCCTCTTCGGCATCGGCGGTACCCCCGAGGGCGTCATCGCCGCCGCTGCGCTCAAGAGCATGGGCGGCGAGCTCCAGGGCCGGCTGTGGCCCCGCAACGACGACGAGAAGCAGGCGGCCATCGCCGCCGGGTACGACCTGACCGCCCTGCTCACCATCGACGACCTGGTCAAGGGGGACAACTGCTTCTTCGCCGCCACCGGCATCACCGACGGTGAGCTGCTCAAGGGGGTGCGCTACGACCGCCGGGGCTGCAGCACCGAGTCCCTGGTCATGCGCTCACGCTCGGGCACGGTGCGCCTCATCCGCGCCCACCACAACCCGGACAAGCTGACCTCGTTCTGACCCGGTCCTGACCCCGTTCCGCCGGCGCCGTTCCCCAGGTTGGGGGAGCTTTCCCCCCAGCGGCGACAAGGGCGGTTCTGCCCTGCCGCGCCCCCCAGATCCGCCCGTACGCTGATCCCACATGCCCGTCGTAGGCCTACGACGGGTGGCGGCACCGCCGTCGCTCCCCCCGAACGGCGGGCCCGGCGGCAGAGCGCATGGAGGACGCATGAAAGTCGGGATCCTTGCCGGCGGTCTGGGCACACGGCTCGCCGAGGAGACGGAGTACAGGCCCAAGCCCATGGTCGAGATCGGTGGCATGCCGATCTTGTGGCACATCATGCGCTATTACCACGCCTACGGCATCAAGGACTTCAGCGTCGCCCTCGGCTACAAGGCCGACTACGTCAAGCGCTGGTTCGCCGAGCACGCCCGCTACTCGCAGGACCTGACGGTGGACTTCGCCACCGGCGACGTCCTGCCCCATGGCGACTCGAAGTTGCCCGACTGGCAGACCCACCTGGTCGACACGGGCATGGACACGGCCACCGGCGGGCGCATCAAGCGCCTCCAGCCCTACATCGGCGACGACGGCACCTTCATGGTGACCTGGGGCGATGGCGTGTCCGACGTCGACCTGAAGAAGCTGGTCGAGTTCCACAAGTCCCACGGCAAGCTGGCCACCCTCACCGCCGTGCGCCCCCCGGCCCGGTTCGGCCACCTGGTCATGGACGGCAACCAGATCGTCGAGTTCGACGAGAAGCCGCAGATCGGCGAGGGCTGGATCAACGGGGCGTTCTTCGTCCTCGAGCCCGGCGTCTTCGACTACATCGACGGCGACGACATCATGTTCGAGCGCGAGCCGCTGTCGAACCTGGCCAAGGACGGCCAGTTGATGGCCTACCACCACCACGACTTCTGGCAGTGCATGGACACCGTGCGGGACAAGAAGCGGCTCGAAGAGCTGTGGGCCGACTCCGCCCCCTGGAAGATCTGGTCCTGATGGCGGCAGCGTCCACTCCCGGTTCCCTCACCGAGGGTGCGCTCGACGAGCCCGTCGTCCGCCTCCCCGCGCTGCCCGTCTTCTGCAACGTGCTCTACCCCACCGAGGCCGAGGCCCTGGCTGCCCCCCGCGGTGACCTCGAGCTCATGTTCTCCCCGGTGACCGGCCACCTGTGGAACCGGGCCTTCGATCCCGAGCTCGTGGCCTACAACCCGGCCTACGAGAACTCGCTGCACCACTCCCCCCGCTTCGCCGCCTTCGTCGACGAGTTGGCCGAGCGGCTGGTCAGCCGGTACGACCTGCACGGCAGGCACATCGTCGAGATCGGCTCGGGCGAGGGCAACTTCCTGGCCCTCGTGTGCGAGAAGGGACCCAACGAGGGCGTGGGCTACGACCCCTCCTTCGACCCCGACCGCACCAAGGTGCTCACCTCGGACCGCATGGCAATCGTGCGCGAGTACTACCCGACGGACCGGGCCGTGGACGCCGACCTGGTGCTGTGCCAGCACGTCCTCGAGCACGTGCCCGACCCCGCCGGCCTGGTCGAAGGTGTGGCCCGCTCGCTCGAGGGCCGTCCCGACGCCGCCGTGTACTTCGAGATGCCCGACGCCACCTACATGGTCGAGCAGCTGGCCGTGTGGGACCTGATCTACGAGCACGCCTCGTACTTCTCGGCCCCCACCCTGGCCTGGATCTTCGAGAAGGCCGGCTTCGACCTCGTCGAGGTCGACCGCACCTTCGGCGACCAGTACCTCTACGTCGAGGCCCGTCCCGGCACCCCCCGCCCCGACGCCGTCCCCGACGCCGCCGCGGTGGCCAAGCTGGCCGAGCTCGTGGCCGGGTTCGGCGAGCACGTCCGGACCCTGGTCGACACGTGGGGCACCCGGTTGGCCGGCCTCGTGGCCGAAGGGCCCGTCGCCGTGTGGGGCGCCGGCTCCAAGGGCGTGACCTTCCTCAACCTCGTGGCCGCCGGCCGTGACGTCAGCTACGTGGTCGACGTCAACCCCAACAAGGCCGGCCTGCACGTGCCCGGCACCGGCCAGACCGTGGTCGGCGTCGAGGACCTGCGGGGCCAGCCCCTGCGCACCGTCGTGGTCATGAACCCGCTGTACGTGGACGAGATCCGCCAGATGGTGGCCGACCTGGGCAGCGACGCCCAGGTCATCGCCGTCTCCGAGTAGCAGCTCGACCCCAGGGCCGCGTGGGGCTCAGCCCCGCCCGGCCCCGCCGGTCAGCCACGCCACCTCTCCCGCCAGCAGGTCGGCCACCTCGGGCTCGGCGCTGCGGGCCCCGCCGCGCCAGGCCACGCCCACGACCGCACCCTGGCGACGGGCGGCCACCACCGGCCCGCGGACCGCGTCGGGCACCGAGGGGAACGTGGCACGCACCTCGGGATCGACCAGGGTGCCGGCCACCAGCTCGGTGGGCAGGCCGCCGCGGCCGATGGTCCGCACCCCGCCCAGGTCGACGTCGGCCACCGGTCGCCAGAGGCGGCGACCGTCGGCGTCTCGCCGCTCGGCCAGCACGGTGACCCGCTCGACCTCGAGCCGGGACCGGTAGCCGCCCAGGGCGAGCACGGCGGCGCGGATGCGGTGCAGGGGAGCCGACTCCAGCAGGGTCAGGTGGCCGACGAAGGGGTGGCCCACGGCCCGGTGCCACGGCCCCCGGAACACCGCGGCCCGCAGGGCGCCGAGGGCGTCGACGTCGCCACCCACGGCCAGGTGGATGGTGGGGGTCACCGGTTCGAAGCTGGCCACGGGGCCCAGCGTCAGCTCGAAGGGCTGGGCCGCGCCAGCTGCACCCCGCACCGCGGCCAGGGCTGCGGCCAGGTCGTCGCCGCGCACGTTGACCGGGGGCACCAGGGTGATGTGCGGGGGGATGCGGTCGATGGCGACGTCTCCGACGGCTCGACGCAGCACGTCCACCTCGGCGGCCACGGCGGCGTCGGGCAGCAGGGCCACGGCCAACCGCCAGCGCTTCACCGCGCCGAAGCTAGCCCCCGCCCCCCGCCCGGTCGGCCCGCCGTCACCGGACCCGGGCGGCATCAGGGCTGGTAGACCGGGGCCCCATGGACGTCGATCGGTTCCGGGTCAAGCCCGGCAAGCCCCTGCGCCTCGCCGACATCGACCCGGCCGCCCGGCCCGGGTTCGAGGGCAAGAAGGCCGATGGGGTGGCCGCCCTGGCCGAGCTCACCCCCCAGCTCGATCGTCTGCAGGAGCTGTTCTACGCCGACGGTCGCCACCGCCTGCTGGTCGTCTTCCAGGCCATGGACGCCGGCGGCAAGGACGGCACCATCCGTTCGGTCTTCGAGGGCGTCAACCCCCAGGGCGTCTCCGTGGTCAGCTTCAAGGTCCCCACCCCCGACCAGGCCGCCCACGACTTCCTGTGGCGGGTCCACCCCCATGCGCCCGGCAACGGCGAGGTCACCGTCTTCAACCGCAGCCACTACGAGGACGTGCTCGTGGTCAGGGTGCACGACCTGGTGCCCGAGGCCCGCTGGCGGCGCCGCTACCACCACATCCGCGAGTTCGAGCAGCTGCTGGTCGACGAGGGCACGACCATCGTCAAGTTCTTCCTGCACATCTCCAAGGACGAACAGGCCCGACGGCTCCAGGAGCGCATCGACGACCCCCGCAAGCACTGGAAGTTCTCCCACGCCGACCTCGAGGAGCGGAAGCGCTGGGACGACTACGCGGCGGCGTACCAGGACGCGATCCACGAGACGTCGACGACCCAGGCGCCGTGGTACGTGGTGCCCGGCAACCGCAACTGGTACCGCAACCTGGTGGTGGCCACGGTGATGCTGAACACCTTCCAGTCGCTCGACCTGCGCTACCCCGACCCTCCCCCGGGCCTGGACGGGTTGAAGATCACCTGATCTACCCAGGGCCAGAGGTTGGTCACGGGCGCCGAGCGGAGCACACTCGGAGGTGATGTTCACGCAGCCCCCCTCGACCGCGCCCGTGCCCCTCGCCGACGGCTTCACCGATGACCGGGGCCGCGGCAAGGTCCTGGGTTCGGTGGCCGGCGCCGGGGCCAGCGGTGGCGCCACCCGGGGCGGGGTCGACGCCGAGGGCCTGCTGGCCGTGGACGGCGGTGCCCTGCGCATCCGCCCGTTGGCCAACCCCGGTTGGGGGCGGGCCGCGCTGGCCTACGGGCCCTACCACCGTGAGCCCGGGCTGTCCGTGGGCCTGCTCGTCCTCAACGGCCACCACGGATCCGAGCACGCCGATCCCTGGCCTTCGCTGCGGGGCTTCCTGTCCCAGTGGCTCAAGGGCACCCAGGTCGATCCCATCCCCCACCGCCTGTCCCGCCGCCTGCGCCACCACACCCGCGACCCCCTGCGCCGCCGGCTGCAGGCGTGGCGGGGACACCGTGCCGCGGCGGGCGACCCCCACGCCGAGGACAACCTGGCCCTGGGGTGGCTGGCCAGCCCCCACCCCTCGACGGCCACCGACGGGGGTCAGGGCCTGATCGTGGGCTCGGCCCACGCCGAGAACGGCGAGCTGCGGGCCGAGGCGTCGGGCGGTCCCACCGTGGTCCAGGGGCGACTGCAGAACCTGCCCCTCCATGTCGTGGTCGTGCTGCGCGAGCGGGGAGCGGTGTACTGGGCCGCCACCTCGCTCGAAGGCGCGGCCGGGCTGCCCGCGGCGCCGACGTTGCGTCCCCTGCTGGCCGACGTCACCGGTGACACCGACGAGCTGTGGGCCGGCGTGCACCAACGGGTCATCGGCCAGGTGGGCTGGAGCATCGACAGCCGCGTCCACGGCCTCAAGGTGGCCCGACCCCAGCCGTGGACGGCGTGGTGGACCACGGCCCACGCGGCCGACCGCCCCGCCGACGGGCACCCTGTCGACGCCGCGCCGACGGAGCACGGGGGCACCTGGGCCGTCGCCGGCGATGTCGCCGTCCTGCGCCCCGACGGCGCCTCGGGCCTGGTCCGGGCGGCCTTCGCCCCCGGATCCGGGCCGGCCGGACTCGTGGTGCGCCACGCCGGCGCCGGCGATGCCGTGCTCGTCACCATCGACGCCGGCCGGGCCTCGGTCGAGCGCCGGGTCGGCGGCGGCACCGTGCTCGTGGCCGACGCCGACCACACCTCTGGCGCCGGTCCCGTCGACGTGCAGGTGGTCGACGACGGCACCACCCTCGTCGTGCTGCTCGACGGGCGGCGTGTGCTCGGTCCCGTCGAGGTCGGCCCCGCACCGGTGGGGGCGACGGGGGTCGGGGTCCACGGTGGCCGTGCCCTCGTCGAGCTCGAGGCCCACCCCTTGGCCCTGCAGCCCCCCGACGACCTGGCCTTCGCCCCGCTGCCCGTCCCCCAGGGCACCGTTCCCGTGTTGGCCGATGACTTCGCCGCCCTGGGCGTGGTCCCCCGGGCCGACCTGGCTGGGCTGACGTCCTCGGTGGGATCACCGTGGGAGCGCTCGGTCGGCGCCCGGGCCTTCTCCGTGGACGCCGGCGGGGCCCTGGTGCCCCCGGCCGCCGCCGTCGAGCACCATGGCGGCAAGCTCGCCCGGGTGGCCGACAAGCTGCGCCACGCCAGCAGCGAGCGCCTCGCCTACACCGTGGCCTGGCCCCAGCCCGACCTGGCCGACCTGACCACCACGATCCTCGCCCCCGGCACCGACCGGGACCAGGGTGAGGGCAGCCGCGCCGGGCTCATCTTCTGGCAGGACCCGGCCAACTTCCTCATCGTCAACACCTGGCTCGACGACGGCTACGACGGCACCTCGGTGTCGTCGTTCCTGCGCCTGGGCGGCTACGAGGACGTCTACGACGCTGTGTGGACCAACGTGGGCCGGCGCATCACCTGGGGAGTGCCCTTCGAACTGCGCACCGCCTTCGACGGCGAGGTCCACACCACCTGGGTGGACGGCGAGCCCGTGCTCTACCGCCGGGTGACCGACGTGTACCCCCGGGCCTCGGCCCTGCGCATCAACCGGGTGGGCCTGGTGGCCAACTGGGAGTTCGGCCAGGACACAGGCAGTCGCTTCGTTCGCTTCGAAGGTAGGTCATGACCTCCACCGCCAACGGCTCCCCCGGGCCCCAGAGCAACGGCAGCCATGGCGCCAGCGGCGCGGCGGACGGCAGCTACGGCCGCGCCGGCAACGGCACCGACGGTCGTCGCAGCCGACTCGCGGCAGCAACGGAGACCATCGACCCGGACGCCGTCGGCCATCAGCGTCGTAACGTGCGGGACGTGCCCCCGGCCGTCGCGGCCCGCGCCGCTGCCACCAGACCCCCCGCTCCACCGCCCGGCGCCCGCAGCGGGCGCGACTGGCTGATCGCCCTGGGCGCGGCCCTCCTCGTGGGCCTGGGCACCGGGCTGCTGGCCGGTGCCGGCAGCGGCATGACCTCGCTGATCATGGTCAGCGGACTGTTCATCGGCCTGGCCATGGCCGTGGTGGCCGCCACCCGCTTCTGGATCGTCGTCGTCGCCCTGTTCGCCGTGCGTTCCAGCCTGGACGGCCTGAAGCTCGGCTCGTTCGCCAACACCACCAACGCCCTCGATCCCAGCGTCATCGTGGGCCTGGCCTTCCTGCTGTCGGGATCGGTGTGGCTCTTCGCCCAGTGGCGGGCGGGCACCTGGTACCGGTTGTCCCGCACCACCCTGTGGTTCGGGGCCCTGGCCATCGCCGGCCTGCTGTCGGCCACCGGCTCGGACAACCCCACCCAGAGCGCCCAGGTGGGGCTGAAGATCTGCGCCGGCGCCCTCATGTTCGCCGTGCTCGAGCAGGCCTACCGCCAGCGACCCGAGCGCATCCGCCAGGTGCTGGCCGCGGGCGGGTTGTCCATCGTCATCCCCGCCCTGGTCGCCTTCCAGCAGTCCCGGTCCCCCCAGCTCGAGGCCTACCTCGAGGTCAGCCGCATCCGGGGCACGTTCGTGCACTCGAACCCCTTCGCCACCTACCTGGTGATCATCGCCGTGGTGGCCCTGGCCGTGCGCCCCCACCTGCAGGGATGGGCCCGCACCGCCGCCAGCCTGGTCATGTTGACGGGCTCGGCCCTGACGCTGTTCACCTACGCCCGCGGGGCGTGGATCGCCCTCATCCTCGGGCTCATCGTCATCGGGGTGAAGCAGGACCGCCGCATCCTCGGTGGCCTGCTCATCGGCATCATCGTGCTGGTGGTGGCCGTGCCCTCGGTGACGGCCCGCCTGTCGGACCTGAACAAGAAGCGTGAGGTCGGCAAGGGCGACCCCAACTCGCTGGCCTGGCGCCTCGAGTACTGGGGCACGCTGTTGCCCGAGGTGAAGGACAGCCCGGTCACGGGCATCGGGCTCGAACAGGTGCTGGCCCACAGCAAAGACGGGCTGCAGCCCCACAACGTCTTCGTGCAGACCGTGGTCGAGACCGGTCTGCTCGGTCTGACCTGCCTGCTCGGCCTGTGCTTCTCCATGTACGCCGACCTGCGCCGGGCCATCCGGCGGGCGCCACCGGGCCTGTACCGAGGTGTGGCGGTGGGCGGCGCCGCGGCCGCGCTGGGTATCTTTTCCCAGCTGGCGTCGGAGAACCTGCTCACCCAGGCCGCCATCCACTGGTACCTGGCCGCCCCCGTGGCCTTCGCCGTGGCCATGTACGGGGGGCGCTCCGAGATGCCGCCGGTCGTGCGCGCCGAACTGCCCCGCACCCTGCGCCACCAGCCATCGGCGGCCGGGCGCTGATGCGCATCCTGCAGGTGGACAAGTTCCTGCGCCGCCAGGGTGGCGCTGCGGGCTACATGCTCGACGTGGCCGACCTGCAGCGGCGGGCCGGCCACGAGGTCGAGTTCTTCGCCATGGCCCACCCCGAGAACCAGCCCGCCACCTACGACGAGCTGTTCCCCCGCTTCATGCAGCTCGAACCCCCGCCCCCGGGCCTGTCAGCCCGGGTGCAGACGGTGAGCACCATGCTGTGGTCGGGCCGGGCCGCCCGGGCCCTGGCCGCGGTGGTCGACCGCTTCCAGCCCGACATCGTCCACCTGCACAACATCTACCACCAGCTGTCCCCCTCCATCCTGCGGCCCCTGCAGAAGCGGGGGATCCCTGCGGTGATGACGGCGCACGACTACAAGCTGGTGTGCCCCTCGTACCGCCTGTTGGACCAGCACGGCATCTGTGAGGCGTGCGTGGGGGCCGGCCCCGTGCTCACCGCACCGGTGCGTCGCCGCTGCAAGGACGGCTCCCTGGGGGCCAGCGCGGTGTTGGCCGCCGAGTCGAGCGTGCACCGCCTGCTCGGCTCGTGGAACCCGGTGGCCCGCTTCCTCGCCCCCAGCGCCTTCATGGCCGACATCCTCGTGCGGGGTGGGTTCGCCCCCGACAAGGTCGTCCACCTGCCCAACTTCGTCGACGCCGGGAACATCAGTCGTCGCGTCGGTCCTGGTCAGGGCTTCGTCTTCGTGGGACGCCTCAGCGCCGAGAAGGGCGTCGACGTGGCCATCCGCGCCGTGGCCCTCCTTCCCGGGGAGATCCTGACCGTGGCCGGTGGCGGCCCCGAACGCGAGCGCCTCGAGGCCCTGGCCACCACCGTGGCCCCGGGCCAGGTCCGCTTCGTCGGCCATGTGGGCAAGGACGAGGTGGCGGCGCTGAACCGTTCGGCCCGGGCCGCCCTCCTCCCCGCCCGCTGGCACGAGAACATGCCCCTGTCCATCCTCGAGACCATGGCTGCGGCCGTGCCCGTGGTGGTCAGCGACCTGGGGGGCCTGCCCGAGATGGTGGACCCCGGTCGTGACGGGCTGGTCGTGCCCCCCGACGACCACGTGGCCCTGGCCGCAGCCATGCGTGAGCTGGCCCAGGGACCCGCCCTGTCCGAGGCCCTCGGTGATGCCGCCCGGGCCAAGGTGCTCGAGCGCTACGACGCCGCCCACCACCTCGAGGTGCTGATGGGCCAGTACGCCGCCGTGGGTGCTCGTCCCCCCGCTCCCGCCGTCCGGCGCTAGCCTCCCGCCCGCAACTCGCGGGGTCCTCGCGAGGTCTCGAGGGGGGGCTGGCATGGGCGGACGGATCGTGGTCGGGGTGGACGGGTCGGCGGGCAGCGTGGCCGCCCTGCTCTGGGCCCTGGCCGAGGCCGAGCTGCGTCAGGCCACCGTCGAGGCCGTCTCGGCGTGGACGTTCCCCAACCTCGACGCCGGCCTGGCCGGAGCCCCGGTGATCATCGAGCCCACCGACCTGGTCGGCGACGCCAGCCAGGGCCTGGAGGCCACCCTGGTCGCCGCCGTGCCCGACGAGGCCGCCCGGGCCGCCGTGGTGCGCCGCATCATCGAGCACCGCCCCGCGCAGGCCCTGATCGAGGCGGCCGAGGGCGCTGACCTGCTCGTGGTGGGCTCACGGGGCCACAACAAGGTCATGGACCTGCTGCTGGGCTCGGTCTCCACCGACGTGGCCCACCACAGCCCCGTGCCCGTGGTCATCGTCCGCACCCCCCACTGACCGCTCAGGACGCGCGCTGACGGCCTCCGGGCGCGACGGTGGCCCGGACCTGAGGCCCGGGCCACCACCTGGCACCACTGCGGATCACCTCAGGTCTGGTCGTCCTTGGCTGCCAGCACCCGGGCCGGGTTGCCCACGGCCACGGCACCGGGGGGCACGTCGCGGATGACCACGGCGCCAGCGCCGACGCGGGCGCCGTCGCCCAGCTTCACCGGCCCGATGACGATGACGCCGACGCCGAGCTCGACCCCGTCCCCGATGACGGGGGAACCGGTGTCCGTGCCGTCCTCGTTCATGACGTTGCCCAGCGTGGAGGACGCCCGCAGGACGCAACCGGCCCCGATGCGGGTCTCGCCGTTGACGACGATGGCCTGGGGGTGCAGGAGCCGCAGCCCGGGACCGACCTCGGTCTCGGGCGGCAGCTCGACGCCCAACAACCACGTGGTCAGCAGCTTGTAGCCGACCACCCCGAGCTTGGCCGCCGGCCCACCACGCTCGTGCCAACGATGGGCCTGGCGGAAGGTGGCCATGATGACCTGGGACTTGTTGCTGCCCCGGTTGCGGTCCCAGTCCTGCAGGACCTCAGCCCTCCAACCAGCCGCCCCACCCGACGAATCAGCCTTCCAAGCCGACGAAGCCATCGAAGCCCTCCCGTTGCACGTCGCCACCCGGTCCGTTGGCCCAGTCGACCCGGGCCTGGCGCCGACCCTTGCGAGCCTGCCAGAAGGTGATGCCGAAGAAGACGACCTGGCAGGACGAGGTCACCGCGGCGGCCCCGGCGATGCCGGCGATCTTGACGGCGAAGGGCACCGAGACCACGGTCAGGCCCGCAGCCACGGCCAGGGCGGCCGAGGCCACACCGGGCCGGTTGGCCGCCTCGAGCTCCACCTTCATGACCTCGGCCATGTTCCAGAACATCTGGCCGGGCAGCAGCAGCAGGAAGACGGTGACCGCGCCCTTGAACTCGGGACCCATGACGAAGGGCAGGCCCCACGGTGCGATCAGGGCCAGACCGATGCTGGCCACGATGGACGTGAGCAGCACCCAGCGTAGGGCCTGACCGGTGCGGCGCCAGCGCTTCTCGGGGTCGACCTCGCTGCGGATGTAGGGGAACAGGGCGAAGCTGACGCCCTGGGCCACGGGCGCCGTGACCATGGCCCCCGTGGCGGCGATGACGTAGAGGCCCAGGTCGGTGGCCGAGACCAGACGCACCATGAGCAGCTGGTCGAAGCGGGCCACCACCATGTTCGACAGGGTGCCGAACCACACCCGCACGCCGTAGTGGAGCTGGCCCTTCATGACCGCCCAGCTGAACCACTTGTCGAAGCGGACGATGAGGCCCCGCTCGATCACGATCACGGCCAGGGGCACCACGGCGTTGGACACCAGGGAGGCGACCACCGCGCTGGTCAGCGTCAGGTGGTCCATGAAGAACAGCACCGTCACCGCAATGGCGTTCAGGGCGATGGGCGCCGACCGGTAGATGTTGAACCTGGTCAGGTGGCCGGTGGCCCGGAGGTACTCGTACACGTTCTGGAAGGGCAGGATGACCAGGGCCGCCACCAGGCACGCCCGGAACAGGGTCACGGCCTCGGGCGGGTGGTTCTTCAGGAACGCCGGCACCAGGGGCCACAGCACGGCCACGATGGGCACGCCGACGATGATGCTGAACACCCACGACGACGCCTGCAGCTTGCGGCGGTCGTGGTCGATGGCCATGTAGGCCGTCGACAGGGGGATGCCGAACATGAGCAGCCAACCGATGATCTCGGTCGGCCGCAGCACGGCAGCGAGGGTGCCCCGGCCGTTGGCCTCGAGGGCCCGGGCCAGCAGGGGGCTGGTCACCAGGGCCAGGGCGTAGGTGCCCAGGCCCCACAACGTGGTGGTCAACGTGTCGCGCCGGTGCTTGCGCTCGGTCCGCTGCGCGGCCACCGCTTCGACCCCGGCGGGGGTGGACGCATCCGCCGATACGTCCACCCCCCCACGGAGCCTGGTCATCAACTGCATCACGTGCGTTTCCCCGTCCGCCTCGGAGGGATGGTCCCGATCCTCGACCTGTGTGTCGCTCTACCGCTGGGTCCGGAGCCGGGCCGGGTCAAGCCCCGACCAGCTCGGGGTGCAGGCCCAGCTCGTCGAGCTTGGCCTGGATCTCACCGAGGTAGACGGGGTTCATGGCGATGACGAGGTCGGGCTTGTACTCGAGCAGGAACTCGGGCGACACGATCTGCTGGCCGGTGCCGGCCATGAACTTGCCCGTCTTGTAGGGGTTGATGTCCACGGCGTACTCGATCTCGTCGATCAGGCCGAGGTTGGTGAGGTAGGAGACGCCCTTGGAGCCGGCGCCCCAGATCACGGCCTTGCCGCCCGACGTCTTCAGGTCGGCCAGCTTGCGCTTCCAGCTGTCCTTGATGACGCCGTACTCCTCCCAGTACTTGTCCACGCCCTTGGCCAGGACCTCGACGTCGTCCTCGATGGCGAAGGGCTCACCGGGGGCGGGCACGACGGTCGGTCGGGCCTCGATGAGCAGGTACTGGCCGTCGTAGTCGAGCTCGAGGTGGAGGACCTCGAAGCCCGTCCTGCGGAACAGCTTTGCCAGCGAGCCCAGGGAGAAGTACGAGCAGTGCTCGTGGTAGACGTCCCAGAAGGCGACCTCGTCGAGGACGCGGGCCACGTCGGGGAGCTCGAAGAGCACGACGGTCTCGGGGCGGTCGCCGATGGCGTTGCGCACCATGGTCATGAACTCGCCCACGGGGGCGATGTGCTCGAGCGTGTGCCGGCAGACGATGGCGTCGGCCTGCAGGTGGGCGTAGGACTCGGAGTAGAAGTCGGCGATCCAGGTGAGCTTGTCGGCCACCTCGGACTCGATGCGCTCGGGGTGCACGCCGGGGTCGATGCCCACACCGGCGCCGGCGCCGGCCTCGACCATCCACACCAGGAACTCGCCCTTGCCGCAGCCGATCTCGAGGACCGACTTGCCGGCGAGGTCGTACTTGTCGACCCAGCGCTTGGCCAGGTCCTGGGCCCACTCCACGAACAGGCGGGAGAAGCCCTGGGTCTCCTCGTAGCGCGACGAGTACTCGGCCTCCTCGAAGGCCACGTTGGACAGGAAGCCGCAGGCGTGGCAGAAGCCCAGCTCCATGCGACCGGTGGGGAAGCTCTCGGCCTCGTCGCGGCTGTCGAGCAGCAGGCACGAGTTGGTGGGGATGCCGTCTTGCACGTGGAAGACGTCGAGCTCGGCGTGCCCGCAGGAGGGGCAGGGGCTCTGGACGGTGTATCGGGGGGAGCGGGCCATGGTCAGGCGACCACCTCGGGGCTGGGAACGGGCACGATGAAGCGACCGCCAGCCTCCGCGTACGCGGACTGCTGGCGCATGATCTCCTCCTTGAAGTTCCAGGCGAGGATCAGGGTGTAGTCGGGACGACGCTCGACGAGCGCCTCCACGGGAAGGATCGGCTGGTGGGTCCCCGGCATGTGGAGTCCCTGCTTGTGGGTGTTCCGATCGACCACGAAATCCACCAGATCGGTGTCGATGCCCACGTAGTTGAGCATGGTGGACCCCTTGGCAGCGGCACCGTAAGCGGCGACGGTCGCGCCCTCAGCGCGAAGACCACGCAGCAGGGCCAGCAGGTCGGTCTTCAACGTCTCGACCCGCTCGGCGAAGCCGGCGTAGTAGCTGAAGGTGTCGAGGCCCACGGCCTGCTCGCCGGCCAGGGTGGCCTCGAGCTCGGGCGAGCGACCCGGCTCGTGGCTCAGGTGCCAGCGCAGCGTCCCGCCGTGCAGGTCGGGGAAGTACTCGACGTGGTTCAGGTGCAGGCCGTGGCGCTCGGCCAGGCCCACCCACCCGGTGCACGAGTGGTAGTAGAGGTGCTCGTGGTAGATGGTGTCGAACTCGCAGTGGTCGATCAGGTCGCGCACCCAGGGGTTCTCGACGTGGATCGTGCCACCGGGCTTGAGGAGCTTGGCCATGCCGGCCACGAAGCCGTTGAGGTCGGGCACGTGGGCGCACACGTTGTTGGCGATGATCACGTCGGCCTGCATCGGGCCGAGGTCGCCGTAGGTGCCGCTGACCAGCTGGTCGGCCAGGTCGACGCCGAAGAACTCGCAGATCGAGCGGACGGCGGCCTCGTTGGCCTGGGCCACCTGGGCGGGAGCGGGGTCGATGCCGAGCACGGGCACGCCGGCCTCGACGAAGTTGCGCAGCAGGTAGCCGTCGTTGGAGGCCAGCTCGACGACGAGATCGTCGGGGCCGAGGTGGCGCTCGGCGACCACGGCGAGGGCGTGCTCGCGGCTGTGGGCCAGCAGGTGCTCGGAGAAGGAGGAGAAGTAGGGGTAGTCCTCGGGGAAGAGGAGCTCCTGGGCCACGTCCTCGAGGATGTGGACGATCTTGCACGAGGGGCAGAAGGCCACCTCGAGGGGGAATCGGGCCTCGGGCCCGTCCAGCCGCTCGGTGCGGACGAGACCGTCCGAGAGGGGCGTCTTACCCAGATCGAGGAAGGGGAGGACGCCGTCATTACCGCAAATTCGGCAGATCATGTCCGTCACCCCTTCACCCAGCGCAGGTCCTCGTCGAGCCGACCGTTGTCGATCTGCTCTTTCACCCGCTTGATGCGCATGTACCGGCTCCCTTCGAGGTCTTCGAGTGTCAGACCGGCAGCCTGGAAGGCCTCGTAGAGCTCGCGCACGCCGTCGGGGACGGTCCACTTGGTCTGGAAACCGATGCGCTCCGCGATCTTGTCGCAGTTAACCCGGTAGTTGCGGAGGTCGTTGAAGGCTTGATCCGAGAGGGTCACCGTCGACCCGGGAACGATACGGCCGACGATCTCGGCAACGTCGCGGACCCGGTAGTTCTCCTCTGTCGAGCCCACGTTGAAGGCCTCGTCGTGCACGGCGTCACGGGGGGCCTCCATGAGGCCGAGGAAGGCCCGGGAGATGTCCTCGATGTGGACCAGGGGCCGCCACGACGTGCCGTCGGACTTCAGGAACACCTTGCCGGTCGTGTAGGCGAACCCGGTCAGGTTGTTCACCACCAGGTCACCACGCAGGCGGGTCGACACGCCGTAGGCGGTGGCGTTGCGCAGGTAGGTGGGTGAGAAGGTGTCGTCAGCCAGGGCGGAGAGGTCTTGCTCGGACCGGACCTTAGACTCCCCGTACGGGGTCACCGGGTTGAAGGCCGCGCTCTCATCGATCGGGGTGTCTCCATGGGCGCCGTACAGCGAGCACGAGGACGAGTACAGGAACCGGGTCGCCCCCGCCGCCTTGGCCGCCTTGGCCACGGCCACCGTGGCCAGGTGGTTGATGTCGTAGGTCAGGTCGGGCTTGTAGTCGCCCAGCGGGTCGTTGGAGATGGCGGCCAGGTGGACCACGGCATCGATGCCGACCAGGTCCTCGGCGCCGACGTCGCGGATGTCCTTGCGGATCAACCGGTCGGGTCCGGGGCCGTCGTGGTCGAACTCGCAGCCCTCGAACAGCTGGCTGTCGAGGCCGACGACCTCGTGGCCTGCGGCCCGGAACAACGGCACGAGGACCTGTCCGATGTAACCGTCATGTCCTGTGACGAGGACCTTCATGCGTGCTCCTGCCTCGCTGTGCCACGGTTCCGTACCGTGTGCTCAATCGGTTGCGTCCGACGCCGATATGTGGGGGGAGGCGCGGGCGATGCCCGTTGCCGCTCACCGCTGGGGTCAGCGTATCGGCCGCTCCCCACCTCACCTCCCGCTCCCACCACGCTCAATGAGTGCATCGTCACGTTGGCGGTTTGCCATCCAGCTGGTTCCCTGAGAGTGGACAACTGCCGGAAAGGATGGTTCGGAACAACATGGAGATCCTCTCCTTCTTGCGGTTGAGCCGGCGCCGCGTCGTCGCCCTCGCCGTGGTCGCCGGGCTCGCCGGCGCAGGCGCAGGCGCCTACGCCATGAGCAAGCCCGCCCAGTACCAGTCGAACGCCACGGTCTTCGTGGGCCAGGCCCTGCCTGACACCGCGGGCTCGTTCGACATCGCCCCCCTCGCCGCCGACTTCCAGGCTGCGCTGTTCCTCGACTCGGTGGTGCTGGCCACCTCCGAGGAGACCGAGGTCCCCCGCACCGAGTTCACCTACACGTCGGCCCGCAACGGCGACGGCAGCACGGTGAGCGTGCTGGCCACCGGACCCACTCCCCAGAAGGCCGAGCTGGTGGCCCGCACCCTGTCGACCGAGGCCATGCGCTTCGTCACCAGCCGCCGCGTCGAGCGGGCCCAGGCCCTGGTGGCCACCCGTCAGACCGAGCTCGACACGGCCCAGGCCGCGATCAAGGCCCTCGACGAGGCCGGCGGCTACGGCAACCCGATCCAGACCTTCAACGAGCAGCAGGCCCAGGCCGCAAGTCTCAAGAGCCAGGCGGAGGACCCGTCGACCGACCTGACCGCCGAGCAGCGGGCCATCTTCGTGGCCAAGGCCACGGCCATCCGCCAGACGCTGCCCGACCTGGCCACCAAGCGGGACGCCTACCAGCAGGCATCCCAGACCCTGCTCGACGCCACCACCAACCTCAACACGGCCAAGCAGGCCCAGGTGGCGGCGCAGGCCGTGGGCCGGTCGGCCACCTCGGTCGAAGCGGTGGCCACCGACCCGGCCACGCCGGTCTCGTCCACCCCGGCCATCATCCGGGCCGCCGGCGCCGGCGTGCTCATGGCCGTGCTCGTGGCCGTGGGCTTCATGTGGCTGCTCGACGACCGACGCCGCCGGCACGACGAGGCCCGGGCCCACGCTCTGGCCAACCCGCCCGAGGGTCCGCCCGAGCTGGTCGAGGACTACGAGCCCATCGAGGGTGACCCCCACGGCTTCGCCGAGGCCGACGCCGAGCTGGCCGAGGGCGAGTACTACGACGACTACGTCGAGACCGGTGACTACCCCGCGGGCTACGACGGCGAGTACGACGACGAGCACGGTGCCCACGAGGGCCACGAGGGCTACGTCGACGGGGATGACTACCCCGACGAGACCCCCCACGACGGGGACGACGCCGCCACAGGCGGCCCGTATGCTGGGACGGCCGACAGTGACCGCGAAGCACAGGCCATCCGGGACGCCCTGAGCCGTTCCGGTGGACGGCGCTGACGTGACCGGCACGGTGGCGAGGTTGGATCTGGCGGAGACCGGGTTGGCGAGACCCGGTCAGGCGGACATGGGGAAGAAGGCGGCGCAATGCGCATCGCGATGATCGGGCAGCAGGGGATCCCTGCGCGCCACGGCGGGGTCGAGAAGGCGGTCGAGGAGCTCTCGGCCCGGTTGGCGGAGCGGGGCCACGAGGTCCACGTCTTCAACCGCTGGACGCCGGGGCGCAAGCTCCGCCGCCATCGGGGCATCCGCATCCGCTACGTGCCTGCCTTCGGTGGCAAGTACCTGGGCAACCTGACCCAGTCGGTCATGGGCACCGCGGCTGCGGCCGTCGGCGGCTACGACATCGTCCACTTCCACGCCCTGGGCCCGTGCCTGGCCTCCCCCATCGCCCGCATGCGCCCCCACTCCCGGGTGGTGGTGACCTTGCAGGGTCGTGACGACCAGCGGGCCAAGTGGAGCAAGCCGGCCAAGGTCATCCTCGGCCTGGCCGCGTGGATGTCGGCCAACGTGCCCCACGGTGGCATCGCCGTGTCCAAGATGCTGCAGCGTGAGTTCGCCGACGAGTTCGGTGTGGACACCACCCACATCCCCAACGGCGTCTCCGCCCCCGGTGCCCCGGCCCCCGTGCAGGAGGATCCCCTCGAGCGCTTCGGCCTCGAGCCCGGCCGCTACCTGCTCAACGTGGGTCGGCTGGTGCCCGAGAAGGCCATCGACCACCTGCTGGCTGCGTTCCCCAACGTGCCCGGCGACGTGCGCCTGGCCATCGTCGGCGGCTCCAGCCACACGGACGAGTACCAGGACAAGCTGGCGGCGCTGGCGGCCAAGGACCCGCGCATCGTCCTGACCGGACCCATCTACGGGGCCGAGAAGGACCGCATCTTCCGCAACGCCCTGGGCTACGTGATGCCCTCGCTGCTCGAGGGCCTGCCCCTGGCCCTGCTCGAGGCCATCTCCTACGGCCTGCCCGTGGTGGTCAGCGACATCGAGCCCCACCTCGAGGTGGTGGAGAGCGACGGCCCCGGGCACCGGGTGTTCCGGGTCGGGGACCTCGACCACCTGGCCAAGCAGGTCACCACCCTGGTCAACGAGGCCTCCCTCGAGCAGGAGGGTGCCCAGCTCCTCGAGGAGCGGGTGCTGGTCGAGTACTCGTGGGAGACGGTCACCGACAAGACCGAGGCCCTCTACGAACGACTGGTGACCGAGGCTCGCTGAGCCCGCCCACCATCGGGGAATGCGGGCCCGGCGCTACCCTGGCGCCGTGCCCGACCCGGTCCTCGACCTGCTGGACCTGGCCCGTCTGCCGGATCCCCTGGCCATCGACCAGGTCTCGGGTCCCCTGGACGCCACCGTCCGGGTGCCGGGATCCAAGTCGATCACCAACCGGGCGCTGGTCTGCGCGGCCCTGGCCGACGGCACCTCGGTGCTCGACGGCGCCCTGTTCGCCGAGGACACCGCGGCCATGCTCGGGGTGCTCGACGCCCTCGGCCTGCACGTGTCTACCCAGCCCGACGAGGCCCGCATCACCGTCACCGGCTGCGCTGGCCAACCGCCGCCGTCGACGACGCTGGTCGACGTGCGCCAGTCGGGGACCACGGCCCGCTTCGCCCTGCCGCTGTTGGCGTTGGGCACCGGGACCTACCGGGTCACCGCCCACCCCCAGATGCAGGCCCGGCCCATGGCGGCAACCTTCGACGGTCTGACCGGGTTGGGGGCACGGATCGTGGGCCAGGGCCATGCCGGCCACCTCCCGGTCCAGGTGGAGGCGGGGCGGCTGCGATCGGGGGTTGTCCGGGTGCCCGGTGACGCCTCCAGCCAGTTCCTGTCGGGCCTGCTGCTGATCGGTCCCTGCCTACCAGGCGGCCTGGTGGTCGAGCTCACCACCGAGTTGGTGTCGCAGCCCTACGTCGAGATGACCACCTCGGTGATGGCGGCGTTCGGCGCCGTGGTCGAACAGCCCAACGACCGCACCTTCGTGGTCGCCGCCGGCGGATACCGGGCCCGCGACTATGCGGTGGAGCCCGACGCCAGCGCGGCGTCGTACCCCCTGGCCGCGGCGGCCATCTGCGGGGGCCGGGTCCGGGTCACCGGCCTGGGCCCTGCGGCGATGCAGGGCGACACCGCCTTCGCCGACGTCCTCGCCGCCATGGGGGCGGGAGTCCGGCGCGACGCCGGGGGCACCGAGGTCACCGCCACCGCCGGCTCGTTGGACGGGGGCACCTTCGACCTGACCCACTTCTCGGACACGGCACAGACCCTGGCCGTGGTCGCCCCCTTCGCCCGAGCCCCGGTCACAGTGACCGGCATCGGCTTCATCCGCCGCAAGGAGATCGACCGGGTGGCCGCTGTGGCCACCGAACTGGCCCGCTGCGGGGTCACCGTGCACACCGACGCCGACGGGTGGACGATCATCCCGTCGACCCCCCGGCCTGCCGTGGTGCAGACGTCCGACGACCATCGAATGGCCATGAGCTTCGCCCTGCTCGGCCTGGTCACGCCGGGTATGGCCATCGCCGAACCCCGCTGCGTCGCCAAGACCTTCCCCGGCTACTGGGCCCTGCTGGCGCAGCTGACGGCATCGTCGAACGGCGCCAGCAGGGCGTCCGGGACCTAGGGCTCCCGACCAGGTCGGTCAGCCGCACACCGCCCTGAGGGCGGGCTTCAACGCGTCGTACCAGCCCTGGGCCAGGCGCTGCGCCGCCGCGGGGTTGGGATGGACACCGTCGACGGTGTCGTTGCCCTCGGCGAAGCCGCTGTTGAGGTCGACGTAGGTGACCTTGTCCGAGCCCAGGGCGGCGGCGAACACGTTGTAGTCGAACACCTGCTGCTCGATGGCCACCGCGGGCATGATGCCGGCCAGGTAGATGTGGGCCTGGGGGGCACCGGCCTGGAGGGCGGCGACCAGGTTGGCCAGGTCGGCCCCGACCTCGGCGGGGCCGTCGTAACCCCCGGCCGCATTGGGCTGGTAGAAGTCGTTCACCCCGGCGTAGACGAGGATGACGTCGGGATCGTCCGCCGTGGCCCAGGCCTGGGCCCGGGCCGCCAGCCAGTCGGCGGTCCGGCCGCCGTAGCCCTCGTGCTGGGGATCGACCAGGCCGGCCTGGTCGGGCTGGCCGTCGACCTGGGAGCCGACGAAGTCGAACCGGCACCCGTCCAGCATCAGCAGAGCCTGCAGCGGGGCCCGGTAGTAGGGGCCGGCGGTGATGGAGTCACCCACGGCCATGATGCGCAGCGGCGGGCCGACCGTGGGCGGCGTGGCTATCGGGACCACTGAGGTCGTGGCGGCCGCGTCGGACGCCGGGGCCGCGGCAGCCGCCCCTTCACTGCAGGCGGCCGACGTCACCAGGAGCGCGGCCATGAGAGGGATCCACCGTTTTCGCACCCGGTCAAGGGTAGCGGTCGACCTTCGAGACCTGGTCAGGCCCCGTGGCCATACCAGGACACCCGGACCGGGCTCAGGCCCGGGCCACGTCGAGACGGACGCTGGCCCACTGGCGGTCGGCTTGGGCCCGCTCGTCGTCGGGGTCGGCCCGCAGGCGCTCGTCGGCCTCGGCCAACTCGGCCTCGGCCGCGGCGATGTCGACGTCTTCGGCCACCATGGCCGTGTCGGACAGCACGGTGACCTTGTCGCCGTTCACCGAGATGAAGCCCCGGCTGGCGGCGATGGTTTGCGAGCGCCCGTCCTGGAGCAGCACCTTGACCGGGTAGGTGGCCAGCGCGCCGAGGAAGGGCACGTGCCCGGGGAGGAAGGCGACATCGCCGCCTTCCAGCGTCCGGGCGATGACCATGTTGGCGTCACCTTCGAACAGGATCCCGTCGGGGGAGACCAGCTCGACGTGGAGGGGCATCAGGAGGCCTCGTTGCGCAGGCGCACAGCCTTGGCCCGGGCGTCGTCTGCCCCACCCACCATGAAGAAGGCCTGCTCGGGCAGGTCATCGAGCTCACCGTTGACGATGAGCTCGAAGGACTCGACCGTCTCTTCCACCGGGGTGAACACACCGGACATGCCGGTGAACACCTCGGCCACGTACATGGGCTGGGAGAGGAAGCGCTGGATCTTGCGGGCCCGGGACACACTGAGGCGGTCCTCTTCGGACAGCTCGTCCAGACCGAGGATGGCGATGATGTCCTGGAGCTCCCGGTAGCGCTGGAGGATCTCCTGCACGCTGCGGGCCACCCGGTAGTGGCGGGCGCCGACGACCTCGGGGGCGAGGATGGTGGACGTCGAGGACAGCGGGTCCACCGCCGGGTAGATGCCCTGGGCGGCAATGTCACGGGACAGCTCGGTGGTGCCGTCGAAGTGGGTGAAGGTGGTGAACGGCGCCGGGTCGGTGTAGTCGTCGGCGGGCACGTACACGGCCTGCAGCGAGGTGATGGAACGACCCCGGGTGGTGGTGATGCGCTCCTGCAGCTCGCCCATCTCGTCGGCCAGGGTGGGCTGGTAGCCCACGGCCGAAGGCATGCGGCCGAGGAGGGTGGACACCTCGGAGCCGGCCTGGACGAAGCGGAAGATGTTGTCGACGAAGAGGAGCACTTCCTGTCCCTCGACGTCACGGAAGTACTCGGCCACGGTCAGGGCCGACAGGGCGACGCGCAGGCGCACGCCCGGGGGCTCGTCCATCTGGCCGAAGATGAGGGCGGCCTTCTCGAGCACGCCCGACTCACCCATCTCGATGAGCAGGTCGGTGCCCTCACGGGTGCGCTCGCCCACGCCGGCGAACACCGACACACCACCGTGCTGGGTGGCCACACGGCGGATCATCTCGGTGATGAGCACGGTCTTGCCCACGCCGGCGCCACCGAACAGGCCGATCTTGCCGCCACGGAGGTAGGGGGTGAGCAGGTCGAGGACCTTGATACCGGTCTCGAACATCTCCCGCTTGGGCTCGAGGTCGGCGAACAGGGGGGCGGGACGGTGGATGTCCCAGTGGTCCCGGATGTCGCCGAGCTCCTCGGAGGTCACGTCGAGGGGCTCGCCGATCACGTTGAACACGTGACCGAGCGTGCCCGGACCCACCGGCATCTGGATGCCGTGGCCGGTGTTGCGCACCGGGGTGCCCCGACGGAGGCCGTCGGTGGGCTTGAGGGCGATGGCCCGCACCCGGCTGTCACCGATCTGCTGGGCGACCTCGGCCCGCACCGCCGTCTCGACCCCGTCGATGGTGACGTTGAACTCGATGGCGGTGTTGATCTCGGGGATGCCGTCGGGCGGGAACTCGACGTCGACCACCGGCCCGGCGATGGCGACGATCCGGCCGTCCTTCAGCTTGGTGGGTTCGGTCATGGTCACGGCTACGAGCTCCTGCGTACGACGTTCAGACGGAAAGAGGGGGGCTGGCGTGGCGGTCCGTGCGATCCAGGTGGATCGGGAAGACCCTGGTGCCGAAGGGGTGGTCGACGACCTCGTCGCCGTCGACCTGGCCTTCCTTGAGGCCTTCAGCGCCGCCGATGATCTCCATGATCTCGGTGGTGATCGAGTCCTGGCGGGCCCGGTTGAGGGCCCGGCTGAAACGGACGATCATCTCCTCGGCGTTGTCGGTGGCCGACTTCATGGCCCGCTGGCGGGCCGCGTGCTCCGACGCCGCCGCCTCGAGCAGGGCCGCGTAGAGGCGGGCCTCGACGTAGCGGGGCAGCAGGGCCTCGAGCACGCCTTCGGGGGAGGGCTCGAACTCGTAGCCGGCCACGCCTTCGGCCTTGCCGGCGCTACCGATGCTCTCGGCCGGCTGCAGGGGCATGAAGTTGCGCACCACCGGTCGCTGGACGCCCAGGGAGATGTACTCGGTGTAGACGAGCAGGACCTTGTCGATGGCGCCGCTGATGAAGCGGTCGGTGACGTACTCGGCGATCTCGCGGGCGTTCTCGTAGGTCGGCTTGTCCGAGACGCCCGACCACGAGCGGTCGATGGTGTAGTTGCGGAAGCCGAAGTAGCCCTCGGCCTTGCGCCCCACCAGCATCAGGTCGTAGTCCTGGCCCGCGGCCCGGGCCGCCTGGACCTCACGCTCGGCCGCTCGGAGCACGGAGCCGTTGTAGGCCCCGGCCAACCCACGGTCCGAGCACAGGACGATGACGCCGAGCCGGTTGACCTCGGTCGTCTGCCGCAGCAGGGGGTGGTCGACGCTGGCGCCCGAGGCGGCCAGATCTTCGATCACAGTGGTGATCTGGCTGGCGTAGGGCTTGGCCCCGTTCGCCCGCTGCTGCGCCCGCACGACGCGCGACGCCGACATCAGCTCCATGGCCCGGGTGATCTTCTTGGTGGCCCTGGTGCTGGTGATGCGGCGACGGAGCATGCGCTCCTGAGCCCCGGCCATCGGCTACTCCCCGTCCCGGTCGATCTCTTCCTCGGGCAGCGTCGTCGGGGTGTCGACGAGCCGGCTCCGGGAAGCTGCCTGCGCCTCGACCGCCGGTTCCGGGCGACCCTCGGGGCCGGAGAACTGGTCGGCGAAGGCCCTGATGGCGGCCTCGAAGGCGGCCTCGTCGGGGATGTCACCCTTGGTGCGGATGGTCTCGACGATGTCGCTGTAGCGGGACCGGAACCAGTCGAGCAGCTCGGCCTCGAAGCGCTGCACGTCCACGACCTCGACGTTGTCGAGGTAGCCGCGGGTGGCGGCGTACAGGGAGATGACCTGGTCCTGCATGGACATGGGCGAGTTCAGGCCCTGCTTGAGCAGCTCGGTGAAGCGGTAGCCCCGGTCGAGCTGGCTGCGGGACACGGCGTCGAGGTCGGAACCGAAGGCGGCGAAGGCCTGGAGCTCACGGAACTGCTGCAGGTCGGACTTGAGCGTGCCCGTGGCCTTCTTCATGGCCTTGGTCTGCGCTGCTGAGCCCACCCGGGACACCGAGATGCCCACGTCCACGGCGGGACGGATGCCCGACTTGAACAGGTCGTCCTGGAGGTAGATCTGGCCATCGGTGATCGAGATCACGTTGGTGGGGATGTAGGCCGAGACGTCGCCGGCCTTGGTCTCGATGATGGGCAGGGCGGTCAGCGAACCGGCGCCACGCTCGTCGTTCAGCTTGGCCGCCCGCTCGAGCAGGCGGCTGTGCAGGTAGAACACGTCACCGGGGTAGGCCTCGCGGCCCGGTGGGCGGCGCAGCAGCAGGGCGATCTGGCGGTAGGCCTCGGCCTGCTTGGACAGGTCGTCGTACACGGCCAGGGCGTGGCCGCCGTTGTCCATCCAGTGCTGGCCCATGGCACAACCGGCGTAGGGGGCCAGGTACTTGAAGGGGGCGGGGTCCGAAGCCGGAGCCACCACCACCACCGTGTACTCCATGGCCCCGAGGGACTCGAGGGTGGCCACCGTCTGGGCCACCGTGGAGGCCTTCTGGCCGATGGCCACGTAGACGCACTTCACGCCCAGGCCCCGCTGGTTGATGATGGCGTCGATGGCGATGGCCGTCTTGCCCGTCTTGCGGTCACCGATGATCAGCTCGCGCTGGCCCCGCCCGATGGGGATGAGCGAGTCGACGGCCTTGATGCCGGTCTGCAGCGGCTCGTGCACGGGCTTGCGCCCGGTGATGCCGGGGGCCTGGACCTCCATGCGCCGCATGGTCACGTCGACCAGGGGGCCCTTGCCGTCGATGGGCTCGCCGAGGCCGTTGACGACCCGGCCGAGGAGGCCATCGCCCACGGGCACGCTGAGGATGTCGCCGGTGGCCCGGACGGTCTGGCCCTCTTCGATGTGGCTGACCTCGCCCAGCACCACGGCGCCGATCGTGTCCTCGTCGAGGTTGAGGGCCAGGCCCAGGGTGCCGTCCTCGAACTCGAGGACCTCGTTGACGGCGGCGTCGGGCAGGCCCGACACCTGGGCGATGCCGTCACCCACCACGGTGACCCGACCGACCTGTACCGCGCCGGTCGACGGCGAGAAGCCGTCGAGGCCCTTGGTGATGGCGGCCAGGATGTCGGCGGTGTTGATGTTCAGGTCAGCCATGAGCGGAGATCTCCGGGCGAGGACGATGGGCGATCATGTGGTGGGCGGTCATGTGGGTCGATCGGTCTCAGAGCACTTCACGGAGCTGGGTGAGCCGGGTGCGCACCGAGCCGTCGATGACGGTGTCGCCGATCTGGGCGACGATGCCACCCATCACGGAGGGATCGACCACGACCTTGAGGTCGATGGGGCCGCCGGCGGCCTTCTCGAGCGCCGCGGCCAAGCGCTTCTCCTGCTCCGGCGTCAGCGGCACCGCGGTGCGCACGACGGCGAGGGAGCGGCTGCGGGCCACGGCGTTCTTGGCCACCATGCCGTCGATGATCCGGGGCAGGTCGGAGGCGCGACCGGCGGCTACCAGCAGGGACAGCACGCCTACGGTCAGGGGCTCCACGTGGCCGCCCAGCAGCTCCTCGAGCACCTGCTGGCGCCGGGAGGCGGGGATGCGGGCGTCGGTGAGGGTCGCGCTCAGCTGGTCGTTGGACTCGAACAGCCGGGCGGCGCTGTAGAGCTGGTCGGCGATCAGGCCGGCGTTGGGTTCGATGCCGATGAGGGCCAGGACGGCGTCGGCGTAGACCTCGATGCGATCGGCCATCAGCCGGTCCCTACCTTGTTGATGTAGTCGTCGATGAGCGCGGCTTGCGTCGACGGGTCGAGGTTACGACGAACGACGGTTTCAGCCGCACCCAGGGCCAGGGCGGACACCTCGGCCTGCAGGTCGGCGATGGCCTGGTTCTTCGACGCCTCGATGTCGGCCGCGGCCCGACGGCGCAGCTCGACGACCTCGTCGTCGGCCCGGGCCCGCAGCTGCACGGCCAGCGACTCGGCCGTGGCGTGGGCCTCCTCGACGACCTTGGCCGCTTCGACCTCGGCGTTGGCCACCGCGGCCACCACCCGGTCACCGGCCGCCTCGGCCTCGGCCTTGGCCGCTTCGGCCGCGGAGAGCTCGTTGGCGATCTTCTCGGTCCGGCCCTTGAAGCCCGCGGTGATGGGTCCCCAGGCGAAGCGGTACAGCAGGCCCACCACGATGAGGAAGGCGGCCATGCTCCACCAGAGCTCGTTCTTGTCCCCGGGGAACAGGAAGCCGTTCTCGTGGTGCTCCTCGGCCGCCAGCAGCACTGCCACCTGCAGGCTCATGATGCCTCTCCGCTCGAAGACTGGTTCACGTACTCCTCGATGGCGGCCAGCTCACGCGACAGGTCGAGGTCGCGACCGATCACCCGGGATGCGGCATCGACGGCCACGGTGGCCACGCCGCTGCGCAGCTGGGTCAGGGCCGCGTTCTTGGCTGCGGTGACCTCGGCCACCGCTGCGTTGCGCAGCTCGTTGATCTCGGCGTTGGCCTCGGCGAAGCGCTGGGCCCGGTACTGGTCGGCTTCTTCGCGGGCGACACCGATGATGGCGTTCGCCTCGGTGCGGGCCTGGGCCAGGCGGGCGTCATACGCCGCCTGGGCCTCGCTGGCACCGGACTCGGCGGCGTCGGCCGCCTCGCGGTCGGCCCGCAGACGCTTCTCCCGACCGTCCATCACCCGCAGCACGGGTGGGAGCAGCACGAACTTCATCAGCGCGTACAGCAGGAAGAAGCAGACGGCGCCCCAGAACAGCTCGTTGGCAACGGGCAGGATGGGGTTGACCGTCTTGGTCGACTCTTCTACGGCCTCGGCCTCGGCGGCGAGGATCATCGCTAGGAACACTGGTCCTCCAGGGTGCGCCTGATGGCGGTGGGATCAGACGAACTTGAGGAGGATGAAGACCACGAAGCCGATGAGGGCCAGGGCCTCGGTGAACGCGATGCCGAGGAACATGGTGGTGCGCACCATGCCGGCTGCTTCGGGCTGACGGGCCATGGCCTGGACGGACTGGCCGACGAGGTAGCCGATGCCGATGCCGGGGCCGATGGCGGCGAGGCCGTAGGCGAAACCGGCGCTCGAGGCGCCGCTGGCCGCCTTCACGTCGGCCGGGTCCGCAAGGGTCGTCGCCTCCTGGGCGAGCTGGGCGGCGTGGACGAGGATGCTCATCGGGTCTCTGTTCTCCTGTATCCGGGTGCACGCCCCCGGGGAGGACCGGTGGCGAGATCGAGGTCATGCGACATGGCGTACTGCGACGGTGGTGGCGGCGAGACGGACGCCCGCGAGGTGGGGGTCAGTGCTCGGGGTGCATGGCGCCACCGATGTACACAGCGGCGAGGATGGTGAAGATGTAGGCCTGCAGGAACGCGACCATCACCTCGAACCCGGTGAGGGCGACCAGCATGAAGAAGGAGAAGGGCAGGGCCAGCACGAGGAGGTTCAGCGACCACAGCGTGATGCAGAGGACGCTGAAGGTCACCAGGAGGATGTGGCCGGCCAGCATGTTGGCGAAGAGTCGTACGGCGAGCGAGAAGGGCCGCACGAGGAAGGTCGAGATGAACTCGATCGGGGTGACCAGCAGGTACAGGGCCTTGGGCACGCCCGGCGGGAACAGGGCGTTCTTGAAGTAGCCCGCGCCCTGGTGCTTGAGGCCGACGGCGATGAAGAACACCCAGACGAACAGGGCCATGATCGCCGGGTTCGCCATGCGGGCGTTGGCCGGCATGTTGAAGAAGGGGATGACTTCGAAGATGTTTCCGAAGAAGATGAAGAAGAAGAGCGTCGTCAGCAGCGGGAGGTACTTGTCGCCGCCGTGGGTGCCGATGGTCGGCCCCACGATCTGACCTCGGATGAAGTCGACCGAGATCTCGGCGAAGTTCTGCGCTCCCCGGGGCACGAGGGCCCGGCCCCGTCCTCCGACGAGGAAGATGCCGGCCGTGACCACGAGGGCGATCACGTTGATCAGCGCGACCTTGTTGAACCCGTAGAAGGCGTCGCCACCCCCCAGGTTCGGCCACTCGACGATGTTCTCGATCGGCGGGAACTCAAGCCCGAAGATCACCTGCGGGTCTCCTCGTCAGCGTGCGCCACGGACGCCCGTGGTCGCCGCGGTTCGTGCGGTCGGGGGACGAAGCCCGGGGTGGGCGAGGGAGATGGACACGTAGCGCATCTCCCAGAAGAGCAGGCCGAGGTGGGTCACGATGAGCACCACGCCCAAGGCCCAGAAGTTCATCCACGACGCGTTGGCTACAGCCAGGACGGCGAGGAAGATGAGCCCGAGCCGGAGGAGGAAGCCGAAGAGCGCCACCCCCATGAGCAGCGCCAGCGAGATGCGCGCCGCCCAGGCCAGCATGAGGGCCGAGACCACCAGGTTGGCCAGCACGATGACCACGGCGTAGGCGGCGCTGACAGCACCGTCGACCCCACCGATCACGGCACCGATCAACACCAGGAACGGGAGGAACGGCAGGGAGCGCCGCACCATGTCCCGGGCGATCTGTGGCTCGGGTGCCGGGCCCTCGAGGACGGGAGCGGGATGGAACGGGTCCGACGCCGAGGCGCTGTTCATCGGTTCTGTGACCATGGCCCCTCCTCGTCGTGTCGTCGCATCTCGCGGTCGTATCCCAGCCACAGCTTGATCACCGTGCCGACCGCGCCAGTCACGAGCATGAGCAACGTGAAGACGGGCAGCACGCCCAGCCAACGGTCGATCACGTAGCCGACGGCACCGAAGATCACCGGCACCAGGGCGAGCTCGAAGCTCCCGCTCTGGCGATTGATGTCCCTCGAAAGCTCGCGGCGCTGCGAAACGTCCAACCTGGCCCATCCGGGTCTACCACCGCCACGGGGGCGGAGGAGCTTGTGAATCGAGGCGCAATCTAGGAGAGGGCGCGTCGTGCCGCAAGTTCGCTGGCTGTCCCGAACCCCGCTCGGCCAGGTGGCCGGGAGGCTCCCGGGGCAGGTCAGCCGGGGACGCTCAGCCGGCCGGCCAGCGCTCGGCCAGGCCGGTGGACCCCAGCTTGTCACCCGTGCGCCAGGTGAACTCGCGCTCCGCGCCCTCGGCCACCACGGTGCCGGCCCCGTCGAGCGCGGCCTCGGCCTCGGGGGAACCCAGGTCGTTCCAGTGCACGAAGGCGACGTCGGCGAAGTAGGGGGCCAGCAGGTCGATGGCGGGGATGCCGAAGGAGTCGTAGAGGATCACGGTGCGTCCGCCGATCAGGGCGGCGCCGGTGCTCGTCGAGGTGAAGCGCTCGATGGGTGGGGCCCCGTCGACGGGGGTCTCGGGCCCCGTCGTGGTCGTCACCCCCGCCCGCTCGACGGCGTACTCGCGGATCTCGATGGTCTGGGGCAGGCCCAGCAACCGGGTGAGGTCGGGCTCGAACGGTGTGGGTTCGCCCGGCACCAGGGCCCGGGGATCCCACAGCGAGGGATCGAGCGAGTCGACGACCTGTCGGGCCAGCAGCGCGGCGCCCTGGTCGGTCCAGTGGGTGTCGCGCTCGTAGTACAGGGGGTCGGCGGACTCGCCCTTGAGCGCCTCGACGGGGCCGAAGAGGTCGACGTACCAGGGCCTCGACGGGTCGCCGAGCTCGGCCCGGAGCCGGGCCAGCGCCTCGCGCCCACAGGCCCCCTCGTTGCGGAGGCGGTCCGTCAGGTGCTCCGGGTAGACGGTGGTCTTCTCGGGGGCGAGCAGGTACCGGAACGTCACCCCCCGGCCCTCGAGGCCCCGGGCGAAGCGGTCGAGGATGGCCACGCCCTGCTCGGTGGTCGTGGTCTCGGTGCACAGCCGGGTCAGCGAGGGCCCGTAGTACAGCCAGCCGTCGGTGCCCCGGCGCACATCGCCCCGGTCCCCCTTCCAGATGAGCTCGTTGGCCTTGGCGTTGGCCCTGATGGCCAGGCCCCGCAGCGAGAACCTGTCGCTCAGGTAGGCGTCGAGGGCCACGTAGGTCTTGGTGTCGAACAGGCTGGCGGCGTCGATGTCGGGGACCTGGCTGGCCGAGCGGTTGTCGGTGGACCCCGGGCGCTGGCCGGCCACGGTGAGGACCAGGGGCACGGAGATGAAGGCCAGGAAACTGACCACGACGAGGATCTGGGCGAGGCGGCGCATGCTCACAGGAGGGCTCCGGGCACTGGGTCCATCAGAACTGGACGTACCTTCAGAACTGGAAGTAGAGGAAGGGCGAGAAGGTCCCGCTGATGACGATCACGGCCGTGTAGGGCAACGCCAGGCCGACGAGGGCCAGGCGGGCGGGCTCGATCCACTTGGCCCGGGAGTGCTCGATCAGCCGACCGAAGACCAGGTCGCGGGGCAGGAAGAACACGGCCGACGCGGCCACGAGCACGACCAGGTTGCGCCGTCCCAGGCCCAGGGTGACGAGGTCGGTGGACACCGAGGAGAACGGGTTCAGCATCGACCGGTAGAAGTCCAGCGCGGTGTGGACGTCGGGGGCGCGGAAAAGCACCCAGCCCACCGCCACCAACAGCAGGGTCACCCCCCGGCTGACCACGGGATGGGGGGCACCGTCGAGGAAGCGCCAGCCCCGCACCCGCTCCACCAGCATCAGGCCGCCGTGGTAGAGGCCCCAGATGAGGAAGGTCCAGTTGGCGCCGTGCCAAAGCCCGGTGGCGGCGAAGACGATCAGCAGGTTGACGTAGGTCCGCCGGCCGCCGGCGTTGCCGCCGAGGGGGATGTAGAGGTAGTCCCGGAACCAGTTGGAGAGCGTGATGTGCCAACGCCGCCAGAAGTCGGTGATGGAGTACGACGAATAGGGCCGGTTGAAGTTCTCGGGGAACCGGAACCCGAACATGCGGGCCAGGCCGATGGCCATGTCCGAGTAGCCGGAGAAGTCGAAGTAGATCTGCAGGGTGTAGGCCAGCACCCCCAGCCACGCCGCGGTGAAGCTGCGCTGGCCGGTGGGGAGGGCGAAGGCGCCGTTGGCCACCTCGGCGATGGCGTCGGCGATCACCACCTTCTTGGCCAGGCCCCAGATGAAGCGGCTGGCCCCGTCGGCGAAGTCGTCCAGGGTCTGCGTGCGCTGGGTGAACTGGGCCTGGATCTCGTGGTAGCGGACGATCGGGCCGGCCACGAGCTGGGGGAACAGCGTCATGTACAGGGCGAAGTCGACCAGGTTGCGCAACGGGCGGCAGCGCCGGCGGGCGATGTCCACGGTGTAGCTGAGCCCGTGGAAGGTGAAGAACGAGATGCCGATGGGCAGGACGACGGCGTTCCACTGGAGCCGCTCGACGCCGACGGCGTCGAAGAGCGAGTCGAGCTGGCCGACGAAGAAGTTGGCGTACTTGAAGTAGCCGAGCAGGGCCAGGTTGGCGACGATGTCCACCGCCACCAGCCGCCTCGCGCCCCGCTCGTCACCCCGGTCCTGCCGCGCGCCCACGGCCAGGCCGAAGCCGTAGTTGAGCAGGATGGAGAAGACCAGCAGCAGCGCCAGCTCCCCTGCCCCCCACAGGTAGAACAGCAGGCTGGCCACGAGGAGCACGGCGTTGCGGGCCCGCTTGGGGGCCACGAAGTAGGCGCCGAGCACCACGGGGAGGAAGAAGAAGAGGAACTGGACCGAGGAGAAGACCATGCCGTCACTCCCGTCCCTGGACGGAGCCCGCCTTCCAGGGGACATCGGGAGCGTCCTTCGGCCGGAGTCTATCGATGGTCAGCAGCAGCTCCCCCCGATGGGGGACGGCGCCCACCACGTGGGACATCGACCCATTGCCGTCGCTCGTGCCTCGTGCTGGTCATGACGGTTTCTGGTCATCAGTTTGCGTTTTCGTTGCGATATCACAACGGTCTGTCGTAACGTGACCTCGTCGGGTGACCCCAACAGGCCCCGATGACCGGCGCGGCGTACCGGTCGACCGTCGGCGGGCCGGCGGCGAAGTACCAGGTCGGTGACGGGAGGCGGGGCTCATGGTTCGGCGTTGCAACGTCCTCCTGCTCGTGTTCCTGGTCGCCGTCATCGTCCCCTTCGTACATCGGAGCGGTGATGCCCAGGGCCAGCCGGCCTGGCCGGGTCCGGACAACACGGGTGTCACCGCCGGTACGGCGCTGACCCCCCTGCCCGAGGACGCCCACTACGTGATCGACGTGGACGGCACCGTGCTCGACGGCGTGGACCTGGTCGGCTGTGTGGTCGTCCTGGCCAACGACGTCGTGGTGCGCAACTCCCGCATCACCTGCCCGGCCTCCATCCCCGTGGTGTGGCTGCGGGAGGGTGCGGGGCTGACCGTCACCGGCAACACCCTGCTGGGCACGGGAGGCGCGGCGGCGGGGGTGCAGGGATCGTCCATGCGCGTCGAGGCCAACGACATCTCGGGCACGGCCGACGGTGTCAAGGTGGGCTCCGACACCGTCGTCACCGGCAACTGGATCCACGACCTGTGGGAGGGGATGACGGCGTCGGGGCCCACCCACAACGACGGTGTGCAGATGCAGGGTGGCACCAACGTCGTCATCAGCGGCAACACCATCACCCACCACGGGCCCCAGGGGAACTCAGCCGTCTTCTTCAAGTCCGACAGCGGCCCCATCACCGACATCACCGTGTCCGGCAACCTCCTGGGTGGGTTCGGCTTCACCGCCCGCTGCATGCAGTCCGTCGTGGACTGCCGCATCCTCGACAACACGTTCCAGCGCGACGGGCAGCGCTTCGGCCCGGCGTCGATCGACGCCGGTGCCAGCGGCGTCATCGAGTGCAACGTGTGGGACGACGGCACCCCCCTGGCCCAGAACACGACGCCGTGCCCGCGGGGCCCGGCGATGAGCCCCGCCGAAGCGTCTCCGACCACGGCAGTGCCCGAGACGACAGCTCCCCCCGAGACGACCGCTCCCGCCGAGACCACGACACCGCCAGCGCCCGCCACGACGGCACCGGCGACCCCGGCACCGATCACGACAGCACCGGCGACGACGACACCGACCACGACGACACCGAGCACGACGACACCGAGCACGGCTGCTCCCCCGGCCGGCCAACCCGGTGGCGCCGGCGTCGATCCGGCGTCGGTGGACCTGTCCGTCCTCGGCCTCACCCCCGCCGACGTGGCCGCCGTCGACAGCGGCACCTTCGACTGGTCCCGTCTCGATCTCCGGGAGCTGAACTGGCGGGATCCCGTGGTGCTGCGGGCCATCGTGGCCTTGCTGTGGCAGGTCCACCACGCATCGCCGCCAGGTCTGCAGCCCGCAGGCGACACCCCGGGGCCGGCCGGCGACCCGGCGACGGACGACTCCTTCGGGCCCGCATCCACACCTGATCTGGTCCCCGGTGCCGTGCTGACGCCCCCCCTGCCGTCCACCACCGACAGGGCTGCCGCGGCCGCCCTGCCCGATCGCAGCACCGACCTCCCCGTGCCCACCCTCGAGCCCCGGGACGGTCCCGCGGTCGGCGGCGCCGTGGACCCGGTCGACGAGGACGACCAGGTCGCCGGGCGGGGTGCGGAGCCCGCCCCGGGCCCGGACGCCGATCAGGTCGCAGACCAGGGTGAGGTCGTCGTTCCCTCAGCCACCACCCCGACCGACGGCCGGGGCCAGGCGCCGCCTTCCCGGGCCTCGAGCACCGGTACGGCCACGGTGGCGGACGAGGCGGCATCGGCGGCGACGGTCGACACCACGCGCCTGTCGCCCCGGGTGACCGGTGGGCTGGTGGAACCCGCCGCCGTTGGGGTCGAGCGGACCGCCGATCGGACCGGGAGCGAAGAGGCGGCCCGCATCTGGGTCGAGCAGGCCCGGGCCACCGCCGGCAGTGGCGGCCAGCTCATCGACCAGTCGCCCACCTGGCTGGGGAGCATGCTCCTGGGCGGGTCGATGGCGTCGATCGTGTGGATCGTCCTCCTCGGCGGGGGGGCCGTGGGCCGCCGCATCCTGCGGGCATCGTCCAGCCGTCCCCGGCGTTGAGCGCCGGGCACCGGATGACCCCCGCCGGGGTCCCGGATCGTCATGGTGTGACAGGTTTCCGGTCCCCGGGCGCACGGTGGCGGCGATCACGGGCGAACCTATGGGGGTGGACGACGACCTCGCAGCGCCGGTGACGGTCGACGACAAGCCCCAGCCCGGAGCCGCACCCCAGAGCCTGAAGCGCCAGATCGGACGCAGCTTCGGCTGGGCCCTCGTCGGCCAGTTCGCCCAGCGGGGGGCGGTGTTCGCCTCGACCCTGGTCCTGGCCCGGATCCTCGACCAGGACGACTTCGGCACCTACTCCATCGCCGTCACCATCACCGGCTTCCTCTTGGCGGTGAACGACCTGGGCATGGCCCACGCCATCGCCCGGCACCGCGACGACGACAGCATCTCCGAGCTGGCGGGCACGGCGTCGAGCATCGCCTTCAGCTCGAGCGTGCTGCTCTACCTGGCCGCCTTCTTCGCGGCGCCGGCCCTGGTGGGCCTGTTCGACCCCCCGTCGGGGTCCCATGCCGTGGGGGTGGTGCGGCTGGCCACCCTGGCCGTGGTCATCGACGGCCTCATCGCCGCCAACGCCGGGGTCATCACCCGGGCCCTGCAGGAACGGGTGCGCACCCAGTCCGAGCTGGCGGGCACGGCCGCAGCCCTCATCGTCAACTTCAGCGTGGCCCTGGCCGGCGGCGGCCCCTGGGGGTTGGCGGCGGCCCAGGTGAGCGGGTCGGCCGTGACCGCCACCCTGCTCATGGTGCGCTCCCCCGTGCGGGTGCGCATGAGCTGGAACCCGGACCGGGCCCGTAGCCTCATCCGCTTCGGCGCCCCCCTCATCGGCGCCGGGGCCATGGGCCAGCTCATCCTCAACACCGACTACATCATCGTCAACCGCTACCTGGGCACAGCCGTGGCCGGCGCCTACTTCCTGGCCTTCAACATCTCCAACTGGCCCATGACGCTGATCAGCTACTCGATGCGACGCACCGCGGTGGCCGGCTTCGCCCGCCTCCAAGGCGACCCCGTCGCCGTGCAACGGGCCTTCGTCAGTGCATCGACCCTGCTCATCACCGCCACCCTGCCCATGGCCATGCTCATCGCCCAGTTGGCCCCCGAGGTGCTGACCACGGCCTACGGGGAGCGTTGGGTGACCGGCGCCACCGCGCTGCGCTTCCTGGCCGGCGTCAGCGTCCTGCGCCTGTTCTACGGCCTGTGCATCGAGCTGCTGGCCGCACTGGGCCGCTCCGCCACCATCTTCGTGGTCCAGGTGGCCTGGCTGGTCAGCCTGGTGATCGGCATGTGGTGGGGGGCCATCCACCACGGCCTGGTGGGCGTGGGCGTGGCCCAGCTCGCCGTCGCCCTCGTCGTGGCCATGCCCATGTTGCTGTGGCGGCTGCAGTCCCTGGGCATCCGTCCGGCCCAGTTGCTCCCCCGCCTCCTGCGTCCGGCCCTGGGCGGCGTGGCCCTCTTCGCCGCCGTCCACGTGGTGCGCATCACGCTCGATGCCGCCGTGGCCCGGTTGCTGGTGGGCGGCACCATCGGCGTGCTGGCCTACGCCCTGGTCGTGTTGCCCGGGACCCCGGCGCTGGCCCAGGCCCGTCGTCTGGTCCGGGCGCGCCGGGCCGTGGTCACCTCGTGAAGGTGGTCACGTCCACCCCCCGGTCGCCATCAGCCGGCCCGGCGGGCGGCCTCGGCCTCGGCCGCGTCCCAGTCGGTGAAGAAGCTGCCCTCGTGGATGAGGTAGCGGGCCGTGGCCCGGGCCACGTGCTCGGTGCGCAGGCGCCGCGACAACCGGTACACGAGCTCCCAGTCCTCGAGGGGGAACTCGCCCTGGCGCACGCGGACCCGGGAGAAGCGCACCCCCGGTCCCCGGCGCACGACGATGGTGTTCGTGTCCGAGATGGCCGTCTCCCGCAGGGTGGCCCGGTGGAAGGGGACCGACAGCACGTCCTTGACGGTGCCGTCGGGACGCACCCGCTCGAGGGCGCTGTACGTGAGCTCGGCCCCGGCCTCGTGCACGGCGATGGCCGTCTCCAGGTGGCCGGCCATCCACACGTTGTCATCGTCGAGGAAGGCCAGGTACCGCGACGACGAGGCCCGGATGCCCACGTTGCGGACCACGCCTGCCACCCCGCAGTTGCGGGTGAGGGAGTAGGCCCTCACCCGGGGGTCGGGCGGCAGGGGCGGCAGGCCGGCCCCGTCGTCGATCACCACCACCACCAGGTCGGCGACGGTCTGGGCCAGGGCGGACTCGACCGCGGCCACCAGGGGTGCGGCACGGCGGTACGTGGGCACGATGACGGCCACACCGGCCGAGGGCCGGCCGCCCCACGCCGCCACCGCCCGGCGGGCCTCGGCCACCTCGAAGCGCGCCAGTCCCGGCAGCTCGGTGGCCCGGCGCACGACCAGTCGCGACCGGTACGCGGGCAGCTTGCCCGGGAAGCGCCGGATGGCGGACTTGGCCACGGCGGCGGCCGCGGACCTGGCGCTGAGCAGGGCATCGGCCACGACGCAGCACGCTATCGCCGGGGTGGCGGGGTGCCGGTGTGACCAGGGGGCAGCCGTGGTCACCGGGCTCCGGCGAGGCCGGATCACCACAATTGGGCAGTAGACTGTCGCAAGTCCGTTGCCGTGCCCGATCGGTGACAACGGACCAGGTAGATCGCCCTCCGAGGGTGAGCAGAGGGACGAGTCAGCCGCCACGGCTCGGTCCATTGGAGACAGTGGAAGTCCGCTCGCCGTCCCCCCACAGGGGGCCGCGGGACGGACGAGCAGAGAGGACAGCTCGTGGACCTGTGGACGGCGATCTTCACCGTGTTCCGGCGGTGGTACGTATCCCTCCCGATCCTGCTCGTCGCCATCGTCGCCACGGTCGTGATGAGTGGGCAGATCAAGCCCGACTACGAGGCCGAGGCCTCCATCGTCTTCATCCCGCCCAAGGAGAAGGTGATCAACGGCCAGGCCCAGCAGAGCAACAACACCTGGGTCATCGCCGGCACCCGGGCCCTGTCGGGCGCGGTGGCCCGGCGGCTGCAGTCGGTCACCACCCAGAAGCAGTTCGACGACACCGGCCTGTCCGCTGACTACGTCCTGACCGCCGACAGCAACACCGGTGCCCTCGACTTCAAGGTCACCGCCAAGACCAACGAGCAGGCCCTCGACACCGCCCAGGCCCTCATCGACGAGGCCGAGAACCAGGCCCGCTCCCTCCAGGCCGAGCAGCGGGCCCCCACCGACGAGCTGGTGACGATCCAGACCATCGACGAGCCCCCGGCCGAGGCCACCGTCGTGAACGGCTCCAAGACCCGGGTGCTGGCCAGCATCGCCCTGCTGGGCGCGGTGGCCGCGGCCTCCGCCGCCTTCATGGTCGAGTCGCTCAGCAACCGCAAGCGCAGCACCGGCCCCGGGGGGGCACCCACCGGGGCGCAGCCGGGCATGGCCCCCTACCCTCCCGGCTACGGCGCCGCCCTGCCCTACCCCAGCGCCCAGCAGCTCTACGCGCCGGTGGCCTACCCGCCCGCAGGCATGTACGCCATCGCCGAGCCGAACCCGGCCGCGGTACCGGCCCGGCCGCCCAGCGCGCTGCCCGAGCCCGCGGCCAACGGCACCAACGGTCGGGCCACCGTGGATCGTGGCTACGACCTCGATGCCCTGCTCGAAGACGCCGTGAGCGACGAGGCCGCCGCGTCCCGGCCCGAGGACCAGCGCGACCGCACCTTCAACACCGGCCGCAGCACCCCGACGACCGAACGTCCCGAACAGCGCAAGGACGATCGACGCCCCGACCGCGACCGCCGCGGCGACGATCGACGGGCCCGCCCAGAACGACGTGACGAGCCTGCGGCCCGACGTGACGAGCCTGCGGCCCGACGTGACGAGACCAACCGCCGTCGCCCCGAGGCCGAGCTGCGCCGCGACGAGCCCCAACCCGGCGCCAAGGGCGCTGCCGAGCCTGCGTCGACCTCCTCGGTTGCGGGGTCCGCGTCGACCTCCTCGACGGCGTCGACCGCGTCGAGCTCGGCGGGGCCCGACACCGAGCGGACAGCGCCGGCCCGGCGCGACGACAAGGCGGCCCCGGACCGGACCGCCTCCACCGCTCCCCCGTCGGGGGCCAGCTCCGGGCCCGCCCCGGGGACCCCGGTCGAGTCCCCCGCCGAGGACGTGGCCCCGGTGCGGGCACCGGTCCAGGCCCGGGTGTCCACCGAGGTGACCAAGCCGGTGGGGCCCCGCCCCGCGTCGGGGGACAAGGCCCGGGGTCGCGGCGCCGCCGGTAGCGGGCGCACGGGCCGGTCCAAGCCCTCGGTGAACACCGGCAAGGCCCCCGGACGGGCCACCGGCATCGAGGTCGTCTCGCCCTCGGCCCGAGCGGCGACCGAACATCGCACCCCGGCGGGCGCCGACACCACCGACACCACCGACACCACCGACACCCGCGGGGACGCCGTGGTGGTCGTGGCCGACGGCTCGGTCACCGACCCAGCCAGCCGCACCGACCCTGACCGGCCCCCCGCCCCCGGTGTCGAGGGCTCGTCCACCACGGCGACCACATCGACGAAGGGCGCGGAGCCCGTCGCCGACACGGCCGACGGCGCCGCGACCAAGACGCCCGTCGAGGTCGAGGCCCGGCCCACCCGCCGGAGCGGTACCCGACGCAGCGCCCGCTCGCTGTTCAGCACGGCGGGCCCCGAGCCCGAGGGCGACGCGCCCGACGCGCCCGACGCGCCCGACGCGCCCGACGCGCCCGAGGCGCCGGACGCGGCGGCAGCCGAGGACACGGTCCCCGACGGCACGGCATCGGCGGACACCGCGCCCGAGACCTCGACGGCCAAGGGCACAGGGTCGGCCAAGGTCACTGCCGTGGCCAGGTCGGGGAAGACCGAGGTCAACGAGGTCAACGAGGTCAACGAGGACGAGAAGGACGCCGGGGGTGACACTGCGGCGACCACGGCCGACGCGGGTCGCCGCAGCGATGGCGACTGATCTTCGGTCCTCTGCCCCCCTCGTCCCTCCCCCGGCTGCACCGTCCCCCGGACGGCCGCTGGTGTGGGCGGGGGCGTTGGCCGTCGTCGGCGTGGCCGTGGCCGTCGGGCTGCCCGTGCTGGTGGCCGCAGCGCTCGTGTGCATCGTGGTCGCCGCCATCTTCTACCTCTCCCCCGGCGACCCCACCACGGTGCTGTCCCTGGCCGTGGCGGCCATGTTCGTCATCCCCCAGCGCTTCGTGGTCGAGCCCCTGGGGGCCGCGGGCACCCCCGCCCTGCTCCTGGGCGTGGCCTCCCTGGTGTGGTGGCTGGTCAGCCGGGTCAACGGCCACCAGCAGATGACCGGCTACAACCCGGTCCGCATCGGTGCCGCCCTGCTGCTGTTCACCTCCGTCGTGGGCTACGCCTCGGGTTGGGCCCGGCCCATGTCCGCCCTCGAGGGCAGCAACTCGGACCGCACCCTCATCACCTGGCTGGGCTACTCGGGCCTCCTGCTGCTGTGCTGTGACGGGGTCACCTCGCGGCTGCGGCTGGACATCCTGCTCCGCCGGGTCGTCGACGGCGCCGCCTTCATGTCGACCGTGGCCCTGCTGCAGTTCTTCGCCAAGTTCGACCTGTCCCAGGCCATCCACCCGCCGGGACTGACCTACAACGCGCCCGAGTTCACCAGCTCGTTCCTGCGCGGCACCTTCACCCGCGTCGCAGGCACGGCCGGGCACCCCATCGAGTTCTCCGTGATCGTGGCCTCGCTCCTGCCCCTGGCCCTGCACTACGCCTTCGTCGACACCGACCGCGGCGTGGTTCGACGCTGGGCGCCGGTGGTGCTCATGGGCTTCGCCATGCCCCTGGCCGTATCCCGCTCGGGCTTCCTGGCCCTGTTCCTGGCCGGGGCGTGCTTCCTGCCCGCCCTCCCTGCCGGGCGCAAGCTCCAGGTCGTGGCCCTGGGCCTGGTGAGCGCCATGGCCATGACGGTTGCCGTCCCCGGCCTGCTGGGTACCATCCGCTCGTTCTTCACCGGCGCCGGCGTCGACCCCTCGGTCACCGCCCGCACCGACGACTACCACTACCTGGACACGTTCTTCAGCCAGCGCCCATTCACCGGCCGCGGCTTCGGCACCTTCCTACCCAGCCTCTACGACTTCCTCGACAACCAGTACCTGCTCACGGTCATCGAGACCGGCCTCATCGGCCTCGTCGGCTTGGTGCTGTTCCTGATCTCGGGGCTGGCCACAGCCCAGGTGATCAGGAAGCGGAACGTCAGCGCGAGCACCCGGAGCCTGGCTCAGGCGCTCTTCGCTGGCCTCGTCGCCCATGCGGCGACCTTTGCCACCTACGACGCCCTCGTCTTCCCGACGACGGGCATGGTGGTCTTCCTCCTGATCGGCGCCGTGGGTGCGCTGTGGCGTCTGACGCGCCCCCAGCTCCTCACAGCCTGATCGGTATCCCCCTGTACGCCGAACGACCCCGGGCGGAACGGCCATGCAGCACGTGCTCATCATCGTCCAGAACCTCCCCGTCCCCCTGGACCGTCGCGTCTGGCTCGAGTGCCGCGCCCTGGTGGACGCCGGTTACCGGGTGTCGGTCATCTGCCCGCGTGGCGAGGGGGACCCCGACTTCGAGGTCATCTACGGGGTCAAGATCCACAAGTACGATCCGCCGCCGCCCGCGGACGGCGTCGTCACCTTCGGCTACGAGTTCGCCTACTGCCTGGTGCAGACGGCGCGCCGGCTGCGGGCCATCCACGCCGTGGACCCCATCGACGCCGTGCAGGCCTGCAACCCCCCCGACACGTTCTTCCTGCTGATGCAGCACCTGCGCCGCCAGGGGGTGCGCTTCGTGTACGACCAGCACGACCTGTGCCCCGAGCTCTACGCGGCCCGGTTCGCCCGCCCCAACAAGGCCATCCTCAAGACGCTCCTCCTCCTGGAGAAGGGCACCTACAGGACCGCCGACCACGTCATCGCCACCAACGAGTCCTTCAAGGACGTGGCCATGGGTCGTGGCCACCGCGCCGGCGACGACGTGACCGTGGTGCGCAGCGGTCCCCGGGCCGACACCATGCGTCGCAGCCGACCCGACCCTTCGACCCGCAACGGCCGCCGCTACCTGTGCGCCTACCTGGGCATCATGGGGCCCCAGGACGGTGTCGACCTGGTCCTGCGCACGGCCGAGGTGCTGGTGCACCACCGCCAGCGGCGCGACATCCACTTCGCGCTGATGGGCTTCGGCGACTGCTTCGACGACCTGCAGACGCTGACCAAGGAGCTCTACCTCGAGGACCACGTGACCTTCACGGGTCGGGCCGACGACGACATGATCACCCGCTACCTGTCCACGGCCGACCTGGGGTTGTCCCCCGACCCCAAGAACCCCATGAACGACCGCTCCACCATGAACAAGACCCTGGAGTACATGGCGTTCGAGCTACCCGTGGTGTCCTTCGACCTCCACGAGGCCCGGGTGTCGGCCGGCCCCGCCGCCCACTACGTGGGGGGCAACGACGTGGTCGCCTACGCCAACGCCATCGAAGCCCTGCTCAGCGACCCCCGGCGCCGGGCCCGCATGGGAGCGGCCGGCCGTCAGCGCATCGAGGAGTCCTTGTCGTGGGAGACCTCGGCACGCTCCTACGTCGGCGTCTACGACCGGCTGTTCGGCCGGGCCCCAGCCACCGATGACGCCGGCGCCAGCGACGCCCCCGCCGTGGCCCCGACGGGGGGGTAACCCCCCAGCCAGTCGGCCCGGAGGCGCCACGTGCCCTCCCACTGGCTCTCGTCGCCGCCGCGCCGCACGGTCCGCACGACGCAGCCCAGTCCGGCCCGCAGTCCCACGCCGGCCCGGAACATGGCGATCATCAACCGGGCCTGGCGTGGCGGCCAGTGCTTGGCCGCCAGGGTCACCTTGCCCCGCATGATCATCACCCGCCGGGCGGTGGGGGCCGAGGATGCCCCCAGGGTGTGGATCACCCGGGCGTCGGGGGTGATGCGGGGCCGATAGCCCGCCTTCCACGCCCGCACGCTGAGGTCGGTGTCCTCGCCGTACATGAAGAAGCGGGGATCGAAGCCACCCAGGGACCGCCAGGCATCGATGGACGCCATGAGCAGGCAGCCGGTGATGATGCCCACCTCACGCTCGTCCATGCGATCCCAACCGGGCAGGTCCTCGGGGTTGAAGGTGGACGACCGACGCAGGGCGGTCGACAGGCCGGTGGAGAAGCAGAACGTGCTCCACAGCGTGGGCCGGCCCCAACACGACGACGGCTCGGGACGGCCGTCCTCCTGCAGGGTCCGTCCGCCCACGAGCCCGGCCTCGGGATGGGCCCGGGCGCACGCCACCAGGGCGGCGACGGCGCCGGGGAGGACCTCGGTGTCGGGGTTCAGCAGGAGCACGAACTCGCCCCGGGCGTGGCTCGCAGCCAGGTTCACGGCCCGCCCGAAGCCGATGTTCTCGTCGAGCACGATGAGCTCGACGTCGGGGAAGGCCTCGGCCACGAGGTCCGGCGTGCCGTCCCCCGAATCGTTGTCGACGAGGATGACCTCGAGGCGCACCCCCTCGGCCCCGGCGTAGAGCGAGGGCAGGCACCGGGCCAGCTCGTCCCGGGTCTTGTAGCCGATGATCAGGGCCGAGACCTCGGGCCGCAGCCCGCCGTCGTGTCCGGCGGCGGCCAACGTCGTGTCGGTGGTGTCGGTGGTGTCGGTGGTCGTGTCGGTGGTGTCAGTGGAGGGCATCTGATTCCTCTCGCGGGCTGGCCGCGTCCAGGGCCTCGGGTGGAGGGGCACCGCGCCAGCCCACGATCCGGGCCGGGGTGCCGGCGGCGATGCAGTTGGCGGGCAGGTCCCGGGTCACCACCGAGTTGGCGCCGACCACGGCACCGTCGCCGATGGTCACGCCGGACATGACCATGACCCTGGCCCCCAGCCACACGCCGGCGCCGATGACGACGTCACCCTCGATGGTGTCCTGGTACATGGGCGGGGTGCCGGGCTCGACCCCGTAGTTGGAGGCGGTGAGGAAGACCTCGGGGCCGAAGAGGGCGTCCTCGCCGATGATCACCCGACCGGCCTTGTTGCCGGCCCACAGGTGGCAACGGGCCCCGATGGCGGTCCGGGCGCCGATCTGCACCCGCTCGCCGTTGGTGATGGACACGTTGGGGGCCACGCGCGCGCCAGGCCCGATGGTGGCCAGGCGCACCTGGCTGACGTGGGTGTAGTTGTAGTGGTGCAGGAGCTTGAGGCCGTGCACGTAGTTGCGGGGGTCGAGCGTCGAGGCCAGCGCCTTGCCGACGCGGGCGACGGGGTTGCCTCCGGCGCGCATGTGCTCTCCTCTGTTCGGCTCAGCCGCGGGTGGTGGCCTGGGCCCGAGCGGTGTCGTCGCGGTCCCACACCCCGACAGCTGCGGACCGGTTGCGCTGGCGGGCCTTGACCTTCGCCGCCACCGTCACCAGGCCGTACACCGCCACCTTGGGAACCATCGCCGGCTGGCGGGCCAGGCGCAGCAGCGCGGCCTTGTGCTCGAGGTTCAGGTCATCGGCCGACGACGCGAACAGTTCGTGGTTGCGGGCGTTGGCGGCCTGGATGCGGGCCTGGATCTTGATCAGGCTGCGCAACGAGTACGGCGGGTGGGTGGTGAAGTGGTGCTCGGACAGGCATCGTCGGGCCGACGCCGGCACCAGGCTGTGGATGAAGAAGTCCTCGGCCATGGTGTCGGGGAAGTCGACGAAGAGGGACCGGGCGTGCTCGCTGAGGGCGTAGAACCCACTGCCCACGTGGTCGTGCTGCACATAGGGCAACCGGGTCCACACGTCGTAGTAGGCCCGGATGGCCCACGACCGGCCCTCGAGCTCGGGGCGCAGCCGGGGGGCGGCGATCTGGCAGCTGCCCTCGGTCAGGGCCCGGGCCACCGCCCTCGCCGCGGCGGTGCCCACCTCGATGTCGGCATCCACGTAGAGGCGGGGGAACGACGTGGCCACCTGGTCGCCCAGGTTCAGCGCCGCCGGCTTGGAGGCCACCGGGGAATCGACCACCCGCACCCCGGGGAAGCCACCGGCGATCTCCGCCGTGCGGTCGGTGCAGCCGTTGGTGACGACGATGACCTCGAACTCGTCCGGTTCCGCGTCGCGCAGGACCGAGGCCAGGCACCGGCCGATGACCTGCTCCTCGTTGTGCGCTGGGATGACGATGCTGACCACTGCCGCTCCGCTCCGTCCGCCGCCCGTGCCTGCACCAGGCACGGTGGCAGGCTACCGAGGTCGGTCCGGTGCGCCTCCTGGACCCTTCCGCAACGTGCAGGTCGGATCACGTTTTGGCCGGCGGTCGCCCGATCTGCGGACCTCGTCCCCCACAATGGGTACAGGAGGTTCGCCCTCGACCCCCCTCCAGAACGTGAACTTGCTGCTACCGACGGAACTCACCCAGCCCGATGCCGTCCCCTCACCCTCGCCCTCATCGGGGCACGAGGAGACCTGGGGGGCCATCGTCGTCTGCGGCATGCCCTTCGACGGTGAACCGCCGTTCTCGGACACCCACCTGCCCCGGGCCCTGGCCCGCGACCACAGGGTCCTCGTGGTCGAGCGGCCCCTACCCGTGCACCGGGGGGCCCGGTCGTTGCGGGCCCGCGTCGAGCAGATCGGCGAGCGGCTGTGGAAGATCCAGCCCCTGGCCCTGCCCGGACCGGACCGGCCCCGGCTGGCGCTGCTCAGCGACCCCCTCATCGCCCGCCAGGTGTCCCGGGCGGCCGACGAGGTGCTGCCCCGGTCCCGGGTGATGATCACGTTCGCCCCCGCCCGTGGCCTGCTGCCCAGCGTCGAGCGCCAGCTGACCGTGTACTGGCGGCGCGACGCCGCGGCCAACGCCAACTACGTCATGTCGGTGCGCCACGAGGAGGCCCGCCACGAGCGGCTGCTGCGCCGAGCCGACCTGGTCGTGGCCGTGTCACCGCCTCTGCTGGCCGACTCGGCCGCCCACAACCCCGCGTCGGTGCTCCTGCCCAACGGGGCCGATGTCGCGCACTTCGCCGAACCGGGCATCACCTCGCTGCCCGATCTGCGACCTGGTCCCGTCATCGGCTACCTGGGCGCCGTCTCCTGGCGCCTCGACGTCGACCTCGTGGCCGCACTGGCCACGGCCCGCCCCGACTGGCAGTTCGTCCTCGCCGGGGACGTGACCGTGGACCTTCCCACCGCGCCCAACCTGCACGCCGTGGGCCCCCAGCCCTGGTCGCAGCTGCCGGCCTGGGCCCACCGCTTCGACGTGGGCATCGTCCCGTACCTGATGGAATCCTTCAACCGGTCGTCGTTCCCCCTCAAGGTGTTCGACTACCTGGCGTCGGGCCGGCCCGTCGTCTCCACCCCCCTGCCCGGGCTCGAGGGCCTCGAGCCCTGCGTGCAGCTGGCCGACGGCGTGGACGCGTTCATCGAGGCCACCGAGGCCGCCCTGGCCGGCATCGCCACGCCCGAAGCGTGTCGGGCCCTGGCCGAGGCCAACTCGTGGGACCACCGCGCCGACGCCCTGGCCGCGATCCTCGACGAGCGCCTCGCCCTCATCGCCCGCTGACGGGCGCGCCGAGGCCGTCTGTCACGGCAGCGACACCGAGATGTCAACGCGACGGTGGCGAGATGACGCCGCGGCGGCCGTGAACGTGGTCGTCGAACGGCGTGCAGGAGGTCCCGGGTCGCGGGCTCGGAGTGGGACCCGGGCGGGTCCCAGGAACGGCCCCACCGACAACGGCGTTCGGGCCTCTGGGTAGATCAGCCCACCAGGCCCGAGCGGGCGTGATGGCTACCGATGGAGCGCCGTTCTGGCAGGCACGACGTCCCCGGAGCGGCGCCGACTGGGCCGCTTCGGCCCCCGGGCCTTCACACAACCGGCACGTCCCCGGGGTTGACCCAAAATCCCCAGCCCCTATCGTTCGCAGTGGTCCTATACGTCGTGCTCTCCGGAGCGGGATGTTGCGGCTCGCAGGCGGAAGCGAGTCGTAGCGTGGCCGGTCATCGCAGAACCAGTTCCAACTGGGGGCACGACGGCCTGTCAACCGCCTCGGTACCGGCGCCGCACAGGTCGGAGAACGTAGGAGATATGAAGACCTTGAGCACATACCGGGCAGGAGCACCGAGCGCGGCGGGCGCATCGCAGCTCTCACCCGTGAGGCAACTCACCCAGCCCGCTCCGGCGACGGTTCGCCAGCTCGGGCTGGTGGAGACCCCGCGGCGTGGCCCCGGCCTCTCGGCCCGTCTCGTCAAGGGCATGTTGGTGCTGGCCGATCTGGTCACCATCGTCGCCGCCCTGGCCATCGCCCAGTTCCTGGCCGCCCACACCGGTGGCCGCCCCTCGCCCGACCAGGCCGGGGGCACGTGGCGCCTGATCCTGCTCTCCCTGCCCGTGTGGCTCGCCGCCCTGGTCAAGTACCGGACCTACCAGGCCCGCTTCCTGGCCAAGCGCACCCAGGAGTTCCGCCGCATCGCCGCCGCCTCCCTGGTGGGCACGGCCTCCCTGATGGTCATCCCCGGGGTGTGGCGCTTCATCAGCGTCCAGCGTGACTTCGTCTTCTACAGCTTCCTCTTCGGCGTCACCATGCTGATGGCCGAGCGGGAGCTGGTGCGCCAGACCTTCGCCAAGGCCCGCCGCGAGGGTCGCCGGCTGCGCCCCCTGCTCATCGTGGGCGACAACGCCGAGGCCCGTGAGCTGCGCCGGATGGTCGACAAGGACCCCTCGCTCGGCTACCGCTTCGTCGGCTACATCGCGGTGGACCGCCACGTGCGCAACGCCCACCCCGAAGAGGTCCTCGGCGGCCTCGACACCGTGGTGCAGACGGCCCGGGACAACGACATGGCCAGCGTCATGATCGCGGCGTCGGCCATCGACGTCGGGCTGACCAAGCCCCTGGTGCGCCAGTTGCTCAAGAACGGCATCCACGTCGAGCTCTCCCCCACCCTTCCCGACATCGCCGTCGAGCGGCTGACCATCCGCCCCCTGGGCCGCTTCCCGGTCATGTACCTCGAGCCCTTCCACCAGTCGGGCTGGCGCTCCCTGGCCAAGCGGGGCTTCGACCTGCTGGCCTCGGGTGCGGCGCTCACGCTCTTGGCCCTGCCCATGGTGACCGTGGCCGTGCTGCTCAAGCTCGACTCCAAGGGGCCGGTCTTCTACCGCCAGAACCGGGTGGGTCGCGACGGCCGCCTGTTCGACGTCATCAAGTTCCGCACCATGGTCCCCAACGCCCACGCCCTGCGGGCCGAGCTGGTGGCGCAGAACGAGGCCGACGGCCCCCTCTTCAAGATCAAGCACGACCCCCGGGTCACCCGGATGGGCCGGCTGATGCGCAAGACCTCCATCGACGAGCTGCCCCAGCTGTGGAACGTGCTGCGGGGCGAGATGAGCCTCGTCGGCCCCCGTCCCGCCCTGCCCGAGGAGGCCGCCCTGTGGGCTCCCGAGCTGCGTGACCGCCTGCGGGTGCAGCCGGGCATCACCGGCATGTGGCAGGTATCGGGCCGCTCGAACACCTCCTTCGAGGAGTACAGCCGCCTCGACCTCTACTACGTGGACAACTGGTCGCTGCTGACGGACCTGTCCATCGTGCTCAAGACCCTCCCCTCGGTGCTCCTGGCCCGAGGCGCCAGCTGACCCTGGCGGTGGGCTCCCGCCAGCCGGGAGTGCGTTCGGATCTGAAGGACCAGCGGAGGCGATCCGATGCGCAGCGCCGGCCCCATCTTGCCCGCCGACCGTGTTCAGGCGAATCGACGTCGAATCGCCTGAACAGCCCGGGCGAAGGGGTACCGCGGCCACTGAACTGGTTTGCTACCGCCAAGC